>JAJRYD010000005.1 GCA_024275955.1 Nitrospirota bacterium
ACTTTCAATTCTACTATTGCCATCAATCTTCTTTCCGTTTACTCTGTCCATGTTGACCTCCTTGCTATTTTTTGTTCTTTCTCAAACATATCTTAGCAGGTGAGGTCATACCTTAATTTCAACTAACTTTAGGACAATTTCTTTTCTTCATCGGTTTCGGCAATAGCACTAAATCCCCATCTATAATTCGACCAACCAAAAGTCAGAACTTTAAAAATAGATTTTTAGAGGTTCCCATAAGTAAATCTCCTAAAAACCGGATTTATCCTAACATGATGGAGGCTAAACGTGTATAATGCCGGCCTTAACAGGGGTAAAAACTAGGGAAAATGTCGAATTATAAAGTAAGGCTGGATATCTTTGAGGGGCCTCTGGATCTGCTTCTCCACCTCATTAAAGAACAGGAGCTTAACATCTACGATATCCCGGTATCTATGATAACCAAACAGTATTTCGAATATTTAGACATAATGGAAGAGCTGAACCTCGATATAGCCGGGGAGTTCCTCATTATGGCCTCCACGCTTACGCATATAAAATCCAAAATGCTTATCCCCAAGGAAGCCGATGGCGAAGAGACAGAGGAAGGCGAAGACCCTCGTGACGAACTTATGCGGAAACTTATCGAATATAAAAAGTTCAAAGATGCTGCGCAACAGCTTAGAGGCAGGGAAGATGTTCAGAGGCTTACATACGCCAGGCATTTTATAAGCGAGTGGGATCAAGACGACACCGACTACCTAAAAGAGATATCGGTATTCCAGCTTTTGGGGGCGTTCAGAAACATACTGACGAACATCTCACCAGACCAGCTGTACGAAATAAAGCTTGAGGAGATTTCCGTTACGGAAAAGATGGCGCTTATACTTGAAATGCTGGAGACTAAATCCAGACTAAACTTTGAAGATTTTTTTAAAGAGAGCAAAAGCCGGATGGAGATGGTGGGAACCCTTCTTGCCCTATTAGAGCTTATGAAACAGCAGATGATAATGGTCTTTCAGGAAAAGCAGTTCGCTCCTATCTGGATACAGTCGGAAGACCAAAGAGAAAAACCTTCGGATATAGCAAAAGCTAATATCTGATTAACCGATGGAGAGGAATCAGTTTGGAAAATAGTGACGCGGTAAAAATAATCGAGGCTGTGCTTTTTATCTCCGATAAGCCTGTGCCGATTGGAGACCTTGTAGAAATCGTGGACGGCTTCGATAAAGAAAAAATCGGCATCTGCGTCGGCGAGCTTAACCAAAAGCTGGAAGATCACGCTGTAGAGGTAGTAGAAATCGCTGAAGGCTATCAGGTAAGAACAAAGCAGGAATACGGAGAGTGGGTTAAAAAATTTCACAAAATCGAACGGGCGACAAGGCTCTCGCCGGCATCGCTGGAGGTTCTTTCCATCATCGCCTACAAACAGCCTATTACGAGACAGGAAATCGAAGATATTCGCGGGGTAGACAGCTCTGGGATTGTAAAAAAACTGCTGGAAAAATCTCTTATAAAATCAATGGGCAGAAAAAAACTGCCCGGCAAGCCGATGGCGTTTGGAACTACTAAAAGGTTTTTAGAATATTTCGGGCTGGTAAAGTTAAGCGACCTCCCAACGCTAAAAGATTTCCCCGAAAATATGGAAAGCGGGTCAGCGCAAACAAGTATGGAATTCGACGATGAACCACAAGAGAAGGATGAATCGGACATTCAAATGGAAAAAGAAGCCGCCATGATAGAACCGGCTAACGAAGATTACGAGGATGATGAAGATGAAGAAACGCAGGAGTTCGACGCAGAGCAGTCCAACGAAGAAGAAACCGTTAGGGTCAATAGCAACGAGAATGACGAAGAGTTCGACGAAGAAGAAAAGGACGACTAGTAACGCGAAAAAAGAACCGGCAGAAATCCGTCTTCAAAAAATTCTGGCGGATGCCGGTCTCTTCTCACGCAGAAAAGCGGAGGAAGCTATCGTTGAGGGCCGTATAAAAGTAAACGGCAAAACCGTCAAAAAACTTGGAACCAAGGTAGACCCGCAGGAAGAGACCATCACCTGCGACGGCAAGGCACTTAAGAGAATCTCGAAAATCTACCTTCTTATGAACAAACCTGCCGGCGTGGTATGCACCGAGTCCGACCCGGAGGGAAGAAAAATAGTTACAAGCCTCGTACCGGAAATCCGCAATAGAGTTTTCCCTGTCGGCAGGCTCGACTTTAATACAACAGGGCTTTTACTGCTTACCAACGACGGCGACTTCGCGCAGAAAATGATGCGCCCCTCAAGCAAGGTAATAAAAAAGTATGCGGCGCGCGTGCGCAACGTGGTGGAAAACGAAACAATAATAAAAATGAAAAAAGGGATGACGATCGAAGGTATCAAATACCGCTTCGATTCCGTAAAGGTAGAAAGAACCACCGGCAAAAACTCAATCCTTTACATAGACCTTACCGAAGGAAAAAAACACCATATAAAAAATCTCTGCAAGGCGCTCGGTCATCCGGTAACAAAACTTGCGCGCACAGGATACGGCCCTTTAAAACTTGTTGGCCTTGGCCCTGCCGACTATCGGCACCTATCGGAAAAGGAAGTGAAAGCACTGCTCTACTCCGCAAGAACCGGAACCGTAGCTGTAAGTGGAACGAGGACAGGAGCAGTAACACGCCCGCCAAAAAAGATACTTCGTAGAGGGACAAAGATAGGTAGACAATCTGGAACAACGGTAGAAGAAAAGCCTGCCCCTCTTACAGGGATGGATGCCAAACGAGGCGGAAAAAAACTCGCCGCACGGAAGGCTGTAGCCAGTAACACTAGAAGATACGGCACTACCAAAAGCTCTCCCGCAAAAACCAGCCGACGCACATAGGGAAGAACCGGAACATCGCCGACAAATCTCTCGACAAGAAGAGGCGGAAGAACGTCGCCTGCGTCATAAACAGGGATGGCACAAAGTGAGGTGAAAAAAGAAAAAAGCAACAAAAGCGTGGAGGAAACCTAACCGACACCACGCGCTACCCTCACCGGCAGGACTACCCATAGCACGCAAAGGCACTGCCCACAATAAAGGGTAGGTCTCACCCTCTCAGTTTCTTAGACACCTTCTCATAGACGTAGTGTATCTCTTCCATGTCTATAAGCCAAGTGACGAGAAAGTAAAAGAGTGCCGAGCCGGTAATAACAACCGTAAGGCCGACAACAGTAAACGGGCTTATAATCATCGAAAGGGTAGCTATCAGCCCGCCCATCATCAGCGACGCTAAGGTAGCGAGGGCAAAAGTTTTTAGCATCTTTTTGCCGTCTATTCCGCCGAGCCGTTTATCGAGCAGATAGAGAAGCAGGAAAAAGTTGACCACCGACGCAAGCGACGTGGCAAGCGCCAGCCCGCCATGCTTTAACGGCCCCATAAGGATAAGATTAAAAATGATATTCAGCACCATAGCTAGCGATGCCACCTTCACCGGCGTTTTGGTATCGCCCAGCGCATAAAAGCCGGCAACAGCCACCTTTACCCCGGCAAAAGCGATAAGCCCAGCACTGTAGTAGCCAAGCGCTATCCCTGTGTTTACCGTAGCAAAATTATCGAATTCGCCTCTTTCAAAAAGAATCTTTACTATCGGCTCTCTTAGCGCGATAAGGCCGACGGTAGACGGAACGATAAGAAACGACATGGCACGAAGCGATTTTGATATTGTTTCTACCATCTTCGCGAAATCTTTTTCGCCTGCCTGAAAGGAGAGCGTAGGCAACAAAGCGGTACTCATAGCGGCGCCGAAAATACCAAGCGGAAAAAGCATAAGCCTGTTGCCGTAATAAAGATACGAGACGGAACCTTCGGCAAGCAGTGACGCTAGAATGGTATCGACGAACATATTTATCTCTGCCACTGCGAAACCTGCCGTTGCCGGAAGGGTAAGAAGGAAAACTTTTTTAAGCAGCTCCGACTTGAAATCGACATGCGGGAAAAAGCTAAAGCCTTCCCTGATAGCGTATGGAATTTGAATAGCGAGTTGCAAAACCCCGCCTATAAGCACACCGGCTACTATGGCGTAGACAGGCAGTTCAAACATATCCCGCAAAAAGATTACCGAAGCTATGATGGCGATATTAAAAACAACCGGCGAGGCGGCAGGCGCGGCGAAGTGGTGCATCGTGTTGAGTATTCCCATTACTATGGCGGCGAGCGATACGAACAAGAGATACGGAAAAAGCAAACGCGTTAGCAGTACGGTAAGCTCGAACTTTTGGGGGTCATCGGTAAAGCCTACCGCTATTACGCTTAACAGCTGTGGAGAGAAGAGTATGCCTACCACAACTATCAATGTTAAAACCATTGTCATTACCGCCAAGAGGTTGTTGGCGAAGCGTATCGCCTTTTTTCTATCGGCCTGAAGCGTTTTGGCAAAAAGCGGAATAAAAGCGGCCGAAAGCGCGCCCTCTGCCGTCAAGCGGCGCAAAAGGTTAGGTATGCGGAAAGCTACGAAGAAGGCATCGGCGGCGGCACGGGTGCCGAAATAGTTAGCGATAATAAGATCTCGAAGAAAGCCGAATATCCGGCTTAGAAGAGTAAAAGAGCCGACAACACTAGCGGCCCTTAAAAGCGATTTACTTTTACCCAGTCCGCTCATGCAAAGAGCCTACCTAAAGATTCCCTTGCCGTAGCTCTCGGCAAGGACTTCGGATGTAAGCCCGTCTTCAAGCAGGTGGCTCACCTTTTCGAGAAGGTACTTTCTAATGTCTCTCACCCTGCCGAACTCCAGCACTTTCCGCAAATCTTCTCTCGCCTCTTTAACCGAAATATTCCTAATAAAGCTTTTGATTTTAGGAATGGAATACGGCTCCATCGAAAGATCGGCAATAGTTCCCATGCCGAGCAGTAGATAGGCGTATATGGGATCGGCACTCATCTTGCCGCAAACGCTTACGGGAATATTATGCCTGTTGGCGGAATCTATTATCATATAAAGCATCCGAAGCACAGCGGGGTGCAAAGGCTCGTAAAGGTGCGCCACTTTTTCGTTGGCTCTATCAATAGCAAGCAGGTATTGTATGAGATCGTTTGTTCCTATCGAAACGAAGTCTACATAAGGAGCGAACTGGTCGAGAAGAAGCGCAGTCGATGGAATTTCTACCATCATGCCGACTTTAATATTCTCGTCGAACGGTATCCCTTCTCTTCTTAGTTCCTTTTTCTGTTTTTCCAATATGCTCTTTGTTTTTCTTATCTCCTCGACCGAGCCTATCATCGGGTACATAATCTTTATCTTGCCGTAGTGCGATGCCCGTAGCATAGCTCTCAGCTGTGAGCGAAACATCTGCCTGTTGTCAAGACAGTAGCGTATAGCCCTTAAGCCAAGAGCTGGGTTCGGCTCTGGTTCGTCGTCATAGCCGGCCGGCATTTTATCGCCACCTATATCGAGAGTGCGAAGCACCGCGTCATGCGGAGCGACAGATTCTGCCACTTTTTTAAACTCGTCAAACTGCTCGCCTTCGCTGGGAAAACCGCGGCCGCTTCTATAAAGAAACTCGGTGCGGTAAAGCCCTATCCCTTCGGCTCCATGTTCCACGGCTAACTTAATATCTCTGGAGGTTTCTATGTTGCCTTTAAGGTCTACCCTTATCCCGTCCTTTGTTTCTGTGGCAAGCCCTACCTCGCTCTCCAGTTTCCTGTCAAAGGAGAGGTAGTCCTGCTGTTTTTTATTGAACATCTGGAAGTTCTCTTCTGATGGATATATCAAAAGGTCGCCATGAACGGCATCGACTATAAGCGTATCTCCAGATTTGACGATATCGGTAATTCTCTTAACTCCTACCAGTGCCGGAATATGGAGCGACGTGGCGATTATCCCTGTGTGCGAGGTTTTACCGCCTACTTCCGTCACAAATCCCAAAATCTTACTGGTAGCCATTTGCGCGGTATCGAAAGGAGATAGGTCGTGAGAGATTACGATAACCGGCTCTTCCACGCTCTCGAGTGTTTCCTGCTCGGTGCCGGTAAGCACCTGCGTAACCTGGTTTATAACCATCCCGAGGTCGTGCAGTCTTTCCCTAAAGTAGCTGTTCTTTATATTTTTAAACTTTGCCGACAGCTTATTGTAGGTTTGCTGTAGCGCCCATTCGGCATTAACCATTTCCTGCTCTATCATTTTTTTTGTAGCACCTATTATCATCGGGTCTTGGAGCAGTTGTATCTGAGGATTGAGAATATAACTCATATTTTCGGCAAGATTTTTGACAGACTCGCGCGCTGTTTTAAGCATTTTGTTCCTTGTGCCTTCCACAGCCCTTTCGAACCGCTCCAGCTCGCCTTTCACCGAGTCTCGGCCTACCACATGCTTTAAAACACAAAGATGAAACCTGTTAAGAACATGCGCCCTGCCTATGGCAAACCCCGGAGAAACAGGAATCCCCTTGTACGCTTTTCCTATCTTTTTTCTAATCGGCATTATCTGACCTTAAAAAACCTGTAAGCGAGCAGAGTGCTTCCACCTCGTCCGGGCCGCTGGTTTCGATAAGTATGGAAGCCCCTGGCATAATGGCGAGCGAGAGTATATCCAACACCTCCTTGCCGTCAACCTTTCGGCCGTCGCTACTTACGGAAATATCCGACTTAAAGAGACAGCCTTTCTCGGCGAAAGCAAAAGCTGTTCTGGCATGTATGCCAAGTTTGCTTTTAATCTTCACTTTTGCCTTTTGCATCACTCTCTTTAAGAAAATCCGAGGCGAGATGAATATTTTCTCTGCCATATTCTTTTAGTTTGGCGGCCATCGTTTTAAGATCGGATGTCTTTTGAAGTGAAACGGCTTTAATGAGAATGGGCAGGTTTACGCCGGTAATAATCTCTATTTTCAAATCGCCCTGTAGAGAGATGCAGATATTAGAAGGCGACCCTCCATAGAGGTCAGTGGCAACCAGCACTCCGTTACCGTGGTCGGCATCTATTATCGCCTTTTTTACCATTTCACGGGCTTTAGGCACATCTACGTTATGATCCAGAGCTACGGCAGACGCAGTTCCAGCTCCGCCGGTGATGAACTTTAGCGTAGAGAGCAGTTCACCAGAAAGACCGCCATGCGCGCATATCACAACGCCGACCATTTACAATCCCCTCCCCCTTAAAGTGACTGTTCAGCCTGCTCGATCGATTTAAGTATCTCCTCAGGTGTTTCAAGCTTTTTCAATTTATCACAAAACCCGTCAAGCCTCACGAGGCGTGAGATGCGAGCAAGAAGTTTCAAATGTCTGCCCGGCTCGCCGCTTGGTGCCAACAGTAAAAAAAAAAAATGTGTCTTCTTGCCGTCCAACGCGTCAAACTCCACCCCATCGCTCGACTTGCCATACAAAGCTACTATTTTATCTGTATCGTCATATTTGGCGTGCGGTATCGCTACATGATTTCCAATGCCGGTACTGCCGAGCTTTTCCCTGTCTATCAGAGCTTTTTCCACCACGGCGGCAGACTTTACATGGTTGGAAACAAAAAGAGCCTCTGCCATTTCGTGGATAGCGTCAGCCTTGTTCTTTGCCGCCATGTTCGGCAAAATAGTGTCAACGGATATATGCTCGGAAAATCTCATAAGGCAACCTCTTGCGGATTCATTAATATTCCGTTATCCCGATATTTCCATCTGACCTGTAGTAGGCAACATGAACACTTCCTCCTCCACTGGTTTTGTAAACCACAAAATGCTTATTCCCTTCCCTTAATACCTCAACCGCCCGCTCGTCGGTCATCAGTATATCAGTATCGGCATTCTCTCTGATAATTTCCTGTATGGTCGCCTCTTCTTCCTCCTCGCTTACTACCGGAAGGTCTTTTTCAGAGGCATGGTGGTCTTTCTTTTTCTCCTTAAACTTCTTTGCCTGCCTAGCTATTTTATCCATCACCTTATCTATGGAGGCATACATATCTTCCGTTTCCTCGCTTCCTTTAAGGTGAACTCCTTTGCCGTTTACGGAAACATCAACTTTTTGCCGAAACTTCTTACCGACAGACATAGTCATATGCACCCGTATACTGCCATCCAGATACTTATTCAGTACCGAAACTTTTTCGAGAGAATAGCTTTTAAGCGACGGAGTAACTTCTACTTTCCTTCCCTGTATATTCACAAACATGATGCTCTCCTTATTTAAAAAGAGTTAATAAATCTTTTTCCTCTTGGAACCAGAAGGAATCCCCAGTTCCTTTCGGTATTTTGTGACTGTGCGACGGGCTATCTTAACATCGCGCGTCTGTAACAGCCCAACTATTTTATCATCGGTGGCAGGGCTTTTTGAATCCTCCTCCATGACGATTTTTTTAATCATCTCCTTTACCCTGACAGATGAGACGGTATTGCCAAGGTACGAGCTTACCCCGCTATGGAAAAAGAACTTCAACTCGAAAATACCCTGCGGGGTATGGATATATTTATTCCGCGTTACTCTGCTTATGGTCGATTCATGCATTTCGATATCGTTCGCTACATCTTTTAGAACCAGCGGTTTTAAGTGGGAAAGCCCCTTATCCAAAAAGCCTTTTTGGAACTTCGCAAGGCTCCTGCCTACCTTAAGCATCGTCTGACGTCTCTGCTCTATGCTTTTCACGAGCCATATGGCTGATTGCACCTTTTGCTCTATAAACTCCCTTTCTTTGGAATCTTTCGCGCCGACTCCATTTTTCTTGAGTACGCTCCGGTAGTAGTTGTTTATTTTCAGCATCGGCACCCCTTCGTCATTAAGGTGAACCTGCCACTCGTCATCCACTTTAACGATATAGATATCCGGTTCCACATAGTTAGCCCTCTGCGGGTTGAAAGATTTGCCGGGGGAAGGATCGAGCGCCCTGATAAATTCGACCGCCTCGATTATCCTCTCGGCATCTACCTTTAACAGTTTGGCAATTTTGGCGTAGTGCCTCTCCGAGAGGTTCATCAGATGGCCCTCAATCAGTTCGCGGATTATCGGGTCGTCTGGTTCAAGCGCTTTTGCCTGAAGCAAAAGAGATTCCCTTATATCGCCAGCACCGACGCCTGTCGGCTCGAACTTGCTTTTTATCGTCTCTAAAACTTCGCGAACCTGCTCGGCAGTGCCGCCGGTCGCCTCGGCTATATCTTCGATGCTCTCTTTTAAAAAACCGTCATCATCCAGTTCTCCGATAATAAACAGGCCTATTCCGTTTAGCACAGGGTCGAGTACCGTTATGTTTAGCTGCCAAATTAGATGATCCTGAAGCGACTCTTCACTTCTTAGCGTATTTTCTATAGATGGTCTTTCGGCATATCCTTCTCCAGTGCCGCCGCTATACGCCTCCTCCTGCAGGAAAGCCTCCCAGTCAGGCTCTTCCGCTTTCTTGTCCTCCGTTTTTTCAGAAACCACAGCCTCTTCCTCGAACCTGTCGTCCTTTGTCTCGGTGTTCTGGGTATCGTTGCTTTCTGTTTCTGCCTCTTCCTCAACAACCTCTTCGAGGAAAGGGTTTTCGTCCAGCTCCTGCCTTATGTTGGCGACAAGCTCCATTTTCGTGAGTGGTAAAAGCTTTATCGCCTGCTGCATAGCCGGCGTCATAATGAGCCTTTGGCCCATTCTCATTGTCATAGATAGCTTCATAAAATCTGCCTACTGCCTCATTGAAAAGTTGGAGCCGAGGTATGTTTTTCTCGCCTCTTCCGATTCTATAATTTTGCTTGGAGCACCGCTTTCTATAATCTTTCCAGCGTTGATAATGTACGCTCTATCGACAATTTCAAGTGTTTCGTGGACATTATGATCGGTTATCAGTATCCCGATATCTTTTTTCTTTAGGTCGACAATTATCGACTGTACCTCCATCACTGCGATAGGGTCTACGCCGGCAAAAGGCTCGTCCAATAGCAAAAAGGACGGGCTTAAAGCAAGCGAACGGCTGATTTCGAGCCTTCGCCTCTCGCCTCCGGAAAGGGAAGCGGCTATCGAATCGGAAAGATGCAGTATGTTGAGCATCTCCAAAAGCTCTCTCGCTTTTTGCTCTCTGTCGTGAGTGCTCAACTTCAGCATCTCCAAGATGGCCGTTACATTTTCCATAACGGTAAGCTTTCTGAAAATAGAAGGTTCCTGAGAAAGGTAGCCTATACCCATGCGCGACCTTAAATACATAGGCATCGCTGTAATATCGGTATCATCAAGGAAAACCGAACCAGCTTCCGGCCTTGTCAGCCCGACAATCATATAGAAGGTAGTTGTTTTTCCCGCCCCATTCGGGCCGAGAAGCCCAACAACTTCTCCCTGCCGGACTTCGATCTCGACACTGTCTACCACTTTTCTGCCATGATAGCTTTTTTCAAGCCTTTTGGCGTGTAATCTCTGCAATTAAGCCTCCCACTAAAGTCGACAAGGTTCAATCAACAGCCCCGTCTTCCTTTACCTGTTTTTTGACAGGCTTTTGCTTGTTCATCGGAGCGATTCGAACCTTGGCCCGATTCTTGCTACCACCGCTTATAATTATATCGTCTCTCTCATAAAAATAGGTGATTTTTTTTCCTTTAATATCTTCGCCCTCTTTCCTGTAAATGGCGTTTCCCGTTACGATAACTTTCTTGTTTTTGGGATAGAGTACCGCACGGTTCCCTGTAATTTTTCTAAACTCGCCTGTTATTTTTACGTTCCTGTAGGCATACGCTTTTTTTATCTCGCTTTTCTCTTTGGCATGAAAAACTTTTATCTCCTCTGCCTCTACCTTTGTCTCTTTATCTATCGCCACGGCGTTCCCCGACACATCGGTAACTTTTCTTGAAACAAAATGTTCCGCGTGATCTCCGGTGACAACTCCATTGTCAGACGTCATCACCACATTGCCGTCAGCAACCAGCTCTTCCATCTGTCTGCCTTCTTCGCCATCATAATAATGAAGTGTCAGCTTATCGGATTCAATTTCACCATCCTCTAAAAGCGCCAGAGCATTGCCGGTTACTACGCTTTTGTCTTCCAGAGGCAGATGAACCGCATGACTGCCTGTTACCGTCGTTGTTCCGATTATCAGCCGAACACCGCCGTTCGCGATAACTTTCTTTAGCGCTTCCCCTTTTTTGCCATAGAACGACTCTATCCTTCTTGCCATAATATCGCCCTCTTCCATTTTCGAAACAGCGTTACCTGCCACTACCACCTTTTGCTTACTTGGGAACAGTTCGGCTTTATCTCCGGTTGTAACCCCTGTTTTGCTAGTTATTTTTACTCTGCCGACTCCTTTAATACTGGAAATCCCTCCGGTTTTTTTATAGAGAACAATTAGTTCGTCCGATTCGACTACAATCCCCTCCTGCACCGCTCTTGCATTGCCGCTAAAGGTGTGTACTTTCGGATTATTCCTAGAGGTCATTTTGTCCGATGTTACTCTGGTCGGGGCGTTTATAGATTCGTGTTCGGCTACAGCTACCGCCGGAGCATGTAGAAAAATCTGTAGAAGAAGAAAAAGCCGGAGCCGCCTTAAAGCAGTCCGGCTAGTTAAAGGTCGCATCTACCGAACTCAGAATTTCGACATTTTGCGTATCAATTTCGATAATCATCCCTTTGCCAGAGATCTTCGTGCCGTCAGTAATATATTCCACATATAGGTCAGTTTTTAAAATTCTCTTGTCGGAGACAAAGTCGAGCCTTTGAGTTTTCAGCGAAAAAGGCTGTTTAGATTTTACTTCTACGCTACCGCTAAAAACAGCATCTTTTGTTTTGCTCATATATTCCCCTGTGTCAGATGATATTTCTATTGTCTTATGCTTTTTTGAGCTAAAAACAGCACTTATATATTTCATCTTGGTAACACTGTCATTAACAAGAGCCTCTTTGGCATTAAGTTTGAGTACCTCCCCCAAATCGTTTTTGTCCAGAATTCTCAAGTCTAAAACCTTCCCTGTAAGGTTTTCTGTTTTGCCTATTTCTATTTCGACTTTCTCCGCGCCGCCGCCGACGATAGACTGCATACCGATATATGCAATAGTGGCTAAGAATACAATAATCACTATGGTGCTAAACAGTTCTCTCACTCTGCTGGCTCTCCGTATGTTATTTCTATCTCTCTTTCATTTTCGCCTGTGATGCTGATTATGACATTTATTTTCCTGCCAGGCGCGAACCGGCAAAACTGCCCGGGCCACTCCACCACAGATATCCCTTTATCCCAGTAATCGTCAAGACCGAGCGATTCCATATCACTTAAGTTTTCCAGCCTGTAAAAATCGAAGTGATAAACAGGCGGTGAACCATTATAAACATTTAAAATGGTATAGCTTGGAGACTTAACGGCGCTTGAACCGCCATGAAGCGAACCAAGAAGCCCCCTTACAAAGCAGGTTTTACCAGCGCCAAGCTCGCCGTTTAAAAGGAGAACATCACCTTTTTTTAAGAACCGAGCGACAGATGCGCCAGCTTTCTCGGTATCTTGCTCGCCGGAGCTTTTGAAACGAATCGGATTAGTAATTAAAGCATTCCCTTAAAAATCAGATAAAGGACTGCATTTCAACTTCGAGCTGTTCCAGAAACTCCCTAGCTTCCTTAAAATTCGGGTCGATTTTAAGAGCTACTTTTATCTCCTCAAGGGCCTCTTTTTTCTTTCTGGAATCGTGGTAGGCTTTGGCAAGGTTAAAATGCAATACTTCGTCATCCGGCGCTATAGAGAGTGCTTTTTTATACTCGGTTACCGCCTCGCCAAACCGCCCCTTTTTCCTTAGCGCGATACCAAGCCTGTTGTAGACATTAAGGTTTTTAGGGTCGCTGGCAAGAGTTTGCTTAAATGCCGTAGCGGCAAGGTCGGCCATTCCTGCGTCCATAAACGCCTCACCTATTTCGGTGCTCATTTTATTATCGCCGCCGGCCTGCTTAAGGGCTATATTCAATGCTAC
This sequence comes from Nitrospirota bacterium, assembly GCA_024275955.1. Lineage (GTDB taxonomy): Bacteria > Nitrospinota_A > UBA7883 > JACRGQ01 > JACRGQ01 > JAJRYD01. The sequence goes on from JAJRYD010000005.1 coordinate 12,830, forward strand.
TTTTGCCTTCGTCTTGTCCCCATGCACAAGGTGAATCATTCCCATCTCTTTTTGTCTCTTGGGGTTATTTGGGCTTATTTTCGCCGCTTTTTCAAGCGATTTAAGAGCATCTCCCGTCCGCTTTTGCTTTGTAAGCAGGTCTGCCATCCTTTCGTGCGCCTTGGTAAACATAGGGTTTACCTCGCAAGCCTCTTTGTAATACTCTTCGGCCTTGTCATCTTCCCCATTTTTCTCCATCGCCTCACCCATAGCTATATGCAGACGGGCGCTTTTAGGATATTTTTTAAGTCCTTTGGTAAGTTCCTCAACAGCTCTCGATATCTGGTTTCCCTTGATGAGGATATTGGCCACGTTCATCAGGGTGTCAATGGGGGGAGGCTTCGACCTTTTGTCCATTACCTCGTGCATTTTGGCCTCGAAAGTATTATAAACAAAAGGCTTTATTATGTAGCCGTCGACGAGGGTCTCCGCCGCGTGGGCAACCTGCTCCTCGGTTATCTCGGCAGTGACCATAAGTATCGGAATATTTTTGTTGTCCTCGTCATCACGGATATTTTTGAGAAGTTCAAACCCCGACATCTTCGGCATATTCCAGTCTGTAACTATAAAATCTATCTTCTGGGAACGTATTTTTTCCAATGCCTCAATGCCGTTCGAGGCCTCCAGAAGACTCTCAAACCCCATATTGCGCAACATACCGCGAATCGTCCGACGCATATTACTCATGTCGTCAACGACCAGAATCGTCATTTCTTTATTTATCTGAGCCATCGGTAAATACTAACACAAAGTGAAAAGTGCTTTAAAGGCAAAGACTGCTTTTATCCATCTCAAAAGAAGGTTAAGAAATCAGTTTCGGCAAGGTGAAATAGAATATGGAGCCTCCTTCCTCTACCTTGTCGACCCATATATCTCCGCCATGCGCGTCAATCGCCATTTTGCAAAAAGTAAGCCCCAATCCGGTGCTGTACTTATGCCTCTTGTTGTCTTTGTTCACCTGACCAAATTTCATAAAAATAATATCCTTAAACTCGTCTGGAACGCCAGGCCCGTCATCCTGCACGCCTACGCGAACCATACCGTTTTCAATGTTTTTTAAAGAGATAAGCACTCTCCCGTTTTCCGGCGAATAGTTTATCGCGTTGGTAACAAGGTTGGCTAAAATTCGGGTAACTATTCCATTATCGGCATTTACCTTAAAATCACTGCCATCTTTCTCAAGTATAATTAACTTGTTATCCATTTCGAGAAGAGCCTTCACCTGTTCTATTTTGTTTACGGCAATCTCCTCGATATCTACAGTGCCAAGGCTAAGCGTGAACTTTCCTTCTTCCATGCGGTTTACATCGAGAATATCCATAACCATTGAAAGAAGATTTTCGGTTCCCACTTTTGCCAGCAGTATCGTTTCCTTTTCAAAATCTTCCAAGTTTTCTCCGGTCAGCATGCTGAGGTTTGCCGTTATCTCTCCAATCGGGGTTTTAAGGTCGTGCACAAGCATACTTACAAGGTTTTCCCTTATCTCTTCTAGTTTTTTCAGCTCCTGATGAGCGATAGATAGCTTTTCCCTCTCTTTCTTTATCTCTTCAGTCAGCGACGCGTTTTCAATAACCGCCCCCAGCCTGCCGAGAAACCTAGATACCGCCACTTCGTCCTGATCGCTAAACGAGCCACTACTCTTGTCGGTTACGTTTAAAACGCCGAGAGATTTTTCATCAAAAAGTATAGGGAAAGTGAGAAACGCGTCGCCCGAATATTTGCCGGATTTACTGAAATGAAATTCTTCTATCTCATCAATGTCGTTGACATTAAGAGGTTTCATGTTTTTGACAACCCATGAAGCGACCGAAGTTTCATCAAGCGATTTGCGAAGGCCTATGAGGTTGTCCTGCGTGCTTGCCATCATCACTATCTCATTAGTATTGGAGTCGATAAGCTGGATAGAGCCTCTTTCCGCGTCAAGGTGGCCTAGAACTACTCTCAGGCATCTCTTTAACTTTTCTTCAAAAGAAAAATGAGGGGCGGCTAGAATAGCGGCAACCGCCATAGCCCCCTCTGCTTCTTTCATTCTCATGCTGATATTCTTAGCTTCCGCCACTCTTTGGGCCAAACTGTAGACTACCTCTCCATAAGTCTCCATCTCTGAAAGATTGCGTGGAAGAATACTTACAAAACCTTTTTTACCGCATTCCAGCATTTTGTCAAAATCGTCGATGTAGCAAAGCCCTATAGATTCCATCACGGGGTTTAGCCTTCGCGCGTTAGAGGCTATTTCAAACGGATCTTCGTCAGAGAGGTATAGGTCGGTGATAAATATATCTACCGTTCCTGTATCCAACAGGGTTCCGGCATTAATGGATGAATCGGTTTTTTCCAGACGATAGCCGATATCCAGCAGGTAATCGGAAAAGGCGGCTAACGAAGCATCATCCTCACTGAGCAGTAATATCTTTGTGTTCGAAACGATCCCGCTGTTCCACTTCACGCCATCGTCAATGCCAGCCCCGTCAGGTATCACCAAAATCTCTCCCTATAAGCTCCATTAGGTAAACCATAATAAATCAGCCTCGTACAATTGTCTCTAAAAATAGACTTCTGCCTCTATACCCTTTCGGCAGAAATGCTAATCTATATTATAGCTAAGTGATATTTAGACAGTAATAATCGAAACTAGCGCTGTGGGAGACCATTTTGGGTAAAAACTGCGCTTACCGGAGAAAAACATCAAAAAGCTTTAGCCATAAGTGAGGCGTTCAAAAAGACTGGAGCCGAATGCCTATTTACAAGCAGAATGAAGGGGGAGAAGTGGAAAAAGGCAAAGCTTCAACGCTCCAGCCAACCTCACCAGCTCACCAGAGCGGCTCTGCTCGGCGTGCCATAAGCCGACATCAGCTGATGGGGCCGTTGCCGAATGAGACAAACTTGATTTTGCTACAAATTGCCAATCTCTAAAGCCTCTGTTTTTACGAAGTTAGAAAATAAACTTTTCTTTAAAACGCTTAAAAACTCTTTTGGAAACAGTCCCCCGATGGAGAAGGTTCTTCCTGTTGCCGGCAAGCTTGGGGGGGTCTGCCCTACCAAAAGCGCAAAGAAACATAAAACAGGCTTCAAAAATGGCGTGGCCAACCCTCTCTACAACTCAAGGATGCTAAGGCCGAAAAAAAGCGAAAATAGGCTTTACAAACAGTGAAACATTCCGCACTAAGGAAAAGCCAAGCATAAAAACCCAGCGCAACAAACCTCTATCGACTGCGTAGGCTCACCAGCAAAACGAACGGATAACCGCTATCTTGCCACGCCGACCTTTTTCCTGCCCCTCTTCTTTTTGACAGGTTTCGCAGGTTCAATATTCATACACAAATCGCATTTGTGACCTATCTCCCTACCGCACATAAGGCATGTATAGGAGTCGCTCGCAAACGTTAAAATCCCGCCGCAGTGATAGCATCTCTCTTGGCTAGTATTATCGCTCATTTAGGACCTCCAAAGAATATGTCTGGTTTTTTGCACTCTCAAAAGCCAACTGCACAAAATTATCATAATAATTTTCTGGTAAGCTAGCTTAATAGAGATGAAAAATCAACAATATTCTGTGATTTATAGAGACAAAAGAGACAAAAATGTCCATGAATAAGTAAAACTCATTATTTTATATAGGTTTAACATAGTTGCAGGTTTTTACTTATAACAGAAAACTTACTCAACAACAGCCGGAATAGCTATCATTTTCAATAGCATACTCTGAATTTTCGGGAAAGGTTCTCTGTAAATATTTTACCATACTCCCTGCTTTTTTATTATTTCCCAAGCGTCTGTTCAGCTTATACGCCTCAAAAATATCGGCTTCTCCCAAAAGCCCCTCATTAAACATCGCATTAAGCTCGACCGACGCAAAGATATCCCGCTCTGTTTTTTTGACCTGCCCGTCTTTAGAAAAATAGGCCCAATAAGAGGTATCGGCAAACCTAAAATACTCCCCACCGTCACGCTTAAGCGCTTTGAGCATAGTATCGCGGTAAAGCTCTTCATTAAATCTAGCTTTCGCTACGAGAGCTTTGTTGAAATCGAAATAAAAAGAGGCGACAATACCAGCCTTGCCTAAAAACGAAACATCGTTTGAAAGCGGTTTTAACGAGAAAGTCTTCACGCTAAAGGCGGCCGCTAAAATGAGCATAAGAATCACTCCAGCTTTTTTTCTGTTGCCGTCTGAAAGCTTGAGACCTTTAGCGCGGCTCCAGCCAGCTAGATTAGAGAGACCAGCACCAAACCTACCCTTTAGGAGCGATAGAATAATAACCAGCAAGATAAGATAAAACAAAACAAGCGGCACCGCCAGCATGGCCGGAACTGTTCCAAAAAATTCCCCTACTCCATAATAAAGCTCAGATACAGTAGAGGGAAAGGACGGCGGCCTGAAATGCCCTGGAGTATATTTGATGCCTTTAAAAAACAGCGGTACCACGGCGTTGAAAGCAAAATTAAAAAGCCTCTCGAATATGAGCAACAGTAAAAATAATATGCCAAAACTTTTATAATCAGAAATATTCTTAAACGGTTTTCTCATCTATCCGCCATACCTACTCATGCGTAGTAGATCGGCAAAAGATAGCCGAACACCGAAATAAAGTTTAAAAGAAGGAAGAAAAGCACGCCAAAGCCTTCCGCGTCCTCTATTTTCCAAAAACTGTTAAGGCTTCGCAAGCTGTACACCACAAGCATTGAAGCTGGAGCTATGGCGTAAAAGAGGTACCGCCCGGAAGCTCTATGTATATAGTTCTCCGTAGAAAAAAAGAGAAAAAGGACTATAAATACCGTAAAAATACAGAAGATAGAAAAGAGTATCGAGCGAAAATCGGCTTCGCTGTCACCGTTCCTTTTCCAGTCACGCTTTAACCCTCCCAGCAGACCGAAACAAACAGCTACGGTAAATGCAAACAGTAAAAGGTAAAGCCCAAAGCTCATCTTATGAACCATCTGCCCCAGCGTAAACCACGAAGTTACAAAAACAGTACCAACAGCCCGCATCCATTCGGAAAGCGGGATGCCTGCCCAGTCGCCGGGCGAAGAAAGAAAGTAGCCGGCAGATATCCCAACCCTATCGGCAACCTTTATAACGGCAAGCGGTAAAAAAAATTCCAGCAAAAGCAAACTGGCAAAAAGAAACAGAAATAAAATGCCGAGCTTTTTAAAAAGTTTCGCCTTGCCGTTACCGTAAACTGCCACGGCAAAGCCAACCGCCACCCAGCTGAGAAGAATTACCCCATACTGCTTGGTTATTACCGCGGCGCAAGATAGAAAAAGCAACAGCAACATCTCCTCGAGAGAAACACCTCGTTTCTTCACCAGCATCGTTATCAGATAAAAGGTTATCGTAAAAAGCAGAATCAAAAGAACATCGGAATTTACCATCACCCCCATATACGAAAACTGCGGATGCAGGCCAGCTATCAAAAGAGAGGCTGTCGCCAGCCATTCCCGATAAGGCCCCTTGAAGATATTATCGCCGGCAAGGTAGATAAAAAGAAATGTGAGCATGGTAAAAACTACCGACACCATTCTTGAAAGCAACAGCGAGCTTTCGATATCGACAGTTTTAAAAAGCTTTAATGGAAGCGATGCCAAAAAATAGTAGAGCGGAGGCCTTGAGGGGGAAAAACTTTCGCTATGCTGTTTGAGGGCGGTTTCATTAAAAAACTTAGCCCCTAGCTTTGGCTTCTTCATTTCGGCCTTTTCCCAAAAGCCTGTGGCATTAAGCGATTTTATTATCTCGGCTTGATTAGAGTTGCCGTCGCCGCGCCCCGCCTTTACCATCACATAATCGAAATGGTTAGGCTCGTCGTTGCCCATCCATGGAGGGGTTATAAAAGCAAAAAGAAGCAGTTTTACAAAAAGAAAAAGAAAGACCGGAAGTAAAATCCTCTCGGTAAATAGCTTTTGTAAAAAGAGGCTATTGCCGACAAGATACCGTTTCCACATTCTGCCAGGTTCCTGCAAAAACCTGTAAAACCATTCCAGCCCAAGCTTTTGTAAAAACATCGGCGCTCTTTTGGCTTTTCCGGCCAGCACGTCAAAACTGCCTCCAACGCCCATAACAACCGAAACGCCAAGCCTATCTATATTAGCGTCGGTAAAGTTTTCCTTTTTCGGCGAACTCATGCCGATAAAAAGAATGTCGGCAGAGGAACCGCTTATCGCCTCCACCACTTCCGCTTCGCTTTGGTAATAGCCGTCTTTTGCCCCAGCCACCTTTATGCCGGGAAAAAGCTCCTTTACCTTCTCTACAGTTTTGCCCAGAACCTCAAGCGTAGCGCCGAGAAAGAAAAAGGAAAAACCTTTCTCGCTCCCTTCGCGTAAAAGCTCCATCATAAGGTCGATACCGGCAACCCTTTCTGGGATATCTACCCCAAGATACCGCCCCCCCCAGACTACCGCCTGCCCGTCGGCAAAACAAAAATCGGAGTTAGCAACAGAGTTGCGGAGCTTTTCGTCTTTTTCCATCGCCGCTATTTTTCCGGCGTTAAGAAATGAAACAGAGGTAACCCGTCTCTTCGTTACCGCGTCGAGCAGTGCCGATACCGCCTCCTGCATAACAAGCGTATCGACACGGCATCCAAGAAACTCTTCGCTTTTTCTATCTGCCATTTTTAAACAGTTACCCCAAACCTCTTGGCCCAAAGCTCTAGCGATATAAGCATAAACAGATGTCTGGAATAATCGTCTCTCCCTTGCCTGTGCTTTTTAACCATCGCTTCAACGGCGCCGTCTTTAAAAATATTTCTGGTAAGCGCTCCCTTATCGCAGACTATTTCGACAAAATCTTTTGAAAGCTCGCTTCTAAACCAATCGCCGGCAGGAGTCTCAAACCCTAGTTTTTTACGGTTTATCACCTCTGCCGGAACCTTTCGCTTCGCCATCTCCCTAAAAAAAACCTTTCCATTAAAACCTCTAACCTTCTTATCGGAAGAAAGCTGTTCCACGAAACAGGCAAAATTGATATCGAGATACGGGACGCGCACTTCGACGGAGTGAGCCATAGAAACCTTATCGGTATAAAGCAGAAGGTCGTCCGGTAGCGATGTCCTCATCTCCACCCAAAGCATTTTGGAAAGCGAGTCGCGCCCCTTTATATCCGATGCGTAGTATTCAATCGCCGACATATCGTCAGGAAAAGCGTCAGCGAGAATTCCATCGCGCATATAACTGTTGAACACGGAAAAGGTTTTAAGAAAACGGGCAGTGTCGTCTCTCTCGCCCAAAGCGTAAAAAGCTCTCTTCAAGCCGGAAAAACCTTTTACAGAGCTGGCCAGCATCCCAAGCAGTCGAGAGCCGAAGAGAGGCCTTAAAGCGCCTGAAAGCTTTTCCGCCCTATGCCGAAAATAACCGCCAAACAGTTCGTCCACCCCTTGCCCAGAAAGAACAACCTTATGACTTTTGCCGATTTCCCTGCAAAGAAGATAAAGCGGAACGGATGAACTAGTCGCCACCGGCTCTTCCATATGCCAAACGACATCTTCAAGAGCCGATAGAAAATCTAGATGGTCTATCTCTATCTTTTCGTGGTTGATGCCTAAAAGCTTTGCCGTATCGGCGGCATATTTCAGCTCGTCAAACGAGTGGTCTCCCTTAAAGCCGACGGTAAAGGCGGTAAGCGAACCGCCATACCTCTTTGCCGCCAGCGTTGCCAGCAAAGTGGAATCGAGTCCTCCGCTTAGAAGGATTCCGACAGGCACGTCCGATACAAGCTGACGGGATACCGCCGCATCCAACAGCTTTTCGGCATCGGATACAGTTCCGGCATCAGCCCCAGAGTTGTCGCCGATAAAGTACCGTTTCTCTTCCAGCTCGCTCCCTTTTAAGATGAGGTAATGCCCGGGCCTTAGTTTTTTAATCTTCTTAAAAAGCGTGCTTGGCGCTGGCGAGTAGCGGTAGGTGAGCATTGTGTTCAAGCTTTCGACATCAAATTCTTTTAGCTTTTGGTCTACGCCTAGTATCGCTTTCATTTCGGAGGCGAAAAGAAGCCTGCCGTTGCCGATGGAGTAGTAGATAGGTTTTACCCCGTAATGGTCGCGCGCCATGAAAAGCTTTTTCTCCGCTCTGTCCCATACCGCGAACGCGAATATGCCGTTAAAACGGCTGAGACAATCTGCCCCCCATCTGGCATACGAGGCGAGCAGAACCTCGGTATCAGAGGAGGTTTTAAATGGGTAGCCGCCAAGCTCTTTTTTGAGTTCGCGGTAGTTATAAAGCTCTCCGTTATAGGTAACAACATACCGCCCGTCTGCCGATTCCATCGGCTGGCTTCCTCCGTTGATATCTATAATCGCCAGCCTCTTATGGGCAAGAGCTACGCCTTTTTCCAGCCATATAGCTTCGCCGTCCGGCCCTCGGTGCGACTGCAAGGCGGACATAGCCTCAAGCTTCGCCTTTTGCACCGGCTCACCGTCAAAGTTTACCCAGCCGGCTATGCCGCACATCAGCTGTTCCCTTCCAGCTTCATTTTTGCAAGCCCGACATTCGCAAGAGCTATAACCATCGGTACTGTCGCCCACCTGCCGTAGTTCATACGCGACAGGCCAAAGCTATACCTCCGGTGATAGTAATAGCTTTTGCTGGCATCGTACATCTCATCCTTAACCTTCTTAAAGACCTCTTCGGCAATTCCGAGGCATCTGCCAAGCTTACCGCTTGAAACAGAAAGAAGGTTTATAGCTTCGGCCGTGCTTCTTGTATCTATAGATATGCCAAGAGGTAGGTGGCTCTTCTTGAAATGATTGACGGTGTGGTCTTTATTTACAAACTCCGCGATAAAACTGTCAAGGCCGGCAACGAACGCGCCAGAAGCATCGTTATCTTCTACAAAGCCAGAGTATTCGAGAAGATTTTCAAGAACGAAAGCCGAATGAAAGCAGTCTATAAAATTGTCCTTATCTTTTACGCTCCCTTTTTCGAAATAGAACCAGCTACCGTCCTTGTTTTGCTGTGCCGTTACGAATTTCATAATCTTTAAAGAGCGCTCGATATAATCATCCCGCCCGAAAAAACTGCCCAGCTTTATAAGGAGCAACGCCGCGTATGAATTTGCGTTTATTACATATCTTTCGTCATCTTCGGCGTATCGCACCTTGCTACTGCCGTCAGGCAGATCAACCAGACCTGTGTCGTTAAATACAAACTCCCCCGCGTCCCTTAAAACCTCTCTCTCTCTTTGCGGCATTTTAGAGCCTTCATACGCTTCGAGAATATAGGTAACAAGATACGCCGTGTGCGGCACGCAAGGGGTAAAGGCCGGAACCAGCCGATTGGTATACCAATTAAAATTATGCCCAAGCCCTCTTCCGCTCGACGACTTTCCAAGTTTTTTCAGCATATGCTCCGTAAGCATAAGACGGTCGGCCTCAAAGCTTTCGTCAGCCGTAAGCTGTCGGTAGGCAAGCATCGCCTTGAGGAAGGATGGCAACGTCTCAAGCGGTATATCCGGCTTCAGGCCTATTCTAAAAAGTTTTGGGAAAAGAACCTCCATAACATAAACCACGCCGACAATCGGAGTGGTAAAGAGGTTTCTGGTTTTCCGCAAAAATATGCCTATTCCCCTGCCCCAGAAATCGTAATGGTCGTAAGACCTATAGCCCTCCTTTTGCATCTGCCAAAGGAGGGCTTTCATATGAGCCGTTACTTCATTCACGCGGTTCTCTCCCTAAACATCACAGCGACAAATCTAACTACAGCCACAGTCATAAAAAGGGTCATCTGAAACATTATCAATTTTTCCAGCGAATCCGAAAAATAAAAAATCCCGGGTAGCTGAAGAGCGGTAACCGCCAGTGCCAGCAGAAGAAACTTCCGGCCGCCGCTGGCAAGGCTGTAATTGAACTCCATTAAAAGAAAAGAGACCGCCCACACAGCTACGCAGTAGTAGGGAAGTAGGCTGGAGACAGCTTTGTCATCAACCCTAAAAAGCAGACGCATTATATCATCGGACCAAAAATAGGAAAAAAGCGTAACCACGGCACCTACGCCGAACAGCATAAACGAAGCTCTCTTAAAAAGCTCGATAGAGTTGGCGCTGTTTAAAATTTTACCCCGTACCGCGGCGGGAAAGAGAGCCGCAGATACGACCAGCGCCGTAACAAAAATTGTTTTGCCTATCGTGGCGAAAGCGCTATATATGCCGGACTCTTCTGGAGAGAAAAGCAAGCGTACCAATATAATATCGACATTGATAAAAAACAGCGGAAAGAAACCGGCGATGACAGCTTTGATGTAAAAGCTGAGCATCTCGTGCCTGCCGACATTCGGCCTTTCAGGCTCGACATCTTTTTGATGAGAACTAATAGCGATATGCATAATGGCGATTGAAACAATTACAGAAAGAAAAAGCGCGGAAATAGCTTTACCGACTGTAATACCGATAGCTATAAAGATAGCGGCCAAAGCAAGCCTAAGAAGACCAGAGATAGAAAGACCGATCGCTAGAATGCCGAATTTTTCCATCCCCCTTACGAACCCCAGCGGAACTGCCTGCAAAAAGTAGGAGCCTATTAATGTTCCTGTTATTAAAATCACGCCAAAGCTGTCGATATTGAGGCTCTCTTTCCAGAGAACCGAAGAACCGGCAACCAGAAGTACCGAAAGAAAGGCACAGAGCAATGCAAGCGACCACGAAAGAGAGTAAAAACCCCACACCTTTCCGGGAAGTTGAAGAGCTAGAAACTGTGCCGTATATTTAGCGTAGACGAGTATCAACGCCCCTGTAAAAACCGAAAAGATAAGCTGTATGGAAAGAAGCGCGTTCAACGCGCCAAAATCGCCCATTCCCATCGAACGGCCCATCATCAAAAGAAAAATGAAAGCGGAAGCACTGTTTATAAAAGTGGCGGCAAAGACTGTGGCAGAATTTTTTGTAAGCTCTTTTTTGCTCATAAGCAAAATGTTAAGGCGTAGGCCGTGCAGGAATTGATTTAGACATTAAATCTCACCAGAATCGCTCCTGTCGGGTATCAGCACCTGCCTCGGTTTTGCTCCATCCGCGGGGCCGACCATACCTTTTGCCTCCATCGTTTCTATTATCCTCGCGGCGCGGTTGTAGCCTATACGCAGTCTTCTTTGTATCATGCTTATGCTCGCCTGCCTTGTATTGCTTATAATGTCTACAGCCTGTTCAAAATACTCGTCGTCATCATCATCCTCTTGCGCGGCGGCCGACTCTTCGGCCCTCGCGTGCGCCTTTAGGATCTCTTCGTTATAGACAGGCTTGCCCTGCTTTTTGAAGAAGTCTACCGTTGTCTTTATCTCCTCATCTGCCACGAACGGCCCGTGAATCCTTCTAAGACGTGAAGTACCCGGAGGAAGAAAAAGCATATCGCCTTTTCCTAAAAGTTTTTCGGCGCCTATCGAATCGAGGATAGTACGGCTGTCTATCCTTGATGTAACCTGATACGAAATACGCGCGGGAAAGTTTGCCTTTATAACTCCGGTAAGAACATCGACCGACGGCCTTTGGGTAGCTACTATAAGGTGTATGCCGGCGGCTCTGGCCATCTGCGCTATCCTCGCTAGCGCGTCTTCCACATCTTTCGAGGCTACCATCATAAGGTCTGCAAGTTCGTCTATTACCACAACTATGTACGGAAGCGGCTTTAAATCCCTCTTCTCGTTTTCGTCCGCCTCATCGCCGTCTCTTTTATCCGCCATCTCAGAATCGCCGACATCTATCGGAGCGTGCTCTTTCTCTGCTTCCTTTTCCTCAAGGTATTCCTTAACCCATTTATTGTAGCTGGCGATATTCCTAAACCCCATGTCGGCCAGAAGGTGGTACCGCCTATCCATTTCCGTAACTGCCCACTTAAGCGCGTTTGCCGCCTTTTTTGGGTTGGTCACTACCGGCGCTATAAGGTGCGGTATGCCGTCGTAAACGGAAAGCTCCAGCATCTTCGGGTCTATCATTATGAACTTCACCTCGGCCGGTGTCGACTTGTAGAGTATCGACATTATCATAGTGTTAAGCCCCACCGATTTGCCGGAGCCTGTAGCCCCAGCCACCAGAAGGTGCGGTATGACGGCAAGGTCCGTAACCACCGGGATACCGCTGGTATCTTTACCCAGCACCATAGTAAGCTTTGAGCCGGATTCTTTGAACTCTTCCGACGCTATAATCTTTTTAAGGCTTACCGGATCTACGTTTTTGTTCGGCACTTCTATGCCGACCACAGCCTTGCCCGGCACAGGAGCTAGTATCCTTACCGAGATAGCTCTAAGGCCCATCGCAAGGTCGTCAGCCAGCCCGACTATACGGCTTACCTTAATGCCGGCCGCTGGTTCAAACTCGTAAAGCGTTATCACAGGCCCGGGAAGCACCATCGTCACGCGGCCCTCTATGCCGAAGTCCGAAAGTTTTTTTACAAGAATCTGCGAGTTGACGAGAAGCTCTTTTTCGGTGCTTTCCCTGCTTACATGTTTTGGGCTATTGAGAAAAGATACCTGCGGCAACGAGTATGCCTGCCCATCTTCATCGAAGGTGAACGTCGCCTGCTCCGCGTCGAATTCCTCAATAGTGCTATGGCCGCTACGCTCCGGGTTTTTAACTATTTCCGGCAAAAGCTCTTTTTCTGCCATTTTTTCAGAAGCTATTTCTGTTTCCTTCGGCTCCTCTGCGCCGCTTACTGCCTGTTCATCTTCACTTCGTCCAATTACGGGGCGATGCTCCTTAAATTTGGAAAGCTTTTCCATTAAAGACTTGCCGGTAGTTTCGATAAGTTTAAGCGAGTCGGCAAGTGACCGTTTTAAAAACTGCCAAAACCCGCTTACGGAAACTCTGGTAGCAACCAGTAGCGAAAGAAAAAGAACGGTAAACCCGACAAGCGCCGTTCCCGGCCTTGCCAGAAGCGGAATGAAAATATTCTCTGCAAAAACCTTTCCCAAAAATCCGCCGGCAGAAACCGACGGGTGCCTCGGGTCGACCACCCAAAAAAGATGGCGCAGTATGCAGTAGGAAAAGGTAAAAAGTACCGCGCCTGCTATAAGCGAGGAAGCATAATTCCACGAATTTTGTCTAAAAAGAAGAATGCCGCAAGCAAGAACAACAACAGGAACAACGTAAGAAGCACCGCCTAAAATTTTGATAAGAATGGAAGAAAGATAAGCCCCTACTATCCCGCCTAAATTAAGAAGTGGAATGCCGCCCGACCTGTAGTTCCCTAAATCAAGAGAGCTGTACGAGACAAGCCCCGCCACCAGAAAAAGAGTGAACGCTATTAGAAAAACGCCAAAAATCTCTTTTGCCAGCCGGTTTCCTAAAAACTCTTGGAGCCTTTCTATCTTGGGCTGTTCCGCCCCTTTTTTCGCCTTTTTAGACTCTTTCGCCATTTGGGCTATTTTACGCTAAAATTTCGGGTAAAGGTTTGAATTTTTAACTTTTTTTTGCCGTTTCCGGCGATAACTAGAGGCGATAGTCCGGTCATTTGTAATTCTCAACTACCACTTCCACCTGAATCATTCTTATAAACTGTTTGAATAAACTCTATCTGAACTAGAGAGTGTCCTTTTGCCTTTAAACGATAAAAATCCAACTTCACTGAATGACACTTCCCAGCCATTTGGAAATGCCTCTAGTTGCTCTTTAAATTGACCCCACGGTTATTGACTCCGCCATAATCTGCCTCCCAAAAATCTGTTACCGGCTATTTAAAGCCCAGTCGTACTCTAGGTACTTTATGCTAAACTCGGGGTTGACTGCCATCCCAGCCTTTTTGGCTGGCAGATATCGTGCGATAAACCGCCTTACCCCGTCGTCTCCGCCGAAATCGTCTTTAAACCATTTGAAAATTTTCGATATCCAAACAGTTTTAGAACCTTCGTCGATAGCCAGCCCTTTTTTGCTGTTTGCCAGCAAGAGGGCGAACTGGCTGTCAAGCTCGGCAGAAAGCCGCTCTCCGGTATAAAGCGCTCCCCTTAAATCGGGGCAGGAAACAGAAGCGCAGACAATCCCAGCGTGTATTTTCGGCAGACCGATTTTGCGAAGAATCTTATGCTCTATATCGTCAAGAGAGTATGCTTTACCGCCTACAACTCCGGCCTTTTTCTTCCAGACAGGTTTTATGAAAGAGCCTATATTTTTTATCCCTTCCGTTTCCCTATTTTCCACAACCAGTTTTATCGCGAATATGTTGTAGGTGTTAATCCAGAAAGCCGCTTTCTCGCTGTCATTTTTAAAAATAGGTTTTAGCATTGCTAAGCTTTCGATAGTCCTAGCGAATCTAGGGTCGCTCCCGACCTTGGGGTAGTCGAGAAGGTTCAGCGCGACCCCATTTTTGCTTCCGGCGGTTATGCTTTGGCGCAATAGCCCGCCCCATTCGTCGAAAACCTGATTAGCAGACGATACACATGGAAAAGAAAAAAGAAAAACAACAGGTAAAACAAGCTTAAGCAAAAGAGGCAACCTTAGCCATTTGATTTTTCTTTTTTTGTCAAAAAGGTATCTTTAGGCTCTTTAGAACCTCTCTTGGGGAAATCTATGTTGTAGTGCAGTCCCCTGCTCTCTTTTCTGGCCGCCGCCGATTCGATAATAAGGGAAGCACAGGTAGCGATATTCCGCAGTTCCACAAGGTCGGACGTTACCTTGAAATCCCAGTAATATTCCCGTATCTCCTTTTTTAGTATCTCCATTCTGGTCTTAGCCCTTTTCAGACGTTTATTGGAGCGAACTATCCCGACATAGCTCCACATCAATCTTCTTATCTCATCCCAGTTCAGCGTTATGATAACCTGCTCATCAGGGTCAACAGCGTCGCCGGAACTCCACGGGTTTTTTATCTCGATATCGAGCCTCTCCCATTCCTCAAGAGCCTTCCCCGCCGCCCTTTTGGAAAAGACAACCGCCTCAAGAAGCGAATTGCTCGCAAGCCTATTAGCACCATGCACGCCGGTACAGCTGTTCTCCCCTCCGGCATAAAGGCCCGGCAAAGAGCTACGCCCCCAAAGATCTACATCAATACCACCGCAGATATAATGCGCCGCCGGAACGACAGGTATCATCTCTGTAGCCATATCTATCCCGTACTTGAGCAATGTTTTATATATCGTCGGAAACTTTTTTTGTATCGTCTTTTTGCCGAGGCCGGTTACGTCAAGGTATACAAAGTCGTTACCACTCTTTTTCATTTCCACGTCTATAGCTTTTGCCACCACGTCTCTGGGAGCTAGACAGCCCATAGGGTGATATTTCTCCATAAAGGTAGAGCCGTCCATAAGCTTCAATGTGCCGCCCTCACCCCTTACAGCCTCTGAAACAAGAAACGATTTCGCCTCGGCATGGTAAAGGCACGTCGGGTGAAACTGCATAAATTCCATATTGGCAACCTTCGCCCCGGCACGGTACGCCATCGCTATGCCATCGCCGGAAGCGATATCTGGGTTAGAGGTATAAAGGTAAACCTTGCCAGCCCCTCCAGCCGCAAGAAATGTAGCCGGAGCAAGGAACGACTTTACCTCCCGCGAACCGGGAGGCAGAGCAAACACGCCGACCACCCTCTCACCGGCATTAGACTCGCCGGTAATCTTCGATTTTAGTATCAGGTCTATGGCGGCATGGTCTTCAAAAACCGTGATATTGGAATTGGACTTCATTTTAGCAACTAGGCAACGCTCTATCTCTCTGCCTGTAAAATCGGCAGAGTGTATTATCCTCCTGCGCGAATGACCGCCCTCTTTGTGCAGGTCAAGGCTGGAAGAGCCTCTAGAGCCTGCCGTAAACCGCACCCCCATTTTGATAAGGCTCTCTATGGCGCGGGGCCCGTTTTCCACCATCACTTTTACGGCAGGCTCTCGGCATAGCCCGCCTCCCGCTTTAAGCGTATCGGCTATATGCAGTTCAAACGAGTCGTCGTCGGCCCATACAGCGGCGATACCGCCTTGGGCGTAGTTGGTACTTCCTTCGGATACCTCCCGCTTCGTAATTACCGCCACTGTCCCTTTTTTTGCCGCGTCAAGGGCAAAAAGAATGCCGGCCATACCGGAACCGACCACAATAAAGTCGAACCTCAATATTAAGTCTTCACTCTCTTTAGCGATATATACCTCCGTAAGCTTTAATCATCCGGCATTTATACCATCAGCACGAGGTATGAACCGCTCGAATATAAAGTTATCACAGTTTTTAAGCGCAACAGCCTGCTCGCCGTCGTTCCGCACCGTATAGGCGATCGTCGGCAGATGCCTGCTACGGCAATAGTGCAGTGCGGCACTGTCAAAATGCCCCATCTTAAAAGCTACGAACTTAGGCCTCGCCCTCTCCACCGCCAAAGAGAATAACTCGTGCGTAAAACGGCTGAAAACCAGCCCCCTTGGTATATCGGGGGCGTTGTCGGCAAACCAGCCTATCAGCTCCGAACTGTAGGAATGCACCGAAAACTCGCCATTATATTTCGCGAGTATCCGCAAAAGCTTCTCCCCGTTTATGCCTATTCGACTGATATTTTTAAGCTCTATCATAAGAGGAACTTTTCCCAAAACCAGTTCGAGCATCTCCTCAAGCGTCGGCACCTTTTCGCTGGTTCCAAGCAGTTTTAACTCCTTCACCTCTTTATAGGCCGCTTTTCCCGCCACCACGCCTTTCGCTTGGGTAAGTCTGCCGAGCTTTTCGTCATGAAAAAGAACGAACGTCCCGCAAGCAAGCATGCGCAGGTCCATCTCGAAAGGAAAACCGCTATCAATAGCTTTTTGAAAAGCTAAAAGAGAGTTCTCGGGAACCCCGTTTTTGTTATTAAAAATTCCCCTATGCGCTATAGGCCTTTTAACGAGCCATTCAGGCACAGCAGATTTTTTGCGGTTTACCAACATAGCTCCTGATTGTGGGGCGGTTGCCAAGTGAGATAAATTTGATTTTGCCGTAAATTGCCAATCTCTAAAGCCTCTATTTTTACGAAGTTAGAAAATAAACTTTTCTTTAAAACGCTTAAAAACTCTTTTGGAAATAGCCCCATTATAACCGTGAGAAGAGGCAACAAAACAGCCGGTTTACCGCTTCGATAAAACAGACAAAATTGAACCGCTAAAAAGATAATCTGTAAAATAATGGATGAAAAAAGGTTTAACCAAGTTCCAACTTTCGTCTTTTTGACATTTCTATAGCTATCGAAACAATAAGCCCGCTTACCGCGCCGTAAAGGTGAGCTTGCGAAATGACATTCTCGGTAGATAAAAAAGTAAAGAGACTAAAAGAACCGCCGGAACTTTCGAGAGCGAGCTTTGCTGTAAGCAGTAGCCCCAGTATAAACGCTCCACGCAGTTTTTGTTTCAGCCCGGCAATTATAACAGCGGCAAGCATCCCATGCAGGAGGCCGGAAAGACCGACGTACCAAGCAACCTCCGGCGCAAAGAATAAAAGCCCAAGCCCCACTCCGCCAGCGCTGAAAAGAGCGATGAGCGATACTTCGAAACTGTTGTAAAAAAATTTAAGCAAAGACGATAAGAGCAACAAAGCAGCCAAGTTAAGCAAAAGGTGGCTCCACCCCAGATGAATAAAGTTGCCTGTAATAAGCCGCCATAGTTCGCCATTCATTACTCCAGCCCTGCTGTATTGAAGTATCGGCGTTAGAGAGTTTTGGAAAAGCATAGCTGTAACGCCCAAGATAGCTAGTGATAACGGCAAGCTGTGGCTCATTATACGCAGAGCTATCGTCTTGGGAAATTTTACAGCCGGCAGAGCCGCCAAGCTGTCTGAAGGTCGCAAGCAAAAGCTAGGCAATGTTAAGCTTCCACTTTCGTCTTAAAACCAGAGCTAAAGCTATAAGCAATATTTCAAAGCCTATAGCGCCACCGCCGCCGCTACTGCTACTACTACTGCTACTGCTGGTCGCTATAGAAATAGATCTCGATGTAACACTTTCTGCGTTGCCGGCAAGGTCGGTGGAAAAATATTTCAGCGTTGTGGTGGAAGTAAATGTCAGCGTGGTCGTATAGACGCTAGACGAAGTGGTCGGCGTTGTGCCATCGGTCGTGTAATATGTCTTGTCGCACCCTGTACCGCCGCTGTTATCACTGCATGTAAGCGTTACCTGCACCTCGGTAGAGGTGTCAACAGGAGTGGCGTAGGCGGTTGCCGGCGCTGTGGTATCGGCACTTTTCGTTACATCGGCCGTCATCGTAGCTCCGGAAGCGGAGAAGTTGTCTATAGTTATGCCGCTGTTGCTTCCGCTTTTAAGCTTCGAATTGGGCGTGGAAACGCCACTAAAAGCCGACGTATTGCCGCTGTACCAAAACATAGTCTGCTTAGCCGGAGATGTGCCGGCATCAAGGCCGCCGTCTACCGCCTCCTCTACGTCAACTCCTTTGTTGCTAACATCGTAGTTCACTCTGTTTTGGGTAATCTTGGAAGCAGAGGCGACACTGCTGTCTATATGCCAGATAACAAGCCCGCCGTGCGAGCCGGCCCCTGTACGCCTTGTAAAGCCTACATCGTAACTGCCGCTCAACTGACGGTTCTCTATAAGGAAATACTGGTTCGAATCGGAAGTATTGATACGGAAAATAGACGCTTTGGTCCCATCCGCCGATGGAAAGCTTTGAGAGACTGTAGTTCCTGTTACTGAAGTAGTTATATCGCTCACTGTTCCCCAGCCGATATACTCTTTGCTCCACGCGGAGAGATGCGTCGGCGCGGTACCAGATGTCGTGCTGGTGATATCGGTCGCGGCATCTGTAGCCGACCCCCAGTTGCCGTTGCCCATAAGCCCAAAATAGCCTATCCCGTAGGAAACGTTGGAAGTATCGTAAAGGTCCGGGAGGCCGAGTATAAGATGCCCCGATTCGTGCGCTATTATCCCCATAGTCGCGAGCCGCGCGTTGGCCCCGCTGGAATTGGCATGTATCTCCCCAAAAATGGCGAACTCGCCAAGCGATACCCCGTCAAGCGATAGAGCGCCGGTTGTGGAAGAGTTCACATTATATTTAAGCGCCCATACGCTGGGCGTAGCGCCAGAGGAGCCAACGGTTGCCGTTTCGTAGCCGGCTACTATTATGATTATCGCCAGTTCGTCAGGCTCTACCGTCCCGCTGGAATCGGTATCGTATGTGGAATAATTTATAAAGCTATCCGCCGCGATCATCGCGTTTCTGGCCAGCTCGGCATCGTCCGTACCTGAGTTGGTTACCCCTGTACTCGGGTGGGTGGTAACGCCGTTTGGGTCTCTTAGCCAGCCGATTATACCGTCGTTAGCTGTTCCATTGGTCTCCGCTGCTGGCGTAATAGTCGTCGCCCCGTACGAAACATCGTTATAATAATCTTGCAGTGTCCCCGCACCGCCGAAAATGCGGTCTTTTACCTGCGTGGCGGTATAGGTTGCGTTCTGGTCGGCATAATCTACCGCTATTACAAGAAGAGGCACAGTAGATGGCGCTGTTACCGTAGCCGCTTTCATTACGGCGGAGCGCATCCCTAACGCCGGCGCGTGCTTCGGCCTTGCTTTCATTTTTGGTCTTAAACCTTTTGGTATGCTCATATCTTTGGGGCTTACCTCGCCTACCCTTGTATTGACGGTGTCGGCTGGAGCGACTCCCACCCTTAACGCGCTTTTGCCAAGCCCGCCGGCACGCGGCGGAGCGGTTTCCTTAACGTAATATTGCCAAAAGCCGGTGCTCTTGCTTTTAAAAATTCCGTAACCGTCCTCACTCTCTACCCAGTTGTTCCACTCGTCGCCTTTTTGCCTTGCCTTAAACGGATAGCCGTTGGGCTGTTTCATATTCTGAACCGCATCGAGAGCCGGAGCGGAAAAAACTTCTGCCGGAAAAAGAAAAATGAATGCCGCAACTATTGTAAGTAGCGGCTTGACTAAATATCTGGCAGAAGACAAAGCAAGCTTGAACGCTTTTGGGCCGTACAAACCAGAGGTTGCCCCACTGCTCTCGCAACGGTAATAACCCAAGTTTTTTTGCAACCTGTTAACCACTTCTCACCAATACTAAAAAAAGAGACTGCCCATATTCGTCGCCGGCAACCCGCAACACTACCGAGACATTACTGCCCACTTTAAACGGAAGCTCTATGACAGATTTAACCTTCACCTCGTCTCCCTCGTAGGAAGAGCCGAAGTTCTCATAACCGGCCACCGGCTCGGTCTCGTCTATCGTCATCCAAAAGCTGGAGACACGCCCCTCTTTTCTTTCCACTCTCGTTACCGTGCCGTTGGCTATAAACCTGTTTTCGATAATCGGCGCTCTTGCCACCGCCTCTTCGCCGGAAGCCAAAGGTTTACCAGAGGCTATAGCTCTGCCGTTTCCATCGCAGGCAACCGCGCAAGCTTGAGTGGAGATAAGCAAAATAAAAAGAAAGACAAACCTTGAAAATCTACCAATGTAGAACGATTTTCTCATACTAAAAATCATTATGAATGACCTATTGTCTGCTAAAGGTTTTTGTTATTACCCGACACACCCGCTACCCGTTATTCTATACCAGCAATAATGCGATTTATCCCATTTTTTTGTAAAAATGCTTTACCCTGCCGGCGGTACCGCTACAATAACCCGATGAACGCTATAAAAAAGCCGGAATTAATAGCCCCTGCCGGCAGTCTGGAAAAGCTAAAGCTAGCCTACCGCATGGGCGCGGATGCCTGCTATATAGGCAGTTCCGCCTTCTCTATGCGTACAAGGCAAAACAAAATAGCACTAAAAGAAATTGAGGAGGCGAAGGAAATTGCCCAAAGTTTCGGCAAAAAACTTTATGTATGTATAAATATTTTTCCACACAATCATCTACTTAAAGGGCTTAAAAAACATCTCCAGTTTCTAAACGAGATAAAACCGGATGCTATAGTCTTTGCCGATCCGTCGATACTAGAAATGGTAAAAGATGCCGGCATTAACATCCCGCTACATCTATCGGTACAAAACTCTACCGCGAACCATCTTTCGGTAAAATTTTGGCAGAGGCTTGGGGTAAAGCGGATAATCCTCGCAAGAGAGCTCTCGCTAAAAGAGATAATAGAAATAGGCCAAGAGGTTCCAGAGGTGGAACTGGAGGCTTTTATTCACGGCTCTGTCTGTATGGCATATTCCGGCAGATGCTTTCTTTCTGACATTTTTTCCGGCCGTGATGCCAACCAAGGTATGTGCGCCCACAACTGCCGTGACGTGCATCAGGTAGTCGCCGCTACGGTGGTAAACAAAACATACGGCGAGCAGGAAATGGTTATAGAAGAAGACGAACATGGGAGCCATCTTATTTCGTCAAAAGATATCTGCCTGCTTCCTCACCTTGACAAGCTTATGAAAGCAGGGATAGACGCTTTTAAGATAGAGGGACGCAACAAAAGCGAATACTACCTAGCCGTTGTCACCCGCGTATACAGAGAAGCTATAGACAGTTTCGCGCGCGACGGCAAAATAAACCTAGAGCTTACAAAAGAGATAGCAAAGACAAACAACAGAGGCTTTTTCTCCGGCTTTTACTTTCCTGACCTTGGCGAACAGTCGGAAGTTTTAAACGATAGAGACAGCGACGTACGGCATTACTACGCGGCTAATATCGTTTCGGCAGAGGGAAGCTGTATATCGGTAAAAGTGAAAGGCAAAATAAAAACAGGCGACAGTTTAAGACTGCTGACGGCGGAGTATGGCGGTGAGCAACTGCTAAAAGTTAAAGGAATAGTAAACCAACGAAAGAAAAATGTGACGGAGATATCAAGCGGCATCGATGCGGTGCTGGAGCTGGAAAAACCGGCCAAGAAAGAATGGGAAGGGCTGGTTCTTCAGGCTACCTGAGCTAAAGAGAGACAAGCGCCTTTTTGCGATACTTCGGAATCTACATTAGGGGGCTGTTGCCGAATGAGATAAATTTGATTTTTCTACAAATTACCAATCTCTAAAGGCTCTATTTTAAAGAAATTAGAAAATTAACTTCTCCTTAAAATGCTTTAAAAAACTCTTTTGGCAACAGCCCCATTAGATGCACTTTGGGGTGATGCCTCGTGGGCGTTCCATCTCTGTAATTCCGCCACGCGGCCAGATTCCGGCAACCTTCCCTTCGGCCTGAAAACGAGCGGTTCCCCCATCCCCAATGGGGAGACTAAAAAAGCTTATCTTTATTATGTTATCTGCTCCCCACTCTCTTGCCCCCTTTAAAAAGTTCGGTAGTCTCTTTAGTTTGAAAATTACCATCTCTTTGCCCTCCCTTCGCAAAGCGGAAGTGTCCCGCGGAGTGCGGGACGGAGCGGTTATCCTTAAAAAGGGCCCATCCCTTAAGCCCCCTTCTTTGAGAAAGGGGGGGGGGAAGCGACTAAAATTCAAACTAAAGGCACCGCCAGAAATTCTTACAGCTTCTGATTTTACAAGCTTTGAGGATAGAATGAAGATACAGGCAATGGATAAGAAGAATTTTAAAAACGAACTAAGAGATATGCTTGCCGGAAAAGGCAAGGACGGTGCCTCTCTAAACCGCTATCTCCTTATTCTAAACTCGATAGCGATCGTTCTTTTTCTTTTTGAGCCTGCGCTACCAAAAGGCTATTCGAGCCACTTGGCGGAAGTGGTTTGCGGAATTATTTTCCTTATAGAATATCTCGCGCGGTACTGGGTATCTGACAAAAAAACAAACTTCTTCTTTGCTCCTATAAACCTGCTGGACATCGTAGTGATTATCTCGCTTCTTGCGCCTGTCCTTCTTGGGAACTTTGGGTTCCTTAGAATCATAAGAGCCCTGCGCCTCTTTAGAACATACCGGATGTTCTATACTCTAAAGGGGCAGAGCGGCTGGTTCAAAAAACATGAAAACGCGGTTCTATCATCTATAAATCTATTCATTTTCATTTTCATAATGACCGATATCGTCTACATCATAGAGGTGAATGAAAACAGCGCCATAAACTCCTACTTAGACTCTCTGTATTTTACGCTAGCTACCCTTACCACGACAGGGTTCGGCGATATAACTTTAAGCGGGACGACAGGAAGGATGCTTTCCATTTTCATAATGGTTTTTGGTATAACCCTTTTCGTAAAACTCGCGCGGGATCTTATTAGGCCCCCAAGAGCGTTTTTTAAATGTCCCGACTGCGGCCTAACCCATCACGATTCAGACGCGTCGCACTGCAAGCATTGCGGCCATGTGATAAAAATAGAAACTGATGGAGGCACTTTCTGAAAGCTTGCTACCTTCTAGAGGCTGTTGCCGAATGGCATAAATTCGATTTTGCTACAAATTCCCAGTCTCTAAAACCTCTCTCTTAAATAAGTTAGGAAGTTAGCTTTTCTTTAAAATGCTTTAAAAAAACTCTTTTACCAACAGACCCTTCTAAAGCCTGCCATCTACCACGCTTCAAAACAAAGCCTTTGAAAAAACATTCCTTTCTAAAACTATTTACGCCTATAATGCTGTAATAAAAAACAGCCTGAATTAGGAGAGACAGCAGATGGATAAATTCGATTTCGCGGCAGTGAGGTTCGGCCTTCTTATTACGATGACTACTCTCCTTATGGGTGTTTACCTCGGGGTACACTTTGGAAAAAACGAAGACGACATAAAAGGATACCTAAAGGAAAAGGCTACCGCTTCGGCAGCCTTCAAAGGCGACGAGAAGCTTATTAAAAAAGCTGTCAAAAATGGCTGGAAATATTTAAAACGCTCGCACGAACATTTTCAAGGCCTTGGGGCTATCTCTCTTGGGCTTATACTTATACTCTCGGCAAGCTGGCTTAAACCTAAGCTCAAGTCTCTGGTATCTATCGGCGTAGGGCTTGGCTCTTTTATCTATCCGCTTTTTTGGTATCTTGTGGCATACAAAGTGGCCGGCATGGAAAAACATGCCGCCAAGGAATCTCTGGCACTGGTAGCACAGGCCGGCGCGGGGCTTTATCTTGTATCTTTCCTCGCGGTTTTTGCTACGGTATTTTGCTACGCTATATGGAAAGACAGCCTGCCAAGCTTTCTCGCGCCGCTAAAAGAGACAGATTAACCTGAATAAACTTTAAGCAAAATTCTGGGCAACTATTCTTTCATTAGAGTTTAAGAGGTTGCCATAGCTGTCGCACAGCCTTGCTTATCTGTCAACAACTGCCGGTTCCGTTTAGTTCAATATCCTTTTTAGTACCTGTTTTCTGATATCGAGGTAGGCATGGTTGTTCTCCGTAAGGTCCAAAAAGGACTGGTACGCTTCTTTTGCTTTCTTTCTTTTTCCAAGAACGTCGGACGAGTAGCCGATATTGAGGTAGACCTCCGGCATTTTGGGTGAAATTGTTTTGAGGTAATAAAGAGTTTCAAGAGCTTTATCGTGATCGTTTTTCTGCTGGGCCACTATAGCCCGCTGGAGCCATAAGCCGGACCGCCTACCGTCTATCGCCAACCCGAGCTCAAGATATTTTTCGGATAGTTCGAGATTACCCGAGCCAAGATACGCCGTTCCTATAAGGAAGTATGCTTCCCATCCCACATTGTCAGAATCGAAAACAGGCATAAGCGTGTTCACAGCTTCTTTGTAGGAGCCTACACGCACCTGATGTCTTCCGCGGTTAATAAGCACGGCAGGGTCTTCCGGCATCCCTCCGCTTTGCTCTGCTAAGGTTACCCCTTTTGCCCTAACTTCGCCTTTAGCCGTAGCCATAGTTTTAGCAACTGGGTTCATCCGTGCCAGAAGTTTTCTTTTGCTGTTGCCTAAAATGGAGTTGCGCCCAAGTATGTTACCTATAACATTTTTCTCATCTCTTAGCAGATCAGGCGGCGGCGCGGAAAGAAGGTAATAGGAGTCTTCGCCATTGTGCTTCCCTTCGACTATAAATGCCGCGTGACCGCCTCCAATATTGAAAATCGTTTTGGTAACTTTTGATAGGCTGTCGCTTATCGCTATTACAAGCGCCACCCTGTTATCGGGAAGTGTCTTAAAGCCGGTTTCCCATACAGCGAGGGCAGATTTTATTCCATTATCGTTCAGTTCGCTCCAGCCGTTTGTCATCCAGCTTTCCTCTGCCCACGTTTTATTTTTCAAAGGAGCGATGTTTGCCGTAAGCTCTTTTGCCTTTACCGCCTTTTGCTCTTCTATAACTTTCGCTTGGGCAACTGCTGTTTCTCTTGCTATACGGTTTTCTTTTGCCACTCTGTTAGCTTCGGCAACCGCTATTTCTCTGGCAAGCGTAGCCTCTTTGGCTATCTCTTTCGCTTGGGCAACTGCTGTTTCTCTTGCTTTAAGGTTTTGAGCCGCAATCCTGTTAGACTCGGCAATCTGCTTTGCTTCGGCCAGCCCAGCTTCTCTCGCCTTTCTAGTCTTCTCCTCTATCAGCCTAACCTCCGCAAGTGCCGCTTCTTTCGCGCTTCTAGCTTCGTCCATTATCCGTTGCGCTTCGGCCAGCCCAGCTTCTTTCGCCTTTTGATTTTCCTCGGCAAGCCGTCTGCTATTCGCCATCTCTTCACCTGCGGTAGAGCCTGCCGTATCGGAGAGAGACTTAACCGGAGCTATGGCGGCAGGCGCTTTGACCGCTTTTGAGGCAGGCTCCAAACCGTCAACCATCGGAACACTTTTGGCAGAGGAAGCGCCGCCCTTGCCGGTTATAAACTTGGTATAGCCGTAATAAAGCCCCGATACAGCACCGACCGCTACGATAATAAGAGAAATAAAAGCTATTACATATTTAGCCAAGCCGGGCGAGTCATCAGCCTGTTGGGCTATGTAGTGATTATTTTTCCAAGGCGAGTTGATATCGGCTTTGGCTCCGTCTGCTTTATCTGTATCTCTTTTTTGATCTTCTTCAAGGCGCTTGAGCGTCTGCTCGATAATACTCATAATCTCACCCGCACTATTCTACTATCTCCCGCGCCGCGTTAAGCAACATCCGGTACCCTATCTGCATTTTCCCACCGGCATACGCGGATAGAAGCGCCCTATCGCAAATCTGGTTTATTCTTCTCGGCGTTCCGCCGCTAAACCTATGCGCGAGAAAAAGGGCCGGCTCGCTAAAACTGGGAGAACCGCCACTGGTAGTAGCCGCCCTTAGCCTATGGTTTATATAATCTCTTGTATCTCTGTAACCAAGCGGTTTTAGTCGAAATTTAACGCTTATTCTTTGTGCCAATGGCCGGAGGTTCTTGGCGACAAGGCGGGTTTCAAGCTCCGGCTGGCCAACCATGATAAACGAAAGGAGTTTATGCTTTTGCGTCTCAAGGTTTGAAAGAAGCCTTAAGCCCTCCAGCACTCTTGGTTTGAGCCTTTGAGCCTCGTCCAGTATAACTACAACTTTTTCGCCGTTTTTGGCGATCCGTATCAGTATCTGGTTTATTTCGTTAAAGAGCTTACTGTACGAAGCATCCTCTAGGTGTATGCCTGTTATATCTTGGTAAATCGCTTTTAAGAGGTCCATAAAATCTATATATGTGTTGTAGATGTAAACGGTTTTTATCCCTTTAGGCACCGAGCTTAAGAGCTGTCTGCAAAGAAGAGTCTTGCCCAAGCCTATTTCGCCTGTAAGCATTGTAAAACCGTCGGTCTGCAAACCGTACTGAAGATGGTTGAGAGCGGCGACATGCTGTCTGCCCTGAAAGAAAAAGGCGGTATCTGGGGTAAGATTGAACGGCGATTCCGCGAACCCAAGCTCATGGTAACAGCTATTCACATTTGCCATAAAAGCAGTCCTCAACCGGAGTAAGCACTCCAGAGAATCTTTCTATTCTTCCTCTTCTTCGTCGGCATCTCTGGAAATAATCCTCGGTGTCAGGAATACCACCAGCTCCCTAGTGGTGTCGGATTCGTATGACCCGCTAAACAGCTTCCCGAAAAGTGGAATACTGCCCAAAAGCGGAACCTGACGCACCGTTTCCGTTTTTTCGTGCTGTATCATCCCGCCTATCGTAGCCATCTCTCCGTCCCTCAGCCGAACTACAGTGGAAGACTGTTTAATATCGAGTATCGGAGCGGTCGACCCGAACGAAGAAATGACAGTACCGGCAAGTCTCGATATTATCGGCGTAACATCCATAATTATCATGCCGTCGGCGGATATCTGGGGCGTGATGGAAAGAACCACTCCGACAGTAACATACTGCACAGACTCCGTTACCGTAGCGGCGGAACCGCCGACCCCCGGGGTAGTGGTCGCTTCAAAGAAAGGCGTATCGGTGCCGACCTTTATGAGGGCAGGCTGGTTGTTCATTACCATCAGCTTCGGCTTGGAAATAACCTTTATCTCTCCTTGTTCCTGCAGGGCGGTTACTACCGCGTTAAAATTGTTTCCATCCAAAACGCCAAAGGCCATCGTCACGGTAGGATCTTTAAAACCGGCAAGACCGAACGGTGACGCGATAGTGTTGGTAGATTGGATTGAAGTGGTATCGGTCGCCTGCATAACCTGAGTCCAATCGACCCCGAGGCTGTACTCGTCGTTAAGGGTAACTTCCATTATCCTTACTTCAATCAACACCTGCCTTTGGATGCTCTCAGTAACATATTTAATATATTGTTCAACGGCGACGATATTTTTGTGGGCATCGGTTACCATTACCGTGCCGGATGCCTCATTGATAACTAATTTACCCTTTGTAGATATTACATTACCAAGCTCTTCCGCAAGGTCTAACCAAAAGTCCATTTCGGCTTCCTGCGATATCGTCACATCTCCGGAAGAAGAGCCACCCGACGATTCTCCACTTGACTGCAGGGTCGCCTGACTTGAACCTTTACCGCCACGAACAAGCTTTATGTAGTCAATATGGAAAGTCTTGCTTTCTATCGCGTAAATTTTTATCATCCCGTTGTTTTCTTCCCACCAGTAGCCAAGACTATCGAGAATAGCTATCATCGCCTCCCTGAATGGAAGTTTTTTAAACTTGACCGTGACGGAACCGCTTACATCGGAGTGGATTATCATATTAAGATCGTTAGCGCGCGCGAAAAGCTCCAGAGCTTTCCGTATGTCCATACCATCCGCCTGAAAGCTATATGCTCTGCCAGCCATTAAACTTGGCGAATCACTATCGCCAACAGCCATCCTTCTCCTTAGCTCAAGAAATTCGGATCTGTCGGCTACCTCATCTTCCTGTAGCTGTTCAAGGATTTCGCTCCTCGACATGCCTGCATCGCCAGCATCTTCGGAGATAAATTCTTCCTCTGTAGCTGTTTCTACCAAGTCTTCTCCAGCAGGAACAACATTTTCATCATTTTCATCGGGAACGCCTACGGTTTCGGACTGAACAACCGCCATCCTCTTGCTTAAATCGAGGTTTAACGCTTCGCCTTCGGCCAGCTCGCCACCTGCTACACCAGCAGAAGATATTGACGGGTCAGAGCCTATGCCGGCCTGTTTCGATTTGGAAGCACACCCCGCGGCAAACCCCACGACAAACAGAGCTATAAGAAGCGTCCCTATTAATCTGCCATCAATCAGTTTTTCTCTGTTCACTATCAGATGCCCCCCAACTGGCGAAGATACTCAATACCGGTACCACCACGCCTACTATACAATGCAAACCCCACTCTACAAACCCAGCTAGTTAAATGTTAACTTTTTATTTCCTTCCGGCCCTTCAAGAAGCACCATACCGGAACTTATCCGAAGCACCTTAAACTCAAAATAACTCTCACCCAATCCGACTATTTTATTGTTTATAACCGCAAGCCGAACCCCCGGTTCAACAATTACAGCTGTAAGGGTGTCGATCCTTCTGGTTCTTTTTTTCTCTGCCTCTTCAACCCTCGCCAGCTCCTCCGCGAGAGCTTCAAGTTTAAAAGGATCCCTCACGAACGATTCCGCCCAACCGACATTATCGTAATCTATTTTTCCTTGCACAGCTTCGGGTTTAACAGCTTTCTCCTTAGCAACGGCAGGTTTACTGTTTCTTACGTTTTTTACTGCCTGTTTCCCGCCTCCTTTAAAAAAGATAGGCTTGATAATATTATTAAAAACCACCGCTAAAGCGATAACTGCCAAGATGCCGACAAAAACAGGGTTTTTAAAAATTTTCATACGCGCTCAACTCGAAAAACCGACCATAACAATAAATCTAGCTTCTAATCTGCTCGCCGCTTCGCCGGAACCTGCAACCTTAATGTCAACAACCCTTATCCCTTGGTGGTTATCAACAATCTTCTTCAACAGCTTCAAAAAATCGACAGTGCCGGCATTCCCTGCATCGGGAGTCAGTATGATATTTAATGGAATATCTGAAATACCGGAAACAAACTCAGATATTACCTTCGCCTCACCAAGTTTAAAACTAAGTTTAAAGCCTCTTAGGTTGGCGGCATCGTCAACCTCCTTAACAAACTCGAGCAATGATTTATAGCTTTCTGGAATATAGCTTTTGGCTTCCGTAAGTTCATCTCTCAAACCTTTTTCCCTGCCGGCCGGCCATTGAAGCCTCCGTTTCTCTACCTTGGCAAAAAGAGGCTGGATGCTGTTAATCTCTTTGGTTATTTCCACTACTATGGGAAGCCTGTTTACAAGAGCGTTGTATATAAGAAAAACCGGAATTATTCCAAAAGCTACCGTTAATACACGAACAACAGGGTTATGAAGCCATAGCGACCTGAAATACTCGCGATCAATTTTTATCTTCACTGTATAGCCCCTTTGAGGGAGAAAGATGTCATCTTCGCGGTAACGATATTGCCTAATTTAAGCTTTCCCTTGTAATAGTCGTTAAGCCAAGCCTCGTACCACCCTTCGCTTATACCTACCTGATATGGCCCATTACGCAGAGAATCTACAAGCTCTTTGAGCGCGTCCAAAGCGACTACATACTCAACATTGACCGCTTCCTCTTCGGATGCATCGCCATCCTTCTCATCAGCCTGCTTGGCCGACTTTGCTTCCAGCAACGCCTTTTTCAAGCCTCCTTTAGAGGTGAGCCTTTTTACGACATCTTCGGACCCGATACCGGGGCTACCCCCAATACCAGGGTCGGCTTTTCTCGTTTTCTTTTTTTCTTTCTCACCAGCGGTTTTACCTTTACTTTCAGGCTCTTCGGCAATCGGAATCTCGATTACTCTCAACTTTCCAACGAGGAGCATCTCCCATGCGTCATCCTTTCTCACTATATCCGCCTTGGTAAGGATAATGCCATCAGGTATGACATTGGTTAAATATCCGGTAAACCACCCCGGCACCTGCTTAGTACCGCTCAATTTCAGCAATTTTATCATCGATTCGATTCTGGCAAGTTCCTTTGCCTTTTCTTCCAGCACCAGCTCTTCTTTCTTTAGTTTTTCTATCTGCGGCGCTACAAGCTTAAGCTTAGCGCTCTCGTTGTAAATCATATATTCGACAAACCCAGAGGCGGCCAATGCGCCTATCCACAATGTCGCTATAGAAGCGGCAACTATCTTCGTAAACTTTCTTACATACATTCCCTTTCTTACCTGCGGAATAACAAGGTTGCTGTCGTGGCCAAATGGAAGCTTTAATGCCTCCCGTACCCAGAAAAAACGGCCGGACTTGGCGATATACTCAACAGGGACGCTAAGACTCTTCTTGAGCATCGCGAGAAACTCTTCGGAAAATGTTTCGGTAATGTTAAGCAGGGAGACATTTTCGCCAAACTGCTGTTTGCTGAAAAGAATAGAGCGGTTCACCTCGGTACTCAGCTTCTCCACATCCTCTTTTATATACATATCGCCTTTAAGGGTACGCTCCGAAAAGATAGAGCCATCCGACTTGCCGATGACAAGCATTATTTTCTCGCCCATTTTGGATAGCAGAGCACCCATCTCGTCTTTTTGTATGTCGTAGCGAAGGAACTGCTGAGCCATAACGGAAGACAGCGGAGTAAGCTGAATAAGGAAAACGCCAGAATCCAAAGCTCCCTGCATCAGCTCTTCGATGAAAGCTTTGGGAAGCATATTTACCGATACCGAATCATGCCCCTTTGCAGACGCTGTTTTTGTATAGCTGAATACCGCCTCACCATCGAACCCTTTTTCCTTAGCTACTTTTCTCTTAAGGAGAACAATAAGATCTTTCTTTTCCATCGGCGGCACTTCAAAGGTTTTCTGCACCAACAGCTCATGTTCCATTACCACGCTCAGGTAGTAGCCTTTCGATTTCGTCTCTTTAACCCCCTGCCTAATGCTTTCGACAATATCTTTAACCTCAAACACCTGCTTGGGAGATGACCAGCTACGCTCGCTACTGCCGTCTATAACAACAGCCCTAAGCCAGTTGTTTATGATATTAATGCCGAGAGTTTTCGCCATTACTTTCTATCTGCCCCACACCGCTGGAGGGCCTGGCGTATAAAAAAATGTTTCAGAACCGCGAATAGTGGTCGAAAAAATCAGATTATTGCCGACTAGGTGGTCCCTTAACTGAAGCTGGGTATCCTCTATCAGATATATCTGGCCAGACGCCGGGTAGCTGGTAGGGGTGGTTGTGGTAGGCAAGGTAAGCGCGTCGGAAGCGGTTGTCCTGTTTACGATCGTATATGTAGGCAAGCCGGCGTAGTGAATAGTTACATCGACAAAGGTAGGGGCAATCGTGCCAGCGCCTGTTATCACTAGCGCAACAGGAAAGTAGATACTGCCGGTAGCGGCGCTCGCCACAGTCAAGCCTGTTCCAGTGGCGCTACCGCCGCCCGTGATAACTGTGCCGGTGGCCAAAACGTCAACGCCTCCAGCTGTAGTTCCAATACTCATTGTCGCCGTAACGGCAGTTGCCGGAGCTACAGGCATAAACCCGCCGGAAGTGTATGTATACTGGAAGATTGTCGAATTAATAGCGGTATAAAGCATAATAGTGTTGAGAAGGCCGTCTACTGTGTCATAGCCAAACGCTTTTCTGGCAAAAGCGGCGCCGGGGTGAACAATAATGGTAACAGGGTGGAAATACGGTAAATAGTTTATCCTTTTTATCTTAAGCGTGTTGCTCTCTACCATTGTAGCCGCCACCGTTTGATCCCACTCTGCGGCAAAAGCGGCCGCGGTAGCTAACGCGCCGTTAATAACGTTAGTACAGCCCGGCGAGATGTCGGAGATAATCATCGCCCTTAAGGTAACGCCTGTCGGCACCGCTGATGGAATTGTAGCTGACGCGGCGACACCGTTAACCGGCGATAAAGCGGTGTCCTGATCGTACGGTAAACTGCCAACAGTTCCAAACCCAAGCCAAGCTTCGCCGGAAGGGTCTACCACGAAACGGCGTTGGCACCCATACTCGGTTTCGGCTAGTGATGCCGAAGAGGCGCCTGTCATCAGCGAAATATTGTCGGCCCATGCTGGCGGGGTTCCGGCAACTCCGATGGCAGATGCCGGGATAGCCCTGTTTTCCAGAAGGTAGTCTATAAGCCCATCGGCTATAGTATCGAGGTTGCCTTCTTCCGATGTAATTAACGCTCTGTTCATTCTGGTAATGATATTGGGGAGAATCATCGACGAAAGAATAGCAATAACCGCGACTACGCCGATAATTTCGATAAGGGTAAACCCTTTGGAATTTTTAAGCATACGCCCCCCACATAGTAAAAAAGCAGGCCACCGACTTATCGCACGGAGACCCGCCTGTTTCAAAGCAAACAAATTTTATAAAAACCTAATTCCAGCCCGATTATCTCTTTTTGGCACGCGGCTTAACACTGTGCGAAGAACCGATAGTCTTCCCCTGACCGCCGCTTGCACCAGTTATCGAAGTAGCGCCCGAAGCAGGGCTTGCACCGGAC
Source organism: Nitrospirota bacterium (assembly GCA_024275955.1). Lineage (GTDB taxonomy): Bacteria > Nitrospinota_A > UBA7883 > JACRGQ01 > JACRGQ01 > JAJRYD01. The sequence continues at coordinate 45,450 of JAJRYD010000005.1, forward strand.
GGTACTATTGAGGTCGACGGACATTCATCCGATATTATATCAAGGGTGTTGCCGTCAGTTACATCTTGCGCTACATGAGCGTCGTACTCGGCCTGAGTCAGGTCTTTCATTTTTGTATAGCCGCTTACCGTCCTGTGGCAAATTGTGTATGTAACGACGGTACAGGAACCCAAGTAGTCAACTCCATCTTCCGAATCGTGGCTTCTATGATCGCCAGGCCAATCATCCTCGTCAATCTGCTTTGTCTCATTCTCAGAATCTGGCTTGTGGCAGATAGTGATTTTAGTGTCGCTATCTTTATCCTTATCTTTGTCATCATCATCACCAGCAACAGCTGTCGAAGCAAACATGCCCAATGCCAAAAAAAGGACAGGCAGAACCAAAATTGCCAAAGGACCAAACAACTTTCTCATATCTTTCTCCTTTTCAATTTTGCTCCCGTAACCCACCCGAAAACATAGTCAACGTAAAAAACACTCTCCATACTACAGCAAGTAAATTATACACTATTGGGCCATATTTTCTACCCTACACTGCTCATTAGCGTCATGATAGGCATAAATATCGCCAACGCGGTAAAGCCTACTATACCGATCATGGTAATCATTATTGCCGGCTCCACTATGCCGAATACCGTCTTAATAGTTCTTGGAATAACTTCGTCGTAATAGGACGAAATGCTCTCAAGCGGCGCGCCGAGGTCGCCCGACTGCTCGCCGACAGAAAGCATCATAAGCTCCATAGAGTTAAAGATATCGTGTTTTCCCATGCTTTCATAAAGCGTCATGCCGCCTTCTATGTCGGCTTTTGCCTCTCTGAGAGCTTTTTCCATTACAAGGTTACCGACAAGCTCCTGACACAGCTCCAAATTCTGCAATACCGGAATGCCGGCTTTGAACAGCGCCGCAAAGTTGGTGGCGAATTTCGATACAACGAACATTTTATTAAGCTTTCCGAAAACCGGCAGTTTGAGCTTCATGCTGTCCCACCAAAACGAAAAGCCTTGTGATTTCTTTTTCGCCGCGCCGATAATAAAAGGTATGACAGCGACAAACATAAGCGAAACCACGCCGTAGCTTTTGGCAAAATCGCTCACTGCCATAACTATGATAGTAGGCATCGGAAGCTCCACATCTAGGCTTACAAGCAGAGTAACGAATTTGGGAACCACAAAGGTAAAAAGCAGGCCTATAAACATCACGATAACGATCAACACTGTTACCGGATATATCGTCGCCTGTTTTACGTCGGATTTCATGCGCAATACCCATTCCATATAGGCGATAATATCGGCAAATGTTTCAGGCAGACGGCCGCTCTCTTCGCCGGCCCTTATCATGTTGGCTGTGTTAGAGTCGAAAGCTTTTGGGTGAGCGCTAAAAGAATCTGCAAGGGTTTCGCCGGATTCGACACCATTACAGACTGCGTCTAGAACTTTTCTAAAGTAAGGGTTGTCAGAGCCTTTCTGCATACCGCGCAAGCCCTCAAGCATAGGAACACCGGCATTCAAGAGCCCTCTAAACTGAATAAAAAAGTCGATAACCTCTCTTGGCTTTACCGATTCCAGAAACGTGAGCTTAAATTCTTTGCCGCCGACCGAAACAACATCTTCGAGTGAAGAGCTTTCTATAAGAACCTGCCCCATATCGGCAAGCTGTTCTTCCAGCAAAGATTCGTCAACAGCTACCATACTGCCGGTTATAGACCTGCCGGTATTGTCTAAAGCTCTGTAATTATATTCAGGCATAAATAAATAGAACCATCTTAAAAGCCTACATCACCACTTTAAGCACTTCATCGACGATGGTACGGCCTTCCAATATTTTCCTAAGTCCGTCTTCCGCCATAGTGAGCATGCCGTTGGCCCTGCCTACATTCTCTAGTTCTTTTATTCCGTAACTATCTACGATAGCTTTATGAAAGCTGTCGTCTATATGCATTATCTCGTACAGCCCAAGCCTGCCTGTAAGCCCTATGTTGCTACAGCTGGTACAGCCGGCTCCTTCGTAAACCTTAAAAGCGGTGCCTTCTGGAATTTTGCCCAAAACTTTAAGCTGGCCGATATCCGGGTTTTTAACCTCTTGCTTGCAATTTTCGCATATTCTCCTAACAAGCCTTTGGCCGACGACCGCCCTTAGCGATGCCGAAAGGAGGTAAGGCTTTATGCCCATATCGACAAGCCTCGGGATAGCGCCTGCCGCGTTGTTGGTATGCAGGGTAGAGAGAACCAGATGGCCCGTAAGGGCAGACCTTATCGCAAGCTCGGCCGTTTCGGAGTCGCGAATCTCTCCTACCATTACTATATCCGGGTCTTGCCTTAGTATCGAGCGAAGCCCTGTGGGGAAATCCATCCCTACATCTGGGTGAACCTGCGTCTGCCTGATAACCTGAAGGTTAAATTCTATAGGGTCTTCAAGGGTGAGGATAGACCTATCCATCGTGTTGAGGATGCTAAGCGCCGAGTAGAGCGTGCTTGTTTTGCCGGAACCTGTAGGGCCGGTAACAAGAAGCAGTCCGTTAGGGTTTTTCAAAAGCTCGTTCATGCGGTCTTCGTCGTCTTTCATAAAGCCGAGCGCGTCAAACTTAAGATCGACATTCAGCTTGTCTAAAATTCTTATTACGATAGCCTCGCCGTTAGATGTCGGCATCGTCGATATTCTCAGGTCGATAACCCTCGAACCTATCTTGAACGACGCCCTGCCGTCCTGCGACAGACGCTTTTCCGTAATATCGAGGTCGCTTATTATTTTTATTCTTGCGGTAAGCGCGGCAGAAAGCGACTTTGGGATAAGCAGGTCTTGGCTTAAAACGCCGTCCACCCTTGTACGGACTCTAAGTATTCGTTCTTCGGGTTCTATATGTATATCTGTTGCCCGCTTTTTTATAGAGGCAGATATTATCTGGTCGACAAGGGTTATCATCGGCATTATGTCGCCGGTAGCGGCATCTAGGTTGTCTGCCAGCCCTTTTTCTATTATATGCTCGATAGTCTTTTCTATCGTGCTTTTGTGGGCGAAATGCCTTTCTATAGCCTCCATTATGTCGGTTTTGGGCGCGGCGACCACCTCGATAGTAAGCCCTGTTTCCTGCCCTACCGCGTCGATCGCGTTTACATCGAGGGCATCCGCCATAGCGACGGTAAGAGTATGCCCATCTTTTTTAAGCGGAAGCACCTGATGCTGTTTGGCGGTGTCGTACACGATAAGCTTTACCGCATCTATCTCTATAGGGTATGTGCTTAGGTCTACAAGTTCGGAGAGCGTTTCCTGAGCAAGAAACTTGGCGATAATATCCTGCGAGAGGATCTTAAGCTCCTCCAGAGCATCGCCTAAGTATATCCCTTTTCGCTTATGCTCGTTAAGAGCAAGCTTTAGCTGGGCATCGTTTATAAGCCCGGCATCAAGAAGCCTTTGCCCAAGCGGTTTTACCGCTGTTTTTTCCGCCAATATATACTGCCCCCAAAGAAACCAAAGATGCGAGGAGCGTCAACGCCGCCCCAGCCTTTAAAAGAAAATCTCCGGCTGGCGGCCTGTTAAAACGGGCCACCAGCCGATAAGAATAAAAGCTTCCTAAACCAAACAGCTAGTTTATAAGAGCGGAAGCGAGGTAAATGGTCATAGTCCCCTGATCACTCACTCCGCCTTCTGTGCCGTCCCATTTCACTTTGCCTCTAATACCACTTCTGGCATTAACGGCACCAGCTCCGCTACCTGTTTTACCTCCGTCAATGATATCTTCGATCCTCTCCCAATCGGTCTCTGCTACGGCGGCGTAAGTGATAAAAACAACAATCTTGTTATTTGTCGAGCTTATCGTGCCAGTACTAGCAAACGCGAAATCGTTAGTTGTAGCTGTAACCGCGGTGGTAGTACCAAGCGCAGATATTATCTGCCCGACAGAGCCTATAGAGGTGTGTTTGATAGCATCGAGGTAAGGGCCCTCCCATCTTGCCCACAACCCGGTAGTAACATTAGAAGCTGTACCTTTTATCCCTATATTCATCAGCTGAAAACCTAAATCGTTAGTAGATGTGGATGTAGCTGTGGTGGTTACCGCCAGAGCCGCCACAGGGACGCCGCTTGCGCCAAGTACGTTCAATGTGCCTATATCGGCATACCAGTCGTTAACAGCGGCGGTGTAGGTGCGGATATCGGAAGCGAGTGCCGATGCTTTGGAATCTGCAATAGTATCGAACACTTTAGGCGCTACCAGTGCCGCAAGCACGCTTATAACGGCAAGAACGCCGATAATTTCTATCATAGTAAAACCAGCTTTACTTTTAAGACTCTTGAACATATCTATTTAACCCCCAAAAAAAATTAAACTGTTTAAACAAAATTAATAATACAGGAAATCTACGCTATCTCTTTTCCTTCGTGTAAACTCCAACAAAAAACAGACCGACTGCTATGCCGAAAAAGTAAGGCCGCAACAAAACCGTAACCAAGCGGAACATCTCAAGCTTGTCCGGCACCGCCGCCTCTGCGCCACTATTGTAACAGAAGTCAAAAACTTTGCCAGCATAACTTATCGCCCGATTATTTGTGGCAGATTCCCCTCTTTTTGCAAAGCGGGAGGAGAGTGGTTCTTGCTTGGTAACCATTCCGAAGTTCGACAGGCTCACGCCGCCCTCCCTTCTTATAAAGGGAAAGGTTTCTACGGCAATTCCCGTAAGTAGCCGCTCCTGATAAAGCATGTTTTTAGCGTGGCAAGGTTTTGTAACTGACCTTCCTGTTCAGTTTTCTGCCGATAAATCTTCGTAAAACCGCCAGCCAAAAAGAAAAAACAAGAAAGCCCTTCAGTAGCTTTCTCATATTATGCCCCGCACCGCAGAGAACGGCGTTCATCTTGTCGCCCTCTTTGGGGCTGTTGCCGAATGGCATAAATTCGATTTTCCCACAAATCGCCAATCGCTAAAACCTCTGTTTTTAAGAAGTTAGAAAATGAGCTTTTCTTTAAAATGCTCAAAAAACTCTTTTGGAAACAGTCCCATAATCGTTTAAACAATAAACGGCTTTTTGTAGGAACGACATAAGTAGCGTAGACATTCCTGTCTGCGATTGTCCCGCAGGGGCAACAGACTTGGCGGTGTCGCACTAAAATCGGATGAACAACATGTAAAAATGCCCGTTCCACCGCAAAACGAGCTTCCTAACTTTTTCAATAACCGCGAATTTCTACGAGCCGAAGTTAAAGCGCAAACCAAATCCCCTCATTTACCGCCTACGGTAGCTAAAGCGCCTACCCCTGTATTATCTAATTCCATCAATACTGCCTGAATCCGCAGACAAGAACCCCCGCTATTGATTGAAATTCCAAAAAAGGCAGGGAGCAAGTTGTCTGCGCTCTGCGTCTGCCGTCTGCGAGAACCGGCATAAGATACTTTGGAATCTCCCTTCTCATTTTGCGTAAAACTTTCCAAAGCTGTTAAGCTCTATCATCTGCATAATCTCCGCTTCGGTGATTCTCCGGCTATAGTCGCATTTTTTTATACCAACAAGCTGGTTCCACTTATACTCTATCCCCTCGTAGCTAAAAGCGGTCATACGACACTCTCTAACCTTCTTTTGGCCGGCAGACTTATATTCATAAACCGTTCTCGCTATATAATGCCCGTTTTGCGAGTCGCGCCAGACAATATCGGTGCTAATATGCTTAAACGATTTCGGGTCGCCTATACCTGTTTTGACTATCCCCTTAGAGGCATCGCGGAACTTTTGGTCAGGATGAAGAGTCGCGTAATCTATCACCTTTAGAACGGTAAATACGAGAAGAGAATAAAGTAGAATCCTTTTCCAGTTCAAGAGATAGAGAACCGAGAAAAGAAGCTTATCCCAGTTCCTTTTGCTGTCGGTCTCCTGCTGTTTTTTTTCTGGTTTTTTATTATCCGATGTTTCTTTAGGCTCTGGCTTGGCATTGCCGTCCAGATAAAAACTATCGCCGTAGATAAGCTGGCCGCAGTCGCACTTTAGTTCGTCGATATCCTGTCCGCAATCGCATCCGGCAAACTCGGCCTCTAACGAAAATGTGTCATTTTCCCCGCAGTTGGGGCATGCCAACGCCCCTTCTTCGCCGCACCCAAAACATTTATAAAAGACCGACCTGTTATACTCAACCGCCAAACTAACACCCCGCCGGAAAAGAAAGAAAACTCCCACCGTCCACTTTTTATACCATGCCTTTGTAGCTGTATAAGAGCCCAAAATCCGGTTTTTCGGGTATTTGCGTTTTTATCAAGCTATAATCTCTGACATGAAACGTTGCCCAAAAACAGCCCTGCCTAGAAGAATAACAGGAAAACGATACAACGTATGAGGCGTGAACGGTTCAAGGCTATATATAAAAACAGCCCTATACTTCTTGGCATCGGGCTTAAAAGCATGCGCGCTACAGTAAGGGGGATGTTCCGGCAGATAGGCTCTTCCGAAATAGTGGAAGCCGAAACCGGCGAGAGCGTACTGACACTCCTAAACAAATTCTACAAGGAAAAAAGTTATTTCGTAATCCTCGACTGGGATATACCCGGAATGCCGGGGGTAGATGTGGCAAGAGAAATAAGGGGCAACAAACGGCTCGAAAACACCCCTCTCCTGCTGATGGCGGAAGACGCGGTGGCAGGGGATGTCGCTCTGCTTGGAGAGATAGGCGTGAACGGATGCGTCGTAAAGCCATTAATCTTTAGCCTTATGCAAAAAAAGTTCGAGGAGATTATCTACACAAGAGCCAACCCGCCGGAGCATGTGCGGATTATAAAAGAGGGTGAGGACCTTCAGGAAAAGAAAAATTACAAGCAAGCACTTAAGCTGTTTACCCAATCGCAGGATATAAAAAACTCGGCGCGTGTCAACGTGCTTATAGGAGAAAGCTACGAGAAGATGGAAGAGCATAAAGAAGCTCTTAAACACTACCAAATGGCAACCAAAATCAACCCGATGTACATCAAGGCGTATCAATACGCGGCTAGCCTTTATCTAAAGCTGAACGACGAGGAGAATGGGTTAATTTATCTGGGCAAAGCGGCCCAAATAAGCCCAAATAACCACGAAAGACAGGCTCTGCTTGGCAAGCTGTATATGGCAAAGGGAGATATAGTAAAAGCCGAGGAGGCTTTTTCCTTCGTCGTTAAAATACAGCCGGAAAAAGGAAAGGAGATAGGCGAAAAGTTTCTGGAAGCTGGGCATTCGAGAACTGCGGAAAACTTTTTCAAAAAATCTATAGCCTTTGAAAGAAGATCTATACATACCTATAACCGTCTTGGGATAGCTCTAAGAAGGCAGGGCAAATGGCAAGAAGCGGTAGATATATACAAAAAAGCTCTGCTGATAAGCCATAGGGATGAAGGACTCTATTTCAACATGGGCCGCTCGTTTATAGAGGGCGGCAGAACTTACGAAGCGAAAGAATCGTTCCACAGGGCGCTAAAACTAAACCCAAAGATGGAAGAAGCAAGGGAAGAGCTGGCAAAGCTGGGAAAGAAAAAGTAACTTTTCTCGAACCGGCCGATATTCCCGGCAGTAGCCGAAGCGTCCTAAAATATCGACGTATACCGTGATACCGGAAATGGGGCTATTGCCGAATAAGACAATCTTGATTTTGCTACAAATCGACAATCTCTAAAACCTCTCTTTTAAAGAAGTTAGAAAATAAACTTTCTCCTAAAATACTCAAAAAACTCTTTTGGAAACAGTCCCTTAAACAGCCGGTGCAACCTGCCGGCCTCTGGTAAAATAAGGCCGAGATGAAAAACTTTTTACCGCTCTCAATATTTGCCATAGCGTTTGCCGTTGTCGAGGCGGCTGTGGTGGTCTACCTGCGCCAGCTTTATTACCCTGAAGGTTTTGCCCTCCCGCTAAAACCGATACCGACCGAGATACTGCATATAGAGATGACACGCGAAGCGGCAACCCTTCTGATGCTTATATCGGTAGGAATAATCGCCGGAAAGAACCGCTGGCAGAAATTCTGCTATGCCGTTTACTGCTTTGGCCTTTGGGATATCTTTTATTACATCTGGCTAAAGCTTTTCACCGGATGGCCGGAATCGTTCCTAACCGCCGATATCCTTTTTCTGCTTCCGGTAATATGGTGGGGACCACTGCTGGCCCCTGTTACGGTAGGCCTTTCCTTATGCGTTGCGTCGATGGTAACCATAGGCAAAATGGAAAGCGGCTGGAAGCCGCTAGTGAGGGCGGCAGACATTTTCTGGATTGTTTTAGGAGCTGTGATTATACTCTATACCTTCATGGCGGACGCATCGACGCTGGAAGCAGGAGGATATCCGCCGCCCTACCGCTGGGTTGCATTTGCTATCGGCGAGCTTGTCGGCGTTACCGCGTTCGTGAAGATGATTTTGAGAAAGGTATAAAATGAACCCCGAGCTGATTGCTGAAAAGCTGACGACAAAAGATATAGGACGCAGTATTGTTTACCTCAAGGAAACCGATTCCACCAATCTCCATGCCGGCAGAATGTTTAAAAACGGTGAACTTCGTCACGGCATAGTAATCATCGCTGGTTCGCAGAGTGCCGGCAGAGGGCGGATGGGAAGGTATTGGTACTCTAACGGCGGTCTTGCGATGACGGTGGTGGTAGAGATACCGGAAAAGGTGGACAATCTGGCCCCTATCACCTTGACGGCCGGAGCGGCGACAGCGGTTGCCATATCGGAGCTTACCGGCAAGAAGTTCGATCTGAAATATCCCAACGATATAATGCACAACGGCAAAAAGCTTGGCGGCATACTCTCCGAACTCAAAATAGATAAAAACCGTTTCGTGCTTTTGGGCATAGGGATTAACGTAGAGCAGGAGAGCTTTCCAGACGAAATAGCAGGTATAGCGGTAAGCCTTAGGCAGGCAGGGCTAAAGGTAGCCGTTGAGGATGTAGCCTCGGCGATACTAAACCAGCTTGAACCGATGCTCGACACTTTTATGGCGAACGGTTTTGCCCATATACGCCGATACTGGCTGGAGGTAAACTGCACCATAGGCAAAAAGATAACTGTCACGCAACCCTCGGGCTTGATAAAAGGAAAGGCGATAAACATAGACGACGAGGGAGCGCTGATACTTGAAACCGAAAACGGAACGCAAAAAGCGCTCTCTGGAGATTTTACGGTGGAAAAATGAAAAAACTGCTCGCTATTGATATAGGAAATACAAATACCGTAATCGGGATATTTGAAGGAGAAACCCTTAGCGAAAAATTCCGGCTTACAACCAACACTCTGGAAACATCCGACGAAGTGTCAATTAAAATTGCCGCCCTTTTACGGGAAAACGCGATAGAAAAAGATGACATCGAAAACGTAATAGTATGCTCGGTTGTTCCGCAAATCACCGGACATTATGTAGCTCTGGCAAAAAAGTCGTTCGGCCTAAAAGCGACCATCGTAGGCCCGGGCGTAAAAACCGGAACGCCTATCCTGTACGACAACCCTAAAGAAGTTGGAGCCGACAGAATAGCAAATACGGTAGGCGGCTATAACATCTACGGTGGGCCGCTTATAATAGTAGACCTCGGCACGGCGATTACCTTCGACTACGTTTCCGAAAAAGGGGAATATGTCGGCGGAGTAATAGCGCCCGGTATAGCTACATCTATGGCATTTCTCTCGAAAAAAGCGGCACAACTGCCTCAGGTGGCGCTTACAATGCCCAAAAATGTTATCGGAAAAAATACTGTGGAAAGCATGCAGTCGGGCGCGGTATTCGGCTTTTCGGGGCTTATAGATTCGATAGTCGAAAAGATAAAGCTGGAAACCAAAACAGATATCAAAGTGGTGGCGACCGGAGGCGACTGCGAATGGTTAAAAGAACTTTCCAGCAGTATAGATGAATACGAACCAAACCTAACCCTCTACGGCTTGCTGAAGATACAATCATTGCAAAAATAGCCGACTAAAAAAATGCTTTACATAATCTGCAAACTGTTTAAAATCAGAGTGTCTTAGTAGTGGAGGGAAGTTTGTGACCACCTTGAAAGAGGGTTTTACCGTTCTGCATGTCGATGACTCCAAAACCATCCGTAAGATGGTGCTGAAAATACTGGTCGAAATCGGTATAAAGGAGGAAAATATTGACAACGCCAGTAACGGAAAATCTGGGCTACAAAAGCTGGAAGAGGGAAAAAGCTACGATGTAGTTCTTCTTGACTGGTCTATGCCCGGAATGACAGGAATAGAAATGCTTGGTGAAGTAAGGAAACACGAAAATTCTAAAATCTCCACTACGCCTGTAATAATGGTTACCGCGGAAGCTCTTAAAGAAAATATAATCAAAGCCGCCAGAGTGGGTGCCAACGGATATATAACAAAACCGTTCACCGGCCAAAGACTTTTAGAAGTGCTGAACAAGGCTCTGTAGGTTTCGCGTATCTCTGCCGGTAGCTTTTATGAATAAGACCGTTTTTCTTTTTGCAGTACTCTCTTTTACCATCGCGTCTCCTTCTACTCAAGCTATAGCCAGCGAAAAAAGCGCGCGCCTGCGGTTTTTTATGACTGAAATTCACGCATATTACAGAGCTATCCAAGCCGGCATAAAAAACGGCGACTTCGATAAAGCAAAAAAAAGTGCCAACCGCGCCTACAGGTTCTTCGGCGAAATACCGGGCTTGATGCCGAAAACAAATAAGGACGGAACGCCGCTCAACAGGGAAATCTTTTTAAAAAGCATCAATACGTCAATGAAAACCATCGCCCAGCTAAAGGAAGCGCTGACGCAAAAAGATGTCAAAAGATCAGAGGAACTTTTGGGAGATATTTTTAAAAAATGCGCCAAGTGCCATAACAACATTTTAAAAACATCCAAAGCTAGTCAATCGCCTTAAATCTCAAGAGAGTTAGAGAAACTAGAAGGCATGGCAAAACAGATTGAACAAAGATGACAAAAGTTTCTAAACATAGGAACTCTATAGCTTTATGAATGAACCAACATATCCTAAATGTAGTCACTATGTAGTCATTTTGGGATTTTCAAAGACCAGAAAATAAGCCTCAACTTATTGAAAAAATGGCTGCCCCCCAAGGATTCGAACCTCGACTAACTGAACCAGAATCAGCCGTCCTGCCATTAGACGAGGGGGCAACATTAAAATTGGATAGTCAGAATAGCTTTTTACAGGTTATCCTGCAACAGTTTTTGCCAAAAATTGCTCCGGCATACCATCAAAAGCTAAGCCCCCCCTTAAAATTCCGCCTATTAAAGGTTAGAATAACCGAGGTTACTTCTATCAGAAAAGAAAAAGATACTACATAGATAATGCTATTATTAACCTCGTAACTTATTACTCATGAAAAGTAATTATGAGGCTGACGGAGGCTGATGCCAAGCTTTATAGATAAACTAAGCAACAGCGCTAAAAACCTGTCTGCTCTGGCTATCCTTCTCCCGCTTTTTGTCCTTAACAGCCTCGCCTTATGGTACTTCTCCCCCACCCCGTTTTACCCTGATGAGATGATGCACTACGCGTTAATCTCGCATATAGATAGATATGGCGGGACGCCGGCAGTAGGCGACAAAATAAAAAAACGAGAAAAAATTTTCCACATGAACTTCGGTTATGGAAACTATAAAACAGCAGATGGCGGCAAAGGGTTTGCCGAAGATATTACTAAAGAAGTAGCTAACGGCTGGAAAGAGTTAGATTCCCCCGTAGAGCAGATGACGGAGAAAGCCCCTACCTATTACATTGTCGGAGCATGGTTCAAAAAACTTGTTCTTGGCAACAGCAGTGATATCTTCACGGAGCTTGTTACGCTAAGGTTATACTCACTTATTTTATGGGCTTTCACCGTCTTTGCTATGGCTGGCATAATGCGCGAAGCATTTCCAGAGAACCGCCTCTACCAGATGCTCGGGCTTGGGCTTATAGGGTTTAACCCGCGCTTTACCGCCGCGGGGGTTTCTGTCAATTCCGACATGCTTGGAATACTTATAATGACGCTTCTCCTCTGGAGGATGATGGTCTTGATAAGGTCGGACTCGCTTAAAACCTTTAACACTCTTTTGTGCTTTGCGCTTTCGCTTATAGCACTAATGGCCGAACCTCAAATGGTACTTGCTATACCGTACATGGTTCTTGCTGTGGTTATCGGCCATCACCGAAAATTCGACAAAAAAAAGATGGCGATTCTTTTGGGAACTCTCTTTCTGCTTTTCATTGTAGAGGCTCTAGCCTATCACTATTTCTTTCGGCAGACGGGTGCCGGCAAGTCGATATTCGATATCGGCAGAAGATCTATTTTCGACCCTGAAATAATATATTTCTTCTACAGAACATTCTCCGATATTTTCATAATACCGTTTATCTCTGTCATAGATAAGGAACAGCCGTTCCAAGTATTCTTTCAATACTGGGCCTACGCTCTACCCGGAAGGGCCGAAGGGTACGCCGTAATCGACCAGATAAACCTTGTAGTCCTAAAAGTTTTCGTATGGACAGGAATGATAGGGATGACTCTCGCCGTAATAAAACAAAAAGTTACCCGCATAGAGCTATTTCTTATCACAATAGCAGTTTCATGGTGGCTATGGATAAACCTTCTTACATGGATAGTCTCGGAAGCTCCGTACAGTTTTCTACAGGGACGGTTTTTCTTCCCCGTGATAGGAGCAACAATACCGGCCCTTATAATAGGATGCTTCCACTTTATAAAAGAAAGAAGAGAACCGTTTGCCAAAGCGGGGCTATTGTTTATTATTTTCTATTTCGAATTTGAAACAATCAAAACCGCATTATTGGCATTCAAATGAAAAAAATCTATCAAACAATTTTTATCGGGCTGTTGATCATTCCGTTTGTTCTTATGATTACCTCGAAAACAAAAGAGGTATACGGCACTGCGCTTTCTGCGCATTTTACGGTGGTAAAAGCCGAAAAACAGCTTTCCTCCAAAGCGGTAAAGAGCAAGGGCGCTAACGGGGTTTTAATCTGCTGGAAAAATATTTTTGAAAGCGGACAACGTGTCGCCGGAATAACAATCAACGAAGCTTCCAAAAACCTTGTGTTGTCGGCACAACAGGTATCTGCCATCCATACCTGCATGGAGGCACATACCGGAAAAATAGCCTACGAAACAAAAAAGAGATACGGGAAAAAGCCGAATTTTGAGCCGCTACCTGAGATAATCAAAATTACGGCATTCCCTGCCGATGGCAAGCAATTAGAAATAATGACAGACGAAGATGGCTACCTTAAAGTCTGGCTTTTAAAGGAAGAATGGTTTGGCGAACGGTTTTTTTACCACCTTGCCCAGATAGTTGAAAGAGCTGGCCAGTACAAACCTGTTTCAAGCTTTTTTGGCTACATACTGTTATTCCTATGGCTGGCTGGAACTGTAGTGACAGCTTTTATTATAATAAGAGAAAAGCAGACGGAGCCTCTCTAGCATGAACTGGAAGAAAACTTTACGCCTAGCTTTAATATTGTCGCTCACTGTTTTTTTCGTCCACCGTTTCACTATGGATCTACATTTCTTTAGCGTTACGGAAAGGTTTGAAAGGCCGCAGCCGGTAAAGATACCAAAAGGGCTAACCGGCATAAGCGCGAAAGACTGCGGTACCTGCCACGAGGAGATTTACAACGAATGGAAAACGACAATTCACTCGCAGGCATGGACAGACCCCTATTTCCAAGTAGACTTTAAATACGACCGTTACCCGCAGATATGCCTTAACTGCCATACACCGCTTGAAAACCAGCAAGAGAACCTTGTTACAGGCTTTAGCGACGAGGCGAAGTTCCGCCCAATCCTTGAGCCAAACCCTAACTTCGACCCAGAACTGAGAGACGAAGGGGTGACATGCGCCGTATGCCATATAAAGGACGGCGTTATAGTCGGCTCGTACGACATAGAAACAACAGCCCACCCAGTCCGCAAATACGAGCGGTTTTTGGACGGCAGAGGTATCTGTCAAAGGTGCCATATGGTACCTAGCGTAAACAGGTGGGATTACTTTCTAAAACTTCCGCCGTGTGGAAATTTTGCGGAAATAGAAGCAGGAGGCAAAAAAGCCGACTGCGTTAAATGCCATATGCCGGAGGTAGAAAGGCCACTCGTGGAAGACGGCCCTGTGCGAAAAACAGGCAGGCACTTCTGGCGCGGCGGACACGACCCGAAGATGGTAAAAAAAGCGGCAGAGATAACACTGGCAGAAAACAGCTCCGCAAATAAAAAAACTTTTACGCTCCATATAAAGAACGCAGGCACGGAACACCGCTTCCCCACAGGAACTCCAGACCGTCACTTAAGAATACTATTCAGGCTTCTGGATGAAAAAGGAAACGTAATAAAAGAAAAGAAACGTTTTATAGAAAGAACAATTCTCTGGAGACCGTTTATAGCCGATATATACGATAACCGCATCCGATACCTAGAAACCGCTTCGTATTCGTTTAGCCTAAAGGCCGGAGAGGGCGCTTTCCTAGAAGCAGAGGTAAGGTACGGCCTGTTGCGTGAAAGCCGAAGAAGGCGCATAGGGTACGAAAACAGCGAGCCTATCCACTACCGTATCTTTTACAAAAAGGTTCCGCTTTAGCCGACACGCCCGCACAGCTTGACAGCTTTTTAGCTTCGCTGTTACTAACTAGCAGGCACCCCGATACCCTGCTTCGCACCCCTTTTCATAGTCGGCCTTAGCCTTACCCATCTCACCCATTATTTCGTTTGCCTGCCCGCGCACATAGTATGCCTCGCCCAGCTTTGGGTCAAGTTCTATCGCTTTATTGAGGTCTTTAAACGCGCCGTCGATATCTCCGGTATCTTTCTTCGCTTTTCCTCTAAGCGCGTATGCCGGAGCATACTTGGCATCTTCTATAATAGCCTTATTGGTAAGGTCGATAACTTTGGAATAGTTGGCGCTTCCATACGCGCCGCGCGCCTCTTGGACAAGACCTTTTACCTTCTTAGACGGACCACCGCCAAAAACGCCAAAATCAAAAGCCGAGGCTCCTGTAGCAAAAAAAGTAACGAGTGCCAGAAACAGTGTAAACGTTCTTATATTCATTTTATATCCTTTCAGCATCTTCAGTTACCCCTATAGTAAAGCAAATCTCCGCACGAACAAAACCTGTTATTCCAATCAGCCTTTGCCATCCACCTTTCATTAGCACAGGCTGTTTTAGTTTTTCAGCCTCTCCAGCATCTTGACTATCGCCTTTCGCTCATCTTTAGAAGGACTCAGTGACAAAGCCTTTCTGTACAGTTTTTCGGCCTCCAGCGGGCGGTTAAGGCTGGAAGCATACAGCCCAGCCAGATTAACCAGACCTAGAAAATAGTTTTCTTCTACGCTTATAGCCGCCTTGAATTCCTGCTCCGCTTCAAGCGCCATCCCCGCTTTTGCAAAAAACATCCCCTTTAGAAAATGCAGTTGGGAGGCGAACCAGCCGTCACTGTCGAGACGCTCGGTGTCTTCAAGCATCCGCAACCCCATCTCTGCCTTGCCGCTTGCCACCGCAGAGGTAATCGCCGAAAGGTTAAGAGTTATATTTGCGTATCTAGCGTCTAGGTTGTCGCTGTTGACTTTAAGCGAGCGGTTGTAATAACCGGCGGCGCGTCCTTTCTTTCCGTTGCTTTTTTCTACCTGCCCCGCAAAGAAGATAGACTGCGATTCAAAATACCTCTTAAATATATCTCTTTGCCTGTCCGATGCAAAGAGGCCGTCGGGAAATTTGCGGTAGCGCAGTAAACCAGCAAGGTTATCACCTTTCACCGCCACACCCTCATCGCCTACACGCGGAGAGGTAAACTCTACAACCGGCCAATCGTCGTACAAAGGTTTTACGCCGTCTACAAACTTTTTAAGCTGTTCCTTATTCATCATATAATCGGAGACAAGCTGGTAAACATTGGTAACGCCTATCTCCTCTAGGCTCGCTTTTATCTCCGGCTTTTCCATTCTTTCGCGGATTCTTTCGACATCAATGCCGATTTTATCGTCAGAGCCTATCATTATCGCGTCCCACTTCGTGTACCACATATCGACATACCGGAACGACTCGAGAAACGCGGCGACCAGCATTTTAAAATCAACTTTAGAAAGATGGTGAAGCGGTATCCATTGGGAAACTATCCCCCCTTTTTTCAGCCTATCTTTATGAAGAAGATAATATTCTTTGGTATAGAGAGAAACGACACCGGCATTAGAGGGGGGAGGAGGCTCTGACGATATAAAATCGAACTTTCTTTTACTCGTCAAAAGAAAGCTCCTCCCATCTTCTTCTATCAATCTTGCTTTGCCGTTATCGAGAAGGCTCATATTCCCATCGGCAAAATAAGAGCCTGCTCTAAAAACTTCCGGCGAGATATCGACAACTGTAATATCGTCGAGGCCATGCGCCAGCGCCGCGCCGGCGGTAGAGCCTGTTCCAAAACATATTACAAGCCCGCTCTTAGGACCGTGGTGTAAAAGAAGCGGTATATGTGCCTGAAGCCTTTCCAGTTGTAGCGCTTCCCGAAACACTCCTGCTATCGGATCGCCGTTTATCCATATCCTTTTTACAGGTTTATGGCCTATAGACATATCGGTAGGGGTAGAAGAAACCATCACCGCGGCGGACGGCCCCTCTTCGTAAAACAAAACTGTGCTACCGCCGTCAAGTTTCTGCACGCTAAGCAGGTAGCCGACATCACTCCTCAAGATAAAAAGCGTAAGCGGAATAATAATGACGGCAAAAGCCGGATTCCAAACACGGCTCTCTTTTTTGTATCTCGCGTTCAAAAGATAAACCCCGCTTGCGACAGCGATTAACGAAATAATTACGATACTTTTATGAACCCCCAGCATAGGTATTAAAAAGTAACCGGCAAACAGAGAACCGAGTACGCACCCTAATGTATTTACGGCGTAAAGCCTGCCGACCTCCCCCCCAAGCTTATCTGCTCTAAAAGAGATAGTTTTTACTATCAGCGGCATACCGCCGCCCATAAGGAACGTCGATGGAAAAACTATAAAGAAGGAAAATAGTATCGCAGGCACAAGACGCTCGCCTCCGGGAATCATCTCGACAAAAATATTGCCGCTTCCAAACAGGCTGTTGAGAGTTTCGACAATAAAACTGCTATGCGAAAGTCCGGCGAGAGAGAGAATAGCAAAAAATCCTATACCTACCTGAAAGAACGCGAACAGACGTCCGCCATTGACAGATTTCCATCTGGGCCTTGCCATCACGGCACTCCCAGCCCCTATTCCCATAAGGAAAATGGTTAGTATCATGGCAAACGCGTATGTAGTGTTGTTTAAAAGCAGAACCAGCACTCTGGTCCATAGCACTTCGAGAGCTAGCGCGCAAAAGCCCGAAACTCCAAAAAGAACTACAAGCATTCCGTCCTTTGCCACACCAGAATCTTTCTTAATATCCGGCACTCTAGCCGGAGTACCTTCCTTCTCGCGCAGAACTATCCAGACAAAAAAGCCTATCAGCAGATTTATTACCGCGCCGATACGCAATGTTTCTGAAAGGCCAAAAAGCTCTATCATCAAAAAACCGGCAGCTACACAGCCTGTCATAGCGCCGAATGTGTTTACCGCGTATAGCTTCCCTACGGAACTGCCGGCATCTTTTTTACTATCTGCCATATACCGCGATAAAGCCGGTAGCGTGCCGCCCATAAGAATGGTCGGGACGGCAAGAAGAATGATTGCGAGAGTGAGACGAAGCACTATCAGATAAAACGATACCCCTTCGTTGCCAGAGTGTAAAAGCAGGTAGACCTTTTCCATTAGGCCAAGCAAAAAAGGAAAAAGAAGCACATAAACCCCAAGAGCTATCTCTAAACCAGCGTAGAGACGAAGACAGCGCGCCCCCTTGTCGATAAGCCGTCCAAAAATTTCCGAGCCTAGCCCAAGCCCTCCGAGAAATGCCACAAGAACCGCGCTTACCGCGTAGATACTAACGCCTAGAAGCAGTGATAGCTGTCTAGCCCAGACAATCTGATAAGCGAGCCCGACGGCACCGGAAATGAAGAATACGGTGTAGATTGAAATATGGCGGGACCGGAGGCTGTTCATCTTAAAATATTTTTGGGAGGTTTAAACCGAACCTTCAGGTTTTTGGCAATCTCGCCAGCCAGTTTAATATCTAAAAAACCTATGCTCGATTTGCCTACCTCCGTGAACCAGATACTCCCTTGCGAATCAACCGCCATAGATACCGGCTTGGCTTTTGCCGTTGGAATATCAAAAGTCTGAAAATGTGATGCGCCCGGGCTGAACCTCAAAAGACGATTATCGGTATGCTGTATAAGCCAGATGTTGTCTTTTTTATCAATCGCTATTTCCTTAGTGCCTTTGTTCTTAGGGATAACAAACTCCCCCACGATTTTTTCTGCCTTAGGGTCGAACCGTGTAAGCTTGTTATCTACCATCTGAATGAACCATATAGACCCTTTAGAATCTACGACAGTTCCCATCGCCATCTGGGCCGACTCTGCTATTTTGTATTCCTTAAAGGTGCCGCTACTTGGTTCAAACTTTGTCAGCTTGTTTGTACTTCTTTGGATAAACCAAAGCCACCCATCCGCGCCTTGAGCTAAATCGTAAGAGTTACTGCTTTTGCTTGGGATTTTGTAGCCTCTAAATTCTTCGGATTTCGGATCAAAGCTTATGAGCAAATCGTTATTCCAGCCTAAAAGCCATACCAAGCCTTCACGCGCCACAAGTACAGACGCAGGTTTCGCTTTTGGAAACGGAAGTACATACTCTGTAAACTTTTTCGTATTTGGGTCGAACTTTCCAAGCGAGTTTGAATCTTCCTCAGAAAACCAGATAATACCGTCACCACCGACAGCGGTATCAATAGACCCGCTTTTAGAAGTAGGAATCTTGAACTGCTCTAGTTCCCTCGTTTTTGGTATAAACCGCGCAAGGGAGTTGTTGCTGTATTCCAAAAACCAGACATCACCATTTTGGTCTACGCTGATTCCTGTCGGATATGTGTTTGGTATCGGAAGCGGGTATTCCGTAATCATATCGCCCGCAAAAGAATGAGATGAAATGACCGCGGTAAAAAAAACTGCTGTTAAAAGCTTGAAAAGGGTCATGAGTCCTTAATTTTAGAGCGGGAAACTATAAATACCAAAAGCCCAAAAGCTATTACGATAACGGCGACAACGCCTGCTATAGAGCTACCGCCGGCCTTTGCGCTCTCTTTCGCGATACTCTCCTCAGAGACAGTCTCCGATAGCTCCTTTACGGTAGAACGAACGACTCTCGCTATTCTGTTCGCGTTTCGATCGCTTTGCGTAAACCATACATCACCTTTAGAATCAATTTTTATATCCATCGGCTGCGCGTGCATAGTGGGAATATCAAAAATGCTCCACTCAAGCTCGTTAGGGTCAAAAAAGCCTACACGGTTCATCATGCTGTCAACGAACCATATCTTCCCGTCATCTGCCGGCATTATAGATTGAGAAACAGCGTTAAACCCCGGAATATCGGCAACGCTAAAAATTCCCGGATCTGGCATAAACAGCCCTATCTGTTTTGTCCGCAACTGGCAAAACCAGAGTTTTCCATCTTTGTCGAACCTCATTACACCCGGCTGAGCGTTGTGTACATTTATCGGAAACTTCTTTAGCTTCTTCGTTTCGGGGTTGTAGCGTCCTATATAGTTGCCTACGACATCCCCCAGCCATATATTGCCATCGGCATCGCTTGTTATTCCCATCGGGTTTGCGCCGACGCCAAGGCTCATTTCAAATATTCTCTCCTCCTTTGGGTCGAGGTAGCCGAACTTACTAGCATTTTGTTCTATAAACCAGATGCGGCCTTTTGGGTCTTCCGTAAGGTCGTACGGGATGGAATTGGCTGTTGGAACCATTATCTCGGTAAATTCTTCTTTTGATGGATCGAAGCGGACTATGCTGTTCCCAAGTTGCATAACAAACCATATCATCCCGTCTCTTGCCACGATAACGTTACCCGGGTTGCCGACGCTGTAGTTCACTACCGTATCTTCAGGTGTTGTACGGTTTTGGGGGTCGTACTTCCAGTCGAGGCCATCAGTCAGGCCGACGGTTGACGGCACCCTGTATTCCTTTAGTTCTCCTGTCGACGGGTCAAACAGAGCCAAAGAGTTGCCGGCCATCTGCGTAATCCATATTCTGTCGCTAGAGTCTATAGCAAGCCCAAAAGGTGAGCTGTACTTTGTCGGGAGCTTAAATTCTTCAATCGTAGGATTAACAGAAGCAACAAACCCCTTGATTTGGGAAATTTTTGGAACAACAACACCAGACACTCTGCCGCCGTTTGTGGAAGCAAAAGAGGCGGAAGAAAACAGAACAAACAGGAGCAGGGCCGCGAATGATGCGGCTAGTCTAGCTATACTGCCAGCACTCAGCTTACCATGTGAAAGTAGGTTCATACATATGCCTCATCTGCCAGTTTGCGTCTTTGTATCCGCCGGCTTCTTCATTTTTGCTTTCGTAAATCATATTGCCAGAGTTGTCAAGACCGCCGGATTTGCCAGCCCTATATTTGCCAACTCCAATCTGCCTCGCACGGTCGACCATGTAGTAGTTAAAAACATCCATCGGCGGTATAGCCATCCTGTGCCCCATAGCCGGATTATGGCACGAATCGCATCCTAAAATCTTGGCCTGATGCCCGCTCCTTACGACACCTACCATCAGCACAAAGAAGCAGACAAGCGCCGGGACGGCGTAGACAAAGCTTTTCTTAAAGCCGGACCGCATAGCCCTAGCCTTTTCCATAAGGCCTTTGAGGCCCGGGATACGGTCTAAAGGCAGTTTATGCATATACGGCAAAAGCACGAGGTATATCATTATGGCGATGGGAATAAGAGGCATTATGAAAAGATATTTCTTCATCCGCCCTTTTAAATACCAAAACGGCATCCATAAAATCGTGAAAACCCACTCAGGGCCTGGCACATTGGCCCCATGATCCGGTAACGGAATCTCCATAGGGGCATCATCCGGTACAGGGAAAAGGTAGGCAAGCAACACTATAAGGGCTGTTGCTACCAACATAAGCAGAGCAAGCCGTAAAACATAGTGCGGCCACCATTTTATCTCTTTTTTATTTTCACTCATAGCGTCATACCCTGTCTGAAAGGCCAAGACGCCTCTCAAGTATTATATGGATCAACAACGCCCCAAACAATAAAGTGGGCAGAATGAAAACATGGGCTATATAGTTTCTTCCAAGAGTGAAGTATTTAAGCATCGGCCCTTTCAGATAGGAACCGAGCAGGGGAATGTTGTCTACCCAGTCGGCCCAGATTATAAGCTCCCAGTAGCTACGCCAATCCCACGGAACGATTATGCCGGTAATAAGAAGAAGGAAAAAAAGAAAACCCATAAAAAGACCTATCCACCAGTTAATCTCTCTTGGCGCGCGGTACGCTTTTTTAGCTATTATATGAAACATATGAATTACCAGAAAGAACACCCCAAAAGTAGAACTCCAGCGGTGTACATTTCGGAATATTGCCCCGAAGGTAGCCTCGTTGCACATAGATTTTATACTTTCATGTGCCAAATCCGGCACCGGAACATAATACGAAGCCATATATATGCCTGTAATTACCTGAATTACGATGCACCCTATTGTCAGGCCACCGAAGTAT
This sequence comes from Nitrospirota bacterium, assembly GCA_024275955.1. Taxonomy (GTDB): domain Bacteria; phylum Nitrospinota_A; class UBA7883; order JACRGQ01; family JACRGQ01; genus JAJRYD01. Next base: position 67,041 of record JAJRYD010000005.1, read on the forward strand.
GTCCAAAAGCTCCAGTGTTCCGGCATAGTGAACGCTATATGATCCCTGTAAAAGCCTTTCACTCCCAGCCGTACGTCAATCCAGTCTATTAAGCGTTCAAACATTGTTCCGGCTCCCTTCCTACTGTTCCAGCTCTTCGTCCGGCTCTGGAAGCCTTGCCTCTGCAGGGGCATCGAGGTAGGCCGCTTCATCTATCGTATCGGCCATAAAATCTATCTTCCACTCATTCGATTCTTTGTCGAGTATAAGGTTCATGTTGCTTTTTGTTGTAAAAAAATCTCCAAATATGGACGGTGTTTTTATATTGAGCTTTACCACAGCTACCATAAGGCCGTCTTTATTCGGCTTGGTCGGCATTACGGTTTCCAAAACCTCAATTTTGGTATCTTTGGTAAAGTCTTGGGTCCATTTTCTGAAACTGTCTATATCTAGCATCATGTAGTGATCGCTGACCATAGAAAGTGCTTCCCTGCTTGTTATTTTTCCACCTTCTGAGATGAGGTCGTAAAACAGTTTGACGACCTCCTCCGGCGGGGTCTTTGGCAGTTCACCTTCAGTGGCCGGCTTTTCGTTATTGCTACTGCATCCATGCAAAAGAGCGACAGTCAGCAGAAGCAGGCTCAAAGTCTTTAATATTTTTTTCATAGTTCCCCTGCCAAGCCTAAAAAAGATAGGGCGGCTGTGCTTAACAGCACAGCCGCCCTTTAAGCTAGCAAAAATAAAAACTCTCTATATGGTAGGCTCGCTACCAGATTTAAGAGTGTTCCTAAGTTTGTTGGTTCCAACAAGCCATTCGGACTCGCCTTCGGAAAGAAGAAGCTCCTGCTCCGAGACTCTGTCGTAGTCGCCTACTCCAAGAGAAGCGGTGCCGCCCGGAGGATCAACAAAGAACGTTCCCCTCATCTCGAGATGAAGAGGTCCGCAGAAATGCTGACAATAGAACTCGAACTCACCAGCGACGTCGGCGGTGAACTCAGAGACCATCGACATACCACGAGGTCCGATAATCATGGTCTTTGGTCCGTAGTATCCGGCTATCACCATACCCATAGTAACGTCCGGGTTCTTTGTAAGACCGGCCGCTTTATCTATGTTGGTAAAGATAATACGTACTTTAGCACCCTGAGGAACATGCAGGAACCTCGGTACATAACCGTAAGAGAAAGCTTTGATACGCAGAACGTAAACATCGCCGTCTTTAGTCATGCCAGGCTTGCCGTTATCCCTCGGCACCCACCACTTTTTCGCGTGATTGGTGTGGTGTGGCTCGATCTGAGGCCGTACTGGGCCTCTAAGGCCAGGGCGACCTTTGTCGTTGAATGAAATCTGAACATCACCCAAGCTATAGCCCTTAGTGAAGAGATCGTTACCTTTACCTGTATTCCATCTCTGGATGTAGGAAGCGAATATCTGGCGGCCTTCATGCGGCTCACCATCAACAGGTATGATCTTGACACTCTTACCGTATGTTGGGCTGGTTTCGTCTATGTCCTGCAACTCAAAGTTAACAGCGAACACGATACCTGTAGGGGTAAAGAGTCCGGTTGAGAACTTGTTTTGAGAAACATAGTACGCGTTATCCGGCGCTATGGAATTGTGACCAACCCTGTAATGGATAGGGAACTCATCCACAAGCTGCATCCTCTGCAGATCTACTTTGGAAGTAGAGTCAGACACGAAGCTCGATATGTAGTCGTACTTACCAAGCGTATCTATCTGGTTGTGCAGTGGGCCGGCGCCAACAGGTATAACTCTGTGAACTTTGAGCTTCTCAACATCTATTATAGAAAGAGTAGCCGAAAGCTTATCACAAACAGTAACGATTCTGCCTGTTGGGCTAACATTGGTACCGTGCGGGTTTTTACCAACTGGAATCTCTTTAATCAGCTTAAAAGGATTCTGGCTGAAAACCATTACCGCGGAGTGGTAATAGTTGCCCGAGAAAACGTATTTTCCGTTTCTACCGGTATCTGGGTAATCCGGCGCAGATGGCGCAGGTGGAATATCCAGAACAGTGGTAGCACCATCAGAAAGCCTGAGTTTCAGCATTTTACCTGTGAGCTCGCCAGTGGCGAACAGGTATTTACCGTTCGGAGAAAGCGCGGCACTGTGGTGGATACCAAAAGGTTTTGGAAGAGCAAAAATTCTCTCTGTCCAACCTGTCTGGAGGTTCACCTCCGCGATAGTGTCCGAACCTTTATCTGAAACATAAAGGTATTTTCCATCTGGAGTACCGTTGTTGTTTCCTGCGTTAGATCCCGAAAACGGGAAGTTGTGCAGATCAACACCGGTTCTTATATGTCTATATGTCCTCATCGACGGGATACCGATAACGCCTATGGCACCATCAACGCCGCCAGCGTCGTATAGTATCGCGTAGTCACGCAGAGGGGCATCATTGTCCATTCCCTCAACAACGTGCCAATCACGTTTATCGAAATCCGTAAGGACGACCTTCTTAGCGTCAGCAGGTACTGCACAAAGCAGTAGCGCCACAGCCAAAGAAAGGCTTAATATCATCCTTTTCTTCAAAGTAACTCACCCCCTCAATTATCGTTCGTGTTTGTAGTAGGATCCTGCCGCGGCATCCGCCGCGAGTCTCTTTACTAGATAGTCATTCGGATCAAGAATGTCTATCCTGCGTGCCTGCCATTTCTTATCCTTGTAGTACCCGAAAGCGGCGATAAGATCGCCTTTCTTCAGCTCCTTGAACTTCTTGAACTCACCACGATTTGCAGTCATGACATAGCCTTCTTTGTGAAGAACCAATTTATACTTCTTGGATTTCTTCTCAAATTTAGTAGCTATAGTAAGCTTACGATTACCAATTTTAACTATCTCGCCAATATGCATGTTGTCGGTAATACTGGAACCGTTACCGAGAACACCAGCCGAAGCCGGCGCAGTCTGAGTCCCCAAAAAGAGACCCAAGGCAAAAACAGTTGCAAGAACAAAATTTATCTTTTTCACTAGCTCACCCCCCTTCAAGATAATTACTTTTAAAAATACAATCTTTAAAAAATGCTCTATCCGATGCATAAAGCCCCACCATTAACCCAAGTATCTACTGCAATCCATATGCCAAAAAAACATTAAATAGCTAGATAGTTACACTAACTAACTTCCCCTAAATCAGTATACTACAGCTATGATAATTCCTAAATCAAGCTTTAAAAACCGCAAAATCACACCAAAAATGCGGGGTTTTGAATATCTCCAATACTACCTTAAATTCCAATGCGTTAAAGAGAGTAGAAACTTTCTCTATCTCCTTAATTATTCAAAAAACATCCGCAACATTTCGTTAATAGTTAACGAAACGCTCTACCCTATTTCGTCGATTTATTTACTTACCTACCAATAACTTAGAGGCCAAATCCGGCCTGAGCTGAGCAAGCTTACTCAATTCTTCCAAAGCCTCTTTCTTCATTCCAAGCCTTTCATACGATTTGGCAAGATAGAAATATGCTTCCAGTAAATTGGGGTTTATTTTTTTCGACCATTGAAAAATATCCGAAGAGCTTCTGTAATCTCGTCTTTTGTAATACATAAAACCGAGGTCGAAAAGCGCCATCGACAGGTATGGGTCGCTCGGCGCGCTTTTGGCCGCTTCTTTATAAAGTTCCAGCTCTTTTGGATAGTTCCGCATAGCATGTTCCACTTTCGCTTTAAGGATTTTGGTCCGCCCCTCGTAGTAACGGTCGATAGAATCGCTCAAAGCCTTATCTCTGCCGGCAAGCGGCAAAAGAGCGGTTACTTTCTGCCTACTGCTTATTAACGACGCAAAATTTGAGATAGAATTTTGCTTTCTGTTCCATACCGTTTGTGGGGCAGTGTATTCCACTATAGGCCTGTCATCCGTATTAATGGGAAACCCTTTGGTATATTTCAAAACCGCTTCTCTATCCATAACATAAAAGCTGAGGAACGACAGCGGATCGGAATGTTCGACCATATCTACTTTCACCGCTTCCAGCTCAAACTTTTTTGCCAGTTCCGCTGGGTTTATCTGTATAGGGTCGCTCGAGCCAAGAAGCATCAATGCCGGCAGTTCGCTGTTTATATCGCCGGACCATACCGCGACATGCTCAAAAGCGTAGGCAAACGTCCGCATTATCACTTTCAGGTTATCGGGCGAAAGCTGATAAAGCGGAAGCCACTGAGCCATCGACCCTCCGGTCTTTAATATCTTTTTTACATTCTGAAAATGTTCAAGCGCGTAAAGACTGCCGACACCGGCGCTATCCGGCTGAAAGAGGTCGGATACCACTAGGTCGTACTTCCGCTTTGTAGCGCGGACATAATGCCTGCCGTCCCAAAAGCTTATGTTGAACCTTTTGTCGGCTACGATATTTCTATTATCCTTTTTGAAAAGCGGCTGTACATCCAAAAGGGTAGGAACTATCTCGACGCAATCTATCCGCTCAACAGTGTCGTGCGCGCCTATGGAACCTGCCGTAATGCCGGAGCCGAGCGATATTAAAAGTACATCGTCGGTTTTATCTCTTATAAGTAGCGGAATATGCCCAAACCGTACCGCCACATCGCCGCTCGTAGCGAGCTGGTAGTTATTTACCATCAGCGTCAACGGCCCGCCTTTCACATTCTCCGAAACCTTTACGGTACCCATCACCCCCTCTTTTACAAAAACGAGTTTGCCTGAAGATTTACCGCCTATTCCTATATCAATGCCACCTATCTGTAGAGCGACAAAGACAGCAACGGCAAAGATTGCCGTTGCAGGAATGGCCCAGCCGGTTTTGCCAAGTAAAGCGGAATTGGCAAGCGCGACATAGCCGCAGATAAGAGAAATTACGGAAAAGAAAATAAGGCCTGCCTGTAGCCCTATAAGCGGAAGAATGAAAAAACCTGCCATTAGAGAACCAGCTATCCCGCCCACAGTTCCAACGGCATATATAGTGCCGAGGCTTTTGCCCATAGAGGCGAGGGAGCCTGTAGCCATTCTGGATATCAACGGGTACGAAAGCCCCATTAACGCCGTTGGAAGAAGGAAAACTGACAGCATAAGCAAAAACATCACAACCATATCTTTTGCCCAGCTCATCCCCCCAAGCAAAGAGCCTATACTGAAGGCGATATCGGCTGAATAAAGAAAAAAGAATATACTCAAAATCCCGAATAGCCCTATTCCTACCTGCGAAATGCCGAAAAGTTTCATCGGGTTTTTAAGCCTGTCTCCTTTTTTACTGAACAGGTGACTGCCAAGCGCCATCCCAAGCAGAAAGACCGCCAGCAAATTGCTAAAAAGATATACAGTCGATTTAAAAGAGACGATAAACGCGCGTGTCCATAGCACCTCGAAGCCAAGCGCGCAAAAACCGGAAACAGCATATAGGACAAGCAGGAAAGAGGTGGAAACATTTAGCGAAGCGGCGCTCTCGCCGGACGATTCCTTCTCCTTAACCGTTTTCCCTTTATGCTTACTCTTTTTATTATGTTTCTGTTTCGGTACCGATTTGAGATTCTTTTCATCTGCCTTTTCCACTGCGAAGCTTTTCATCGCTATCCAGAAGATGCAGGCTACCGCCACGTTAAACAAAACCGCTATGGCAAAAGCCGCCTTCACGCCGGCAAAAGGAACAAGTAGAAAGCCGGCCATAAGGCACCCAGCCACTCCGCCGTAAGTGTTGACAGCATAAACAGAGCCTACGCCGCGCGCGAGGTTTTCAAAACTACGCACGAAAACTTTGCCCATAAGTGGGGCGGTACCGCCCATAAAGGATGTCGGGGCAAGCAGTAGAAGAAAAATTATTATATATCTGGCTATTTGCCAGCCAAAGCTGTCAATAGAATCTACCGTTATCGACGATACTATAAAGTCGTCAACCATGTAAATAAGGACAGTCGCTACTACTGCCGACAACGCTATATACACTTCCAGTTTCAGATATTCCTTAAGCGGGTTTTTAAAGCTGTCTGCTCTCCCGCCCCAAAACCTACTTCCAAGAGCGAGGCCGGAAAGAAAGCCGGCAACTACCATTGATACGGCGTAAGTGGTATTTCCAAAAACAATCGAAAGAATCCGTATCCAGACTATCTGGTATATAAGCCCTGCCGCTCCCGAAAGAAAAAAACCAAGAAGGTAGGTATAAGGTAAAAATGAGCTGGAACTATCTGCTGGTTTCGTCTGCTTTGTTGTGTCGCTCATGGTGTTTGTTTTCAATCCTCCTTCGATTTACCTTTTATACGGTTTTTATCGGCTGTTCGTTCATGTATAACAAGCTTATTCAGCCCTGTCCGTTTAAGCATCCTGTAAAGCGACATTCTAGCGACACCCGCCACTTCGGACGCGCGCGATATGTTCCCCTTATGGCTGAACAACAGGTTTTGCAGATAATGCTTTTCAAACCGCTCCAGCCATTTCTGCCTCGCCTCTTTATAGGCGAAATGGGAACTGCCGCTGGAGTAGCGTATCTCTTCTGGGATATCGCTTATTTCCAGTTCTCTGCTTTCCGAGCTTAAAGCGACCGTCTCCATAACGTTGCGCAACTGCCGCACGTTGCCGGGCCAATCATACTCCATCAATTTAGCTAATGTATCTTTGTGAAGTATCGATGCGTCTGTTCCGTTTTTTTCGGCCATCTCCCTAAAAAAATGGTCGCACAAGATACCTATATCCTCTTTCCTCTCCCTGAGAGGCGGCATAGTTATGTTTACCACGTTTAGAGAGTAATAGAGGTTTTCCTGAAATTTGCTTTTCATCATTTCGGCAAACAGGTCGATGGTAGTAGATGCTATTATCCGCACATCTACGGCGACCGATTCCCATTCGTCCTTTCTGGGAATTTTTGAATCCTGCAATACTCTTATAAGTATGCTTTGTACCGCTGGGTCTAGCTCCTCCACCCTCTCAAGATACAATGTTCCGCCGTCAGCCACTTCAAAGATGCTTTTTGGGGAACCGTCGGCACCAATATCTTTTATCGGTACCGCCTCGATCATCTCCTTTGTGAGAGTGGCGGAATCTATCGTTATAAACGGCTCGCCGGCCCGCTTGCTATGAACATGGACAGCCCGCGCGGCAAGCTCTTTGCCCGTTCCGGTTTCTCCGCATATCAGTATGTTCGACTCGCTTTTGGCTACTTTGCAGATAAGCTCAACCGCTTCGAGAAATTTGGGGTGCTTGCCGACAAAAAAATGATTAAAAAAGTCGCCCTTGAGCTTTTTGTTTAGTGCCTCGTTTTCAGTCTGGAGCCTATGCTGTTCCAACGCGCGGCGCACCGCTATTATAAGCTGGTCGGAAGAAAAAGGCTTTGTAACGTAATCGAAAGCGCCCATTTTTACCGCCTCCACAACGCCGTTTATGGTGGCGTATGCCGAAATCATAACGACAGGCATACGAGGGAACTCTGTTTTAATATCTGCCAAAACCTCCATCCCGTTCTTGCCCGGCATCATAAAATCGGTAATCACCATAAAAGGATTATGAAGTTTCGCAAGAGATAGCGCCTGATGGCTCTCTGTGGTGGCAACGCAGGCAAAACCTTCGTCCTCAAGAATGCGCACACAGCTTTCCAGCAGGTCCGGCTCGTCATCTATAAGCAGTATCGTTTTTTTGCCGCTCATAATCTCACGCCTTAAACCCAATCAGCTTCGCAGAGCCTTTCACTTTTTCATTTGGCTTTGCTTCAAGAGTTATCGTAAAAGTGGTGCCTCTCTCCTTGTCGCTTTCGACGTTTATAGAACCGCCAAAATTTTTAAGATGCCCATAGCTTATCGAAAGGCCAAGCCCTGTTCCCTCTCCTACATCCTTGGTGGTAAAGAACGGCTCGAAAATATGCTTGATGTTTTTCTTGGGTATCCCCCCGCCTGTATCGGAGATGAGAAGCACGACGCGGTTTTCACCTGCCGTTTTCGTGGTAACGGTTATAGACCCGCCTGACTGAGTAGCCTGATAGGCGTTGTAAACAAGATTATAAATTACCTGTTCTATCCCAGAGACGCTTGCCCGCGCGGCCGGCAAACCACTCCCCAGCAAAAGTTTAAGCTCTATCCCTTTTTTTCGTATCGGCAGGCCTATAAGGCCGGCAACACGGGTGACCGCGTCGTTTATATCGGCTTCTCCTATTTCGTTGGGCCTCTCCCGCGAGAAGGTAAGCAGGTCGCCTGTTATCTGCGATATCCGTTTCGCGTGGCGCTCCAGAGTATCAAGGTCGTCCCGAAGCTTATCGGTGTTCCCTTTTTTAAGCGCTTTTTTTATAAGCTCCAGCCTTGTAACTATGATGGTTATCGGGTTATTAATCTCATGCGCCACTCCCGCGGCCAAAAAGCCTATAGCACCAAGCTTTTCAGCCTGCATAAGTTTTCTCTCTACCGTCTTGATATGCTGGGAACGTTCTTCTACTTTTGTTTCCAGAGAATGGCTGTAATCCTGCAAGGCACTCGCCATCATATTGTACGCCTTGGCGAGCGATTCTATTTCGTCGCCGGAACGTATATCCAAACGGTGGTTGAGCTTTCTCTCTCGGATATTTTCTACCCCCTCGCGAAGCATTCCAAGCTTGTGCGTAAGAGCGCGGGAAACCGCCATAGCAACAACAACGCAAAGCAGAAAAACCATAACGCCGCCGGTAAAATATTTGTGCTTTATTTCTTTAAACATCGGCGCGAAGAGGCTCTTTGGGTAACGGTTGAAAAGCAGATAAAAAATATCTCTGTTGCCTACCTGTGGAAATACGGGGCTAAACGCTATCAGATTGTCGGGATCATTGGATATAACTCCGGGTTTGCCGGAAAGCATTTGGGAAGTGACAGAAGCTGGAAACTCCAGAAATATATTAGGGTGGTCGGCTATAGGCACCTTCACTTTAGAATCTTTAGTATAAGCATTATGTATATAACTGCCATGAGAGGTGATAAACGATGTCTCGCCTCTTTTTTCATCGTTGGTATCGGTTAGCGAGTAGAGAATCTCAGACCCGTTAAGGTCTATATAGATTACCCCCCTCGGCTCTCCCTTGCTGTCGAACACCTTGGTTGCGTAGCGTATCAGCGTTATCTGCCCGAGGTCCTGCCCAGCCTCTACAGAGCTACGCATAGGTATAGCGGCAACTCCGTATCTATCTAGCGTCGCGGCTCTAACGAAATACGACGACGTAACCCTGCTACGCTTTTTGGATTCTTCTAAGGCGGTAACATTACCGCTGTTTTTAGAGACAACTACCACCTCTTTGCCATATTCGTCCAAAAGCCCTATCTGCGAGTAGCCTTTCTTTGCCAAAAGGAAGAGAGCAAACTCCCTTTGCATAAGCCTTTTCCAGTAAGCCGAAGCACTGGAAGGCTGGTTAGATAAATCGAGATAAAACTCAATGACAAGGTTAGAACGCAGATATTCGATGTCGGTGTGGGCATTGAGAAAAGTTCTCTCTATATCTTTAGACCTTGTTACCGTATTGAGAAAAATCTCACTAAGCTTTCTATCTGGTATGGAAGATTTCACATCCTCCAGATGCCGGTAGCCGAAATAGCCTATAGGCACGAAAGCTACTATAAGAAGGGCTAGTGTAAACTTTTTCCATATACGGTTAAGCATATCAACAACCGACCATGTAAGGCGCTGGTATGTTAATCATCGGCATCTTTTGCGCATCTAAACCCGATTATATGGCTTCTGGCATTTTTAGGCGCCGACTCCCTGTGTGCCGCCCGCGCGTTGACCGAAAGGTCGACCCATGCACCGCCTTTTAATACCGCCATAGGTGGAGAACCGGGGATTTCACTCGCTGTCCATTCTCTTACGTTGCCTGCCATATCGTGTACACCGTAAGGGCTGACATCACCTGGGGCAACCCCAGCACTGTTGGCAGAATTTACGCCGCAAAGAGCTCCGATAATAAGCTTTAAATCGGAGTCGGCCAATGCCGCCTTAAACGGGTCGAACCTGTTGCCCCACGGAAAAACACGCCCATCTGTAGATCTGGCCGCTTTTTCCCATTCGTCTTCTGTTGGAAGTCTTTTCCCCGCCCACTTAGCGTACTCGATAGCGTCCGACTGTGAGACATAGGTAACAGGATGATCTCCCTTGCTTCCTTCGTACCTACCGCCTGTCCAATGCCGCGGCAAAGCATAGCCTGTCTGCTTTGTAAACCTGTAGTACTCTTCGTTGGTCACTTCATAAGGGTCTATATAGAAAGCTTTCAGCCGTTTTTTCTTCTTGGGAACTTCTCTATCGAAAGGGTAGTCCTTATACATATCTCTTTTGCCGTACCTCTTTTTCAGTTCTGCCACTTCTTCGGCGGAACTTCCGGTAAGATACTCTCCAGCAGGGATAAGCACCATTCTATTGCGCATCGTTTTAGTTGTGCCTGTAGCGGCCAATGCCGCGAGACAGCTTAGGCCTACCAAGCCTGTGCTAACGGCGGTAAACAGTTTTAACTGTCTCATTTAGGCTCTTGCACCACTTTAAAGCTGTAGCCTCTGCCTGTTTTCATCATCTCGAAAATAAACGGCTTCTTTATCGCTTCGCCTGTTTCATCTAGGCTGGTTCTGCCTGTTACTCCTTCAAAATCTTTTGTAAGAGCCAGCTGTTTTCTTACATGGCTGGGACGAAGGGAAGAAGAATCGCTTATAGCTTTTACCAGCATCATGTAAGCATCGTAGCTAAGCGCCGCCAGTCTGGTCGGTTTTCGTCCGAATCTCTTCTTATACGCCTTTACGAATTTTTGAACCTTGGGGTTTTGAGAATTGGGGTTAAACCCGCCATAAACCAGCGTTCCCGCAACATCTTCTCCCAGCGAAACGAACTGCGGTATCATAAGATCTTCAGAGCCTATAAGCGGTATGCCGATGCCCTGCTTTCGCATCTCTTTTACAAGCTCGCCGGCCTCTCTTCCCTCGCCTGTATAGACAAGGACATCGGGCATGTTTTTCTTAAGTTTTTTAATCTGTGCTTCTATGCTTTTCTCTTCAGGGTCGATGTTCGACATAGCTTTGGGCCAGAGAAAAAGCTCGCTCGTAACTTCAAGGTTGTGGTTCATAATCGACGCCTTAAACTCGGCGGCAAGCTTTACCGAAAAATCGTTTACGACAGAGTTTAGAATCGAGAATTTTCTCCATTTTCTGTTTTCTATGATGTACTCGATAAGGTTATTCACCGCGCTGGAATCGCCAAGCGTTATCCTAAAGTTGTACGGGCCTGTATCGCCAAGCCTCCGGCGCGAACCGGCCGAAACCATTATCAGCTGATTGTCGTTAAGCATCTTAGTGGCAGAAAAGCTAACCTCGCCTGTAGCGGCGCCAACCACCCCTATTACCCTGTTTTTAACAAACGCATTTATTCCCATTCTCGCGCCGCCCACTCTCCCTTTTGTGTCGTAAACAAGGAGGCTTATATCCTTACCGTTAATACCGCCTTTCGCATTTATCTCGTCTGAAGCGAGTTCCGCGCCGTTGGAAGCCTCGTTACCGTAGAGCCGAAGCTCACCTGTTAGAGGGCCAAGTACCGCTATGCTAAGTTCTCTAGGCCTTTCCTTCATAATTTCCGCTTCAGTCTTGTCGCCATAGCCGTACTCCGGTGCGGTCATATCTCTTACTGCCAGTCTGCGTTCCACCGTTTTAAGATTGCTCCGCATCTCCAAACCTGCCCCAAACTCCCGCTTTTCAAATTCAACCTTTATATTTTCAGCGCCTTCACTCGGGACAACCGGCACAAGAATGAAAAAAACAGCCAACAAAAGGCCAAATGAAAATAGCGGAAAATATGGCACTAGACGGAATAAGCGAGATGAACTATCCTTATGGCCTGATGTAGCTTGAGAATTGCTATTAATACCTGCGTAAAAAGGCAAATATTTTTGGGTAGGTTTATATATCTTGGAGATTAAAAGGAGGTTCAAATTGTCCATCGCGCTAAAAACAAATTTAATCATTATGCTGGCCCTTTCATTAGTGTCAGGTTTTTCCACATCCGTTAATGCCGAAGGCGGAAAAATGGTTAAAGTTTCCTCCGGAAAGTTCAAATCTGGTTCTGATAAAAAAACTGTTTCGGTAAAAAGTTTCAAAATAGATAAATTCGAGGTTACTTTTGCCGAGTACAACAAATTCGACAAAACTACCGAGATACCAGAAGGTAAAGGCGATCATCCTGTAGCGGAGGTAAACTACTTCAATGCCGAGAAATACTGCAAGTCTGTTAATAAAAGACTGCCGACCGCTGTTGAATGGGAAAAGGCGGCCAGAGGCAAAAAAGGGCTTGAGTTCCCGTGGGGCGACAGCTTTGACAGCGAGAAAGCTAACACTCAGGAATCTGAAATAGGCGGCACCACCCCTGTCGGTAGCTACAAAGCTGGAAAGAGCCCGTACGGCGCTATGGATATGAGCGGCAACGTATTTGAATGGGTTGATGCTTGGGCAGGTGACGACAAAAAGTACCGCATTATGATGGGCGGATCCTACTTTGACGACCAGTACCACAGCACCACATACGCAACCTTGAAAAGCATTCCTGACGACATGCATCTTTACATCGGGTTCAGGTGTGCCAAGTAGTTCACCTGCGCTTAGGTTTACAATATTACTGTTGGAGAAAAGGATGACCAGATTGCCGGATATGCTAAAGCTTGTACCATTCGCACTGGTCGTCCTGCTTCCAGCCTTCCTCTTTACCGGATGCGCGGATGACAACAAGACATCTTTCATGCAAAAGGGAAGCGGCTCTGCCGATAAGCTCTTTTTCGTTCCGCCTGCCGAAGATATAATGGAGGAACAGGAATCCGGCCTTGACATCATAAAGAATGTAATCAATGTAACATTTGATCCGTTAATAGGTGAAGACGAAGTAAACCGTATCATAGCTTCAGTTGACGGCGAAGTGGTCGGATATGATAAAGGTGTCAACTTTTATCAAATCCGACTCAAGAATGTTAATCTTAAAGAGCTGGATGCCGCGCGGATGAAACTGCTTAGCAACTTCAAGGAAGTCGAAGCGGCTTCTAGATCGCTGATATCCGCTCATAAAAACCCCTATTACGTTAAGTAGTGGGCGGTATTATTTCCATCCGGCGGAGGGTCATTCCAACCTCACTGTTATAGAAATCTATGTAGCCTTCAAGGTTTGGAGTAATCTTCTGTAGTTCCTCTACCGCCTTTTTGCCATCTTTAAAAGAAACGACATCCTGAACATCCACCACGAGAATTATCTGTCCCTCGCCCTTTTCTTTCACTTCGTATAGCTCCCATTCCGGGTTAAGATCGCTAAAGACCTTTGCGTATTGATCGTCTACGCCGCTGGAACATGCCCCAAGAGCAAATGTCATAAGAAGCAACATGCCGGCAAAAACCGACCCTCTTTCAAAAAACCCCATTATATCTGTCTCCTTCAAAACTAATAAAGATTCAGTTTTCATCCACGCTTTTTAGAAAATAGAGCAGATCATCCCTGTTTTCTTTCAATTTCATACGCTTTACCGTCGGCATCTTCTTTTTGTACTTAGCCAATAGCTCCAGCGCTATCGGGTCGCCATCTTTTATCATCTTCCTCGGGTTTTCGAGCCATCTGTGCAACCACTCTTTGGAGCGCCTTTTTGTAACTCCGGCAAGACTAGGCCCGACAAGATTACCCTCCGTAAGGCGGTGGCAACCTTTGCATTTTTTCATGTATATCTTTTTTCCGTTTTCAATATCTCCTGAGTAGGCATACGCAGGCGCGATAAGCAGAAATACGATAAGCAAGAGCGCATGTTTCATCTATAGCCTTCTCAATTCTGGCCTAGAAAGACGGTTCTCAAACCTACGCCAAGACTGCTCCATGTAATTTTCCCCTTTTTAACATTTGGAAAATTCGCTTCAACTACGCTTTTGCCTTTATTGCTGGTTTTAAAGTCTACCTTTGGAGTAAGCCCGTCGGCAGTTTCTCTTATCACCACTTCTATTATCAGCCCCTTTTCCGGAACCATTTTAAAACTTCTTATAATCCATGTTCCTTCACCAAGAGAGGCAAACTCTTTTTTAACATTTTCCACAGCCTCTTTTGACAATGCTGTCGCGCCTCTTCTTTTTTGAAGCTCTTCAAAATTCATTTTTACAGCCGACAAAAGACGCTTGTCTCCTGTTTGTTCGCCGTATATGCTTGCCATAATTCCAGCTATATTGAAAAGGAAGTCCTGCTCTTGCGGGCCTGAATCCGGCGAGAGACAATAGCCGACTATCGCCTGCACCTCTCCTGGAACTTCATCCGCTCGAGTTTTAATAAGGTTCTCCATCGCCTGCTGATCCTGCTTGTCGAATGCCTCTATAAAAAGATTACCGACGCTTTTTTGCTCTTCCTCGGCACGCACTCCTTGGAGATTAAACATAAAGGGAAAAAGAAACGAAAACACAATAAGACCCGCTTTACATTTATATTTTAGATTCATCCCTTACCCCACTTAAAGTTAAAAATAAGTTCTCAAAACTCTCTCTATCCGGCTATCGAGCAAAACAACATCGCTCTGACTACCGGATATCGCGTACACCATGTTTCCCGTCGGTGTCTTTTTACCGACGCGAAGACTTAGAGGGACGGCACTCCCCTCCGGCCAGATAAGCAGATGCAAATTAGGAGGATCAAGGCGAAGATCCGCTAAACTCTCGGTATTATCAACTACAAATTCGTCTATAGCTGTATCAGCAAGTTCTCCGAGAAATTCCTTTATAATATTAAAATCGACCTGTTCTCCATCGACGTTGTTCCTCCTCCACTCTTTGTGGGAATCTTTTACAAGAACCACAGATTTTTTTATCTCTCTTATCTCTATCCGTTTCAGCTGGTCTCTTTCAAAAAAGAAAAGCTCTTTGCTTCTTAGATCGTTTGCATGCCGTGGAATAGCGTTTATCACATCTTCTTCTAAAAGGAATATATTTTCCCTATCTGACATAGAAACAAAATAACCACGTTTTTCAGGGCTTCTTTTTCCCACCGAGATGATAACCGTAGGCTCGGAATCGCCGCTTTGCCAAAGAACAATATCGACCAAAGGTTTATCAAGGCCGTAAGTTTCGAGGTTTTCTTTAGACTCGACGATAAATTCTTTTACCTCCGCGTTGGCAAAGAGGCTAAGAAGCGCGAACACCTTTACATGATCGGCCCTATCTTCTATCGGTTTTTCCAAAACCCATTTACCGTCCAGCGGTAGCGCGGCGCGTATTGACGTTCCTTCGCGCTTCACCGCGAGCTGATCTACCATCACAGGGTTCAGCCGGAGGACAGATTTATCTCTAAAATAATAAATGTCCTTATCTGCTTCTCCTCTCGCGGCGGCAAGAACCCGATAAATCGGCTTTTCCCCTTCAATCTGCGCGAAAGCGACCCCCATGCTAGGCGCTCTATCTCCAAAGACAAGAGTGTGGGCTTCAAGCTTTTTGCCGATTTTAAGAGTGGCAAACAGCTTCGGCTCGGCCAGACCAAACTCGGCCAGCCTTTCGGGGGTTGGGTCAGGATCCATTACATAATCGGCATCGTTTCTGGAATCGGTAACATACCCGAGAAATTTTTCCACAGCTACTCCATCCGCCTTGGCTGTCATAGGCGTAACGATTCTCCAGCCATCATCCCATCGTTCAAGCTCTAAGATGCTTTCTTCTTTTTTAATCACTATCGACAATACTTCCTTTGGCGAGAAAGGTAAAAGCCTTGTTTCCTCGTCTTTCCTTATTTCCTCTATCCTTGTGCTTTCAAAATCTATATAGCTATAGCCGCCGATAGCGGCCAAAACTATAAACCAGATAAACGTAGTCTTAAAATACCTCATAGATTATCTGAACAGTCTCCGGCGGCTATAAACTCCAAGGCCGGCAAACAGCACGACCGACGGTATCATCACGACAGGTATCCAAAAAATAGCGCGCCCCTGAGACTCTGTAAAAATAATCGGGGTCATCGTAGACTTTTTGGCCCGTACCGCTATAAGGTCGGCCTCTTCGGCCAGCCAGTTTATCGTGTTTAAAAAGAGGTCTCCGTTGCCGGCAAGGTTTATATTTGTGTTATCTGCAAAATCGGAATCTCCTATAAGAATAAGCTTTCCATATCTGTCTCTCTTGGCCCCTTGAGCATCTTCCGACCCTTTCATCTGATGAGTAGTGACAGCCATAATAGGAATGGGACCTCTCTTTTCCCTCTCGTCGTTATATTCCGCCTCGCCGGACTCAAGCTGTTCCTTATCTAGCTCTGTCCATGCGTTCGGGCCGGTAAGAGCAAGCTGATAACGCCCCTTCTTCGGGTCTTCGTCTATATAAACGGAGTTAGAAACAGGAAAATACGACGCAAGCGTAAACCCTTCGGTAAGCGGATGTTTTTTATGATAGGCATAGACGACCGGAGTCAGGTAGTTGGCTCCGTACACCTTGCTCTGCTGGTCTATGATAACGTCGTTTTGAATCTTAAACCCATGCCCCTCTAGCCATGTCTGGAAAATAGGCGGATGCCCGGGGTCTATCTGCACCAGCAACGCTCCGCCGCCTTCGTAATATTTATCGAGCTTATTAAGTTCCTCTTGGGCCAAATCGCGCGTTGGGCTTGCCACCACTACTACAGACGCGTCTTTTGGTATCTCTTCATTTCTCAAAAGCAACAGCTCCTTGACCACATAGTTCTCGCTTACTATGGCGTTCATCGCGGCGCGGTAGCCTTCTTTTTTTGTTGACGTAATATCTTTCTCGCCGTGTCCTTTGACGAAATAGATAGTCTTTTGCTTTTCACGAATCAGTTTTATAAGACCGTTGGTAAGCTTTTCCTCTTTTTCGTTGCCGACTTTTATCTGCTTACCGGCCGCCATCAGCAATGTAATTCGGTATTCCGAAACTCCATACTTCGAGGAAAGCCCCGGCTTTCTATCCGGATCTATAAAACTAAAGCTGAAATTTTCCGAGATACTGCTGTACTCTTCCAACAAATCCCGCATCCTCTGCCTTTGCTGCGCGTGCATAGAGCCGGACTCGTTGCGGTAAAACGCTATCGCCTTTACCGGCTTATCCAGACCTTTTAAAATCTTTACCGTCTGCGAAGATAGTGTGAACCTGCCTGACTTAGTGAGGTCTATCCGTTTTTTATGAGCATCGCCGAGGAAAGCCATAAACGCCATTACTCCGCTAAAGATCAAAACCATTACAGCCATATTAGCACCGTACTTGGCGCTCTTTTTACTTAGAAGGTTTTTTACCTCTCCAAAACGGGCGTATAAAAGGAAAAGCAACAGCATAAGCCCAACCCACGAGAAACCTGCGGCGGCGAGCGTTAAAAAACCGTTGATAGCAAAAATGCTTAGCCCCGCCGCGAGGGAAAGGAAACCAGCCAGACCTACGATAATAGTAAGCGGAAGTTTCATCCCTACGCCCTCCACCGTTTGGACTCCAGCGAACGCATGCTGGAAAAGAGGAAGAACACCGTGAACAAAAGGTAGTAGATAATATCCGACGTATCTATGACACCTTTTACGAAGTTGCGCATATGGTAGTTGAACGAGAGATATTCTAAAACTTTTGCCATAGATTCTCCGACAAAGCCTACCGAGTAATTAACCAAAGAGAAAATAAGGAGACAGGCAAAAGTAAGCACGGCGGCTACTATCTGGTTTTCGGATAGAGACGACATAAATACGCCAAGCGATATAAAAGCGGAACCCATAAGCAAAAGACCGAGGTATCCGGTTATTATTACGCCCCACTCCGGCTCGCCAAAATACTCAATAAGCAAAACGCACGGAAAGGAGATCATAAGCATGGTGCAAAAGATAACCATACAGCCGGCAAACTTGCCGAGTACCACCTCGCCGTCCCTGACAGGGTATGTAAGGAGCAGTTCTATCGTACCGCTTTTTTTCTCTTCGGAAAAAGACCTCATCGTAAGCATCGGAAGCATTATCAGCATTACCATGCTTATCGTTCCTATAAACGGTCTGATAACAAACTCCGTTACGTTAAGAGCGCCGTACCTGCTCGCTATCATCGGGTAAGTCTGAGCCTGAAAGCTTAGCGTGCCAAAGCCGGCGAAAATATTGTAAAAGTAGTAGCCGGTAAGCACCGAGAAAATGGTGATGGTAACAAACGCTATAGGCGAATTAAAATACGACCTGAATTCCTTGGTTAATATAAAAAAGAAGTTTCTCATTATTTGCCGTCCTCCGCTTTTACCTGCTCGTCTGTAACTATCTTTATGAAAATATCTTCAAGGCTCATCTTCGCCAGCGTCAGTTCGTGCAGGTCCCATCTCTTTTCTGCCGCCAAACGGGCGATAAGGTGCGAGCCGTCAAACCCATCTATAAATTCGACATCAAAACCGTTCGTAGAGTTGCTGGTATTGTCGACAGAATCGGCCTTTGTGATGCCGTCTATCGCTCGAAGCCCCTCTAGGACAGAATCTTTAGGCCCGCTTATTCTTGTACGCACACGGCATGTGGAGTGTATTTGCGCCATAAGGTTCTCCGGCGTGTCCATCGCCTTTATACGGCCTTCGTCTATTATTATTACGCGCTGACAGACCATGCTTACCTCCGGCAGTATGTGAGAGCTTAATATAATTGTTCTCTCTTCCTGTAGCCCTTTTATGAGGGAGCGAATTTCTATTATCTGCTTTGGGTCGAGGCCTACGGTCGGCTCATCGAGTACCAGCACCTGCGGGTCGTTTATCAACGCCTGAGCCAAGCCGACCCTCTGCCGATAACCTTTGGAAAGCTCGGCTATGAACTTGTGGGCCATATGAGTAAGCCCGACCTTCTCCATAACCTCTCCGACACGGCTGTTAATTTGTCTCCATGGAATTCCTTTTAAGCCGGCGACATACCTTAGGTAAACAGGTACCTGCATATCGGTGTAAAGCGGGACAGTTTCTGGAAGGTAGCCAAGCCGCTTTCTTACATTCAGAGAATCTTCAAAAACATCGAACCCAGCGATAGAGGCACTCCCGCTTGTGGCAGGCATGAAACATGTCAAAATCCTCATCGTTGTCGTTTTACCGGCACCGTTCGGCCCGAGAAAACCGATAATCTCGCCCTTTTCGACATTGAACGAAATGTCGTCTATTCCTCTTGCTCCACCATAGGTTTTGGTTAAATTTTGTACTTCTATCATATGCTTAAATTCACAACCCCAAAATAATCATAAGGATACTCCCCCACTAACCTAGACAACAAAGAAAGTGTCTAAACAGTGATACACTATCGTGCTTGAAAAAGCAAGAAATGAGCCAAAGACAAAAAAAAGCCCCTTCCCGTTAAGGGAAGGGGCTGTATGAATCTATCGAAAATCAGCTACAACTAATTGTAACCTTACTTCTCTTCAGCCCAATCGCCAAGCGCGCTAACTCCGTCCTGTCCGCCATGACCTGAAGTTTTGGTGCTTATTCCAACCTTTTTGGAAGCGAGACGTCCGCCACCGATTGAGTCGAACCCGCCCTTCATATCGCCGCCACGGCCGGCCATTTCGCCTTCAAGCTCTAACTCTTCGTTAAGCTCTTGAAAATCTTCGCTTTTGCCTGCGTTAGCGGCAGTAACATCGTCGGCATCGGCAGTAAATGCCGGTTTAGCAGAAAGAGATCTGATGAATGCTACTGTGTTCCAGATATCCTGATCCTGCATAATGTTGCCCCATGGAGGCATAGCTTCGGAAAGATTACGTGCCTTGCCGCCACCCTTGATTACCGCGAAGAGATCAAGGTTGGAGATGTAGTTTGCGTATTCACCGTTAGTTAGGTTACGCGGCCTAGGATCTAAAGGAGCCGCCGTAGGGCCATCGCCTTTACCGTTCCAGCCATGACAATGTACACAGTAGAAAGAGAACCAATGAGCACCCTGATCAGGATCTGCGCCTTTTACAAGGGTGGCGCCGTTGGTTGGAGGCCTTGTGATATCGTTCCACTGGTTTGTCCATTCGTTGTAATCAGCACCAAGCTTGGAGTTCGCTTTACCACGAAACCAAACCTCGGTAACGCCGGATTTTTCGGTAAGACCGGACTGAGTGTCGCCAAGCTGACCTGTCCATCTGTTTCTAAACCGTTTTTCCATAAGCCCAGCAAGCGGAGTCTTAAGGTGAGATTTGAGGACTCCGCCGCCAAGACCTTCCGGCAGATTAGCACCTATTTTGGACGGTGAAGATGCAACTTTACCAACGCCTGTCAGGTAATCAAAACCTGCAACGCCGTAAGTGGAAGCGCTGGAACCTTTTTTGTTAGTTTTTGTCTCGAAAGACTCGATGTTATATTCGTCAGCCTCTTTACCGTAGGCATCACGCATCTTTTGAGCTTCTTTCTCGGAAAGATCTCCAGCTTTTTTAGCTTTATCAAGCTGTGCCTTCGTCTTTTTCTGACGAGTGGCATCGGCATCTATAACGCTAAAACCGATAAACGCAAAGCTTAAGGTTATTAAAAGGACCGTTTTAAAAACACTTTTCATTGACTAACCCCCCTAGGTTGTTAAATTAAAAAACTATCCAAAATATTTCACCAGCCTTCTGGCTGATACCAGTTTTAGAGCAACCTGCGTGCCTGAGCTATACTTAACCTCTTTAATTTCAACGCTGTAACGAAAATGTTACACTGTTTAATCGTCTTATATTCTCATTTCTTTAATAAAAAACAGCTGTAAGCAGTGAAATCGGTCGAAG
This sequence comes from Nitrospirota bacterium, assembly GCA_024275955.1. GTDB lineage: Bacteria > Nitrospinota_A > UBA7883 > JACRGQ01 > JACRGQ01 > JAJRYD01. The sequence continues at coordinate 87,630 of JAJRYD010000005.1, forward strand.
TGACAAAGTTTGTCAACTTAAGAGCTATATGGTTCAACCGCTATAAGACAACCTTAAATAGCGGAAAAACAAGCTAAAACGATAAAATATTGGTTGTTTTGTTTCAACATAACATTAAACTTTAAAATATCTAAACGGTAGGAAGTTCTATTGGCGCCGGCTGTTTTGCGCCGTTTTTTTAGTCAAAAAACGCTACTACTGACGAGCTGTCAAAAATACATTGAGCAAAAAACCATGTTTCGTCGTGAGAATATATCCGAACAGTGCCGACCTTTCGGATCTTTCCGAGGTTGCAATCGTAAACAGCCTCTTTTATCTTACGGCCATGCTGCTTTGGGGCAGATTTTTTCTGGCTGTAGACAACTTCCACAGGGACGATTACCAAAAACCCCTTTTCATACTCTGCGTTTACAGGGTCGTCCCCCACCATCTCAAGATGTTTTGCCTTCTTCACCTTGAAAGAGGCCGATGGTGGGAAAAAATATCTCTCTTTCCACAAGCTGTCGGAGAAAACATCCCTGCTGGTCGAAAAATATAACGACTTATGTTCTTCAAACCTCTCTTGCAACATTTTGCCGACATCGCCAGTCTCCGCCTCTTTGAGGTATCTCATTTGGCGGGCTGTAACCCTGTTGATCTTGTAGATAGTTTCAAAGTCGTCGGCTTTAACCGCTTGCAGATATTCCTCTACCACTTTTTCCGGCTCGCCCTGTATACGTTTATCGCAGGCAAGCAGAGCTACCAGAAGAAGCGACAGCAACACGCCAGCCGAGCGGCGTGCCAACAGCCTTTTACCAGACAACCTGTGGTTCATACCAATGCCTCATCATCCATCTGTTATCAAGAAGTAGCGGGTTGCGCTCTGTGTCTTTGTACGTCACTGGCGGGATTCCCATTCTCTTGCCCATAGCGGTATTGTGACAGCTATTACAACCCATCCATGGTGCTTTTACGCTTCCCCACAAAAGAGCGAGTATTAAAAGCCCGCCGACAGTAGCTCCTGCCGCCGTGTAGCCGATTCTCATCCATTTGCGCCGCTTTGCCGGCATCTGTTCAAGCTCTTTTTTACTCTTTCTCTTATTGAGGTATGGCAGTGCCGTTACGAGCATAAGGAAGATGAACGGAATCCAGAAGACGTACAGAGTCCAGTCGCGGGGCGGGTAGTACCAATACGGCAAGAGGAAGGTTACAAAGAACCATTCCGGGGCAGGTATATACTGTCCATCCATAGGAAACGGTATTATTTGCGGGTCTTCCGTCGGCACAGGGTAGATGACGCTTAAGCTAATAACAGCTATCACAAGCGGAACCGCCGCGAAGAACTGCCGAATTAAAAAATCGTTAAAACCTCTAGACTTTATCCTTGAGAGGCAGTGTATCTCCAAAAGCACGAATGTGATGAGAGGCAGCACTATGTTATGGATTACGAAATTGCGGGTCGGTGTGTAGCTTGTCATAAAAAACGAGTAGAGGCTCTCTCCGACCACGGGAAAACTTCTTAGCCAGTTATTGAACATCTCCATCATCCAGTAGCCTTTCCACTCCCACGGCAATATCGAGCCGGTTATGAGGAACGCCCCGACCAAAAGGGAAAGTGCCACTCCGGTTATCCAGTTCCATTTTCGCCCTCCCTGATAGTCGCGTCTGTGGTACATCCTCCAGAGGTGAAAGAAAACAAACATCCCAAGAAAGAAAGCTCCGTACCTGTGAATATTGCGCGTAATAGCGCCGAGCAGTGTCTCATTGTTGAAAAACTGGACGGTCAGGTATGTCTCTGTCAAAGACGGCTCGTAATAGAAGATCATATACAGCCCGGTAATGAACTGGCTGATTAACAAAAGCAGGGCGCCGCCGCCGAAATAGTGGCGGTAGTTAATCTTCTTTGGCTGTATCCGCTTCCAAAAGCTTTGAGTTCTGTTTTGCATCATCGGTTAACTTAGAGCCAGTAGGCATAAAAAGGATTCACTGTGGCAAAAAAAATCAACAAACCACGTTTATTTTTTATCTGCCACTCACCGATATCCCAACATTCTAAAAGAGTGGATGCATAGGGCTGTCAAACCAAAACCTCTCTTTCGTTTTGCCGGATATCCCTATAAGCTTCCATTTGCCTTTCTCTCTGACAAGAATATGGTCGTTCTCCACCCAATTATCTATCGTCAGCCTGGTACCTCGGCTTGCCGGAACTCCAAGAAGCAGGCCGCTACAACGGATAATAACCATATCGGAGCCTTGGTTATGCGAAACAAAACGCATATTGTGGATTGTCGCCAAATCGCCCATCTGCTTGAATATCCGTACCCATATATCCTTGACCGATTCTTTGGTATGAGGGCCGTTTTTATAGTTGTCGGAATAAAGGTTCATAAGCATTTCAAGGTTTTTAGATTCGATGGCAGTTTCCGCGTCATCAAAAAACTGCAGGATTTCTTTCCATGTCTTTTCGCCGACAGCTTTTTTCGACTGTTTGTCTATCGTGATGACATGGTGTTCCGAATGCGCGGCTAACGCTGGGTTAGAACCTAACCCAATAGATAAAAGCAGACCGACAACAAAAACCACTAGTGGTTCTGTTGCCGGCCTACCGCTTTTTAACATTCTGCTTTGCTCTTTAAACATAACGCACTCTCCTTCTTTCGGCCGAAATAGGTCTTGAACCCTATTATAGCCTTAGATAGGCGTGCGGCTCAGCTATTTTCCGGCTACTTTCCTTTGCATTTGCACATAGCACGCAGATGCTTCACTAACCCGCTAACCTCGGCATCGGAAAGGATTCCGCCAAATGGAGGCATCTGAGTCGATTTGCCAACAGCAGGGCCACCGCTTTTAATAGCCTTGAAAACGCTATCGTCCGAAAGCGCGCTCATATCTTTCGCGCTCACATGGTTTCTAGGAGCAACGGCAAGGTATGGAGCGTTTACCCATTTACCTGTGCCAGCAGTGCCGTGGCACTGTACGCAGTAAAGCTTGTAGTTGTCAGCCGCCTTCTCGGCGGCATCAGCCGATGGAACATTACCAAAGAACATAGCGACAACAAAGGCTATGACAGCCGTTACTTTAAAAATTCTTATATCTTTCATTTCAAATACCCCTTACTTGAGAGAAGAAAGATAGTTAACCATTAACTGCAAGTCTTTCTCCTCAAAATCGCGTTTTGCCATCCATACTTTCGGGTCCCAATGCTGTGGGTTTTTCAAAAAGCTGTAAAGCCAATCAGGGTTAAGACGTGTTCCTATCCCTTCAAAAGTAGGGCAGGAAATACCGCCTCCTTTTCTCGGATCTACATGGCAGGCATTGCATGCCTCACCCTTAAACATAAAGCTTTTGGCCTTTGCTTTTTTGAACTTGCCGATTTTAGCAGTTCCCGTAGGCATATCCTCTTTGAGGGTCATAAGATAGTCGGCTACCGCGCCTGCGTCCCCAGCACTAAGCTTAGAGGCGCATTTAGGAACATTTGCCACTACATCGGTATCACCTTCAACCTTGATGTTGTTGAGGTAAACCGTACCGGCCGGCCTGATAGTCGTAGGAGCCTGAATGTAGCCTACCAGCCACTCTTTATTGAACTTGTTGCCAGAGTAGAAAAGATCCGGCGCCTTTCTCTTCATAATTTCGGCTATGGTCGTTACCGCCGGGCCGCTCATCTGGTGACAGCTTCCACATTTGTTGCTTCCAACAAGCGCCTTACCATCGGCGGCAAACACTGGCGATGCCAGCATTACCGCAAACAGTAGGCCACTCATAAAGACAAGTCTTTTCATCATAATTGTGCCCCCTATAAATCTATGGTTAATTCTATCGAATCTACGATACTATTCTCTATTTTTCCTAAGAAACGCCCCAAACATAAACTGGCCAACCACCAGAACAAGGAACACGCCAAGCGGGAAGGTAACAACCTGGCTTCCTGTTTCCGGCTTTAGCAAAAGCCAGCGCCATGTGGTTAAGGTATGCTTCGGGCCTACTTCACCGTTGGAGCCGTCCCAGTTAGCAAACGCAATCGGTATATATTTACCGACTTCAAACTGGGTATCACTTTCAGTGTTTGGAGTTGTTAGGCTTCTTTTCATCATAACCTTCCATGTACCGTCTTTGTACGATGCCGAAGTAGTGAAACCGGCCGCCGCACTGTCGCTCTCTTCCCTAGCGCCGGTACCTGTGGTCTTTAGCATTTTCGATACGTTCTGCTTCTCGACGCTTCCACTGTTCCAGTAAAGCATAGAAACAGCGTTAGAGCCGTCGCCGTGGCCAAAGTAAGGTTTCTTGGATGTAGTCGGTATTACTACGGGAGTCTGTATCGCCAACGCGTCGGGAGTAAGACCGTCCCATGCTATCGCCGCCGCTATAGCATCGCCCGCTATAGATTTGGTTCTGTCGTCTATCTCGATAAGGAAAGCGATATCTTTATCGGTAAACGCCGCCTTAACGCTTATAAGGTCGTTGCTTGGAATGAAGAACCTGTCTTTCTTAATCATTTGTGGCACGAGGAAAAACGCGGTGCCGGCTATCGCGTTCCATTCTTCGGCATTTTCATCGGCTGGAAGCGAGGCAAGCGGAGCGCCTTTAACAACTATCTGTCCTTCTTTGGTCTGCCTGTCAGGGTCGGCGAGAGACATTACATAGTTGGTAACATGCCATCTGTCTTCTTCGGAAAGCTTTCCGTTGCCGGTCTCTGGAGCAGCAAAAGATATCATAGGGGTATTGGGTATGCCGGCTGTCACTCTGGAGAAGATGCTTTCAGCAGTGTAGCCGCCCCTAAATGTCCATGGCTTGGTAAAGTTTCTCGGCCATACTCTGTGCTTGGTATCTTCTTTAAGCTTTTTCATCGTATCGCCCTTACCGGCACGGCCATGACATTCCCAGCACTTAGCGGCATCAAACGCCTTCATACCTTTTTCGATACTCTCGGGCGAGCTGACAATTTTCTTGCTGTAGTCAATCGACGGCGGATTCGGCTCATCCTCAAACATATCGGTAAGCTTGTTCTTTATAAACGCGACAAGGTCCCACCTCTCCTGCTTTTTAAGAACATCTTTCCAAGGAGGCATACTGGTGCCGGGCATTCCATCGGAAATCATATTAAAGATATCTTCGTCTCTCACAATTTCATTGGCCGGAGGGCTTGTCTTGTATTTGTAGATACCCTCGGCAAAGTTCCTCGGAGGCGGAATCATAAATTTCGAGCCGGGGCCGTCTGCTTCGCCCTCTTTACCATGACACCACCAGCACTTCTTAAGGTATATCGCATGACCGTTATCCGCGTTGCCAGGGTCAGCAAAAGCGGGAGGGGCGATAAAAAGAGAAAGCACCAAAAGCACTGTAACTTTTCTTAGGTCTTTTAATAATCTCATCTTATTCATTAGTGATGCTCCTTGGTAACACGCGGATTATGTCCGGTATATTCATAAAGAAACAGTATTACCTTCCATGTCTCCTCCTCGGTTATCAGCTCGTGCCAGACAGGCATGGCAGATATCCATGGAGTACCCTCTGACGGAAGACCGGGGCCTCCGGTCGCTATCCTCCAGAAAACGAAAGACTCGGTAAGCTGAGCTATCGTACCTATATTGACAAAGTTGGCGGGGACTGGGTTGAAACCTTCCCAAAAAGGCCCTTTGCCAAGCATCTTGTCGCCGTGACAGAAGTAGCAGTTCTTGTAATAAACAATACCGCCCTCTTCAGCACTCTTCGCTAACTGCTCTTTGTCTTCAACTCTAAACGGATTTTTAAGCTTTTGCAGGCTGAACCTTTTGCCAAAAGCTTTAATAGACGATGGAGGAGCCGGATGTATCGACCTAAGCTCGACAGGAGCGTCGAAAGTAGGCTTTACATACTGATATGTAATGTAAGCGCCAAGAGCGCCTACCAGAACAACAGTAACCAGCTTGAGCATCGCTTTAGCAGGGTTCGTGTAGAGGTCTACTATCGGCCCTACTAACGCATCGTATCCTTCATCGCTAAAAGTAGACATAAGAAGAACACCAGTAACTATGAAGAAGACATACATCTTCATAACGCCTGTAGGGATAACCGGCCATGTACCTGGATGCAGAATCGACCCTACAAGGGGAACACCTATCTTTAGTAGCAAATAGCAGACAAGGATAACCAGAAGGGGCTTGAGAAATGCTTTCATCTTATTCTCCCCCCTCTTTCTTTTCTTCCTTGCCAAGCAACGCGTCAACAATCATATTCATCTCCGTTACCGTCATTCTGTCTGCGTAATCATCAGGCATCGTATCCTCATCATAAGTATCCGGCTCTACTATCATTGCGTTCGGGTCCAATATAGCCTCGACAAGATACTGCTTTGCCGACATCCCTTTTTTCATGGTGGCGGCTCTTGTTACAAGAGGAGTAAGGTCCGGCCCTGTATCGCCGCCCTCTTCTATAAGCGGATGGGTATGGCACATACTACATTCAAATTTCATAAGAGCCTCCGTAGCGTTCTCGGCAGGCTTAACCTCTGCCACCTCTTCCTCTTCCACAGGAGCATCTCCAGATGGAAGCGCCACTGTTACATCTACACCGGCACTAGACTGAAGGTACGCTGTCACAGCGTCCATCTCGACATCCGAGAGAGCTATAGCGCCTTTGCTTACATCCGCCATAGGGCTTACGGTATCGTTGGTTCCCTTCTTACCGAACCCTGCGACAACAAAAGCGGAGGGATGTACCAATGATTCATGAAGATACTCTTCGCCGGTTGTAGCCTCACCCTTATACCTAGGATCTTTTAGTATCGCCTCTGCTTCCGCGCCTATAGAATCGAGCAAAGGCGCTCTTAAAAGAGCGTTATGGCAAAGGGTACATGTACCCTTGCCATGAAAAACCCTATCGCCAAGAGCAACGAACTGTTCCATGGTAATCTCGCCTGTAAGCCTCTCCTCTACAGGAGGGGCGGCGGGAATAATAAGCGGAATGCCGACCAGAGTGTAAGCGGCAAAGCCGACCCAGATAACCAGACAAAAGAAAACTATTTTAATAATATTAAACATATCGCCTTACCCCGCCTCTACAGCCGAATCTGGCTGTGGTTGTTCTTTTTTCTTTTTAGAGGCCAACATAGGCATCCAGAACATGAAGAGGATAAGCAAAAGGAAGATGGCGCATATAAGAGTAACCATCCCCGCGGCGTAAGGAAGCGTAGGCGTGAACGCTTCGGTAGAGTTATCCCTGAAAACGGTGTAGACATGCCAATGCTGGCGGATACCAGACCGGCAGTACCCCATAAGGCCCATAAGCCATGTAAAGGAACCAGCCAGCATAAAGAGAGAGTACTGCGAGCGAATCGGCATGTTGCCCCATTTCATCTCGGCTATATCTCTGGTTCCTCTGTTTCTCAGCATATCTATTATCATCGCGACAACACAGACTATGAGAGTTGTAACAACCTGCGGGATTGAAAGACCTATACGAAGAGCCGCCGGTATGAAGTAACTCCAGATGCTAAGAGCAAGAATGTTTACAATGCCGGCAGTGTAAAGGCCAATCTGTATTGCCGTTCCGTTTTTAGCCCAGAACCCTGTTCCGACAACCTCTGTGTTACTACGGCTGAACATCTGGAAGCTAAGGAATGTCGAAAGAATAAGTAAATTAACCGCGCCGTTTTTAGCCGCCATAACCCCAAGCGGCCCGAGAACCGAATGGTGCGTACCTCCTACCTGACTCATCTCCGTCGAGGTCATAACCAAAGTATGAGGAGTGAACCATACAAGGAAAGCGAAAATAATGACAAGGCCGAGCGGCTGTATCATGAACTTGTATCTATCCGCTCCGTTCGTCCTCCCCAAGCTACACCATATGTAGTAGTTAGCCGAAAGGAAGACCGCGCCGATAAGAACAGCCTGAATAATAAACAGCCACGCAAAAACACCGCCCATCAATGTTATGCCCATCTGCTGTGAGTAATCGTAAATCTCTTTAGTAAGCCAGTAACCGGCAAACGGCAGAGGAAGAAGACCGACAATAGCGATGAAAAACGACTGATAGCCCATCCAATCGTAATGAGCGCGGTCTTCAGGGGTGGTGGCAGAGATAAACTTAAATGCCGCGTATGCCGCGGTAAGCGAACCGCCGTACGCGATATTCGCTATAAACCTATGCAGGTTAAGTGGGTTCCACAACGGCCCGTTGACAGCCGCCCAGACATTTCCGAGAAACGCGCCATCGGCACCCAGCCCAGATGGAGCCATCATAAACGCCGCCCAAGAGTTGGAAAGCACCATAAGAGACATTCCAGAAATATTCAGCATAAGCCCGAGGAAAAGATGGAGCATTTTTTTCTTGCCTCCATCGTTCATCGAGTCCCAGCCGTAGTAATAGGTATAAACGAAAAAACTCTCAACAAAGAAAAGGAGAGCGTATATAAGCATCGTCTTCCCAAAAACGCTGACCATATATTCCATAAAGTCTGGGTAGAAAACGGCAAGCATTATAGAGAGCAGACCGCCAAAACTAGCGGTAAGCGAAAAGCCGGTCATAGCTACTTTGATGAACTCATGCGCCATCCTGTCGTATCGGTTGTCTTTGGTTATAAAACCGACAATCTCGATGACCCATACAAAGATAGGTACACCAAGAACGAAAGCGGCAAAGAACAGATGTAGCTGAGCCACTATCCAGACACTTATGCGAGCGTTCCACCCCTCAACAATAGGGTAATCGGAAGCCTCCAGCTTTGGAGGAGGAGCAGGAGCCCAAACGGAAGGACCTTCTTCAGCGGCCGCCTCGCCGTCGGCAGTAGCTTCGCCATCGGAATCTGCCGGTTGGGCATCCGAAGCAAAAACCGGCGACACCAAGCTATCCGCAAGGAAGGATGATTTGCCGGTAGAAATACCAGAAATAATAAAGAGCGAAATTAAGATTAAAACCGCCCTCGAAAACATTTTACCAAAAGAGTTCTTAATACTCACGCTACACCCCGCGCCTAAACACAAATGAAGTTTTATTGAATCTATTTGCATCATGAGTTCACTCGCCAACCGGAATAAGCACAAGCCCTTGGTAGGCTTGCAGATAGTTATCCAGAAAATAGAAAACAGCTGCAAAAACAAGAAACGAGACTACGACAGTTACCAAATTATTCAAAACTCACCCTATCCCTAACTAGTTTTGTTCATAAAACAGCCCATGAAGCATATCGCCCCCCCAAGGGCGAAAGCAAGCCTATGAACCCCCATTACTATTCAGAAGCGTAACAGCTACAAAAAACATGCCGTTTCCGTCTTCTCCTGAAAACCTTTTAAAGCCGACAGTATAATTGGAAAAATAACCGCTTACAACAGGTTAATCATCATTTATTTCGCCATTTTGTGAAAAACTAACAATCCTTAAAGATAGATAAAGCATAAAAGAATAAACGAAATATTTAAATACCTTGTTACACTTTGCGAATTTAATGCCTCAGAGAAAGGCTACCTTGTTTAAGAAGAAAACCAAAGGTAGGCTCTCAAGGTACAGCTGGCTCACCCCCGCCTAGAAAAACGATCTCCCCCACTCTAAAAGCAGGCCAAACAGCTAAAAAGAGACGATGAACGCAGATGAGGCTGGCAATTAGATGTTCTTATAGCCAATCTTTCGTTCAAAACCTTCAAAAGCTTTGCCGTCTATCTCTATATACGGGTCTGGCCCGAAATAGTTGAGCCGCGGCCCTTTCTGAGCCGGTACCAGCATTATGTCTCTGCCGGTGCTAAACCTTAAACGGTTCTCACAGATGGAACCCCAGAAGTAACCTTTCTTTGACGGATCTTTACGAGCCTCCGATATATCAACAGGTATCCAGCCGTATCCGGCTATATAAAACTTGGCCCAGCAGTGATAACCGCCAGGCTTTAAATCCTGATTCTTTCCAGGCTCTAAAGGGTAGCCCATCTCGAATTTTACAGGTATCCCGACAGAACGCATCATCGACCCAAAAAGGGAATGGAAATCGGTACAGTTACCGTAGCCTTCGCCCTTTCCATCTATAGAGAGGCATACCCTGTTTACATCGCCATTTCCCCAGCCCGGTATCTCTTTGCTGTAGTTCATCTTGGCGAACACAAAATCGTAAATAGCTTTCGCCTTCTCAAGGTCGGTGGTTTTGCCTTTAGTCGCTTCTTTGGCAAACCTCTTTACCGTATCGTTAATAACCGCTTTAGACGAAGAGCCAAGATACCTTGTAAAAAGCCCTTCTCCCTTCGGCCTATCGCCAAGCTTGTAGCTGAACTTTCTCGTCTTTCTTTCCTGCCTAGAGACATCGTACTTGGCGGTAAAAACAAAGCCTTTACTAGAAGGGTGGCTAATGGTCAGATATAGCATCCCGTTTCCAAAGTCGGGATCATAGTTGAACTCAACAGGAACAGGACTGTCTATAGATATATTCGTTATTGTCTGTGCTTCGTTGTCTGTAGGAACAGGTATCCACATATTGAGACGCTTAGAGCCTGCCGGTACCGCCGGCACCGTCACCTGATATGAAAAAACAAAGTTTCTGGTCTTTCCATCACGCACCATCGGCTTCGATGATGCCTCTAAACTCAGAGCCGAAAATGATAACAGCCAACCTACCGCAACGGTTACCGCAATAAATCTCTTCGCCATAACAAGACCTTTCAAAAAACACAAACAAGCCTTCAAAAATAGAGGCAGAAATAGAACCTAGATGCAGACTACACCCTTACAAACGTAAAGTCAACAATTTCAATAAGTTATATCAAGTATTCAATTGATTAATTGATTAGCCTGCTTTAAGGGGTAGGCTTTGAGTTCGTCTTATTTCGATGATTCAACAGGCAGGCCGGCTTTCTTCCATTCAGGGAAGCCGTCTTGGAGTCTTTTTGCTTTAAAACCTTTTTCCCGTAATTCTGAAACCGCGTCAAAAGACATAAGGCAGTATGCCCCCCTGCAATAGGCGATGATATCTTTATCGGAATCAAGGTTCTTCATGTAGCTATGTAGTTCTTTTAACGGAACATTGATAGCACCTGCTACATGACCAGAAGAATACTCGTCAGGCGGTCTAACATCGAGAACCGTAACGATCCCCTCTTCCACTCTTTTAAGAAGGTCTTTTGCGCTTATCGGCTCAAAGCTATCTTTCTGCTTCAGGTACATATTGATAAGCTGATCAACCTCCGCGAGATTCTTCTCGGCTATAACCCTTAAAAGCCCAAGAAGATCAATTACCGATTCGTCCGAAAGAGTGTAATAGACATGTTGCTTATCTTTCCGCGCCGATACAAGTCCGGCGTACCGGAGTTGCTGAAGATGTTGCGATGTATTCGCGACAGAAAGGCCGGAAACCTTTGCCAAAGCCTCCACCCCCTTTTCTCCCTGCGCGAGAAAGTCTATAAGCTCCAGCCTCTTGCCATTAGAAACCGCCTTGCCGATACGGGCCAACTGGTCAAAAAGCTGGCCTTTCACGCTACGTTCCTGCATAACTTAACTCTCTAACATTTAAGCAATAAAAATATCTACAAAAAGGCTGATACCAGCCTAAGGCTATCACAGTAAAACAAAAATTCTCCTCCAAAAGCGGTTTTTTATATAAAAAAAATGTAAAATCGACAATATTAATCAATAAGTTACTTGACAACGGCACTGCTTATGAAGATACTCCCTTAAACATTGCGTTAAACCGTAGCTTAAAACGGAAGCAAACTTGGACAAACCATAAAATTTAACAAAATGTTAAATAAATATGCTATACAATGTTGAATAGTTAGATAAAAAGACTGTTTACACTAAAACGTAGGGAGAGAGCTTGACAGATAAGCCGGTTCTTATAGTAGATGACGACAAGTCGATTTGCAAAACGCTAAAACTGCATTTCAAGCGCAAGGGGATTGATGTAATCATCACCAATTCCGGCATGGAGGGGCTAAGAGAGCTTGATTCGCTTCCATCTGCCATCATTATACTCGATATCAGGCTTCCAGACGCAAACGGGCTGGAGCTTTTAAAGGAGATTCAAAAAAGGGGTGACGGTTACTTTACCATTATCATCACCGCTTTCCCCGATATGGAATCGACCGTAAAAGCTGTCCAGAGCGGCGTGGGGGAATATATACACAAGCCTCTCGATATAGCTGAAATAGATTCTGCCATCGAAAAAGCGAACAACTTTTTCGCGAACCTAAAGTACCAAGAGATGGACTTTGTTCCCATTCCAGAATATAAGCCATCAGAAGGAATCCGCTTCATCGGCAAAAGCCCGATAATGAAAGAACTGTTTAAAACTGTCGGAATGATCTCTATGAGTAAGGCGACAGTTCATATAACTGGCGAGAGCGGCACCGGCAAGGAGCTGGTAGCAAGATCTATACACCAGCATGGGTCCAACCGCGACGCTCCGTTTATATCTGTCAACTGTTCTGCAATTGTGGAAACGCTTCTGGAATCGGAGCTGTTCGGCCATGTAAAAGGTGCCTTTACAGGTGCAAGTAGCAACAAAGAAGGAAAATTTTCGCTTGCCAAAAATGGAACCATCTTTCTCGACGAGGTAGGCGAAATGAACTTCAACCTTCAGGCAAAGCTTTTAAGAGTTCTCCAAGAGCGCGAGTTTGAAAGAGTCGGCGGAGAAGAAAAGTTAAAGGCCGAATGCAGGATGCTCTCCGCGACAAACAGAAACCTCGAACAGATGGTCAAGGAAGGAAGCTTTAGGGAAGATCTTTATTACAGGCTAAAAGTTATCAACATACATCTGCCCCCTCTTAGAGACAGGAGGGAAGATATCCAATATCTCTTGCTCCATTTTATAGCAAAAACCAGCAAGGAAATTAATAGAAGCATACGTTTCATCTCGCAGGAAGCTATAGATTTTCTCGTTTCGCATTCATGGAAAGGAAACGTACGCGAAATAGAAAATATGGTAACGCATGTAGTCACCATGACCCAAGACGAAAGCCTGACAAAAGCAAACTTTGCTTCGATAATAAACAACAGCGAATCTGGAAGAATCGTCGAACACCTGCTGACAGCTGAAAGCCGAAACAACCCGATGCCGGCGCCGAATGGGTACAACATGGAATCGCTCAATGAAATAGAAAAAAGACATGTGCGAAAAACACTGGAGCATACCAAATGGCACAAAGGGAAAGCTTGCAGAATTCTAGGAATAAGCCGTCCAAGACTTGATAGAAAAATAAAAAAGTATGGCATAAATCCTTCCCGCTCATACGCTACCGAAAATATGACCAGCGAACAATAGCTCAGGTCTTCTGCAGGAGAGTGTAAAATGGAACCTTTGGATGAGCTTTCTATGCTGGTGCAAAAAGGAGAGAACAGTCTGGCTGTAGCTTGCGCCGATAAGCTGTTAAGAGGTTCATGCTCCGTGGAAGATATCGTCTCCGCTGTCTCGGATGGGCTTGCCGTCCTGCGGGACAAATGCACGGTAGAAAACTTTCAGCTTCTTGATGTTCTTCTTGCCACCAGAGCGATGGTAGAGGTGGTGGACGAATGTATATCAAAAAGCCTGAAAGATGAAATGGATAATCTCTCCAACGAACATGAAAAAACAGCCAAGGCAGAGCCTCAAAAAACATTGGTAATAGGAACGATACAAGGAGACGTGCACGACCTCGGAAAACACCTCGTTGCCACTCTTTGCCGCTTTAATAATATACGGGTTATCAACATGGGAAAAGATATCGCGGTGGAACAGTTTGTAAAGGCCGCCATAAAAGAAAAAGCCGATTATGTGGGCGTCTCAAGCCTTATGACGGTATGCCTTCCAAAAATCAAACATATCAAAACATCACTAGAGCTAAAAGGTTACGGCGACATAAAGGTCGTAGGCGGCGGAGCGGCGATACAGCAAAGCACCATCGAAACGCTTAACATAGATTACCTAGCCTACGATGCTTTTGAAGGGCTAGATTACTTCAGCAACACAAACAGAGCGCGTTAAATTGAAGCCGATTAACAGAATCCGATCTATTCTAAACTTTGAAGAGGTAGACCGTGTGCCTGTGGTGCCGGAGCTGATAGCGGTAACCGCCACTATCGCCGGCGTTTCACCAAAGGAGTATGCGCGCTCCGGCAAACTTATAGCCGAATGCCAAATTAACGCGCAACGGAAAATAGGCCATGACGCGATTTTTGCCATGGCCGATCTTTGCGTAGAAGCCGAAGCTCTTGGGTGCGGACTATCGTTCCCCGAAGATAACTACCCGCATGTTACAGATATTGTCATTCGGGAATTCTCCGACTTAAAAAAACTAACCGTGCCAGATCCATCAGCCGACGGCCGGATGCCGGAACTCCTAAAGGCTGTCAGAATAAGCAAAGAAACCGCCGGCAAAGATCTGCCTATCATCGCTCATGTCGTGGGGCCTTTAACACTAGCCTCAAGAATAATGGACATAGAAAAAATGCTCTACATGATAGTAGATCACCCCAGCCGCTTCGCAGAGATACTAAAATTTTGCCAAGAGGTCTCGCTAAGCTTTGCTTTAGCGCTTGTAAAGGAAGGGTGCGACGGAATAATAGTTTTTGACCCGTCATCATCGCCGTCAGTTTTACCGGAAAAAATCTTCAAGGAGTTCGAACTGCCGCACATACGCAACCTGTTTTCAGCGATAGAAAAGGCAAACCCCAATATCATTAAATGGTATTCCGTGGCAGGCCCTATTCAAACCAACCTATCCATACTTAACTCGGTCACAGCCGACATATGCACTGTCGACTACATAGTGCCTATAGAAACCGCGATGAGGTATTCCGGGTCGACGGTAATAAACGGCAACATAAAACCAAGCCTGTTTCTAGATGGAACCAAAGAGATAGTTTTTGAGGAAGCGGCCTCACTTTTGGCAAAAACAAGATCGCTCGAACGGTTTATACTTGGAAGCGGATGTGAGATTCCGCTCTATTCAAAAGTAGAAAACATCTCGGCACTGGTAGAGGCGGCAAAAAAAGAAGCCGAATATTTTAAAGATTCAGGCGGGAAAAATAGCTGGACGGAAGTAACCATCTCTCCGCATAAGAAAAAGATACGCGTCCCGGTAGGAAGCAACCTCTTGGATACCATTAAAAAAGCAGGGGTAAAAGCTACCAGCTACTGCCATAAGTCGGCTTCGTGCGGCAAGTGCGTAGTACAAATTAAAAGCGGCAATGTAACACCACCGGAAAAAATAGAACGGCTACAGCTGAGAAACCACGATTATAGAGACAACCACCGCCTAGCCTGCTGTCTGAATATTAGCGAACCGATTGAAGTATACGTTCCATACCAAACAAGAGTATTCAAGCACCACAAAAGCATACCGGCGAAATTGTATGAGCTGTCAGTAAAGAACAGGCTGGATAACTTTGGATTTGCCCCCAACATATCCAAAGAACGGCTCGATATCAAGAACCTGCCGGAGCCTGCCGAGACATTCGCGCTCAAAAAACTAGGGATGAAGAGAGTAGATGAAAATGCCGCTAAAAAACTTCGGCAAATTGAGAAGAGCGGGCATGAGGCGGTAGCTTCCATTATAGACTTGGAAAAAAAAGAGATTATAGATTTTTCGGTTCCAGACCTCATTTACGGAATAGCGATAGATATAGGAACTACCAACGTATCGGCCTACCTGCATGACCTATCATCAGGAGAGCTGATATGCGTCGGTCTTACTGAAAACACACAATCGCCATGGGGAAGCGACGTCATAAGCAGGGTAGCTAGCGTAATGGAAGACAGCTCGCTTCTTTTACTGATGCAACAAAAACTGGTCGATGACATAAACAGCATCATCTCCAACTTTCATAACGACCACTCAATAAACTATCGTCAGATATACGCGATGACAATCGTGGCAAATCCTATAATGACACATTTTTTCCTCGGCCATAGCCCTGAGTCTCTGGCGCAATCACCTTTTATACCAGAAGTCTCGGAGTGGCAATCAACGCAAGCCGACTCAAACGAAATACTATCCAAGCTTAACGTAAACCAGAGATGCCGAGTCGATGTTTTACCCGGCATAGGCGGCTTCGTAGGCGCGGATGCCGTCGCCGGCCTGCTCGCAAGCGGTATCTATGAAAACGAGGAAATATCGTTATTCATAGATCTCGGCACCAATGGAGAAATTATAATAGGAAACAGGAACCGCCTCGTCTGCACATCGGTGTCGACCGGCCCTGTATTCGAAGGAGCGCATATATCAAACGGCCGCACGTTCCGAAACGGATCTATACATATAGTCGACATTGACAGCGATAGAAAAATTCGATACGAAACAATAGGCGAAACCGCACCTCTTGGAATCTGCGGTTCCGGTATTATTGATTCTACAGCCGCCTTTCTCCGGCACGGCATCATCAACACCCGTGGACATTTTATAAATGGGGGACAATGGCCCCAGCTGAAAAACAACTTCTTTAGATTGGTTCCAAAACATGAAACCGCTACCTTCTCGCCTATCGGCATAACATCTGCCGATATCGGAGAGATACAAAAAGCCAAATGCGTAATACGCACAGGGATAGACCTGCTTACCAGCGATATAGGAATCGAGAGTGGCGATATCAAAAATATCTACATCTCCGGCTCGTTCGGAACATGTATAAACATAGATAACGCGAGAAGAATCGGGATGATTCCAGATTTAAAGAATGCCAAAGCTCACTTCATAAAAAATTCGGCCGGCATGGGGGCTAGGATAGCCCTGCTCTCCGGCAACGCCCGCGAGCAGTTCGTCGCAATCACCTCAAGGACAGAGCATATAAACCTTGCCAACCACGAAGGTTTTAACAATAAATTTATAGATAATATGTTTTTCCCAGCACCACAATGAAAAGCCTCAAAGAACATTTCTTCAAACGGCTTCTTGATAACGCCAGCGACCTGATATGGGCGATAGACATGGAGGGACGCTTTCTATATATCAATGACAACATAAAAGGCTGGGGCTACGAGAAAGACGAGCTGATAGGAAAACCTCTGCTAAGTATACTAAACACAACTCGTATAGGCAAAAGGCAAAGCCAGCCGTCTGAACTTGGAATAGAAAGAAGCGTGGAGATGGAAATAGTAGACAAACTGGGCCGTATCCATATGGTCATTGTCAGCTCCTCTCCTCTGCCAGACAACGATGGAAGCATCGTAGGCGTAATGGGTATCATAAGAGACGTAACCAAAATTCAGGAGCTGGAAGAAAAACTAAGAAATGAGGAACGGCTCGCTTCGCTTGGCCGCCTCGCGTCCGGTGTGGCACACGAAATAAGAAACCCACTCTCCTCTATAAAGATGAATCTCGCTATCCTTATGGAACGTCTTACCCCAAAAGACGACGACCACGAACATTTTCTTATAGCAAGAAAAGAGGTCGCGAACCTTGAAAGAGTTCTTAACGAGCTTCTCGATTACGCGAAGCCGTCGCCTCTGGAACTGCGCCTGCAAAACCCTCACAAGATGATAGAAGATGCCGTGGCGGCTATCCTGCCTTCCTATAACGAAAGAAAAGTAAATCTTAAAATCTCGCTCCCTGAAAACCTTCCGATGATTCTTCTAGATACAGGAAAAGTACATCAAGCTCTGCTTAACCTCCTTATCAACGCCCTTCACGCCTCATCAGACAACGGAACGGTAGAAATAAAAGCCGAAGTAGCCAACACCTCAGAAAAACTTTTTAGAATATTCATCACCGATTACGGAGTAGGGATAAGGCCGGAGGACCTGAAATATATATACGACCCGTTCTTTACGTCAAAGCAGGAAGGAACGGGGCTAGGCCTCTCTATCGTACACAACATTATGAAAAAACATGGCGGTGAGGTACGAATGGAATCGAAGAAAAATGAGGGAACAGTCGCCTGTCTGGAGTTCTCCGCGAGCTAGCTGTTTTGTTCTATAACGCCGATCGTTTTTAGCCCCATTTTTGTAATGCCCCATGTAAGCTCGCCCATGTAGCTGTAACGCACGATGCCTTTTGCGTCGACAAAGTAGGTAGATGGAAGCCCGAAAACACTGTAATCCCTGTATGCCTTACCGTCTTCATCAAGCAGTACCGTAAAAGTAAAACCGTTTTTACCTATATATTCCGAGACAACCTTTCTCGACTCCTTGACATTCACCATAAGCACTTCAAGCTTTTTATCCTTATACTCGTGGCGAAGTTTTTCAAGCTCCGGCATTTCGTTGCGGCACGGGGCGCACCATGTCGCCCAGAAATTCACTACTACCGGCCTTCCTTTATAATCGGATATAGATATTTTTTTGCCGGAAAGATTTACAAGGCTGAACACCGGCGCTGGGTACGGCTTTATCGGCGGCGGGGCTTTCATCTCGGTTCGCGTACACGAAACAACCGCAAAGGAGATGACCAACAGAGCTACCGCGCTTTTAAATCTCAAATACATTACCGCTCCAAAGCAGAAACTTCCGCAGGGTAATCGAGAGGCAGTAGCCACTCAAAAACTCTTTTATCTACTTCGCCCACATTTTTAATAAAAAATTCAAACTTCTTAGAGCCTTTGCCGGTATCCAGCGAATCGTTTTGCTTACTAAAACGAACTATGCTTTCAAAATGATGTTTATCCGCCGTTTGAAACCTTAACTCCCAAGGCGGTGTGGATGGAACTTCGCCGTTAGAAACTTTCATATAAGCAACCTTGTCGAGGTCAAACATCTCCACTTCTCCATCATGCACGGAAAAACTGGTTATGAATACATGAAAATTTTCCAGATTATATTCATCTATCAGATGCTCTGCTCCTATTGAATGTAAATATTCGGGCGTAACATAAATAACATCGGTGTATATATCTCCATGCCCGAGGTCGTTGCGCCAGACGGCAGAATGGACTTTCTTTCTCACTTCGTAGGAAAAGCGGGATTTAGTGGTTGGGTACACCTGCTCAAGATATCTTATTATCACATCTACTTCCCATCCGCTTATCTCCACGTTTTCCTTTACACGCATACGCTCCACCACCTGAAACCATCCAGCAGGCGAAAGCACCGCGGTTATCATCGCCGCTTCGCCGTGGCACCTTCTGTAGCACTTGCTCTGATACACATACCTGATATCGTCTTGCGATAGATCTTCAAGGTATCCGCGATTAAACAGCTCCAGCCTTAGATGACGCTTCGCAAACTGAAAATCGGCTTTAAAATCCGAAAAAGAATCGTATAAAAGCAGGTACCCAGCTATTGATAAAATAATCAAAAGTGAAATGAGTACGGCAAAGGCGCCCGCAAAAAATTTAATAATTTTCATCGCTTAACTCCGTACGCGCAACGAAAACCAAAATCGTTAAACCGTTCCTTGCCTGCATCTCCAAGTTTCGCGGCAGAGCGAAGACTTTCTGCCGGCGAAAGCCACGAGCCGCCTTTTAACAACCGCATCGCTATAGCGCCATCTTTCCATCCATCTACCCACTCCCACACATTGCCAGCCATATCATAAACGCCAAAAGGGCTTTTACCTCTATCGTTAGAACCTGCCGAACGCGTTCCGCCAAGCTTGGAGGAACCGCTCGCCCCCTTCGAAAACGAGCCGACCTTTAGCCTTGAATCGGCTCCGATAGAATCGCCGTAAACGGCACTCCCGGGAACAAACTCATTACCCCAAGGGTAAACTGTTCCATCGTCACCACGCGCCGCGCGCTCCCACTCTGCCTCAGTAGGCAACCGCCCGCCTACCTTCCTGCAGTAGTCGTCAGCCTCTTCCCACCTAACGTTTACCACAGGATGCTTCTCGAGGTTTTTGGGGTAAAAGTGTTCGGCAAACAGTTTTTTATACTCCCCGTTCGTAACTTCCGTCGCGTCGATAATAAAAGCGGCCACCTCCACTTTCTTTTTGGGTGTCTCGTCGGCGTACCATTCTGCCTTTGCCCTCGGGTCGAGCAGTTGGTTTTTAAGGTCGGCAATATCTGTCCCTACTGTCGCGGTTCCGGCAGGAATGGTTATCCTCAGGCCGGACGCTTGTGCCATAAAAGGTAAAGCGAGCAAAGAGAGTAAAAGAAGTAGAGCCTTCATGCTGCCTTACTCTTTGCGGTCAGCTTTTCAGCCAGCATCACCATAAGCAGGTACAAAAGAGCTGTCCAGACCATAACTATAAGCCCAAAAAGAACTATATCTTTAAGAGGGTAGCCACCGCGAGTTACCTCGTACCATTTGCCGGCAAGCCGCTGGGCCGGCGTCAACAGAGCTTCCGTACCGTACCTTTTATAGAAGTAAGCTTCTATTTGAGGTTTTGCCATACCTGCCATCAGCTGGCTTCCTATAAGATCTTTCCATTCAAGACCACAGCTCATATGGCAATCTTCCAATACCATAGGACACTCGCACGGGCAGGCTAGCGAATGCGAAACGCCCATTACAGTGCTGTCGTTGGCTTTATTAAGGAATATGAATTTGCCGCTCATAAAAATAAAGACCAAGACAAACGAAAGCAAAAAGAGCGACAGCTTCAACTTCATACAGCGGCCTTTACCCTTCGTTTTTTTTATGTTTCATGGTTTTGAAAAACAAAACCGCAAAAAGAATTAATAGGCCCAAGACAAGAAGAAGCTCCCCTCCGCTCTCCTGAAAGATGCTTCCACCGCTCATCTTTCCCGTATATTTTATATCGACCGACGGCTCGGCATCGGCCTTGTAATAAGATACTGCGAAATCCTTTATCGCTCCGGCCTCAACATCTTTGTAAACATACTTAAGATACTCAAAACCGTTCTTTTCATAGGTGCCGGCGTTATTTTCAGGGGAGACCAGAAAATCTTTAGATCTATACGGCTTTTGTACATGCATCTCCAGCGTTTTTATTTTATAAGGGCTTTCAAACCTGTAAGAAAATTTCCTGCCGGAATTTTCCTTCGCTTTGAACGGTTCGTAGCTAAAGTCTACAAAAAAATCTGAATATGGAAGCCCTACATCGACATAGCTTGTGCCTCCCTTGGTGATAATATCGTAAACCTGACAAAAGTGCTGTCCGCCTGGGGAAAGACTGCAAACATCGTAAAGCTTTTTAACTCCATCCGGCAGGTTGAATTTTACACGCATAGGAAACATATCCTTTGAGGCGAATTTCCCCTCCTGCACGACAAGCACCGTTGGCGATTCGTATTCCGGCATTATGGTCACTTTCATTCTGCCGACAACCGGCTCCTTCGCCTCGGCAAAACTTCCGGCGTAAGGAATAAAAATAAAAACCGATACGAATACCGCGAGCAAGAGCCTTACGCTGTCTTTAACTCTTTCCATTAGTGACTACCCTCGCCATCCATATGTTTATGATCCATCCCTTTATGCTCCATATCTTCCATCGAGACATGCGGCACGAATCTGCCGACGAGAAAACTTTTATAACTAGTCATGTTGCCGCTAAGCACCAGCACCGATACGCCGACAATAATTATGCCGCAAAACTTTTTAAGAAGCAGGCTCCCTCCACTAGGCAAAAGCTTTTTGGCAAGAAACGACAAGCCGACACCAGCAAGAAAAATTACCGTAACAGTCCCCAAAGCATACCCTGCCAAAAACAGCCCTCCCATGGCCGCGGTCTCTGGATGGTTATTAAGGTTTAAAATTATTGTCAGTGCGGGCGTTACGCACGGCTTGTAGGCAAGAGCCAAAGATACCCCGAACAAAACAGCAAATAAAGGCTTTAACAACATTTTAAAGAAAGCGGAAGATTCATAAAACGTAAGCAGTCCGACAAAATACAGGCCGACAAGCCCTAAGACAACACCTCCGAACTGTGTGGCGATGTCGAGATAGCTAAAGATTAGTTTGCTTATGCCGGTTGTCGTCATCCCAAGAAGAGTGAAGACAACCAGATACCCTGCCAGTGAAAGCAGAGTGGCCGACACTCTTTTAACCGATAGCTCTTTAGGCTTAGAACCATCACCATCCTTTGCCGCAAGAGAGTCGGCTACTATAAAGGCGAGAAAGAACGGTATTATCTGCAAAAGGCAGAATATCCAAGCAGAAAAAAAACCTGAGATGCCGGCAAGGTATGCTTCGAGTAAATTCATAACTAACTCCTAGCCCGAAACTTTTAAGTTTCCCGTTATGCTTTTGAGGCTTTCCTCTACCTGCCCAAACTGCTCTATCTGTCCTACGAAGATAGACCGGACTACGCCGTTAGAATCGGCAAATATCGTGGTCGGCGTGGTTTTAACGCCGATAAGACGCGCTAAAGCATTGCCGTCATCAACAGTTACCGGAAAGCCGAGCTGATGTTTTTCGGCAAATGCCTTAAGGCTATCCGACGAATCCTGTATACCGACGCCAAGCATAGCGATGCCGGATGCTTTGTATTCTTCTTTTGCCTTTTTTATATACGGTACAGATTTATGGGAGCATGGACACCAGTCGGCGTAAAAAAAAAATACGGCAGGGTTGCCTATAAAATCGGCATCGCTCATAGTTCCGCCCCCAAGTAGCGAAACTTTAAATGACGGTATCTGGTCTCCTATCTTTAGAATTTCCCGCTTGCCGGCAAGCGACTGGCTGAGCAAGGCGTTCAGCAGTATAAGAGCGGCGAAAAGAAAAATTATCTGGTTAAGCCTGTTCGGCCTGCGAGAGCTTTCAGCTATCATCCCGCTCTCTTGGGTCAAGGTGGTGTTCATTTAAGATGCTTTCCTGTTTTTTAGCAGAATCAGTGTTCCATGCCTTCATGGTTCATTTCGCTATGGTCATGCTCCTTCATACTCGGTTTTTCCTGCGTAGACGGGCCAGGATTATTCTCCGGTTTGCCTAGGTTCTTCTGGGCATCCATAATATTCGACATATGGCCTATCTTCAGGTCGTCCCTGTTGGAAAGCGCGTACTCTATATGCCTATCCTTGACAGGCGTTTTGTAGAACTCTTTGAGTATGTCGTAATGCCCTATAAGCTTGAGGATATCCTGCTCGCGAAAGTCGCCCTCCCAGTTGCCTACAAGCGCGTTCCAAACCTGCACTATAGCCACAGCCTGATACTCTGTTACGTTTTCAAACTTAAGGTTAGGTTTTGTCTGTTTGTAGTTGTCGATAAAAGTCTGCATATGCGGAACAACCGCGATAAACGGAGGGCCGCACCGTGGGCAGTAGAGTTTTATCCTTTCGGTAGAATGGCACTGCGTGCATATATCATGGGCGAGGGTGTAAGCCTCGTACGGTTCGTACTCCATATAACCTTTCGCCTTTGCCTCTGATAGAACAAAATTACCGACAGGGTTCTCAAACCCAAAGACAAGAACCACGCAGGTAACCGCGATAGTAATAAATGAAAGAAAAACCAGTTTGAGCTTATTTCCTTTTGATGCCATATTTTCCTCTTCTATTGCAATTTACTTAAATAACAGTTCAAATTAACGGCAATTTTCATGCCAAGAGCAGATGAAAACCTAATCCAAAACCTTCGCCGATATTATAATACGGATTGCAGGCAAGGTTTTGCCAAGATAGAAAGAATATAACGACAGCATTTTTAAAATTCTACAGGTAACCTTATTTTAACAATAAATACAGCTAGTTAGCTGTTGTCCTTTTTGAAGATTACCCAGCATTTATTACCAACACCATTAAAAAAAACAATATCCGCGTACATACTAATGATGTAATGTCCCCGTCCGCTAGTTTTCAGCATTTCTTCGTCATCAAATGTCTGTGGAAGAGTGCTGTCGTCAATACCGCTACCGATATCGGTCACGGATACTTCCAACACATCGGAATGTAGAATATGCTCTACCTTCACCGAACCACAGCCTGAATAGAGATTTCCATGAATTATCGCGTTCATTACCAACTCGCTAAGCGCTATTTTAATTTTGGAAATACTGTCTTGGCTCCATCCAGACGATGACAGTTTTCCAAGAATCGGCTCGTAAGCTTCCGAGATATTGTCAATAATCTTGCAACTAGGTTCTTCCTCTATATCGTCTAAGTTTCCGATAAGGCCGATACCGCCATCAACTACGGCTAAAGGCACTCTCTCCCCTTTAATAGAAGCTATAAGCTCTTTACTAGGGATAAATTCAATAGTTTCATATCTGTCTACCGGCCGGCAACCTATAAAGACAAACGATACATCGTCTCCCGGGCTGTTTTCCCCAAGATGCGTCTCGAACTCCGACTGAACCAATTTAAACGCCTCATCAGGAGCCAAACCTTTAAGCATCGGAACGATATCAGCTTCAAATTTTTCCTCAAATAGAAGACCAGCCTCATCTTCCTGCTCCATAAGTCCATCGCTATAAAGAAACAGCAGTTGACCGTTTTCAAGGGTAATCGGAAAGTCTTTATACCTGTCACCAGCCCCCGGCTTTATCTCGAACTGCCCCATAATATAGCCGACCTCGCCAACCTGTACCGCCGTTCCGTCACTGCTTATCAGCCACGGCTTTGGCTGGCCAGCGAGGGAAAGCTTCATGCTACGGTTTGCAAAGTCTATCAGCAGATACGCGGCGGTAACATAATGAGCAGTTTCGCCGCAATATTGGCGTAGCCTTTCGTTCATTTCCGTCAAAAATATTGAGGGAACACTGACAGCTTTCTTGGTTGGGTTTATCTTGTGGTCGTCTACCACCGCGGTGGCAAGGATATTCAGCAGTATCTCATGGATATCATGCCCGGAAACATCATGGAGATAAATACCGACATACTGCGACTGAAAATCAAGACGCCGGATGGTGTCGCCTCCTCCTATCGTCTTTGTTCTGCGATAAACGGGAGAACTGACAAAAAACGGCATCAAACCGGGCAGTTTTGCCAAAAGGTTTAGAACCTCTTCTGCCCTTATAAGAGCACTCTCCATATTTTTGGCATGACCCTGCAGTAGCTTTTCCGCCCACCTGCGCTCCTCAATCTCCTTTTCCATACCTACATTCGTTTGCTTAATCTTGTTGTATGAACTTTTAATGCCGGCCATTATCGGTCGAAAAATAAAAATCGTCTCGAAAAGCAAAAGAAACAAAACGGCATATAGAATGTAAAGCTGATAGCTCGTAAGGGCGTGGTGCTTCTTATCCGCCTCTTGCTGGTATTGGAATACAGCCTTATCCATCCATTTCAAATAGACTGGCGAAGCATTGATTATCTCACTTATGCTACTCGATGCAGGATAAAGCATAGAGGTACTCTCTGGGTCTTGCGCCAGCAAGGTGTTTACCGCATTTTCTATCTCTTCGAAAGATGGCCGCATCTTCTTGAAATAACCAGCAATAACGGAACTATTATTGCCAGGCAGAGAGAGGCTCTCGTCACCATGCTGTAAGCCTTTCTGCATGTTAACCCAGTCGATAAAATGTTCCTCCAAAGCCTTATAATGTGACAAGGCATCTTTCGCGCCATAGCTTTCAGTCAATAAAATTGCTCTATTGGTGATAAGGTGTGAGAGCATCCGCTGGCGGCCAGCAAGGTTTATCACCCTCGCGTCCGACTCCAGACCGGCTAATTCCTTTTGAACCATCAGGTAAGCGGCAATCATAAGTATGGCAATAAGGGAAAGCCCAACTACATACCCGACCGTAAACTTCCTTAAATTGTCAGCTCCCTGTTCGGCCACTATATTTCCACCTCACCAAAATTCGAAACGACACTACCTCTCATCACCATTTTTACCCTTCCTACGGATAGATACTTCAGCATACTTTAAATGTAGGAACGATGTAGGGGCGCAGTCGCTATATAGTTACTTTAGGTTTTTTGATGTCTTAAAAATCAGCCCTAAGTCATTGAAAAGTGGTGAGCCGTGAAGGATTCGAACCTTCGACCTAGTGATTAAGAGTCACTTGCTCTACCAACTGAGCTAACGGCCCACAATGCTGTAATATAGGTTATTTCTACTACTTTAGGTAGCCAAAACTGTGAAAACCTTGTGAAGATTCCCCTAGAATTAGAAGAGTTTATACAGCTTTTGCCGTTCTCCCTTTTAGGCATCAGATAAGGGGACTGTTTCCAAAAGAGTTTTTTGAGCATTTTAAGGAGAAGTTAATTTTCTAACTTCTTAAAAATGGAGTCTTTAGGGATTGGTAATTTGTAGAAAAATCAAATTTATCTCATTCGGCAACAGCTACATAAGGAACGTACTTTCCATCTGTTTTACCTGCAGGAGCAATCCCAAATCTATGCAGGGTATTGACGAAGATAGTAAAAACAGCTACCCAAAAAAGAGCGGCGGCGGAGCCGATTTTATTCCAGCACCCCGCCATCAGCGGCGGAAGATACCATACGCGCATAGCGAGTAAGATATCCATGGCCTATTTTCGGTTTTGGCTGTTTCCACTTTGCTTTGCGTTTTTTTAATTCCGCGACGCTTACCTTGAGTACTATTTTTCTTTTTGGTATATCAATGCTTATCATGTCGCCTTCCTTAACAAGTGCTATCGGCCCGCCTTCCATAGCCTCGGGCGAAATATGCCCAACGCATGGCCCGCGCGTACCGCCGGAAAACCGGCCATCCGTTATAAGCGCGACAGAATGGTCAAGCCCCATGCCGGAAATCGCCGCCGTTGCCGAAAGCATCTCCCTCATTCCGGGCCCGCCTTTTGGTCCTTCGTACCGCACTACCAGCAGGTCGCCTTTTTTGATTTTCATACCCATGATGGCGGCCATCGCCTTTTCTTCGGAATCGAAGACCCTAGCCCTGCCAGTAAACTTCATCATAGAGGCGGAAACGGCAGACTGCTTTACTACCGCGCCTTTTGGGGCTAGGTTTCCTTTTAGTATCGCTATACCGCCTTCTTCTTTAAACGGATTTTTGGTGGAACGTATAACATCTTTGTTAGTTATCCGGGCTTTCTTAGCAATTTGCCCAATAGTCTCGCCGGTAACTGTAGGGATATCGTGAAGAATATCTTTGAGCGACTTCATTACTCCCGGTATGCCTCCGGCAAATTCGAGGTCTTCCATAAAGTCTTCTCCGCCAGGCCTTATAGATGTTATTTGCGGGGTCTTTTTGCCTAATTTATCAAAAATTCCGATATCAAATTTTACTCCGGCATCGCGTGCTATAGCCGGCAGGTGCAGTACAGTGTTGGTAGAACCGCCAAGAGCCAAGTCTACCGTGACAGCATTTTCGAACGCTTTTTGGGTCATAATTTTTCTTGGTGTTATATTGTTTCTTACAAGCTCCACAACCTGCTCACCGCTATCCATAGCTATTCTTCTTTTATTGGCGCTGGTGGCAAGCCCCGTTCCGCAACCTGTTATAGACATTCCCATAGATTCCGTAAGGCAGGCCATGGTGTTTGCGGTATAGAGGCCCTGACACGAACCGGGGCCGTCGCAGGTGCACATCTCAAGCCCTTCCAAATGGGATGCCGAAATCTCATTTTTCTGTCTTTGGCCGACAGCCTCGAAAGTATCGCGTACAAGCGAGCGGCGTTGCTGTTTGTACATGCCAGACTGCATAGACCCAGCGGTAACTATTACGGCTGGAAGATTAAGCCTTCCTGCCGCCATCAGCATTCCCGGGGTGATTTTGTCGCAGTTTGTTAGAAATATAACCCCGTCAAACGCCTGCGCAGTTATGACGCATTCTATGATATCGGCTATTAGGTCGCGTGTAGGCAAAGAGTAATGCATACCGATATGCCCCATAGCTATGCCGTCGCAGACCCCCGGGACGGAGGTATAAAACATCTGCCCGCCGCCGGAATGAACCCCTTTTTCTATATATCTTTCAAGATCGCGCATGCCGGTATGGCCCGGTATAAAGTCGGTAAAACTGCTGACAAGGGCGATAAACGGCCTAGCCATAGCCTTTTTTGTAACACCTGTGCCGTACAAAAGAGCCCTGTGTGGCGCCCTTGTTATCCCTTTTTTTATTCTGTCGCTGTTCATTGCCGATTCCTTTCGGGGAAAACTTTTAAATTTTTAATTATTGAATGATAATAAGGCATGGCAACGGATAAAACAAAGAAAGCCGGCATAAAAAAAACAGCCTCCCAAAAACCGCCAAAAGACAAAATTGAGAAAGCTTTAGCGGGGGCAGGTAGCCGAGGTACACTGGTACCGTCCGACCCGCTTCAAAAATATCTCCATATAGTGAGAAACAGCCCAAAGCTTTCCAAAGAGGATGTTTACAAGCTCGCCTTGCTGGTTCATAAAGACAAGAACGAAGAAGCGGCGTTAAAACTGGTTACTGCCCACCTCAACGTGGTGGTAGGGATAGCTTTTGAATTTCATAGCCAGTTTCAAAACATGCTGGATCTTATCCAAGAGGGGAACATAGGCCTGATGAGGGCGGTAGAAAAGTTCGATCCCTTTAAAGGGGTGCCGCTACCTGCGTATGCCGGTTACTGGATAAGAGCTTACATACTTAAATATATTCTCGACAACTGGCGGCTTGTGCGGGTTGGAACTACGAACATGAGGAGAAAACTGCTTTTCAATTTAAACAAGGTGACACACCAGCTAAAAACGGCAGGTATAAACCCAAGTCCAAAAGAGCTGGCGGAGCATTTTAAAGCATCGGAAGCCGACATAATGGCGGTGCAAAAATCACTATCTTCATCGGATGTATCTATAGACGCTCCGGTTTCCGATGACTCCTCTAGAACCTACGCGGAAGTTATCGGCAAAGAGGAGTTGCCTATTGATGAGAAGCTAAGCGACATTGAGGTGGCAAGACTGGTGAAAGACCAAATAGTGGAATTCGCGAAAAAACTGAAAAGCTCCGATAGAGATATTATCTACAAAAGGCTGATGAGCGACGAGCCATCGACACTTGCCGAGATAGGCAACAGGCACGGCGTTACAAGAGAGGCTATACGTCAAGCAGAAGCTAGACTGATAAAGAAATTAAAAAAACATTTAGAGGAAAATATCCCGGGGATAAGTGGCTTTCAGTTTACAGGTTCGGTATGAGAGCTACGTCAGGTCTATATCGAGAAACTCCATATGATCTACTTTCCATTTTTTCGGGTCTTCGGCATTCAAAACTTCATCCCCCTTATGTTTTGGAGCCGGATTCGCCATATCAATAATAAAAGGGGCTACACGCATTTTGGTTTTGGCTTTTATAATAGCTTTTAAAATCGGCTCGGTTAAGTCGCCGTCTCCTTGCTCCAGCACCACCGCTATATAACCGCTCTTGGTCCGCACAAGACTGCCGGTTGGAAAAACGCCTATCGCCTTTATGAATTGTTGGACAAGGCTTGGGTTAAAATGAAACTTGCTCCACTCGAACAGCTTTTTTAGCCCTTCAACCGATGTCATCCCTTTGTGGTAGCAACGGTCGGCTGTAAGAGCATCGTAAACATCGACTATCGAGGCCATCTGACCAGACGCGCTTATCGCTTTTCCTTTTAGGCCTTTGGGATAGCCTGTGCCGTCAAACCTTTCGTGGTGTTCGGCCGCGACCCCCATGGCGACTTTCGATATGCCCGGTGTCTCTTTAAGAATTTCCGCGCTACGAACTACATGGTTCTTCATAGTCTTAAACTCTTCTTCGGACAGCTTTCCAGCTTTATTTAAGATACCGTCCGGCACATGCATTTTGCCGATATCGTGCAAAAGCGCTCCCCTGCCGATATCGGTTATTATCTCACGCTTTATGCCTACAGCTTTGGCAAACGAAACCATAAGAACAGACACGTTGACCGAATGCTGAAAGGTATATTCATCCGCGCTTCTTACCTTCCCTAAAACTTCCAGCGCGTCCTTGTTGCGGAATACGGAATCGACCATCTCCGAGACAACATTATCGACCTTATCCATCTTCACCTGTTTGCCCATCTTGGAATCTTCCATAAAACTATGGGCAACTTTTAGCGCCTCTTTTTGCACCTCTTTGGCTTTATCTATCTCCTCTTCTATCGCTACCAGCCGCTTCGACGGCGCCTCTCCAATCTTGATAAATTTTTCGTCTATTTTACGTTTAACCTCTTCTCTCGGCATTGCCTCTGCCGACGCGCCTACATCAACCCCTTGCTCGGTATCTATGTAAACCTCTCTTATTCCATTTGAAAGAACCTTCTCCACTTCGCGTTCGTTGGAAATTTTAAGCTTTGAAGAGTAGAAAGGGTTTTCCAGCCAGCCGCAATTAAAATCACTTACGAACATGCCGACTTTTAAGTCAGACGTTTTAATTTTTTTTATCATAATTATATGCTAATTACACAACCTTATACTGCTAACATTGACTAATTAACTTAATCTACTTGATTTAACGATACAGCTACCTTAAAATCCCCATTAATGAACTTCCCCAAAGCAGAGATACTAGGCTTTCTTCTTCTCGTAGTATCTTTACCGACCACCGCTTCTTCTAACCCGCAATTTTCGGCGGACGACACAGATATAATACATTCTCTCGCACAAAAAAATCCAACTGAAAAAAATATAACTTTCCCGGAACCTTTAGGGCTTAAAAATAATATTAACTTCTGGCTCGATATATATACAAGGTATAGCTCGTCGATGGCGGTAGTACACGATATGAACAACCTCGCCATACAGTACGAGGTGATTGACTTCGACATCGTTTTAGGACCAAAAGCTAGCAGAAAAGCCAAGAAAAGATTTTTCAAACGACGGATACACTATTACCGCGATATTCTAAGGAAGCTCTCCATGCAAAAAGGAGTCTGCAGAACAACGGAAGAATGCCGTATCGTTAGGCTCTTTATGAATGATGCCAGCTCTAAACGGTTCAAAAAGGCATCACGGTCGTTAAGGGTTCAGTTCGGGCTTTCCGACAGGTTCAAAAAAGGCTTGGAAACCAGCGGGCTCTACATGAGCAGAATGCGCGAAATTTTCAAATCCCACAATTTGCCAGAAGGGCTGTTGGCGCTTCCGAACGTGGAGTCGTCGTTCCAGATTAGAGCGTACTCCCAAGCTGGAGCGGCTGGAATTTGGCAATTCACAAGGCCAACCGGAAAGCGCTACATGAAGATAAACTATTCCGTAGACGAGAGGCGCGACCCTATTAAGTCTACCGAGGCGGCGGCAAAACTGCTCAAGAGGAACTACGAAAAGCTTGGAAGCTGGCCACTTGCCATAACTGCGTACAATCACGGACGAAGAGGGATGGAACGTGCCAAGAAAAAATATGGAAGTGACATCGTAGCGATAATGAAAAACTACAAGAGCAGATCCTTTGGCTTTGCGTCGAGAAACTTTTACGCCGAATTTATCGCGGCTAAAGTGGTGGCCGAAAATCCTGAAAAATACTTCGGTAAAATAAGCTACCTTTACCCGCTTCAATACGACGAAGTGGTACTCAAACATTATATGAAAAACAATATCCTTTATAGCCATTTTGGATACGAGGCTAGGAGCATAAAGTTCCTAAACCCCGACCTAAGGCCGTCGATATGGAACGGAACAAGAAGGATACCAAAAGGCCACACGCTTAAAGTACCATGGGGGACATCCTCGAACTTTTACGCGCTCTATGCAAAAGCACCAAAGAACAGTCTTCACGCGAAACAGATTATTCCCGACTACTATACCGTCCGCCGCGGCGACACGCTTTCGGTAATCGCCAGAAGGTTTAGAACAAGCACCGCGTCGCTAAAAAACTACAACGACCTTAGAAGCCGCCATAGAATCTACTCCGGTCAAAAACTACGCATACCGCCAAGAAATTATAAAAATGACCTGAGGATTGCCACTGCCCCGCCGCAGGTAAGAAAAGTTGCAAATGCCGTCTACACCAAAACAGCCGCTCTGGCCAAAAAAAGCATGATAAGAACCAGCATACCAGAAGAGCCGAAAATAGAACAAAGGATTGAAACCCTTTCATCAGAAACAGTTCAGCCGCCGAAGGTTTCCGATTTTAATTTTGTGGAGGCTGACGATTTTCATGGGCTTATTCAGGTACACCCAGAGGAGACGGTGGGCCACTTTTCTAACTGGTCGGGCGCTTCCATCAGAACAATCAGAAAGCTCAATGGAGGTAGAAACCTCAGACGTATCCGGCACGGCCAATTTATAAAGATACCTCTTGCGACTGAAAGAAATAGAAAATTCATAGACTACAGATACGAG
This sequence comes from Nitrospirota bacterium, assembly GCA_024275955.1. Classification (GTDB taxonomy): domain Bacteria; phylum Nitrospinota_A; class UBA7883; order JACRGQ01; family JACRGQ01; genus JAJRYD01. The sequence goes on from JAJRYD010000005.1 coordinate 119,520, forward strand.
TATCATCTTGGAATTTTTGAGGACTTTTTTAACGCTTACAGGGTAGAGAAGGTACAATCATATACAATCAGCCGTGGAGACTCGCTTTGGTCGCTAACGCATGAAACGACAGACGCGCCGCTTTGGCTGGTTAGGCTTTATAATAAGGGCATTATTCTGGAAAATCTTCAGCCCGGACAGAGAATAAGAGTGCCTTTAGTGGAGAAAAAAGAGGCAAGCAACTAAAACTTCCCTTGCGCCATTTTAAACAAATCTGGTAGATTTTTGTAATTAACTGTTTTTTATACTGGAGAATCGTAAAAGATGATTTTTGATTCTGTTTTTGGCCTGTTTTCCAACGACCTTGCGATTGACCTTGGAACGGCGAATACCCTTATTTTTATAAAAGGCAAAGGTATAGTGCTACGCGAGCCAAGCGTGGTGGCGGTTCATGCCGAAAGCAAGAAGGTTCTTGCTGTTGGACATGAAGCAAAAAAGATGCTGGGTAGAACCCCCGGTTCCATCATCGCTCTGCGCCCGATGAAAGACGGGGTGATAGCTAACTTCGAATACACCGAAGCGATGATACGCTACTTCATCCAAAAAGTGCACAACCGCAAAACATTGGTAAACCCAAGAGTAATTATCGCGGTGCCGTCTGGAATAACACAGGTAGAAAAACGCGCCGTTCGCGATTCAGCCCTTAGTGCCGGAGCGCGCACCGTATACCTGATAGAAGAGCCTATGGCGGCGGCTATCGGCGTTGGGCTTCCGATAGAAAGCCCAACAGGCAACATGATACTCGACATAGGAGGCGGCACGACGGAGGTGGCGGTAATAAGCCTCTCTGGTGTGGTTTACTCTAGGTCTGTGCGGGTTGCCGGAGACGAGATAGACGAGGCTATAGTTCATTACCTAAAAAAGAAATACAACCTTCTTATCGGCGAGCGGATGGCCGAGGATATCAAGATAAAGCTTGGATCGGCCTACCCTATGGAGGAGGAAAAATCACTCCAAGTAAAGGGGCGCGACCTTGTGGCCGGCATCCCAAAAACACTTCTGCTTACCGACGAAGAACTGCGGGAGGCTATAAGCGAAGTTATTTCCGTTATTGTTGAGGCTGTTAAGACCGCTCTGGAGAGAACTCCGCCGGAACTAGCGGCAGACATCGTCGACAAGGGCATTGTTCTTGCCGGAGGAGGCGCCCTCATCAAAGGTCTTGATATGCTTTTAAGAGAACAGACGGGACTGCCGATTATAGTCGCCGAAGACCCGCTTTCGGCGGTGGTGCTTGGCACCGGCAGAACCCTTGAGGAAACCGACCTCCTAAGACAGGTTGAGATATAAAAACCGTTTCTTAAAGCGGGCATCCCGCTTCAAGTTGGGTTTTGACTTTAGTTGTCGTAAAGGTTAAACAGGCTTAACATGAAAGGTCTTCTAAGCAGGTATCAAAACATCCTCCTCATCCTTCTTCTTCTCTTTGTGGCATCAATGATGCTGGCAGACAACGCCAAAGACAAGGACAAAACAAACTTCATGGAACGGTTTGCCCTTACGCTTACTTCGCCGGTGAATAGCACCATTACCTTTTCCGTTCGAAAAGTATTATCGGTTTGGAATAATTACATATATCTCATAAACACATCCGAAAAAAACACGGTACTAAAAAAACAGTTAATAGAGGAACGGTTCAAGCACGGACTCCTGCTGGAAGAGCTTAAAAAATACCGGCGGGTGGACGGCCTGCTTTCCTACCACCCAATAGCCAAAGAAAAATTCCTAGTGGCCGACGTAATAGGGTGGGATTCGACCAACCTTTCGCAGACAGCGATAATAAACAAGGGAACCAAAGACGGTGTAGGCGAACAGACCGTGGTAATAACGCACGAAGGACTTATAGGACGGGTAGTCTCGTCGTCCGGCCATTCGTCACGGGTGCTGATGATGACAGACTCAAGAAGCGCTGTCGACGCTTACGTCCAAGGCTCAAGGGCAAGATGCATCGTAGTGGGGCAAAATAAGGGTAAGTGCGTTATCGACTACCTCTCGATAGACTCAAAGGCTCAGGTAGGCGACAAGCTGATATCCTCTGGTCTTGGCGGAATTTTCCCCAAAGGGCTGACGCTTGGAACTATCTCCTCTATAGAGCCTGACAGCGGACGGCTTTTCTTCAAGGCCGAAATGATACCATCGGCAAACTTCAAGCAGGTAGAAGAGGTTCTTGTAATGCTAGGCACGATGTCAAAAAACAAAATAGACCTGCCGGAAGAAAACAGATGATACCGCTTACTATTACCGCTCTTTTTGGAACGGTTTTTATAATTCAAACCACGCTTCTTAAAATGTTCGGAAGTTTGGCGCCAGACACTATGTTGCTCGCCGCCGTTTACTGCGGGCTTAAATATGGAAAGATAAACGGATACGAGGTAGGCATTATTGCTGGGATAGCGCAAGATATTCTGGCATTTGGAATGCTTGGGATAAACATGCTTTCAAAAGGGCTTACCGGCTTCGCGGCAGGACTGCTAAAGGAAAATAACGTTATCGACCCCGGCTCGGCAACCGCATGGTCGTTTCTTATTATCACCGGAACGGCGCTTAACGAAATAATCTTAAGGCTTTATCTTATAGGCTTTGGCAACGCTCATATTTATTTTGCCGACAGTCTCGCCGCTATCGGCATGCAGGTAACTTTGAACCTTCTACTTGGAATCCCTCTTTTTGTTATTGCTGATGAACTGCTTAAATGGGTAAAAGATGCGTTCGGCATCCGGGAATACTAACCGCCAAGAAAACCGGACAACGCCTCTCCCGGGTCAGCCTGCTCCATAAACGCGCTTCCTATAAGAAATGCGTCAACCCCAAGCACTTCAAGCTCCTTCATATCTCCGGCGCTCCTTATTCCGCTTTCGCTTACAATCAGCCGCCCTTCAAAGCTTTCAATCATAGGAACAACTTTTCTCGTAACGTCCAGATTTACCTCTAGCGTTTCGCTTTTAAAATCGCGGTTATTCAGACCTACGCAAACAGGCAGTTTAGGGATGAACGCCAGTTCGTCCTCGCCATGTATCTCCACCAAAACCTCCAGCCCCGTTTCCAACGCCAGCTCCGCCATATCGGCAAGATGCACGGGAGATTTAAAGTTTATCGCCATCAGCAGTACCGCGTCCGCGCCATACGCCCTCGCTTCAAAAATCTGGTACCTGTCTATTATAAAATCTTTCCTCAAAAGAGGAAGCCGAACCGCCGCGCGCACCTTTTCAAGAATATTAAGCGACCCGCCGAAAAAATTTTCGTCTGTTAAAACCGAAATGGCACAGGCGCCGGCAGACTGATAGCCTTTCGCTATCGCCACAGGGTCGAACTCCTCGCGTTTGAAACCACTGCCGGGGGATATCCGTTTTATCTCGGCTATTACTTTATGCTTGGAACCGCAGTTTTTTATCGACTCCGCGAACCGCCTTGCCGGAGGCATGCCGGACGCTTTCGCCTTTATATCTTCTAAAGAGACGAGAGATTGCGAGATAGTAACTTCGTCCGACTTGCTGTCGAGAATCTTTTCAAGCAGTTGGTTCATCTATCTTTTCCTATAAATACCTTTTCTATGCCCCACTTTAATTATGGGAATGATTATCGCACTTTTTTCGGCTTTATAAATAGCTATATAATTGCCGGCTCTCACCAAACGGTACTGCGTTTAATTTTAATAACATCGTACTAATCTAAAATTACAACTCTTATAGCGAAAGAGCAATTTATTAATTAAAACCAAAACCAGCGAATCAAGCCCTTTCTTAGTTGAAATTTCCGGCATGACCGTCACGCTACCTTTGCAACTTTACCGGTATTCAGGATACGTTTCATAATGCTCCTTAATTCTATGAGATGTCTATAGCCGTTTACCTTTCT
>JAJRYD010000051.1 GCA_024275955.1 Nitrospirota bacterium
AGATTTGGAAAAAGTGATACACAGATATATCAAACAGAATAATAAAAACCCAAAACCGTTCAGGTGGACAAAGTCCGCTGATGAAATCATACGAAAGGTTAAGCGAGGAAAAGCTTTGCTGGAGACAATCCTGCTAGGTGCTGGGAAACAGTTTTCCGGGGTTTAAAATGTTATCTGGGTCCAGCGTTTTCTTTAACGCTTTGCTTATATCAATCGCCGTTTTGCCAAGCTCTTTACCTATATACGGCATCTTGGCGAGGCCTACCCCATGCTCGCCCGAAATAGTTCCATCCAGCTCTATAGTAATATCAAAAATTTCGTCGACAGCTTTAAGCGCGGTTTCGCTCTCTTTGTCGTTATCGTTGTGCATTACGTTTACATGTATGTTGCCGTCGCCGGCATGACCAAAACAGATGATAGGAAGCCCCACTCTTTTTGAAAGCTCGTCGACCCTCTCCATCAGTTTCGAAATTTTATTTCTCGGCACCGTTATATCTTCGTTAAGTTTTTTGGGGCGAAGCCTCTGGAGCGATGCCGAAATGGAACGCCTAGTTTTCCATTGAGCCTCTGCCTCTTTTACCCCGCTGGCGATTTCGAACGACTCTGCGTTTTTACAAATTTCGCTTATCGCCTGCATCTCTTTTATCGCATCTTCCTGCCTGCCGTCGGTTTCTACAAGAAGCATCGCGTCGGCGTTTGCCGGCAAACCAGCTTTGATAAACTTTTCGACGCACTCTATAGCGGTGCGGTCTATATATTCTAAAGTTCTCGGGCGTAGCCCCGCGCCTAAAATTTTGGTAACGGCGTTTACCGCATCGTCTCTTTTTTCAAAAACGGCAGTCGCCGTTATTACCGCTGGCGGGAGTGGAACAACTTTTAACCTTATCTCGGTAATCACTCCAAGCGTCCCTTCGGAGCCGACAAAAAGTTTTTTAAGATCGTACCCTACCACCCCTTTTTCTGTTTTGATTCCTGTTTTCAACACTTCGCCGTTCGCGAGAACAACGGTAAGCCCCATAACATAATCGCCCGTAACGCCGTACTTCACCGCGCGCGGGCCTCCGGCTCCTGTCGCTACATTGCCGCCTATCGTAGAGCTTTTAAGCGAAGCTGGATCCGGCGGATAAAACAGATTCTCTTTGGCAAGATATGCCCCAAGCTCGCCGTTTACTATCCCCGGCTCAACCTCCACATAAAGCGCGTCTTTATTAAGATTAAGCAGTCTGTTCATCTTCGTCATTACAAGAGCTACTCCGCCTTTAATAGGAACCGACCCGCCGGCAAAACCTGTACCGGCACCTCTGGGCGTTACCGGCAGTTTATACTTTGCACATATTTTTATAAGGTCCGACACCTCTTTTGTCGACTGCGGAAAAACCACTACGTCCGGCTTATGTTTAACTTTTGTCGCGTCGAGGGAGTACATTATGAGATCTGCAGGGTCGCTACTGGCGGAAGCATTTAGAGCTTTTATCTCCTCTATCGCTTTTGGGATATCTGTCATTAAATTTTTAAGCTGTGTCAGCATCCTCGTTGACAGATTTAAAAATCATTTTACTCATACCGAGCAAAGCTACTACGTTTGGAAAAATCATCACCGCTACCAGTATGTCGACGATGTTCCAGACAAGGTCTACCTCTAGAAGCGGGCCTACGACTATAAATATGACAAAGAAGTAGCGGTATATGTTGGCCGCTTTTAAGCCCCAAAGATATTCCGCGCACTCGAAACCATAGTAAGACCAGCCTATAAAAGTGGTAAACGCGAATAACGCCAAACCGATACTTACGATAAGCCCGCCTTTATCTCCCCCTGGCAGTCCCACATTAAAAGCTTTTACGGTAAGCTCCGCTCCGGTAACGCCGTCTGTCCATACTCCTGTAAGGACTATAGCTAAGCCGGTGATGCTGCATATAACGAGTGTATCTATACATACACCTATCATTCCTATTAACGCCTGCTGGTTGGGGCTGTCGGTTTTTGCCGCGGCGTGCGCTATAGGAGCCGAGCCGAGACCTGCCTCATTAGAAAAAGTTCCCCTAGCGACGCCAAACTGCATCGCCTCCTTTATGGTAGCTCCCGCGAAACCGCCAACAGCGGCGACAGGGTTTAAAGCCGACCCGATAATAAGCGATATCGCTGACGGCAGTTCGCTTATATGGGTTACGACAATCGCCATCCCGCCCAAAAAGTAGATGCCGGCCATAAGAGGGACAAGCTTAGCGGTAACGGTGCCTATTCTCTCTATCCCGCCTAAGATTACAAGCGAGACAAGCAAAGCCGCGATTACGCCGATAGCGAATGGCGGAATAGGCAAAATCTCTCCCAGAGCGTTCGCAAGCGAGTTACTCTGCACAAGGTTGCCCGGCCCAAGCGAAGCGCAAAGACAGCTAAAGGCAAAAAAGACGGCAAGCTTTCTACTGCCAAGCCCATGCTCTATATAGTACATAGGCCCGCCGCTCATCTTTCCGTCAGCGCCCCTTTCCCTAAACTTGATGCTTAAGAATATTTCGGAAAACTTTGTCGCCATGCCGAGGATTCCCATAATCCACATCCAAAAAAGCGCGCCCGGCCCGCCGGAAACTATCGCCGTTGCAACACCTGCTATGTTGCCGGTTCCGACAGTTGCCGAAAGGGCTGTGGTAAGCGCCTGAAACGGGGTGATGTCGCCCTCTTTGTTACCGCTAGCAGGCTTGAACAAAAGCCCAAAGGCATGAAAAGTTTTTCGAAACTGTATTCCGCGAAGCCCTACCGTAAGGTAAAGCCCTGTGCCTACAAGAAGAATAAGAAGCGGCGGCCCCCATAAAAAGCCTGCTATCTTTCCGGTAAACGCCAGCAAAAAATCCATCACTTGCAAATATTAACTGGTAGGAAAATCATATACTTTCTAAAATTCTCTCAAGGTCTTCGTCAGAGTAGTACTCTACTACTATCTGCCCGCCGCCTTTTTTATTCGGCTTGATTAAAACTTTTGTAGAAAACGCTTTTTGCAAAGCATCGGCCGCTATCCGCAGATGCTGGTTTACCGGCTCAGATTTTTTTTGCGACCCGCTCTTTTTTTTCTTCGCTTTTGCCTCTACATCTCTTACGTTCAAGCCATACTCTAAAATCTGTTTTCGCATTTCGATCATAGCTGTCTCGGTCTCGCACGCAAGGAGCGCTCTGGCATGCCCTGCTGTTAGCTTTCCCAGCCGAATATCGTCTTGAATCTCTCGCGGAAGCTTTAGAAGCCTAAGCATATTTGCTATGGTCGAGCGGTCTTTCCCGACCTTTTTGCCTACCTGCTCTTGCGACAGGCCAAACTCGTCATGTAGTTGCCTGTACCCTTGTGCCTCTTCAATAGGATTTAGCTCTTCTCTTTGTATATTTTCTATAAGAGCAAGCTCTACCGATTTATCCCTTTCAACCAGCTTTACTATCGCCGGGATTGTCGCAAGCTTTAAAAGCCGGCTTGCCCTAAAGCGGCGCTCGCCTGCTATCAGCTCGTACCCATTTTCAGATTTTTGGACAAGTACAGGCTGTATGACGCCATTTTCCTTTATAGATGCCGCAAGCTCTTTTAGCTTTTTATCGTCAAAGCTCTTTCTTGGCTGGTTTATATTTGCGGATATCTGCTCCAACGGTATTTCCAAAACTTTTACACCCAAAGCACCTCTGGTTGGCATAAGAGCGCCTAACCCTTTTCCCAAAGCTTTTCTTGCCGACATCGTCTATCCTTCCTTCGCTACAGAGTCTTTAAATTTTTCGCCATGCCTGCCTATCAGCTCGCGAGCCAAATCGACATAAGCGTCGGAGCCTTTCGACTTTACATCGTACAGAGATATAGGAAGACCATGACTTGGGGCTTCGGAGAGCCTTATGTTTCTTGGGATAACTGTTTCAAAGACATTACTGAGATAATTTTTTCGCACCTCTTCCACAACCTGCCTAGAAAGTGAGGTTCTGCCGTCGTACATAGTAAAAAGAACCCCTTCAACCTCTAGCTCTGGATTGGAGCTTTCACGAACCCTCTCTATCGTATCCATCAAAAGGCTTAAACCTTCCAATGCGTAATATTCTGTCTGTAGAGGAATTAGGACAGAATCGGCGGCGGTAAGAGCGTTTAGGGTCAAAATACCAAGAGACGGGGGGCAATCAATAACTACAAAATCGAAATCATCGGAAACCGATTCAATAACCTTCTTCATACGGTACTCCCGCTCCTCCATATCAAGCAGTTCAATCTCCGCCCCTATGAGATTTATATCCGAAGGTATAATGCTGAGCCGGTCAAAGCCGGTTGCCTTAATAAGCCCAGAGGTAGCATCTTGATTTATAAGGGCTTGGTATATGCTGTTATCTGGGTCGGTTGCTATTCCAAGCCCTGTCGTACCGTTTGCCTGTGGGTCGAGATCCATTATCAATGTCTCTTTTCCTGCCATCGCCAAACAGGCTCCTAGGTTTATAGAGGTGGTAGTTTTCCCAACCCCCCCTTTCTGGTTCGATACAGCTATCGTATGCTTCATTCCAGACGAGTTTAGCAGACTGCTGACAAACAGAGCAAGATAAAACGAAGGTTGCCGATGCTAAGGGATGTTTCACGTGAAACATTGTTGCTTTGCCATTTTAAATGTTTCATGTGAAACATTGGGTAAAAAGTCGTTTATTATTTAAACGATTATAAAAACCTTTCCCTTTTTAAGAAGGGAAGGCGCCGGAAAGGTTGCCAAGTAAGAACTACCCCCGCCCTTCGGCCGCCCGCTCCTTCCGCTTCGCTAAAGAGGAGGTTTTTGTAAATAATCTTGACTTAAATAACCATGTTTTTGATTGCTTCTTCATTTTTCTTGCGATTTTCAAAGAGTTAAAAACCGATATTAAGCTTTATTTGCAATATGAAACAACTTTTTTAGGGACGACTAAATAGCAGGTTCCCAAGATAGAGATACTTAAAAAATAGCTGCTTAAACCTGAGAGAGAACAAAAGCAAGAATAGCGGCTATAAAATATTGCCCATCAAGAAAAAACTCGAATTTTGTAGAATGCGCCCATCTATTTTCGCGCCGGTTATAGGCAAACCAAAGGAGGTAGGCAGATACAGCAAGCATAGCAGGCAGAAAAAGATGACTGGCTCCAAAATAGTAGTTTGTGAGCAAGACAACAGCGATTGTTGCGACAATCCCGTAAATGGTTCTTTGGGCCGCTTTTCCGCTCGATACCGATGGCAAGGCCTCCTTGCCGGCAACTCTATCTTCATCAATATCCCGTAGGCCAAGCAACATCGACCTGACCCAGACTATACCTATAGTAAACCCAAGAGCAATAAGTAACGCTCTCCCCTCTCCGGCTGTGATATATGGAACTATCACAGTGATAACAGCCCAGCCGATTGCGGCAAAGACCTCTTTAGAGCCTGCGATATCTGCAAGTCTCAAAACCTTTGGGAAAATACCTCTCTTAAAGACCTCTGTTCCATAGGAAATCCCAAAAATAACGACAGTGAGGTAAAGCAAGGTTTGTAGAGTGCCGAGATCTGAGGCAACAAAAAGGCCGGAAAAAAAAGCGATAAATGCCATCATCCAAAAGGCTTTTTTGTATTTTAGGTGATAGCGGTATTTTGATGGATTGCTGGTAAAGAGGTTGGAGGCATTAAGTAGCTGGTGAAAGAGGTAGGTCGAAAGAACCGCAAAGAAAGATAACGCAAGCAGTTCCAGCTTTGGATCGGCTCCCATAACTTTCATATTCAGATAAGTTAGCGCGAATGCCCCAAAAGCAAGATATAGGTTGCTCTTAACAAAAAAGCGCATACCTTCCACAACGTTTGGAAAGAGGTATTTCTCTGTCTCTGACAAAGCTTCCAGCTTTGTTATTACCCTATCCAGAAGCCATTTCGGAGTTGAAGCGCCGGCAGTTACCCCGATTATGCGGCACTCTGCCAGCCTCTTAATATCGAGTTCGTCTTCTGTTTCGACAAGGATAGTCTCCACCCCTTTCTCCGCAGAAATTTTAGCGAGACGATTGGTGTTTGCAGAATTTTTCCCACCAACAACAATCATAAAATCAACATCTTTTACAATATCAATCACTTCATCCTGCCGTAGATAGGTTGCCTCGCAAATGGTATCTCCCACCTCAACGGTCTGGTACCGGCTCTGTATAAAGCTGACAACCTCGCTATAGTTCTCCCTGTTGCATGTGGTCTGCGCCGCTATAAAAACTTTATCAATGGGAGGCAAAGCCTCTACTCCATTCTTATCGGAGATTACATATACCGGAGTTTTTGCGTAGCCTTTTAAGCCTTCCACCTCGGCATGGCCATTATCCCCGACTATTACGATGGAATATCCTTTTTTAGAAAACTTTTTTATCATCCCCTGCACTCTTGCAACAAGCGGGCAGGTGGCGTTGATAACTTTGTGTCCGGCCGCCTTTATCTCTTCCATTTTTTGCGGCGTTATGCCATGGGTGCGGATGATGATTTCGCTTTTATTCAAGCCGTCAATCGAATCTATAGTATTTATTTTTTTATTTTTTAGAAGTTTAAGTAGCTGTGGGTTGTGGATAAGTGGGCCGTAAGTATATGTCGGCTCGGTTTTACCGTGTGCCGCTTCAAGCGAAATATCTATAGCTCTTTTAACACCCCAGCAAAAGCCGGCATTTTTTGCCAGTCTGATTTCCACCATAGAAGTATTGTAGGCTCGCTAGTCTGTATCAACAACTGATATTTAGCACCTAAAGGCGGAGGGTGATTTAAGTCCCCAAAAAAACAGGGCTAAACCGCTAGCAAAGAGCCATAAAAAGTGCAATGGATTCTTGACAAAAATAGTCAGGTTTTATATCATCTATCCAAACAATGGTGCAACGGTTTAATGAGTCGGTTGAGGAACTGGTCGGAAATACGCCTCTTTTGAAGCTAAGCCAGCTTCTTGACAAAAAGGCGGCTTCTATTTTCGCCAAGCTCGATTATTGCAACCCTGGCCACAGCGTTAAGGACAGGATAGCACTTAACATGATTCGCGACGGAGAAAAACGCGGGCTGTTAAAAAAAGGTGGAACGATAATCGAGCCGACCTCCGGCAACACAGGAGTAAGTCTCGCCCTTATCGGAAGACAGCTTGGCTACGATGTCGTGATTGTTCTGCCGGACGCGGACAACCAGCCATTGAGAGATTTGATTTTAAAACTTGGAGCTAAGCTGGAACTTACTCCCGCCGATGGCGGCTTGAGAAAGGCGAAAGAAAAAACTTTGGAACTTTGCAAAAGAGACGACAGCTATTTTTATCCGGATCAGTTCGGCAACCCTGCCAATCCGGAAATACATAGAAATACTACGGCAAGGGAGATAGTAAAAGCTATCGGTGGTAAAAGTATCGACGCTTTTGTGGCGGCTGTTGGAACCGGCGGAACGATTACCGGAGTTGGTGAAGTGTTAAAGGCAAAATATCCGAACATTAAAATAGTCGCTGTCGAGCCGGCGGAGTCGCCGGTTCTTTCGGGCGGTAAGCCGGGGATGCATTTTATATCAGGCATCGGAGCTGGGTTCATACCGCCGATACTAAACAAAGATATAATCGACTCTGTTGAAACCGTCTCTTCGGAGCAGGCGCAAAAGAGTGCGGGCGATATAGTAAGAGACGAACAGCTTTTTGCCGGAGTTTCATCCGGAGCTGTTTACCATGTTGCCAAAAAGGTTGCGTCTAACATGAAAAAAAATCAAACTGTCGTCGCATTTTTTGCGGACGCTATGCTGGGAGTGAATTAGTGGGCTATGTTTTAGGTCTTCGTTGCAAGGAATGTGGAAAAGAATATCCAAAAGAGCCAAAACATGTATGCGAACTCTGCTTTGGCCCTCTGGAGGTAAAGTACGACTTCGATGCCATCAAAAAGGTTTTAACCAGAGAGCTTATAGAATCGCGCAAGCCGAATATGTGGCGCTACAAGGAGCTTTTGCCGCTTGACGGCGAGCCGACGGTTGGGCTTGATGTCGGCTACACGCCGCTACACGAAGCGAAAAACCTCGCGAAAAAATTAGGAATGAAAAAACTTTACTTGAAAAACGATTCGGTAAACCACCCCACCTTTTCTTTTAAAGATAGGGTGGTCGCGTCGGCTGTTTCTAAAGCTAAAGAGTTTGGCTTTGACGCTGTAGGTTGCGCCAGTACCGGCAATCTTGCTAACTCCGTGGCGGCGCTGGCGGCAGAGGGAAATATGGAGGCACAGGTTTTCATTCCGTTCGATCTTGAAGCCGGAAAAGTTATAGCGAGTCAGGTTTTTGGCCCTAAGCTTGTAAAAATTTACGGCTCGTACGACGATGTAAACAGGCTTTGCTCCGAGATTGCCGATAAATACAAAGTTGCTTTTGTAAATATAAATATCCGCCCCTACTACGGCGACGGTTCAAAAAGTTACGGCTACGAAATAGCGGAACAGCTTGGCTGGAGAGCGCCGGAGCAGGTTGTTGTTCCTATTGCCGGTTCTTCGTTAATAACAAAAGTATACACGGCGTTTAAAGAGTTCGAAACGCTCGGCCTTATCGGCAAGGTGAACACAAAAATGTTCGGCGCGCAAGCTACAGGATGCTCGCCTGTTACCACCGCGGTAAAAAACGGCTGGGATAATTTTAAACCGCAAAAGCCTACCACCATAGCTAAATCAATAGCTATCGGAAACCCGGCGGATGGTTACTACGGCATCAAGGTGATAAACGAGTCTGGCGGATGGGCTGAAGATGTTACCGATAAAGAGCTTGTAGACGGCATCAATCTTATAGCTTCAACCGAAGGCATCTTTACCGAAACCGCCGGTGGGGTGGTTGTATCTGTTACGCAAAAACTGCTGGAGCAGGGAAAGCTGGACCCGGACAAGGAGACAGTTCTCTGCATTACCGGCAACGGGCTAAAAACACAGGAAGCATTGGTCGGCAGATACCCGGACGCGCCGGAAATCTACCCCAAGCTTGAAGAGTACGAAAAGGTAAAAGCAGACCTATAACTTTTGTTAGTGGAGAAAATATGGCGATAAAAGTAAAAATACCGACCCCGCTTCAGAAATTGACGGGAGACAAGTCAGAGATAGAAGCAACAGGAGCTACACTAAAGGATATTCTTGACAACATGGAAGAGCAGTACCCGGGGATGAAGGAGAGACTTTACTCCGAAGATGGAAAGCTGAGACGTTTTATAAATATTTATGTAAACGAAGAAGATATCCGTTTCCTTAGTTCAGATAAAACAGCGGTTAAAGATGGCGACGTTATATCAATAATCCCAGCTATTGCTGGCGGATTATAGATTTTTGCGTAGCTAGAGGCTTTAGATGGAGTTTACAGAAGATCAAATTTACAGATATGCCCGCCACATTATTTTGCCGGAGGTTGGTGGCGAAGGACAAAGGAAGATTCTTAATGCCAAAGTGCTTCTTCTTGGGGCAGGCGGGCTAGGCTCTCCGGTAGCTTTATATCTTGCCGCCGCTGGTGTCGGAACTATAGGCATCGTCGATTTTGACGTTGTCGACAGATCTAACCTGCAAAGGCAGATTCTTCATACCACAAACGATATAGATAAACCGAAAATCGAATCGGCCAAAGAAAAGCTTGCCGCGATGAACCCAGACATTAATATAATTTTACATAACACTAGGCTCGATTCGAGCAATGCTATCGAGATAATTAAAGACTACGATATCATTGTTGACGGCTGTGATAATTTCCCAACGAGATATCTGGTAAACGACACCTGCGTTTTGCTTGGAAAAACCAATATTCATGGCTCTATCTTCCGGTTTGAAGGGCAGGTTACTGTTTTTAAAACACCAGACGGCCCGTGCTACCGTTGCCTTTACCCGGAGCCGCCTCCCCCGGGGATGGTGCCAAGCTGTCAGGAGGCTGGTGTTCTTGGCGTGCTTCCCGGAGTTATCGGCACCTTGCAGGCTGTAGAGGTTATAAAAGTGATACTTGGAAAAGGAGACCTCCTTTTAGGAAAACTGCTCCTATACGACGCGCTAAAGGCCGATTTTAGAAAGCTTAATTTAAGGCGGGATCCAAAATGCCCTATATGCGGAGAGAACCCGACCGTAACAGAGCTTATAGACTATGTCGAATTTTGCGGAGTACCAGGTAGTTAAATGGCTAATAAAATAGGATTTTTGCTTTTTGATGGACCGAATGGGCAAGATTCGGCAACTGTAAAAGGTTTGGCTGGGGCCGCTTTAAAGCGCGGCCTTGAGGTAGAGATATTCATTATGCACGAGGCGGTTTTAAACTCGCTTGATAAAGATTTTGAGAAACTGGCTGATGAAGGAGCGAAGATAGTCGCCTGCGGACACAACGCAGATATGCTCGAAGCGAAAAGATCTGACAAGTTCAGCTATGGAAGCCAGTACGACAATGCAAATATGCTGAATGAAGTAGATAAATATATCGCTTTCACATAATTTTAGAAGGTTTTTGATGGTAAAGAAGGTTTCATTGCTGTTTTCGGACTATCCTTTTGGCACGAGCAGATTTTCCGAAAGGCTTAGAATGGCGCTTGGGCTGTCTCTAAACGACAACAACAGCCTAAGCCTGATTTTCCTAAAAAACTCCCGCCACGCTTTAGGGCAGATAGACGAATCGGCCGTTGCCACGGGAGCGATACAAAAGAACGTAGATATGCTGATAGAAATGGGTGCGTCGCTTTTTGTCGAAAACGGAGAAGGGTTTAACTATCTCGATTCTTATCAAAAAAAAATGAATAAATTCGATTCGCTTGAGCCGTTGATAACGGACGCGGACGTTGTAATCACATAAAGGATTTTTAAAAATGCCCGACACAATTAACAGGCTAAGCCGAGTAACAAAATTCGATAAATCGGTAATAAGCAAAATAGGCAATACTCCCTTAATAAAAATAAAAAATATAACCAAAGATATTCCAAAAGAAGTCGAGGTCTATGTAAAGGCAGAGTGGTATAATGCCGGCGGTTCCGTCAAAGCCCGCCCTGCCCTTCGGATGATTCAGGAAGGGATAAAAACAGGCAAGCTTGGCAAAGGAAAAACTCTTATCGACTCCACTTCCGGCAACACCGGCGTGGCATACGCTCTTTTGGGCAGAGTGCTTGGGTTTCCGGTAAATCTTGTCATTCCGAGCAATGTCTGCCAAGAGAGAAAAGGCATTATGGCCTCCTCGTACAATGCTCACCTTATTATGTCCGACCCGCTCGAATCGTCTGACGGAGCGATAAAACTTGCGCAGGAAATTTACGATAAAGACCCCGACAAATATTTCATGCCGGATCAATACAACAATCCGCACAACTGGATGGCGCACAGAGATACAACATCAAAAGAGATATGGGAACAGACCAAAGGAAAGATAACCCACTTTATAGCAGGTATAGGAACTTCGGGAACATTAATGGGCAACACAAGAGGGCTAAAAAGCTTCAACCCGGAAATAAAGTGCTGTGCCGTCGAGCCGGCAGAAGCGCTTCATGGTATCGAAGGCCTAAAACATATGGACTCCTCTATAGTGCCGGGGATATACGATCCAACCGTCTTCGACGAAAAACTTTCCGTAAAAACCGAAACAGCATACGATATGGTTTTGCGTATCGAGCAGGAAGAAGGCTTAAGAGTCGGCACTTCATCCGGCGCGGCACTGGTAGGAGCTATGCGACTGGCCGAAAAAATCGACAAAGGAATCATAGTCACAATCTTCCCCGATAGCTGTCAAGAATGCGATGTAGCACATGGAGATTTTCACCTGTGAGCGGTAAAAGGCTATTGATAGTAAGAAAGCCAGATTCTCCACTGCTAGACTATCTCGACAGTGATAAAGGAGAAACTGTCTTGATTCAAAATGGTGTTTTTTCGTCGATTTTAAGCAAAAAAGGAGCAAGAATGCTCGAAAACGACGCGAAAGCAGGCGGTATAGAAATATCGGAAAACAGCATCAACTACGATAGCCTGCTAGACGCAATACTAAAAGCAAAGCAGATAGTAGTAGTCTAAAAGGAAAAGAATTATGGAACCAGATAAAACTATAGATATAAAAGGGGAGCATTGCCCTTTTACCTTTGTACGCTCTAAGCTTGCGCTAGAGCCTATGAAAAGCGGAGAACTGCTAGAAATAGTTACCGACCACAGACCAGCCACAGAAAATGTACCACGCTCTATGGAAAACGAAGGCCATACAGTAAAAGCTGTCGAAAAGATAAACGATACCGACTGGCGAATATTAGTCCAGAAAAAGTAGCCACCTTGCCGGTGGGGGCAACTGTCGCACGCGACAAAAATATTTTGGTAGCAGAGTCAACTTCTGCCTTTGTACACCGCTGTCGCTTTCAGCGAGGCGCTACTACTACAGTGGGTAGAATGTACGTCGCCGCATAGCGTGGAGCAGGCAGTTGCAACGCGGTAGATTAGGTTCTTAAAAATTTCCGAACCTGTACAATTCACCGTTGCCACCTCCGGTGGGACACTACTACAACAAGTAGCAGACAACGTCTGCGGGGAGTAAACCCACAATGCGGGCGCAACGCGACAGAGATAGCTTCTTGAATTTCCAAAGATGGCATCAATCACCGTCACCTAACAGCAATGTGCCAGTCTTATGCAGTTTTTAATGTTTTCCACCCATTTCTGACTGTTTTTAGTCGGTTTTTAACAATTTTAAGCAATTTTCAATTTTAGAATAAAATTTATGGTAAAGATGATTTTTTAAAAACATAAAATGTCCAAAATATTCTCTTTTTTGGGCTATTTTATGCAATTATCAGCATTTTTAAGCTATCTTTTACTTATTTTGGGTTATTTTCGATTATCATAATCTTGCGGATAGTAGGGATATATTTCCCTTGATGCAAGGGAAGGTAGCGCAGTGTGGTGGCAAGGTTACTCTTTTTATAGAGGCATAGCCCCAAGGGAGTCCATCCCCTGCTCTCCTCCTTTGAGAAAGGAAGGGAAGCAGGGACAGCCATCTGCGTACTTACTGCCCCAAGCAGGATTTAGGCTAGAATAGGTAGCAGAGGAGCCAAAAGAGATGAAAAATGAAAACTTTGCTGTAGGAACATGCGCCATAAAGCTTATTTTGCATGGAAATTCATCCCTCAAGGGTAAACGCTCTATTCTCAACAGGATAAAAAAACGAACCAGCAACAATTTTAATGTCTCGATTTCCGAGGTGGGCGATAACGATTCTCTTCAATCTGCGCTTATTGCGGTAGTTTCTGTAAGTAATGACAAACAGTACCTTGATGGCCAGCTTGCTAAGGTGGTAGACTTCATCGCTTCTCTTACAGAGGCGGAGGTCGCCAACGTAGAGACAAACATAGAGATAAGAGGAAGCGAAGATTATGTATTCCTTTAAAAGGTCGGAGAGAGTTAAAGAGACGATGCAAAGGGAGATTGCCGCCATCATACGCGAAGAGGTAAAAGACCCGCGCATCGGTTTTGTTACCGTTACTTCTATAACCCTTGCCGAAAAGTTAAATTTCGCAAGAGTCTTCATATCGCCTATGGGCAGTGAAGACGAAAAGCGAAACAGCTTTAGGGGAATAGTGAGCGCCAGTAAATATATAAGAAGCCGGCTGGGAAAAAAGATGCGTCTTAGATATATTCCAGAAATCCGTTTCGCGCTTGACGATTCGCCGGAGCATGCCGACAAAATACACAAAATTCTTCACGACATCGAGGCCGAGCAAGAGACGGTTAAAGAAGATTAACCTTCACCAAATCAAAAACATTTTTCCACTAGGATAATTAAGTGAATGGATTTATAAATTTCCACAAAGAGCCGGGGCAAACCTCCAACAAGGTTTTGGGTAGCGTGAAGTCGGTTTTAGGCTGTAAGAAAGCAGGTTTCCTCGGCACGCTAGACCCATGCGCTTCGGGTATTCTTCCTATAGGTATAGGATGGGCGACAAAGCTTTTCCCATACTTCGAAAAAACTCCAAAGGTTTATAAAAGTGAAATAATTTTTGGAAGCGAAACAGATACGCAAGACGCTACCGGCAAGGTTATAAAAACAGCTTCCGATGCTTCGGTAGATGCGATAACAAAAGAAAAACTGAGAAAAGCTTTTCTAGAATTTACCGGAGAGATAAAGCAGTTGCCACCGATGTACTCCGCAAAAAAAATCGGCGGAAAAAGGCTTTACGAAATAGCCCGCAAAGGCGGAGAGGTGGAGCGCCAGCCGAAGCTGGTAACGATACATTCCTTCGAGCTTATCGAATTTGGAAAAGGCAGGGCAACCTTCACCGCGAAAGTTTCTACCGGAACATATATAAGAACCTTGTGTGTTGATATCGGGCGGAAGCTAGGGTCGCTCGCGCATATGGGAGAGCTTACCCGCCTCGCCTCCCATGTTTTTACCGCCAAAGATTCAATAACGCTGGCAGAGCTGGAAAAAATAAAAGACGACAGGTCGAAGTGGCTACTGCCTCTCGACTTTCCTCTTTTGAGTATGAAAAAACTAGAGCTGACCAGCACCGAAGAAAGAAGCTTAAAAAACGGCACCCCTATCCCCTGGAATGACGGCGGAGGCGAAAATATCCGCCTTTACGACAGCGGTGGAAAGTTTATCGGCATAGGCAAGACTGACGGCGTGGTAAGGAAGCTTTTCGCGTCCAAACTGGTTCCCTAAAAGCTAAAAACAGCCTAAAGCAGTTATATATTGGAAGAAATCGTCTCGGCTTTGATATATACTAGCACAGAGTTGGGAGCTAGGTACCGGTTTTAGCGAGGGAGCGGATCGGGTACCAAGCTGTATGGTGTGACGGTTGGGAGCTATTAAGCCTTAAGAAAACACCAAAGGGGGAAGCTTTGTCTGTTGATCCTCATGACCTTCGTAACGATATAAAAATTGTCATCGTCGATGACTTTCCAACCATTACGCGGGTGATGAAAAACATCCTTTCCAATGACCTGCTTTTTAACAATCACAATATAAAACTGATATACGGCGACGACGCCGCTGTCCAGCTTTTAAAGTATATCGAGTCTCTGGAAGCAGATGGCCCCGAGCTGGCGTACAAAATTCCCGACGCTCTTTTTATAGATTGGAACATGCCTTCTCTTACAGGTATAGAGGCGTTGCGAAAAGTGCGGAACTCTGAAAACCGACGGGTAGCCAATATGCTTGTAGTAATGGTAACGGCCGAAAACCAAAGAGAGCAGATAATAGAAGCTATAGAGGCGGGAGTCAGCTCTTTTATCGTTAAACCGCCATCCCCCTCCGCGGTGGAAAGCAAGCTTTCCGACCTCTCGGCGATACAACTGCAAAACGCGAAAGACTATCTAAAACAGCTTGAAGAGGCAAAAATAAAACTCGACATGAGTACCAAGGAAAAAGATGAGCTTATATCCAAAATTATCATAACGGTAAACAAATCTATAGCCCTCGATATTAACAACCAAGAAGCAAAAGAGTTCAAGCTAAAGCTTAACGATAACTACTACGAATACTTCAACAGGGTAAGTAGCAAGAAGACAGCCGGCGGCTCGGAAATGGTGAACGAAGGGAAATATAAAAGTGCCACAGGGATGTATGTCGACGCGCTCCGTCTAAACCCCTCCGATATAACCGCCCAGCTGGCACTTGGGCAGATGCATATGAAAAGCACCGATTACGGAAAAGCTGTTACCAGCTTCGAGTCTGCTCTAAAGCTGAAACCAAGCAACGCTAAGGTACTCGAGCTTCTAGGCGAAGCACAGCTAAAGCTCGGCTCGGTCACTGGTGACGGCAATATGATAGCCAAGGCGGTAAAAACCTTAAAACATGCCACCACCCTACAGGCCGAGAAAAAGGCTCAAGCAAGCACGATAGAAAAACTGGCAAAGGCATACAAAGAACAAAAAGACGATGCCAAGGCCGAAAAGGCGTACAAAGACGCGCTGGAGCTTGGAGGCAAGCAGGTAGCCCATCTTATGAACCTCGGCATAGCGTACAAAAAGGCGGGCAAAATTAATGAAGCGCAAGAAATACTGAAGCAGGCGGCGGAGCTTACGCCAACGAACCCCCAAGAGCAGATAGCGATGGGAAACCTTTTTCTTGAACAGGATGATAAAAAGAAAGCGATGCATTTTTTTAATCTCGCGATTAAACAGATTTCTAAAGAAGATATCGAAATGTATGAAGAGATAATAGATTCACTGCTTATTAAAGATATGCTAAAAGAGGCGCAACCATTGGTAGACACTATAATTGACGACAGGCCGGACATTTACAACCTCATCGCGCTTTCCTACAGCAGGCAGGAAAGATATGGCGAAGCGATAGAAGCGTATAACAAGGTTATAGCAAAAGATGCTACCGGCGAAAGGGAAGGCTATTTTTACAACCGCGGGATGGCCTACCTTAAGAACGGCGATAACGAAAAGGCAAAAGCCGACTTCACGGAAGCGTATAAAAGTAATACCGATTTTGAAGCGGCCAAACAAAAACTAGAATCGATCGGCACAGATCTCGCTACCGTAAAAGTCGCCGACCCTGCGATGGAAGCAAGAGCAAAAAAGGAAGACAAAAAATAAATTATGCGTGGAGAGGAGGAAAACCATCTAGCTTTTCTCTTTCGAACACTCAGCCACGATACGCGCAATATACTCTCCGACGCGGCTATCTGGGCCGAAAAATCGCTTTCAATTCTTAAAAGCACGGGAGACAAAAAAGAGATGGAAACCGCGATAAGGAGAGTGCTGTTTCTTCTTGATCATACCAAAACTTTGCTTACCCAAAGTAGGAAGGCTCAAGATTTTAACGCATCAATAATAGCGTGCGACGATTTCCATAAAAACTATATAAAGGAAGAGGGAAAATATTTTAGCGAAACAGCCGGAGACAAAATAAGACTTGGCTGGAATTTTTCCGCTACGGGAAGTTTTTTCTCGGACATCCATCACCTGCAAAGAGCGCTTAACAATCTTGTCTCCAACGCTGTCAAGTATGGGCCGGATGAAGGGAGTATAAGAATCATCTCTTCAAACATCGCCCGGGACGGAAAAGAGTTTTTACAATTTGCCGTGAGCGACCAAGGGAGTGGCATCGCCCCAAACGAACTCGGAAAAGTTTTTGAAGCAGGATACAGAACTGGCTCGGCAAAAAAGTCGAAAACCAAAGGAACCGGAGTCGGGCTTGGTTATGTCAGCTACGTCGCGGAGCAGTCAGGCGGAAGAGCTTTTGTAGAAAGCCCCGGGTGGGATGGTTTCGGTACGACATTCGTAATAGAGATTCCAAAAGCATCCGGCAGGGAGACGGAAAAAGCACTGGAAGAAAAAACCCGCCTCAAAAAACTGCTTATACTCGACTGCGATAACGAAACAATGAAGTTTATAAAAGAGAGCTTCGATTCCCGTACCGATAACCGGCTAAATGTTTCGGCATCGACAAAAAATATCGGCCAAGAAAAAGAAAACCTAAAAGATTATGGAACCGTAATCTATCTAGGAGAGGCGAGCGGCGAGATGACACTGGAACTAGCCCGAAAAACCGGCACAATAGCGGTATGCCTAGATGAAAAAAGCAAAAACCTGCATATAGCAGACGGCAGAACCGCCAAAAGCTACAGGGCGGTACCGGCAACGCTTAGGATGCTTCCAGATATGCTTACTTTCGAGCTGGAAAAACTACAGGAAAACGAGGCTCATTAACTTTGCAATCTATCCGAAGTTTCTGCGAGTAGGCCAAAAGGCGCACGGAGCTAAGGCTAATCTAAAGAAACCTAACCAGAAGCTACTCCCCCTATCGTTAAAACTGATTGTATGGTCAGCAATATCTAGTCGTCCCTGAAAAAGTAGGTTTTTAGCGTGGCAAGGTTTTGTAACTGACCTTCCTGTTTAGTTTTCTGCCGATAAATCTTCGTAAAACCGCCAGCCAAAAAGAAAAAATAGGAAAGCCCGTAGTAGCTTTCTCATATTATGTCCCGCA
>JAJRYD010000052.1 GCA_024275955.1 Nitrospirota bacterium
AATCCGCATCAAGCCAAAACCGCTTTAAAACTTTTAAAACATCGTTCCCGTAAACCGGCTTGGGACCGGACCGCCTGCGGGGAGGCTGCTCCTTCCGGTTGAGAACGGTTATTGCGTACTTACGGTTGTAGCCGCAAACAAGACAAAACTCGTTGAGTATTGCTGATTTGCCATCAATACCGGCTTGTGCCTGTACCTCTCTCGTATCTTGTTTAGATACTCCTTCTTCGATTTCGTGCCCATATTCATCCTCCATTAACGGGTTAGATGAAATATGAGGCAACGAACGCTTTTTACAACCCATATGGGTTTTTAATATGAGGCAATTTGTAACGCGTCTTGTTTGTTTACAAGTGCCGTATTAAATGGTCTAATGGGCAGGTAGGCTAATAAAGCGCAGTTCACTATGTTAGTTTTATTTTTCTGTTATTAACCGTTCATAAATTTGTTTTTAAGTTGGTGGAATGGAAAAGGATTTCAACAGTCTAAAAGCTCTCGCAGTCGACGACCATGAAAACACGAGGTCTCGTCTTGTCTCATCTCTCAAAGGTTTTGGAATTACCGTAGTAGAGGCCGAAAACGGAATAGAAGCGTTGGACCGTTTGAGAGAGGGAGGAATAGATATTATTCTCACCGATATAGTAATGCCGGAAATGGACGGGTTTGAGCTATGCGGGGAGGTTCGCCGTTCGTCCGATTTTCACAGCCTGCCGATTGTAGTGCTTTCTACCCATTGCGACACGAACTACATAATAAAGGCGTTAAGATATGGAGCCGACGACTATATAGCAAAACCGTTTGACGTAGAGCTTGTTAAAAAAGTGATAACAAGGGTTTTAACGCCGGTATTGAAGGAAATTTCCGATGGCTGAAGCTCACTCCAGTTCCGAGAATATGCTTGTTAAGATAGAAAACCTCGACAAGCTTCTTAACCTTGCCGGCGACGTGATAATAAGTTCAAGCAACCTTGGTCTGGCGCAAAAGAACCTTCAGGCCCTTTTTGAGAGCCACAAACAGGTCAACCAAGAGATGGTCGATTCCGTAAGCGACCTCGCGACCACAAGTGCCGATATATCGTCGGAACTGCACCACCTCGTACAGGCGATAAGGACTGTCGATCTTAAAGACCTAAGCTTTCGCACAAGGAGAATTATCAGAGATATCTCCAGAAAAACGGGCAAGCAGATAATATTCGATTTCGAGGGAGAAGATACCTCCATAGATAAGACTGTAGTCGAGCAGATATACGACCCTATATCCCACCAGCTAAGAAACGCGATAGACCACGGCATCGAAGATGCTATTACAAGGCAAAAAGATGGTAAGTCTCCTGAGGGGCATATAGTTCTTAGGGTGTACAACACCGAAAGCGAAACTTTTGTAGAGATAGAGGACGACGGTGCCGGAGTAAACATGGAGATGATAAGAGAGAAGGCTATAGCTCTTGGGAAGATGGACGAAGGGGATGAGTTGACGGAAGATGTAGCTCTCGACGTTATCTGCTCTGCCGGGGTTTCTACCGCCAAAGAGGTTTCCGAGGTATCCGGCAGAGGTGTAGGGATGGATGTGGTACGCAATCATATCTCCGAACTTGGAGGAACTGTTTCTTTCCGTACGGAAGCTGGAAAAGGTTCCACTTTTATTTTTCGGGTGCCGCTTGTCTCTGCCGTAAATATCGTAGACGCTCTGGTTGTGCGGTCCGGCAGGTTTCTTTTCGGGTTTCCAATTTCAAGCGTTATATCTTCCATGTCGATACCCAAAGAAGAGGTTACCACCACACTGAGCAAAGGGGAGATGGTCAAGCATCTAAATTCTCTTCTTCCTCTTCATTGCCTTAACAAGCTTTTAGATAATGAGGAGCTAAAGGAGAGTGAATGCGGCGACGTTGTGGACGATGACGGCAAAATCCCGATTCTGGTTATCGACTACAAAGGGACTAGGATAGCTCTTAAAATATCCGAGTTTCTCTCCCCGCAAAAGCTGGTAATCATCCCCTTCAACGGCGCTCTTAACGTTGACGGCCTTTCGGGAACTACCGTGCTTGGAGGCAGGAAGCTTGGTTTCATCATTGATGTTACCAGCCTAGTCGCGAGAGCGACCGGCAAAGGTTATTCGGCAGGCAGTCAGGCAAAAGCCGATAAAAACGGTAAGGGAGGAAAGGCTGGTGCCGGTCTGCCTGAAGTCAAAGCAGAAGCTGTGGAGGTTCCAAAAGCAGGGCCTACTGTTGGTGATGAAAAAGAAGATGTTCCTGCCGACAATGTTCAGGAGTTCATTGCGGAAATAGAAAAAATGATGCCCCAGCTGAATGAAGCGCTCTTTGGCCTTGAAAACGACCCAACAAATTCTGAGCAGATAAACCTCGCGTTTAGGCTTTTTCACACGATTAAGGGAAACCTTATAATGACAGGGTACGCCAAAGGGGGAGAGACTGTTCATAGTGTTGAATCGGTACTCGACTTCGCAAGATCCGGCCAAGTAGATGTCTCGCCGGAGGTGATGGATGTGTTGATGGACGGTGTTTCCTATGTTGAGGATCTTATTAAGCACAGCAAGGCTGGAACATGGGTGGACGCTGTCAACGATGAGATACTTGTGGCAGGGGCGAGCATTCTTCCAAAAAAGGAGGAAACCGCCAAAACTATTGTCGATGTATCTTCTGGTGATATAAGGTTTTCCCACGAAGCGTCGTACAGAGCGGTGGACTACAGAAAACAGCAGATAGCTCTTTATCAGTGTTATGTAGAGTTTGACCCGGGTAAACAACCGTCATTTCTTGTGGCATGCCTGATTTATAAAGTTGTTTCCGAGCTTGGCGACGTGCTTGGCACTTTGCCGCCGCTTGTCGATATCGAGAACGGGCTTGTAGAGGGGAAAATGAGGCTTCAGTTTGCATCGGGCATAGACCCTGACAAACTAAAGAAGACTCTCGTAGGCCACCTAACCAAACATTACGGCGTTACCGTTGCGAACCTGACACACTTTGGCTAAAGGGTATTTATGAAAGCATATATTCTCCAAAGCAAAACGGTTCCGCTTGATGTCAGCCTTAAGGCAGTTCTCGAAAAGCTGGAACTCGATATAGAAGAAGTGGAACTGCCGGATATCCATGAGGAGGTGCAGAATCTTTTCGAAGAAAGAGACGGCGGCGTGGTTTTCATCCCGGCTGTGTGGGAGGATATGCTTTGCGTCAAAGTGGTTCAAGAGGTACTGAGTGTTAAAAAAGCTTTTGAAGCGGTAATTGTAGGTGAAAAGCCGGATACCTCTCAGCTTATACTTGCCTTTAACAGTGGGTTATCGGCCTTTCTTGAGTTGCCTCTAGGTGAGGTGAAGGTGAAGCAGACGCTTTTGCGCGTTGAGGCAAGAATGAAAAAGAGAATACGGCAGATGCAGGTCTCTACGAGACTGGCGGAGTACGAAGTTGGCGGTATGCCTTATACCTATTCGCCGGAAATGCAGGAGCGTGATATATGGCTTGCCCGCGCCTTTCTCGATGTAATTAAAAAC
Source organism: Nitrospirota bacterium (assembly GCA_024275955.1). Taxonomy (GTDB): domain Bacteria; phylum Nitrospinota_A; class UBA7883; order JACRGQ01; family JACRGQ01; genus JAJRYD01. Next base: position 3,505 of record JAJRYD010000052.1, read on the forward strand.
AAGGGACCGCTTTACAATTCTGGGATTAGAGTTCTTCTTGTTACTACTTCCGAGGCGCAGGGGAAAAGGCTGGAACAATTCTTAAAAACTGTCGGAATAATAGTCGATTCTGTCGACAACACGGAAGAAGCTTTAAAGAAATCGAAAGACGGAGACTACCAGCTTATCATCACCGACAATATTTTGCCGGACGGCGATGCGGTAGAGCTTGTACGCAAACTAAGAAAAGAACTCACGACACTGCCTCGGGTAATAGTCTGGTCCGCGTCGCCGGATAAAGTCTCATCGCTTTTAAACCCGGAAACATATATCGACAATGTAATTCTAAAGCCGGGCCATGAAGGCGCAATGGAGTCTATCCTTCCGTCCATTATCGCCGCCGCCTATTCCGTTGACAGTTAAAATCGTTTAGATTGTCTCTATCCTTGAGTAAGATGGGAGAAATATGGACGTAGCAACAGCGATAGGGCAGATGGCGATCGTCTCTTTTCCGGGAGACGAATGGAACAGGGAAATTGAAAGTCTTTTTACGAAGTATTGCACTGGAGGTCTAATACACTTTCAGGAAAACATTTCAAAAGATCGGCTAAAACTCGAAGAACTTAACAAAACGGCTCTGGAAGCTGGCTATGCTTCGTCCGGCCTTTTGCCTTTTATCAGCGTTGATGAAGAGGGTGGAAAGGTGTCGAGGCTCAAAGGAATTATCGGCAGTTTTCCTACAGCTATGGAAACGGCAGGCAAGGGGGATGTTTACGCGGCATATCTTTCGCTTTCGGCCAAAGTAAAAGAGCTTGGCTTTAATACCGCGTGGGCACCTGTGCTTGATATAAACAGCAACCCCCAAAATCCGGTAATAGGCGATAGGTCGTTTGGAGCCGCCGCGAATACCGTAAAAGCAGGAGGGCAGGAGGCTATTCGAGCTTTCAGAAGCTCCGGCCTTCTTTCCTGCGGCAAGCATTTTCCCGGTCATGGCGATACGTTTGTAGATTCTCATCTGTCGCTTCCGGTTCAGGAAACGACGCTAGAGGTTTTAAGAGCGCGCGAGCTAATTCCGTTTGCCGGAGCAGTAAAGGAAGGGGTCGACTTTATTATGACGGCCCACATTCTCTTTAGCGCGGTTGACAAAGAGATGCCTGTTACATTTTCCAAAATATTTTTGCAAAATATTTTAAGAGAAGAACTCGGTTACGAAGGCCTTATAGTAACCGACGATCTGAATATGGGAGCGGTAAAACAGAACTACTCGCTGGAAGAAAGGATAGAGCTTTCGGTTAATGCCGGTGCCGACATTCTCCTTTTGCGAGACAGCAGTGACGGCATACGGGAGTTTTTTAAAACTTTCAGGAAACTTGTAGAGAATGGAAAAGTTTTAGAGAAAAGAGTTTTTGAATCGGCCGAGCGTATAAAAAAATTAAAAGAGAAAAAGCTCTAAGGCACTTAAGCGGAGCCGATTTTTTTCAGCATCTCCCCAGCTTCCGCAAACGAGGGGTCTAGGCTGAGAGCTTTTTTGAAACACTCCTCCGCCTTATTGTTATCCTTTTTTCTTGTCCAGAGCATTCCAAGGTTAAAGTGTATGCCGGGGTCTTTCTCGTCAAGGCTAAGAGCTTTGTTGTATTCAGCTTCCGCTTCGTCAAACCTGCCGGTACGGCTATAGGCTATCCCTATTCTGTTGTAGATGTAATGAAACTCCGGGTGCTGAAGCTTTATCATGTTGAAATATCTTAAGGCATCGTCAATCCAGTTTTCCGAAAGACAGTGATTGCCGATATCCATTATCAGCTGAACATTGTTTGGTTCCAGCCCAATAGCCTTGTCGAAAGATTCTATAGCGCCGTCCTTGTTTTCTTTTTTTGCTTTTATCGTTCCCAAAAGATAAAAGGTTCTTCCTATATTGGGGTTCATACGGCTTGCTTTTTTTAGCGCCATCATAGCTTTCTCAAGGTTGTTCTGCTCCGTTAATATTTCGGAAATTTTTAGATAAGCGTCTAGGAATGCAGGGTCGGCTTTAATACAGCTCATCATCTCTTCTTTTGCGAGGTCGAGGTTTCCTTCTTCCAGTGCTTTGGCTCCCCTGTTGAAATGCCCAAGCGCGCTGGAACCTTCGCCTATCTGATTTTTTTCGTATACTCCGTTCTTTATTACCGCGAGGAGCTCATGCTCAAGCTCGGCCATATTAAAAGGTATTTTTATAAACCGGCCTATCAATGCTCGGTTGCGGTAGCTCTCTTTGTAGACGTTGGGTGTTTTGGAAAATACGAACAAAGCTGTTTTTTCAAACCTGTGGGATTCAACTATTTCTAGAAGAATCTCATCAGCTGGAGGGGTGTCGACATTAATTAAAATAAAGTTATAAGAGGCAAGCTCTAGTTTCTCCCATGCATCGGAGCTGTCTTTCACCTCGTCTACGCCGGTAATTTTTCTGGTACGCAGATGTTTTTTTATCAGTCCGCCTTCAGGGCCGTGGAACCCGGCGATAAGGAACCGGCATTTTTCCGCGGAGGCAAATAGTTTTTCTTCTTCGGTCAAATCAGACACGTTGTTCCCTTTCCCATCTTCGATGTATATTAGCATAATGGTACCCGAAGAAATTGGCGCGGGAGCGCTTTATATCGTCTCTACCCCTATAGGAAATTTAGGTGATATAAGCTACCGCGCCGTGGAAACGTTATTATCCGTTACATATATAGCGGCGGAAGATACCCGTAAAAGCAGAATATTATTGAACCATTATGAAATTAAAGGAAAAAAACTTATCAGCTATTACGGTCCCAAAGAAACCTCTAAGTCGCTACTGCTTTTAAAAATTTTACTCTCAGGTAGTTCGGTAGCTCTTATTACCGATGCTGGAACTCCGGGTATTTCCGATCCGGCGGGAAAGATAGTAAGGCTTGCTATAGAAAACGGAATAGAAATAATTCCTATTCCGGGAGCGTCTGCCATGCTGGCCGCGCTTCCTTTGTCCGGCTTCGATACATCTTCCTTTCTCTTTGAAGGTTTTTTGCCGGTAAAAAGCGGAAGGCGGAAAAAGAAGCTGGAAGATATAAGCTTGGAAAAGAGAACAGTTGTTCTTTACGAATCGACACACCGCATACTCAAACTTATTGATGAGCTGGAAGAGAGTATTCCAGCAAGGGAGATAGTGGTAGCAAAGGAGCTTACAAAAACCTTTGAGCAGTTTATGCGTGGAACTCCCTCAAAGGTGAAGCCGATGCTTGAAGGCAAAAAAAGTAAAGGCGAGTTTGTTGTAGTTATAAAAGGGGATAGATAGTTTTTAAGCTTTTATCTCTATCTTTGTTCCTTTTTCTTCGCCGTTTTTTGAATCGTCTTTTTCAGGCAGGCGGTTTACTATCACGCCGGAGGCCCGTACCATTCTGTCGTGGAGCATATAGCCGGTTCGATGCTCTTCGAGCACTACATCGTTTTCCGCCGACAGGTCGGTGCTCGTGGCAAGAGCTTCGTGAAGAGAAGGGTTAAAAATTTTGCCCCTCGCTTTTATAGGTTTAAGATTATGCTGTTCTAAAACTTTTTTCATTCCATCAAGAGCCATCCCCACGCCCTCTCGCAGAGGGTCGTCCTCTCCGGCATATTTTAACGCCAGCTCAAGGTTATCCATGACGGTAAGAAGCTCTCTTATTAAATGAATCGACGCGTATTTCAGCTCGTCAGTCTTTTGCTTTTGGAGCCTCTTCCTTGTGTTTTCAAGTTCTGCTTTGTCTCTCAGCGATTCGTCGTTGGCCTTCGCGACTTCGGCTTTTAGATTCTCTACCTCGGCGAGCAGTTTGTCGATTTCGGTAGGCTCTTCTTTTATATCTTCTTTCGCATCTGCGGGCGCTTCGTTAGTCTCCGGCTGTTTGGCCGTCTTTTCCTTTTTCTTTTTGGTCATTATGCGGGAAACCTCCTGTTAATTTTAGTGCATATATATTCAAGCAGACCGACAATATAAGGGTAATCCATACAGGTAGGGCCGATTACACCGATAGCGCCGGATAGGCCGCTACTGTTATGAAAGGAAGAACCAACTAGCGAGCAGTCTTCCAGTCCGGCAGGGAGTAGCTCCGACCCTATATTCACATTTACCTCGTTATTGTCCAGACAGCTGTCGAGTATCGCAAGCATCTTTTTCTTGTCAGCAATGTTTTTAAGCAGTGATTTCATCTTTTCCTTAGTGTCGTTATCGAAGTTCATTGTATCCAAGAGGCTGGAACTCCCTTCCACGATTATGTCGATTTCAGATCTTCTCTTCATTATTTTTTCATGTATCTTCAAGAGGTTTAGCCGGAATTTTTTGTACTTCGCGTGTTCCCTGCTTATTTTACTTTTTAATTTTGTTCTCATCGCTTTGAGGGTGCATCCCGCATAGTTGCGGTTTATAAAGTTCTCCAGTTCCGTCAGTTCGCTTTCGGGCCAGTCTTCGTCCACATCTATAAGAATGTTGTGTACCTGCGAAAAACTGCCTATCAGGACAACCTGTAGCCTGCGCGCGGAGATTTTTATAAAACAGATTTTCATTATCGGCGCTTCGTATACCGTTGGCAGTAGCACAAGCCCTGTCTGTTTTGAAAGAGTATGTATAAGCCTAGATATATTTTCCAGCAGTTGATGGTCGTTACTGTCTTCCATATCAACGGTCAGCGAAACCTTCCTTTTTTCGCTTGGCGAGAGAGGCTTTGCCGTCATAAGTTCGTCGACATAAAATCTGTACCCCTTCTCGGTAGGGATTCGGCCAGATGAGGCATGAGGCTTTGACAGGTATCCTTGGTCGTCAAGGTCGGCCAAGGTGTTTCGTATGGTGGCAGGGCTGAGCTTGAGGCCGGAAAGCCTGTTTTTTGAAAGCGTACGGGAGCCTACAGGCGCGGAGCTTTGGATACAGCTTTGCACTACCGCCTGAAGTATCGTTCTTTCTCTTTTTTCCGTTTCCATTTACACTACATTATATACGGCATTTAAAACCGTCAACCCCCACCTTGCCGGTGGGGACAGTTCTCGCTGGCGGAGAATATGGTTTTCCGCTTGCGGTGGCACAGCCACCTTTTGCCTGTGGGTGATGCGAAGCATGACAGTTACATGGATAATGACACCGCATAGGCGCAGAGAGCGCAGAGGGGGGTACCCCCCCCCCGCCCCAGCGCCTCGCCCACGCACTGCGTGCAGGCGACAGCTGGAAACCGTGAAAATAATTTAAAAAGTTTTAAAAAAGTTAAGTTTTCCGCCTGCGAGAGCCTGCTCCACGCTCTGCGTGGCCTCAGCGGGAGGCGATTACGAAATCGGCTTTTTGGGCGTGGAAAACCGAATCAAGAGGGTCGTTCGATGATTTATTCAGCCTGAAAGCTATAAGGTTAGCTTTCTTTCCTTTTTCTATGCTTCCAGAGTTCATCCCAAGCGCTCTCGCTCCGTTGATGGTAGCCATCTCTAAAAAAGTTTCCCTCGGTATTTTGGGAAAATATTTTAGAGCCTCTCTCAATTCATCCAGCATAGAAAGCGAGCTGTTGGAAGCTAGCGAGTCTGTGCCTAGTGCCGGTTTTAACCCTGCTTTTATAAATTTATCAAGCGGCATAACAGCATCTCTTTCAAACCAGCGCGACGAGCATGGACAAAAGAGAGGGATAACATTTCGTTTTACGAGAATTTCGATATCGGAGCTGTCTACAATGTTTAGATGCGCGGCGAGACAGTTTTCCAAGAGGCTGTAGCTATCGAGAAGCGCTGTGGGGGACAGCCCTGACGCTTTGAAACCGGCAGGCGGTATTTCCATTGACGCAAAAAAATCTGCCAAAGCTCCTTTGCCGTTCTTTATGTAGTCGTTTTCCTCCGGCGTTTCGGCTATATGGGTCGTAAGCGGTATAGAGCTATCGTCGGCGATTTTTCTTATCCGCCTAAAAAGCTTTTCGGAAACGGTATGCGGAGCATGCGGGGATAGGCCGACAGCCAAACCAGCTTTTATAAGCCTGTCTAATCCTATTTCCAGCTTTCCGGCAGTCTCGCAAGCTCCCTCATTACTGTTCGAAAGCGATTCGAGGAAGATAACGGCATCAAGCCCGGATTGGAGCAGAGGTTCGGCAAGGCCGGCATCTGGCATTATATCGCCTACCGCTGTTATGCCGGAGTTCATCATCTCTTTTATCCCTCTCGCCACGCCCTCTTTTCGTTTTTCTATCGGGGTGTTGCTAAGGAAACCGACTACGCTTTTTATCCATTCAATAAGAGAGCCTTTGTAGCTACCGTCCATGCCTGTGAACTGAAGATGGCTGTGCGCGTTTATGAAACCGGGGAGGAGTATGTAATCGGTAAGGTCTATCGCCTTATGGAACTCCTCTTTAGGGTTCGGCTCTCTGCCAACATCTAGTATCTTTCCGTTCTCTATCGAGACGTATCCGTTTTTTATCGGTTTGGAAGTAACAGGGTATAGGAGGCCTGCCTTTATCAATATTTTCATCTAGGGAGATTGTATCACCGCTATGCGTGCGTTGCCGTCGGGCTGTGAAAAGCTGTTCAGATTGGCGTGAGAGGTTCCGATAAGAATGATAAACGGGTGCTAGAAAGGTGAAGTTATGGAGAATCGAAAGGTAGACGAGAGAATAGGCCGTCCGTGGTACCTCTGCGTAACTGCTAAACGGCCGGCTTGTCCTAAAAAGATAAAAAAGCCGGTTCTTCCAGCACCGAAATCGCTCTTTAAGGAGGAATTTTTGGCCGTTGCACGGGAGGCAATTCTCACAGGCGGTAGGTAACGCTTTTCCAAAAAGTTTTGTGTGGCGAGTGCGGCTACTGGTATCAGCGTCTCGCCTATGCTACTTGCGTGCAGGCGACGGCGGGGAGCTTGAAAACAATTTAAAAAGTTTTAAAGAGCTAATTCTCCACCTGTGAGAACAGGCTCCACGCCGTTGCGTTGCGTGTACGACAACTGGTACCCGCCCTTGCGGGTGGCTCCACGTTCTTTGCGTGATTGGAAGGAGTACTTTGCCCCAGCACCTCGCCGTTAGGCGACAGCGACGCAACAGGAAATTGTCGTTAGCCTGTCGGTTTATCTGCCGCTTGCGACTATCGGCTCCACGCCGTTGCGCCCGCACTGCGGGTTTGTTTTTCGCACTGTGACCACTGGGGGGAGGGGTACCTTGCCCCTACTAGCGGCGGTCGCCCATCAGGCGGAGTATCATGATGAAGAGGTTTATAAAATCGAGGTAGAGTTTTAAGGCTCCCGATATCGCCTCTTTGGTATCTTCTTCCGTGCCTTCGTTTCCTAGTATGTTCATCCGCAGTATCTGCTGGGTATCGTACGCGGTAAGCCCGGTGAAGATAAGTACGCCGGCGCATGATATTACCCAATGCATCATGTCGCTTTGCATGAAGATGTTTACGACTGACGCAATGATAATGCCGATAAGACCCATGAAGAGGAACGAACCCCATGATGTGAGATCTTTCTTCGTGGTTGCGCCGTAAAATGACATCGCCCCAAAAGTGCCTGCCGTTACGAGAAACGCGCTCGTTACAGATGCCGATGTGTAGGCGAGAAAGATTACTGATAATGTAAGGCCGTTTAGAACGGCATATCCGATAAAAATTGCTTTGGCTCTTTGCGCACTCATCTGCATTACGCGCGAGGCGAGATAAAAGACTGCGCCAAGCTCGGCGATAATCAGCCCAAAGAAGATTATAGGGTTACCGACTATTGCGTATACCATAGCCGGTGTTTGCGAGACGTACCATGCTATAAAGCCGGTAACAGCCAGCCCGAACGCCATCCAGTTATAGACTTTTACAAGAAATCTTCCCTGCTCGGCCGCTATATCGCTTGGTCTCATCGTTGCGGCGTAGTTTCTGTTTATCTGCTGTCCGTGCATAATACAAATCCTCCATATAATGATGTATGCCGTACCCCCCCCACAGGCTTGGGTGAGACTCGGCTTATTTTCACGTCGTTTAGTCTGGGGTAGTATAGCTTTTTTGCTCTTTTTTGAGAAGCGCAAATCAATGTTTGACAAATCTGGTTTATTACATATAATTGTCGTTTCCACATTTTACTTAAGACTTATTGGGATTTGTTGATGAAAACCACATATTTTGCTAAAAAAGACTAAATTAAGGGCAGATGGCGCGTTGTTGACGCTGACGGTCAGATACTGGGCAAGCTCGCCGTGCAGGTGGCAAACGCTCTGAGAGGCAAGGATAAACCGACATATACAGCCCATGTAGATACCGGCGATTTTGTTATCGTTACGAACGCGGCCAAAATAAAGCTTACCGGTAAGAAGGTGGAAGATAAGATCTACTACCATCATACCGGCTATATAGGACACCTTAAAAGCATTACAGCGGCCGAGATGCTGGAAAAACATCCCGAAAGGATTATAGAAATGGCTGTTTCCGGTATGCTCCCAAAAAACAAGCTAAGAAAGCTATTTATCGGCAAACTGAAAGTTTACCAGGGTGCCGACCATCCGCACGCGGCACAGAAACCTGAAAAAATGGAGATTAACTGACGATGGCTACCGCTGAAAACAGAACTTACGCTACTGGCCGCCGGAAGTGTGCCTCTTCCCGTGTCTGGATAAAACCAGGAACCGGAAAGATGCTGATAAACAGACAAGAGGCAGATGCCTACTTCAAAAGGTCTACATCGGTAATGGTAGCAAAGCAGTCGCTCGCCGCTATTAACGCGCTAGACAAGTTCGACATTGTTGCTACGGTTAGCGGTAGCGGTCTTAACTCTCAGGCAGGAGCGGTAAGGCATGGCATAGCAAGAGCTTTGCAGAAATACGAGCCTAACTACAGGCCTACTCTTAAAAAAGCAGGGCTTCTTACAAGAGACGCGAGAGAAAAAGAAAGAAAAAAATGCGGACAACCGGGAGCAAGGAAGAAATTCCAGTTCTCCAAGCGTTAATTTTAGGTATAAATATGAACCGTTTAGCATCGACTATCAGGGTAGCGGCACCAAAGGTGCGCTTCGACACCATTAAGTGGCTTGGAGGAAACCTGCGGTTCTAGATTGTTTTTAATTCAGCTTTTTAAGGGCCGCACGGTTTAAAAACCTGCGGCCCTTTTTTTTTGGTCTGATTTTCAAATTTAAGGAAAGAAAATGAGCAAGTATACGACCGGCCTGAAAGGCGGCATCTTTATGATGCTGGTTTCGACGCTGTTTTTCTCTTTCAAGCCGATATTCGGCAGAATAGCGATAGAGAACGGCCTGCTTCCAGAACCGCTGGTTACTATCCGGCTTATGATAGCTTTGCCGCTTTTTATCGGCACCGTAATTTTGTTTGGTAAAACATCGGAGCTAAAACTGCCGGTCAAAGATTTTTTGCTGATACTTGCAATGAGCGTTACAGGCTTTGCCGGAGCGATGCTCTTTTCGTTTAAAAGTATCCAGTATCTTGGAGCGTCTATCTCTACCTTGGTTATCTTTGTCTTTCCCGCAATTACTATGGTGTTGGCCTATTTCTACTTCGGCGAGAAGATAACAAAGCTAAAAGCGTTAAGCTTGGCAGTTTCCTTTGCAGGGATTTTGCTTGTCGCTTTGCCGGCTTCCGGCAACAGGTTTTCCGGCGTGCTGTTTTTCGACCTGCATAGAGGCCTTATCTATGCTTTGGGCTGTGCCGTTTGCTGGGCCTTTACTCAGATAAGTATGCAGAAAATCTCGCGGCGGACACCGCCGATTATAGTAGCTACCTACTCCACAGGAACGATGATAATATTTTTCATATTGATAAACGGTATGCCATCAATGGAGCTGTCAAAACCTGCGCTTATAGCTGTTGTCCTGCTTGGGACAGTCTGCTGGTATATACCTTTCCTTTTGGCGGTTTATGCCATCAAGATAATCGGCGCGTCCCATTCTGCTATAGTTCAGAGCATCGGGCCGGGGCTGACGGTTTTCGCGGCATGGGCAATGCTAGAAGAAAGGCTAGTAGCTTTGCAGATAGCAGGTATGCTTATGGTGATAATCGCGGTATATCTGCTTAGGCACGATACAGCCAAAGTAGAGGAGAGCGCCTAGCGGTGCGGCATGGCGATAAAAGTGTTTAACGTTTACTAGACAAAGCTTTTTGGCGCACGTTTATTGCAATTACCAAAGATGTGGAAACCTATGATGCCAACGCTATCGAGTTGCGGAACAGCGTTATTCGCAAGGCGATAAAGAATCATAAAATATTTGCCATACGACCAATCGGCGATGAAAATTATTTACCTTGTCATAAATGCGGCGGCAAAAAAATGGACACTGCCGAATAAGAAGCTGGAAACCTGCGCTCAACAGGTTTATGACTGAGTGTGCTGAAAGAATGCCGGAAAAAATGTAAACAGGTCGCTACACAGAATTATTTACAGGCTCTCTTGGTATCAACAAATTTAACAAGGCTTACAACTAGTCTCCTGCGTCCTCCCCGCTTTTTATTTCCAAATGACGGCTTAGCATTATTAAAATGTGGGGGAGATGGTACATTAGACTATGGAAAGCTTAACCTACTCTATAAGTTTGTTGGCTCTGCTGTTTTTTGTCGTTTCTTTTGCGTACTCGTCGGTAGGGCTTGGCGGAGGCTCCTCTTATACAGCACTGATGGCAATAGTAGGGCTAAACTATGTTGCAATCCCAACCGTATCACTTACGCTTAATCTATTCGTTTCATCAATAGGCACATATAACTTCACGAGGAAAAAACATGCCAAGGTTAAGCTTATCCTCCCTTTTATTGCTACATCAATTCCGTTCTCTTATTTTGGAGGCTCGCTTAGTGTCTCAAAGGATATTTTTCAGATAACCCTTCTTGCAAGCCTTCTGTTCGTTGTAGTTAGAATATATTTTTTTAAGAAGATGGAATTCAATTTAAGTATTGGAAGAAGAGGTAAGCTTTTTTTATCAATGCTTATAGGCGCACTGCTTGGTTTAGTAGCAGGTATTGTAGGGATTGGGGGTGGAGTATATCTAGTTCCTCTTATAATCATTTTTAGGCTGGGTTCTGAAAAAGAGGCGGCGGCATCGGCTTCGTACTTCGTGTTCGTAAATTCCCTTTCCGGCCTTTTTGCAAGAATTAACCACAACCCGATAAACATAATGGAGTTCGTTCCCCTGATTATCGCGGTCATAATCGGCGGTTCTCTCGGCTCCTTTTTAGGCTCAACAAAGCTTACACCTGCGGCAATGCAGAAGATACTAGGCATTATAATCGTTGCCGCCACCCTCATGTTGACGGGAAAAATGGTCGCCTAAAGCTTAGCGGCTTTAAGTTAGGGTGGTTGGCTCTTGCTTTCAGGCGGAAGGGCGTGTGTGGTAATCTGGTTGCGTGAGGAGGAGCTATGTTAGAACGAACGCGAAATGTTAACTGAATTTTATAGTGTTGGGTTCGAGAGCCTTTAAGAAGGTACCAGCAGGCGAGGTGGCTGTTCGTGTATCTGGCCTGCAGAGGCAGATGCTGATTTTTTCCACGAAAAAGTGAATGCAGAATTGGGCAATTTTTTTCTTCGCGATAGAAACTTTTTGTAAAGGATGGCAATGGTGGTTCTTTTTTTGATTGGAACGCTAAACTATTTAATGAACGAATCCGGTATTTTTTTATATCGGGATTTGTAGTTAGTATTTTCAAGAAATTGTTATGAATATCGGGGCAAGTTCCAACCGAGAGTGGCCCAAAAGGCCGATATTCAATATACAATTCATCGGAATAGGTTTTCTTCTTGTTCTGACCCTTGTCGTGACAGAGGTATGGGAATATTTCGAAGGCATTAAAAACGCGGAAGTAAGCGCAAGAACAGAGGCGATGAAAGATGCCGAGTACTTTAAAAATGCCATTTTGAAACTTATATTGTCTTCTGATATCGGGGGCGCGGCTATAGATGAATATGTGAAGGCTCTCAACCAGAAAGACCAAAACAAGGTGCGGTTCATTCATAGCGCCTCGATTGAAGCTGAATACGGGAAGAAAAATGAAGAATTGCCGATCAACAAAGAAGAGGAAATGGTTCTCAGAGACGGTCAATCACGAACTTGGGAAACGGAAGATGATTTTGTTTCGGTTCATCCTTTCATAGCCACCGCTGGGTGTCAGAAATGCCACCAATCGCCGAACAACATGAAGGAGCCGGTTCCTTTAGGGTATGTAATCGGTTTGATGGAAGTCTTTCATTCCAAGCAAATGCTAAAGGAAACAGAGGCAAACCTTATGGGGCAGACTATTTGGAAAATCAGTCTCATATTAATTCTTACCCTTGTGTCTGGGTACGGCCTTTATCGCCTTACGGTTGCCCTAAGACAATCCGAACAGAGGACAACCGCCATAATAAAGACAGTGGGAGAAGGCATTATTGTAACTGGTTCGGATTCTCGCATCTGGTTTTTAAACCAAGAAGCATGCAGTATTTTTGGTTATTCGGAGAAGGAGCTTTTGGGCCAAAGCGTGGAACCGCTTATGCCCAAACAGTACGAAGCCCGCCATATGAAAGGGATGGGGAGCTACTCGAAGTCCGGCCAATCCCAAATTATTGGCCGGCGTATTGAAGTTGAAGGTGTTCGGAAAGACGGGACAATCTTCCCTCTTGAGCTTAGACTTGAAGAGACTCTGGTTGGTAGCGGTAGCCGGTTTGTTACAGGTGCAATTAGGGACATTACCGAACGAAAGCAGGCACAATTGGTGCTTGAACAATTTTCGAGAAAACTTGTCGAATCGCAGGAGAATGAACGTAGAAGAATAGCATTGGAGCTTCACGACGGGTTTGGGCAAAATTTACTGGTAATCAAAAATGGAATCAGCAAGTGTTTAAAACCAATTTCAACTAAGAAAATCATAATAGACACCCTAAAGCAGATGGCATCGGTTACGCAACAATCTATAGATGAGGCGAGGGAAATTGCTTATGACTTGCATCCTCACAAGCTTGATAAGTTTGGGCTACAGGGAGCCTTGAATTCAACCATAAATAAAAGCACACAGTTGTCAGGGTTGAAAATTAATTCTACAATTCAGAAAATAGACGGGATGCTACCAAAGGAAAAAGAGATTCACCTGTATCGCATAATTCAGGAAGGTTTGAATAATGTTATTAAACATTCTCATGCCAGCGAAGCGGAGGTCAAAATAGAAAAAAACGGCAAGTATATAAATATCATCATTTTCGATAACGGAAATGGGTTTGATGTAGCTTCCACCTTTGCCGGTACCGCAGGTTTTGCAGGCATGGGCTTAACCGATATCTCCGAGAGAGTGAAGATGCTTAACGGAAATTTATCAATCGAGTCCTCACCCGGAAATGGAACGACTCTGAAAATGAAAATATCTGTTAGTATAGATTCAAATGATTGCTAGAGATATTACCGTACTCATAGCGGACGATCATCCTATCTTCCTTCGGGGCCTTGTAGCTTTGATAGAAAGCACACCCGATTACAAGCTTGTTAGTAAAAACGATAACGGCAGAGAAGCTTTCGAAAGTATTAAAGTAAGCAAACCCGATATGGCGGTGTTGGACATATCAATGCCGGAAATGAGCGGGCTTGATATTGTCGAGGAAATCGGGAAGGAAAATTTAAAAATCGAGTTCATAATATTGACGATGTATAAAGACGAAGATTATTTCAATAAAGCTATTGACCTCGGCGTAAAAGGATACATTCTCAAAGAAAATGCCGAAGACGAACTCCTTGACAGCTTAAAAGCTGTTGCCAACGGAAAACATTATGTCAGTCATGCTCTTTCAGGTTACTTGATTAAAAAGAATAAGGAGATAAAGTCTTTTTTTGAAGAATTTCCTCAAATAAAAAACCTTACTCCCGCGGAAAAGCATGTTTTAAAATTGATTTCCGAAAATAAAACAAGTAAAGATATCGCAAAAAAATTGTTCATAAGCTACAAAACAGTTGATAATCATCGGAGCAATATATCCGCCAAGCTTGGTTTAAGAGGCAGAAACCAACTTTTACTATTCGCTCTGGAAAATAAATCTGTATTGTGACCAATCTATAAGCATAATCTTAGCAACTGCTTATCTCTATTATGGGTCGTTTCACCTATATGAAGCATTAGGTTCCACCTATACCAAAATAAGTCAGCCACCCTATTCAATTCCATCACAATTACTCAATATATTGGCGGGGTAGGTATTCAATAGTAGGGGGGGCATCATCAAACTGAAAAGACTTGGTTCTTATTTTTCACCGCTTCTGTGCCGTTTGTGTTTGTCGAATGCTTTAGCGGCAAAACTTTTTACTCAAAGGTTATTTAAAAAATCACGGTGAAGACTGTTGATGGAAACTTTATTGGCTTGGTTCATAAATCTATAAAATTTCTTCAACCAAAAGAGAAAGTAACATCGCATCGGAAATGTTGGATTGAAATAGTAGGGGCGTGCGGCTGTCGACGATGAGGATGGCTCTACTTGTCATCTTCCCCTTGTCGGCAAATTGAGACTTAGTGAGCGATAGAAAGGCCTGTTGGGGGCTTGGTTCTTGGTGTAGCAGTTGCAGAATATGGGTGAGGTGATAGTGCGCGTTTTTTGGGTAGGTGTTGTTTTTTTTACAGCGATATTTTTGTCTGCCGATTCGTACGCGATATCTCAAAAACCTTTTTACGAAGCAAAATCGTACATCAATTCCATCAATGTTTGCGGAATGGTTCTGTATCTGGCTACGAACGACGGCACAGTGGAGGCGATATCCCTAAAAGACGGAAAGCCGGTAGAATATAGATTCGAAAAATCCAAGACCCCGTTTGGCTCTTTTAATTCTTCCGCCTATTTTGCTTTTTGCGAACTCGAAAGGGGCTGGGTGGCGGCTTCTTCCTCAAGCGGTAAGTTAATCTTGCTCGACACCAAGCTTAAGGTTATTTCGACATACAATATTCCCGAAACGCACTCATACTCGGCCGCCTTTATGCAGGGCGATTTTATCATCATCGGAACGGTTTACGGAACGGTACGCGCCCTCAGGCTTCCGGGGCTAAACCCTGTTTGGTCGATAAAGGCGAACTGGGATGCCATAAAGACGGTATCGGTTAACCCTGCCGGAACACTGTTAGCTACCGGCAGTAACGATAGCAGGATACAGATAAGGAGTACCGCCGACGGGAAAAAGGTTAAAACGCTCAAAGGACACAAGGATGGGATATATACCCTGTCGTGGAGTGCCAACGGAAAGCATATACTGAGTGGCTCCAAGGACAGGCGTCTTTTGTACTGGAATGTCGAAACCGGCGACTTTATCGAACTGCACAAGGACTTCACCTATATCTACTCCGCAATGATTGTGGGAGACAACCTTGCCGTCGCCTCAACCAACGAAAACGAGGTATCGCTCTTCTCCATTGCGTCCAAGGTGAAGCTTGCGACCTTCAAGGGACATTCAACGGTCATAGTGTCGTTTTCGTACGGCAACGGTTATGTTTATTCGGGTTCGGCGAGCGGGGAAATTTATAGATGGAACATCAGGGAATACCTGTAGAAATATCAAAAACTAATCTAAAAGAAAGGAGGTTTTGCTTATGAATGTTTCGGGGATAGTGATTATGACCATGCCCGATAAGACAGGGCAAGTTGTCGAGTCGCTAAAGGACTTTAGTGGGCTGGAGGTACACAAGGTTCTGAAAGACGGAAAGATAGTGGCCGTTTTGGAGCGGGAATCGACTGGCGAGGAGGTCAGCACGATTAGAAGAATGTACACCATCGACGGAGTGATAACAGCGACGATGGCTTATCACCATTTCGAGGAAGAGGTCAACGCACTAGCGGATGAAATGGAAAGGGCCTAAAAGCATTAACCTTGTGCCAGATTTGGGACTGTTTTTAGCTATTGGGTTTTAACTTTTTTTATGGAGTTTTAAAAAATGGGCTTATCAAGGAGAAGTTTTGTAAAATCTTCTGCCGCCGTAGTGGCTTTGGCCGCGGCGACGGGGGTACCCGTTCCGGCAAGTGCTACCGCCGATGACGGTATAAGTTGGGATAAGGGTGCGTGTCGGTTTTGCGGAACCGGATGCGGAATTCTTATCGGAACAAAAAATAACAGGGTGGTCGCTACCACGGGCGACCCTGAAGCTCCGGTTAACCGTGGACTTCAGTGCGTGAAAGGATACTTTCTTTCAAAAATTCAGTATGGCAAAGACAGGCTTAAAAAGCCCCTTGTGCGTATGAAGAACGGAAAGTTCAACAAAAAAGGGGATTTTGTCGAGGTTTCATGGGACAAGGCGTTCGACATCATGGAAGAAAAAATTAAGCTAACGCTTAAAAAGAAAGGGCCGGAAGGCATTGCGATGTTTGGCTCTGGGCAGTGGACGATTTGGGAAGGCTATGCCGCGGTAAAACTTTGGAAAGCCGGTTTCAGGTCGAATAATCTCGACCCCAACGCAAGGCACTGCATGGCTTCAGCCGTTGCCGGATTTATGCAGACTTTCGGAATAGACGAGCCGATGGGATGCTACGATGACTTTGAGCACGCGGATGTTTTCGTAACTTGGGGGTCGAACATGGCGGAAATGCACCCGATTCTTTTCAGCCGCCTTACCAACAGAAAGCTCTCGCATCCCGATGTTAAGTACTATCACCTTAGCACCATCGCGAACAGGTCTGGCGGCGTTGCGGACGAGGTTATGATATTCACCCCTCAAACCGACCTTGCGATAGCGAATTACATCGCGCACTACATAATAAAGAACAACGCCTACAACAAAGACTTTATTGAAAAACATTGCAACTTCAAGGTAGGCCCGACGGACATCGGCTACGGTCTTAGAAAAAATCATCCGAAGGAAAGAGGCCAGAAGAACAGGGGTAAAGCCGGTTCGGGTAAAATGACCACCTTTGATGCCCTTAAAAAGCATGTCGAGCCTTACACTCTCGAATATGTAAGCAAGCTGTCGGGTGTCGACGCGGATCAGCTTTTGGCTATGGCCAAAGATTACGCCGACCCAAACAAAAAGATTGTGTCTCTTTGGACGATGGGTATGAACCAGCATACCCGCGGTACATGGCAAAACGAGCTGGTTTATGTAATCCATCTGCTTATGGGCAAAATCTCTACGCCGGGTAATAGCCCCTTTTCCCTTACTGGCCAGCCTTCGGCTTGCGGCACCGCGCGGGAGGTTGGAACCTTCGCGCACAGACTTCCTGCCGACATGGTGGTTAAGAAGAAAGCACACCGCGATTTTGCGGAGAAAGTTTGGGACTTGCCGGAAGGCGCTGTTAACCCGAAAGTCGGCACGCACGCCGTTAAGATGATGAGGCACCTTGAGGATAAAAAAATTAATGTTCTCTGGGTTTCTTGCGCGAACGCCTTTCAGGATTACGCAAACCTTAACAGCTGGATGAAAGCGGCGCGCGATCCGAAAAATTTTATAATCGTAAGTGAAATCTACCCTAGCGCTTCGACTGCTATGGCCGATGTGGTTTTGCCGACGGCTATGATATTCGAAAAAGAAGGGGCGTACGGAAACGCGGAAAGAAGGACGCAGTTTTGGCGTCAGCAAGTAAAGGTAAACGACGACCGCAGGTCGGACTTGTGGCAGTTGGCCGAGTTTGGAAAACGCTTTAAGCTTGGGGAAGTCTGGCCGAAAGAGCTTATTGCAAAACGGCCGGAGCTCAAAAACAAAACGATTTACGATCATATGTTCGGTAGGTTAGCGTCCGAATATCCCGGAAAGGGAGGTGTTCTAAACGATGAAGCGCGCCATTTTGGGTTTCATATCCAAAAGGCACTTTGGGAAGAATATCGCCTGTTCGGTACCGGCAAAGGCCACGACCTTGCCCCGTACGATACATACCATCAGGTGCGCGGCCTGCGATGGCCGGTCGTCAACGGTAAGGAAACTCAATGGCGCTTTAAGGAAGGTTACGATTCTTATGTTCCCGTTGGAGCGGGGTATTCTTTCTATGGAAACAAGAAGACCGGCAACAGGGCCAACATATGGCTCCGTCCGTACGCGGATCCGCCCGAACTGCCGGATAAGAAATACCCTATCTGGCTTTGCACCGGCCGCTACCTTGAGCATTGGCATTCAGGAACAATGACAAGGCGCGTACCCGAACTGCACCGCGCGGCACCGGAGGCTGTAGTGGCGATACACCCTGACGATGCTAGTAGCTATGGCATCAGGCAAAACGATCTTGTCAAGGTAGAATCCCGCAGGGGAAGCGTCACCGTACGCGCCGAGATTGACGGGCGAAACAAGGTTCCCAAAGGGCTTATTTTCGTGCCGTGGTTTGACGAGAGCATACTGATTAACAAGGTAACGCTTGATGCTACATGTCCAATCTCAAAACAGACCGACTACAAGAAGTGCGCCGTTAGGATAAGGAAAGTCAAAGCTTAAAGGGAGCTTGGAATTTTATGTCTGAAGCGACAGCCGGAATCTCTAATGAATCGGAAAGTAGCGTTGACCTTAAGGTGCGAAGAAAGCCGGAAGAGATAACCCGTAGGGGCTTTTTCACGGCGGGGAACCTTCTTGGCACAATTACAGGTATAGCGGCTGTAAGTCTGGCTTCGCTCGGGCAGTCCAAGCGCGCGTACGCGCAAAGGCCGCCAGGAGCACTTTTGGAAAAGAAATTTATCTCCCGGTGTATAAAGTGCGGGCAGTGCATACGCGCCTGTCCGTACGACTCGATAATCATGGCGGAACCGGGAAGCGGTGTTGCCCCCGGCACTCCTTATATCGTATCTAGAAAGGTTCCATGCTACATGTGTCCGGATATACCGTGCGTAGTGGCATGTCCAAGCGGGGCGCTGGATAGGCAACTTACCGATATAAACGAGTCCAGCATGGGGCTGGCCGTCCTTACCGACAGGGAAACCTGCATCGCCTTGAAAGGCTTTAGGTGCGAGGTTTGCTACAACGTATGTCCGCTTATGGGGAAGGCACTAAAGCTTGAGTACTGGGTCAACACCCGCACAGCCAAGCATGCCATATTTGAACCTGTAGTTCATTCCGATGCCTGCACCGGCTGTGGGAAGTGCGAACATGCATGTATCCTCGACAAGCCGGCGATTAAGGTTCTGAATATCGCAACCGCCAAGGGAGAGCTTGGCAAGCATTACCGCATCGGCTGGGAGAGGGAACGCCTATGATATATGGTAAATGGTGGTTTTTCCGAAGGGTGACGGCATTAACTATTTTAGGGCTCTTCGTGGTTTCGGCGAGGGGAGAGTACAACATCCTCGTTGGGAACTATTCCGGTTCGTTGTTTTTGGGCGTAATTCCGATTACGGATCCTCTAATCGCTCTTCAATCGTTTTTCGCTACGGGCCGGTTGTACAAAACGGCTGTTTTAGGGGCAGTCTTTATAACCATCATTTACTTGATTGTAGGCGGCCGCGCGTTTTGCGGCTGGGCTTGCCCTTTGGGCCTTGTTTTGGATTTTGCCAACTGGCTTTCCAAAAAGGTCAGAATCCGAAAGCCGTTCAAAGGCTTCCTGCCGTCAACGAAGTATTACATGATGACCACGATACTAATCGTGCCGATCATTACGGGAGTTGCGATATACGAGTTTTACAACCCGATATCAATACTCCACAGGGCTGTTATCTTCGGCGGGATAGGCATAGGAACAGTGAGTTGGCTTATTGTGGGGGCAATATTCATGTACGAATTCGCCATCGCAAGAATCGGCTGGTGCCGCGGGCTTTGTCCGCTCGCCGCCTTTCTGAATCTTTTGGGGAAATTCTCCCTAGTCAGCGTAAAGGCGGACGAATCGAGGTGCAAAATCCCCATGAATATCGCCGAAGTCTGCCCCGAGCCTAATGCGATTGCGGCTGTTATCAACAACCGCATCGCCTCGAGTGACTGCACAATGTGTGGAGCCTGCATAGATCAAGTTGGTGGAAGTTCGATATTTTTCGGAATCTGGAAGAATAGATAAAATTTTAAGGAGGTTTTGAGAAGATGAAACATATTGCTTTGATAGTTGCCTTTACGGCGCTCGTTTTCAGTGGCATCGCCATCGCCGCCGATGACGGCGACACTTTGAGAAAGAACAGCATGTTCAAACCAAATGTTACCCCGGACGTGCTTGTGTATAAAGGCGCCGACCCGGGAGAGAACAAGCTGATGAAGCGTGGTTCTATAACCGCTCCGCCTCAGGTGCCACACACCGTTGAAGGGCTGACAATCTCGAGGGAGCAAAACGACTGCATGGATTGCCACGATCCCAACAACGAGATGGAAGGGATGGTTTATGTTTCGGCGAAGCATCTCAAAGGGGGGGGCGTGGCTATGGCAAGGTTTCAGTGCGACATGTGCCATGTGCCGCAGGCCAATGTTAAACCGCTGGTTAAAAACGAAAACGACCGCTTCAACTTCTATAAGGTGCGCAAGTAGCTTTAATGCCCCGTCGGCTCTATAAGCTGGCGGGGTGTGTGTTTCGATGCCGGCTAGTTTTTTGGGTGAGGTTAACTTTATGAGCGACGGACAGATAGACAGAAAACATTTCCTTAAGGAAGGGTATCTTATTTTTCTGCGCTCGCTTTCTTCCGCCACGGAAGAGGCGAAGCCGGCAAAAAGACAGATAAGGCCACCGGGGGCGGTGGAGGAATCAAAATTCCTCTCTCTTTGCAACCTGTGCGGTAAGTGTTGGGAGGGGTGTAGCTACGGCGCGATCAAGCAGGACGGGAAGGAATCTTCGGCACCGGGGTTTCCTGTAATAACCCCAAACGAACGCCCGTGCTATTTGTGCGACGTTCCGGTCTGTTCGCGGGTCTGCGACGAGGGTGCCATTTTGCCGGTTGAAAAGGAAAATGTAAGGCTTGGGATCGCTGTCGTAAAAAGGTCGGCATGTCTTGCGTATTCCCAAACGATTCTCGGTTGCAACTACTGCCACGATAAATGCCCGCTAAAGGATAAGGCTATAGTCTACGAAAACGGACCTGTAATAAAAGAAGAGCATTGCACAGGGTGCGGTATATGCGAGTTCTTCTGTGTTTCCAACCCAAAAGCGATTGAAGTTTTTCCGGTATGACGCGCCATTATTTTTGCACATCATGGAGGTAGCGGGTGTTGATTATAAGCAGATTGAGATTGCCGGAACAAAGAGCAGGATAAAATGGCGGTTTTATTAATAAGAGATAACATATGCCAATAACTGACAGGCAGGGAAGAGAGATAACCTACCTAAGGGTTTCTGTTACCCCGTCATGCAACCTTAAATGTTCTTACTGTATGCCTGAAAGCAGGCAGATTCATCCCGGAAACAGGAAGCTCCTCTCACTCAAAGAGATTGAAAGGATTGTCACCATATTTGTAAAAGAGGGTCTTAGGAAAGTGAGAATAACCGGAGGGGAACCGCTCATAAGGAAAGGGGTTGCCACGCTTGTAAAAGATTTGAAAAGTGTAAAAGGTATGGAAGAGGTGGCGTTGACTACTAACGGGGTGCTTTTAAGCGACAATATCGAGAGGCTTATTGATAATGGTATTGATTCTATAACGATATCTCTTGATACATTAAGGCCGGAAAGGATGCTGGAAATCTGCGGCAAAGATGTGCTTGAGCCTGTAGTTGAAAATGTGAAGGCAGTTCTTGGCTTTGATACGATTTCTGTAAAAATAAACATGGTTCCGATTAAGGGGATAAATGATGATGAGATAGAGGATTTCTGTCAGCTTGCCAACGAGAATAGGCTTGATGTCCGCTTTATTGAGATGATGCCTATCGCGGAAAACGGATTGTGGAACGATGATGCTCCGATTACTTCCAAAGAGATATTTGAAACAGTATCGAAGCTTTTTACTCTTAAACCTTCAGACAGGCGTAGATACAGCGGCCCTGCAAAGATGTACAACATTGCCGGCGGCAAGGGAAGGATAGGCTTTATATCCCCAATGTCAGCATCTTTTTGCGGCGGTTGCAACAGGTTAAGGCTGACATCTGACGGGAAGCTTAAAAGCTGTCTTCTATCGGAAAACGAAATTGATTTAATGCACGGTTTTGAAATGGGGCTTGGTGATGACTGGTTTATTAAAAGACTGAAAGACTCCCTGCTCTTTAAAGCCGATAGACACTCAAAGAACTACTTTTCACCGCTTATAGGTGGAAGACCTATGGTAGGAATAGGTGGCTGAAAGTTGTTAAATATCCGTTGCAGATTTTGAGGTAATATAAATGAAGATTTTCTATTTTGCGGCAGTCAAGGAGAGATTGTCGCTTTCCGAGGAAGATGTTCAGATTAACGAGGTATTGACCATTGGAGATTTTTCCAGCAGGCACCTTGCCAACAAATTTAGTGAGAGTGAAATAAAAAACCTTCGTTTTGCAGTGAACGAGGTTGTTGTGGATGAAAACAGTAAAATATCCAATGAAGACACTATTGCTGTCTTTTCGCCATTTTCAGGGGGGTGAATGTACACAAAGCTTCAAACAGAAACTTTTAACGAGCTTGATGAGATATCTCTATGCGCTGGTGGCGACAGGTCGGCGGGCGGAATTGTAACTTTTATTGGGAAGGTAAGGGAAGAGTCCAACGGACGGAAGATTTTAAAGATGGAGTTATCGGCATACGAGCCGATGGCAAAGACTGCCTTGAAGGATTTGCGAAAACTGATAATGGGAAAATACGAAATCAGCAACCTTACGGTTGTCCATAGGATAGGAACCTTTTCGCCTTCTGATAAAATCGTATGTATTGTCGCTTCGAGCAGACATAGGGGAGAGGCTTTTGATGCCTGCCGTTCCGCGATTGATGAACTTAAAAAATCGGTTCCAATCTGGAAAAAAGAGATTGCGGCAGATGGTGAGTTTTGGGTGGAAAAGTTATGAAGAGGGAAAAACTGTCGCTTACCCAGTATTCAAAAGCTATCCAACTTGTATTGGGTAACGTGCCGGTTATAGGTAAAGATGAAGCTTCGCTTGCCGAATCTGTTGGAATGGTTTTAAGGAGAGATGTTAAAGCAGACAGGCCTCTGCCGCCTTTCAACCGCTCCGCTATGGATGGCTATGCCGTGAAGTCATCAAATATAGCCGCCGGCAAGGCAAATCTTAAGGTTGTCGGTGTTGTCGAGGCTGGTGCAGGTTACAGCGGTAGGTTAAAGAACGGAGAAGCGATAAAGATTATGACAGGCGCCCCTCTTCCTGCAGGGGCAGACGCTGTAGTTAAAGTTGAAAATTCCAGAAAGCTTTCTGATAACTTTGTCGAGTTAAAAGAGAACTCTGCTAAGAAATGGCTTAATGTTCATAAAAAGGGGAGTGACATAAAAAAAGGGGTGGTACTTGTAAAGGCAGGCGAGCTGTTGACAGCTCCTAAGAGTGCGACAATCGCGTCAGCGGGGATAACTATGCCCGAAGTTTCACGAAAGATAAAAGCGGTTTTCTTTACCAGCGGTAACGAAGTAATTGCTCCTGAAAAAAAGCCTCTGCCGTACCAGATACGCGATGCCAACGCATCTTCACTGCTTTCTTTTATTTCAAATGTTCCACAGGTAAGTGCTTCTTTTGGCGGGCTTTTGAGGGATAATAAAAAACTTTTCGTATCCAGACTTGGAAAGGCGATTAAGGAAAACGATCTTCTAATTGTTACCGGCGGCGTTTCGATGGGAGATTCCGACTATACCTATAAAGCTTTCGAGGAGCTGGGCGTTAGGGAAATTTTCCATAAGGCGGCTATAAGGCCGGGCAAGCCTGTATGGTTTGGCATTAAGGGCCGTTGCGTTGTTTTCGGCCTTCCTGGTAATCCTGTTTCAGTTATGGTCACTTTTCATCAGTTTGTCCTTCCAGCAGTTATGAAAATGTCCGGCGCTAAATCTGCTTATCCTAAAAAGCTGTTTCTTCCGCTCTTAGTAGATGTTCAAAAAAAGCACTCTTTAAGGGAATTTAGAATTTCAATGCTTGCCGACAATGGCAAAACTGTTACGCCTATCCCTGGATACAACGGTTCCGGCGACTTTGTTTCCGCGTCTAGGAGCGACGGAGTTTTGGTGCTTCCAGAAAAAGACAAAATACTTAAAGCTGGAACGGTTGTTGAGTTTCACCCTTGGGTTTTATGACTAACCGTCCTTTCCCCATTATTGGCTTTGTTGGCGTGAAGAACTCCGGCAAAACAACTCTAATAGAAAAACTTTTGCCGAGGCTCTCTAAAAACCTGAAGGTTGGCTACCTGAAGCATGATGCGCATAATCTGTCCGTTGACAGAGATGGAAAAGATACAAAAAGAATTTTTGACGCGGGAGCTGTCGCGGTTATCGCCTCATCATCTTTGGAAATATTCTCACGCGTTAGAGGCGATGGATATGATTATCTGCTTATGGACGCCTTTTACGACTGCGATATTATATTGGCAGAAGGTTACAAACAGTCTTGGTGGGACAAATTCTACCTTAATCCTTATGCCGGAGGGATATCAGAAATAAAAGTTGCTGGAAATATTGTTGGCAAAGTCGGAAATGGCGGCATTCCCCATGATGACATTGATGCGTTGGAAAAGGAGGTAAGGGGATGGCTTGCAAACAGCTGTTTACAAAAGAAGCTTATTGGAGGTTTGTTAATCGGAGGTAACAGCAAACGGATGGGCAGTCCAAAATCGACTACGGAGTATAGAGGGAGCGCGATGGCTAAAACGGTTTTTGACCTTTTGTCTTTCGTTACAGCTAGGAGTTATCTGATTGGAAACGGCGAACTGCCTGAAGCTCTCTTAAACAAAGAGCGGATTTCCGATATCCCTGAAAGGAATGGGCCTCTTGCGGGGATACTCTCCGCTCATCGCTTTATTCCAGATGCCGACTGGCTGATACTAGCTGTCGATATGCCGGAACTTTCAGAAAGTTATTTAAGGAGGCTTATTTCAAAGAGAGAAGCGGGCTTTAGATTTATCGGAGCATCCAACCCTGACAACGGAAAAATCGAAACCTTATGCGCGGTCTACTCCTCGCAGCTTTTAGGTTCCATTGAAAGGGTGTTTGACGGCGGTAACTCGGTGCAGAGGCTCTTGGCAAAGGTCGGCGTTGATGGCGATGCCTCTCTCTTTGAAAGAAAAGAGCTTAAAAATGTGAACATTCCTTCAAACCTTTTATAGAGATATAATTGCCGTATGAATAAAAAACTTACGCACCTAAATGAAAAAGGTGAGTCTAGCATGGTAGATGTGTCGTCAAAAAGCGAGACGGCAAGGAGAGCTGTCGCCTCCGGTTTTATTGAGATGAATGCCGATACCATAGCGAAGATAATTGACGAAGCAGTTCCTAAAGGCGATGTCCTTGCCACGGCAAGAATTGCAGGTATTACGGCGGCGAAAAAAACTGGAGAACTTATTCCGCTGTGCCATCCACTTAGCATTGAGCATTGCAGTGTTAACTTCAATGTAGGGCCTGACCGTATTGAAATAATATCTGAAGTGAAATCGACAGGCAAGACAGGGATTGAAATGGAAGCGATAATAGCAGTTTCGATAGCCGCCGTCACAATTTACGACATGTGCAAGGCTGTAGATAAAAATATGAAGATATCCGGCATCCGCCTTATTGAAAAAGAGGGTGGCCGTTCAGGGCATTACAGGGCCGATGGTTAAGACAGCTATTCTCATAACATCGGACAGCAGGGGAAGCGTTAAGAAACCTGACATGGTGGTTCCGGCAATTAAAGAGTTTTTCTCGGATAAATGTTTTGAGATTGTGGAGAGCAAGATTGTAAGGGACGACGTGGTAGAGATAAAAAATGCCGTTACTGCTTTTGCGGATGATGATGGCATCGACCTTATACTTACTGCCGGTGGAACGGGCGTTACCCCAAGAGATGTTACGCCCGAAGCGGTCAAGCCGCTTTTGACAATGGAAATTCCCGGAATCCCAGAGGCGATGAGAGCATACTCTTTTCAGAAAACTGCTAGAGCTATTATCTCAAGAGCCGTTGCCGGTCTTATCGGACATACACTTGTTATTAACCTTCCAGGTTCCCCAAAAGCCGCGGTGGAAAACCTTGAGCCGGTTTATGATGCCTTTTCGCACATAATAAAAAAAGCAAAAGGGAGTAAAGAGGAGTGCGCAGGGTAATACTATAGAAGCAACCTATAACTGGTTTGCTAATAGAGGGAGGCTCGTTTTTTCTGCTTTTGCTTACAGTCGGGTTCTTTGCGTTTTTCTATCTGATAGTTGCCGTTGTCCGATTGTCTTTACAGGCTCCTTGAACTGCGGCACAAGACCAAGACTAACGGTTTTGTACAGGGGGGGGCTATTGCCGAATGGCATAAATTTGATTTTGCTGTAAATTGCCAATCCCTAAAGGCTCTATTTTTACGAAGCTAGAAAATTAACCCCTCCTTAAAATGCTCAAAAACTCCTTTGGAAACAGTCCCACAGGGAGGAGTTGAAGGGGGTTCTCTCGCATCTTTGCAGGATATTTTTTATCGCTTAAGCTTTGGATAGTAGATACCGTATTGTTTGCTATAAAATGGCAGGTAAATTTAATGAAAAATTATTATCGCTACTGGGGGAAGTACAAAAAGTCGGAAGACAATACTACTCACCATCTGCTACCGTACCACTCTCTCGATGTCGCAGCGGTAGCCAGCCTCATCCTGAAAGCCGATGGGAAGCTACGGGAGCGGTTTTCAGATGCCTTTTCCATTAAAGAGGAATCTATTACCAGCTTTCTGCCTTTCCTGATTTGCCTGCACGATATCGGAAAGTTTTCATGGACTTTTCAGGCTCAAAGAGTAGACAGCCTCGCCTTCGTACATCATACCGCTCTTGGGCTTGAGTTATTTAAGAAAAGGGCGATAGATATTATTGTTAATGAAAATATTTTTCCTTTCGGTACGTCTTTAGGCCCCCGTGAGTTTTCATGCGGTCTGCAAACTTATGGCGCGGCGGTAACCGGCCACCACGGTCTCCCTCCAGAAACTGATAATCTGCGGAACAGGTTTGAGAAGTATTTTAAAGATGACGATATAAATTCCGTCTCCAGCTTTCTTCGCGGGTCGTCAAAAATTTTCTTTCCCCAAAACAGTAAGCTCGAATTTTATGGAGACTCTTTGGAAGATTCTGCCATAAAAGGTTCTTGGTTGCTTGCCGGTTTTACGGTTCTTTGCGACTGGCTTGGCTCTAACCAGAAGTTCTTCAGTTTTGTGGAAGAAAAAATGGAACTTATCTCTTATTGGGAGGAATATGCCCGCCCGCGGGCGAAAGAAGCGATAGAGTTTTCCGGCATACTTCCTTCCCGTCTTGGCAAAACTTCCAGTACTGCTGAGCTTTTCCCTGAAATAAAAAAAGCGAACAGAATGCAGAACGAGCTTGAAAAATTTGAGATTAAAAACGAGCCTCAGCTTTTCATACTTGAAAACATCACAGGTTCCGGCAAGACCGAGGCGGCATTCGCGCTCGCGCAGAGGGTTATGTCGAAAGGCCTTGCCGAAGGAATATATATGGCGCTTCCCACTATGGCTACCACAAACGAAATTTACAAGCGTATCAAAAATAGTTATCGTGGCTTTTTCGGCGATGATGAACAGCCTTCGCTGGTTCTTGCCCATAGCGCGGCGGAACTGGCCAAACATTTCATGCACGTCGACCGAAAGAAGGAAGCTATCGGCTCAACAGATAGCGGGTATGACAGCATGGAAGAAAGAATCGAGTGGCTTTCCGATAACAGAAAAAAATCGCTTCTGGCCGATATTGGCATTGGAACTATCGACCAGGCTCTAATGGCGGTAATCAAAAACAGGTACCAGTCGTTACGGCTTTTTGGGCTTGTCGGCAAGGTTTTGATTGTGGACGAGGTTCATGCTTACGACCGTTACATGAACCGCCTTTTAGAAAATCTTCTCCGTTTCCATCTGGAATATGGCGGTACGGCGATTCTCCTTTCGGCGACTCTCTCTCAAAAAACACGCGAAAAATTTCTTTCCATATATTCGCCTGAACAAGAGCGAGGGGGCAATCGGCTTGATGAAGTTTACCCGCTTTTAGCTGTGGCTTCCGCCGCGACTGTTGTAAAAACGCCGTTATTCTACGAAGAAAATAATTCCAGAAAAATAGATGTGGAGTACATTAATTTACCCGAAGAGGCGGAGAAAAAAATTATTGATAACGCTTCGCGTGGAGCCTGCTGTTGCTGGATAAGGAACACCGTTTCTGATGCGGTAGAATCTTTTAAAAGTCTGCGGAAGAAAGTCGACAAAAATAATATCATCCTCTTTCATGCCAGATTTAACCTTAAAGATAGGCTGGAGATTGAAAACAGGGTTCTTGAACTGTTCGGAAAAAAGAGCGATTTTAAAAAGCGTAAAGGGATGATTCTTATCGCAACGCAGGTGGTAGAGCAGTCGCTCGACCTCGATTTCGACTGCATGGTAACAGACCTTGCTCCCATTGATCTGGTGATACAGCGGGCCGGAAGGCTTTGCAGGCATACAAGGGACAAGGACGGCAATCTGAAAAACGGCACTCCCGACGAAAGGGGCAGGCTGACGCTTTTTGTTTACGGCCCGCCGTTTACCGAAAACCCGGATAAAGAATGGTTCAAAAAAGTTTTCCCAAAAGGAGCTTATGTATATCCGGCTCATGGCGAGAATTGGCTTACCGCGAAACTTCTAATCGAGAATGGCGGCTGGGAGATGCCGGACGATGCGCGCCGCTTGATAGAAGGTGTCTTTGGCGAAGATGTGGAAAAGCCCGAAGCGTTAAGAAATATTGATGGTAAAGTTCTCGGTGAGCAAATGGGTGAAGCCTCTCTTGCCGGTTTTAATTCGCTTGAATTTAACGAGGGGTATAAGGCAGGCTTTTCGTGGCAGACAGACGATAAATTTGCCCCTACAAGATCGAATGAGAAAAGTGTTCGCGTAAGGCTTGCCAAATGGGATGGAGAAAAGCTTTTACCGCTTGCCTGTTCGGACGATTACGCGTGGGAGCTTAGCGTTCTTTCAATTCCGGCTAGGGATATCCCAGAAGAACCGAAACCGGCAGACCCTGACATTTCAAAAGCTCTGGAGGAATTAAAAAAAGGATTCCCGAATAAATCCAAATATGTTCCGATACTTCCATTTGTCAAAGATGGCGACAGCTTTAAATCCGAACTGCTGAATGATGGAAAAGTTGCAACTTTAAAGTATTCGAGTATAATTGGTTTTACCGTATCTTAACCATGGGGAGGGGGTTTGTTGATATGAGCGTTTGCTTGGAGGCAGGAGGTTTATTTCCTGCCCCCGTAAATCCCCACGTATGTGGGGAACTTTCCGTTGCATTAATTAAATTGCCCCGAAACATCGGTTCATCCCAAAAACTTCAGGAACTATGTTCGCTATCCTACTTAAAATATCTCTATGTTGCAAGATTTATTTCCCCGAAACATCTTCTTGTAATTCCCTTTTTTTATGTTATGCTCACCTACATGGATTTTATGGGTGTCTTCTTAAAACTTCTGGCTGCAATATTGGCGGGTTATCTTTTCGGGGGTAAATATCGTAAAAAGAGTCTTTTTCGTATGGCAATAAAGATTGAGGTGGAAAGAAAATGAACCTTATAACAGATGCGTGGGTTCCTGTCATTCGCAAGGACGGGACTAAAGAGAAAATAGCTCCGCATCAGATTACGGAAAACCTTGATAGTAACCCTATAGTCTCTATTGATTCGCCGAGGCCGGATTTCAACGGCGCTCTTTTACAGTTTTTCATCGGCCTAATGCAGACAGCATTCGCCCCAAAGAGGGAGAGTGGCTGGCTGAACCGGATTGACAGCCCCCCAAGCCCTGAAGAGTTGAGGAAGAGCTTTTCCAAATTTGAACACGCTTTCGATCTCGATGGCGATGGCAAAAGATTCATGCAGGAAGAGGGGCTTTCATCATCGGAAAGAGTTAACGAATGGCCGGTCTCTTTTTTGTTAATCGGTATGCCAACGGAGCAAACGGTAAAAGATAATAAAGACCATTTCGTCAAGCAGGGGAATTCTGACCGCCTCTGCACCCAATGTTCCGCCACCGCTCTTTTTTGTATGCAGACCAACGCCCCTTCGGGTGGAAGGGGGCATCTTACGTCGGTGAGGGGAGGCGGACCGCTTACAACTGTCATACTCGGCAAAAATTTATGGGAGACCGTCTGGTTTAATACAACCTGTGATGTTGAACGCAAACAGCCGCCGGAAGAAAAGATATTCCCGTGGCTCGCCGCTTTGCGAACAAGCGAAAATGGGATGATTACCACCAGCGATGATATCGACCCGTTACAGCTTTTCTGGGCTATGCCCAGAAGAATCCTGCTCGATTTTAATGAAAACGGCGACGGTAAATGCTCGGTATGCGGAGACGGTTCAAAGGGAACTGTTAAATCTTTTTGGACAAAAGGTTACGGCATCAAATACGATGGAGTCCACATCCATCCCCTCTCCCCATATTATTACAAGGATAACCTCCCCCTTCCATTACACCTGAAAGAGAAAGCAGGGTACCGGCATTGGCTCGGTTTCATCCTTTCAAAAAAGGATAATGCTAACGGCAGGCCGTTACTCGACCCGGCGAAAACGGTTACAGATTTTCTCAACAGCGGAAGGGGAGAACGGAATTTTACCCTCTCCGCGTTCGGGTACGAAATGGACAACATGAAAGCTGTCTGCTGGCACGAAAGCAGGATGCCGGTTCTTCATCTATCCGAAAATATAAAAAACGATTTCGAGAACGCCGTTGAAAAATTCATATTAGCGGCGGAACAGGTAGCCGGCAATATCGTTGGGGCGATAAAAGAGGCGTGGTTCAAAAGAAAGAAAGATGCGAAAGGCGACTTCTCTTTTCTAAAGAGAAGATTTTGGGAAGAGACCGAAGTCGATTTTAATCAAACCGCGCTTGAAACAAGAAAACTGCTGGAGGCAGGAAAATCTCTTGAAGAAATTAAGAAAAACTGGCTGAAAACAATCTCCGATAAAGCGTTGGAAATATTCGATAGCGCTGCCCTTGCCGGGCCGATTGAAGATGGAGACCCAGCGAGAGTGGCTAGAGCTAGAAGGAATCTCGACAGGTATAACCGAGACAGAAAAATAAAAAAAATACTCGAAATCGGGCTGGATGAACTGCCGGAGGATTCCGGCTGATGAATAGAAGATGAAGCAAAGTGAGGGAGGAACTGTATGGCCGAAAAGAAATGGTTAAGTTTCAGTAAGGGAAAACCCGAAACCGAGATTCTTGTCGAGTGGTGGAAGTCTCTCGAAAAAGGGGGAAGGAGGGCGACGCTAAAAAGATGCGCAGAGGCAAAGGATGTTATTTTCACCAATTACTTTAGCCGCCTCCTTAACGAGCTGGGGAAGACCCACAAGACGAGCGTGGAAAAACTTTCTGCAGTCGCTGGGGTACTCGCGCATGTAAGTCATTACGACGAACATTTTTCCTCCGCCGGAGGCGAAAGCAAGGAAGGCTTTGGGTTCAATCCTTTCGCAAGACAGCTCGGCCTTCCAAGAGATGGGGGAAGCGGGGCGAGAGTAAGTGGGCTTCGATTCAGGCGGCTCATAAGCAGAAAGAGGCTTGATGAGCTTTACCCTGCGGTCATAAGGGCTGTGCGTCTTATCGGCAACAAAGCCGACATCCCGAGCTTGGCAAACTCCATCTATTGGTGGAACGATAAGGTGAGAAAAGAATGGGCGCTTGAGTATTACGCCGTAGCCGAAAAAGAAAAATAAAAATAAAGGAGAAAATCATGGATCGTTTTGTTCAGCTTCACCTTTTGACATCATACCCGCCGTCGAACCTTAACAGGGACGACCTCGGAAGGCCCAAAACCGCCATGATGGGCGGAAGCACGAGGCTTAGGATATCGTCGCAGTCGCTTAAGCGGGCATGGCGAACTTCGGATATTTTCGAGGAGTCGCTAAAAGGGAGCATCGGCACAAGAACAAAGGAGATGGGAGTCAACGCCTATAAAATAATGATTGAAAAAGGCGCGGACGAGAAAAAGGCCAAAGAGTGGGCGGGAGAGATTGCCGCTTTATTCGGAAACCGGAAAAAGAAGAATAAAAAAAAGCCGCTCGAAGAGCTTGAAGTTGAGCAGTTGGTTCATTTCTCTCCAGAAGAAGTAAAAGGAATAGAAAAACTTGCGGAAGAACTGGCATCCGGCGAGAAAAAAGATATCGATGCGAAAGAAATCAATATTTTCAGAAAAGAACTTTCGGCATCCGACATAGCGCTTTTCGGAAGAATGCTTACCGCATCTCCCGGCGATAATGTAGAAGCCTCCACGCAGGTGGCTCACGCCATAACGATACACAAAGTAACAGTGGAGGACGATTTCTTTACGGCGGTGGACGACCTTAACGACGGGAGCGAGGACGCCGGTTCCGCCCATATGGGCGAGACGGAATTTTCCGCCGGTCTTTTTTACCTTTACATCTGCGTAGACCGCGCGCTTCTTATTGAAAACCTTAACGGCGATAACGGGCTATGGAAAAAGACACTGGAGGCTTTGGTTAAAACTTCGGCGCAGGTGGCCCCAACCGGCAAGCAAAACAGTTTTGCCTCGCGCGCACGCGCTTCTTTCATCCTTGCCGAAAGGGGGAGCAACCAGCCGCGTTCCCTTTCGGTAGCTTTTCTGAACCCTGTGGAAAAAGGAGATTTTTTTGTCGAATCGAGGGAAAAGCTTGTTAACACGAAAGATAACATCGACAAGGTTTACGGCTTTTCCGGCACCCTCAGCAAAACGATGGATGCCGTTTTGGGCGAAGGCTCTTTGCAGGAAATTATAGATTTCGTAACGGAAGAATAAACAGATGAAAGATTATCTCCTCTTTCGTCTTTACGGCGCGATGGCGTCGTGGGGCGATATAGCTGTCGGCGAGTACCGCCCCTCTTTTTCGCATCCGGGTAAGTCGTCGATAATCGGCCTCCTATCGCTTGCTCTTGGAATAAAAAGAAGCGAGGAAGAAAAAATCGCGTCGCTTGCAGGCTCATGCAGGTACGCGGTGATGGTAGATGCCCCCGGTTCTCCCTTGACCGATTACCACACCATACAGATACCGCCCAAGCGAAAGGGTGCCGTTCATTACAGCCGAAAAGACGAACTATCTTCCGAAAGCCTCGGCACCATTCTTTCTTCAAGAGAGTACAGGTGCGACGCTCTCTATACGGTTGTTATCTGGATATCCGGCAAGGAACCTTTTTCGCTTGAAATGATAAAAGAAGGGCTTTTAAAGCCCCGCTTTACGCCGTATCTTGGAAGAAAATCGTGTCCCCTTGCTATATCGATGGAGCCAAAAGTTCTGCGGGGCGATACAGTTATCTCCGCCATTAAAAAAGCCGGTTACGGCGATTACAACGGTCTTTTAAAATCGTTGATGAAAGGGGATAGAAAAACGCTCCATTCGGAAGAGCCAGATACTGCCGGAATTAAACTTCCGTTCGAGATCGTAAGGCGCGATTCTGTTTTAAGCAGGGCAAGATGGCAGTTTGCCGACCGTGCCGAATATTGGGGGGATGTCCCGAAAGAGGAGGGTTTGTAAATGTATTTTTCAAAAGTCTCTCTCGATACCGGAGTTTCAGTTGGGAAGCTGGCGCGTATCGCCGTAAGCGATTATAAGGTTCACCAGCATATCTGGAACCTTTTTTCCGACGACCCAGATAGGAAGCGGGATTTTCTTTACCGCATGGAAAAATCGAGAGACGGATACTTTTTCTACACTCTTTCCAACCGGCCTCCAGAAGATAAAGACGGCATCTGGAAAATCGAAACAAAAAAGTATGATCCAAAAGTAACGGAAGGTGAGCGGTTCGTATTTTCGCTAAGAGCAAATCCGGTAGTTACAAAAAAGGATGGTGCCGGAAAAAGAAAAAGGCATGACGTGGTGATGGAGGCAAAGCACCGATGCAACAACAAAGATTTTGTATTGCGTGAAAAGGTGCAGGAACTTGGCGTAGAGTGGCTGGAAAAAAGGGGAGAGAAAAACGGTTTCGCGGTAAAGCCGGTGGTGGCAGAATCGTATTGCCAGCACCGTCTTTTCAAAAAGGCTAAAAAGGAAGAAAAGAACGACCCTATCCGTTTCAGCGCTATAGATTTTTCTGGTCTCCTAAAAGTAACAGATAAGGAATTTTTTTTGTCTGCGCTTTATAAAGGAATAGGGCCGGCGAAAGGCTTTGGTTGCGGACTTCTTATGATTAAAAGAGCCAGCGATGCTTCCCACTCTTAAACCGATTGCCGTCAAGGAACGTGTTTCACTTATCTTTATAGAGTACGGCCGGATAGACGTACTCGACGGAGCTTTTGTGGTAGTGGACAAAAACGGGGTGCGGACGCATATTCCTGTCGGGAGCGTCGCCTGCCTGATGCTTGAACCTGGCACAAGGATAACGCATGCCGCCATAACGTTGGCATCGCGTGTTGGGTGTCTTGTCGTGTGGGTTGGGGAAGGCGGAGTGAGGCTTTACGCCTCCGGCCAGCCGGGAGGAGCAAGGGCCGACCGCCTTCTTTATCAGGCAAAGCTTGCCCTCGACGATTCCGCGAGACTAAAAGTGGTACGAAAGATGTATGAAATGAGATTTAAGGAGCCGCCGCCCAAAAACCGGAGCGTAAACCAGCTTCGAGGAATAGAGGGGGCAAGGGTAAGAGAGATGTATGCACTCTTTGCTAAAAAATATAAAGTTAAATGGAAAGGGCGAAACTACGACCCGAAAAAGTGGGACAGCGGAGACTGCGTCAATAGGTGCGTCAGTTCTGCCACCGCATCGCTTTACGGCGTTACCGAAGCGGCGATTCTGGCCGCCGGTTACGCCCCTGCGGTAGGTTTTATCCATACCGGCAAACCGCAGTCGTTCGTTTACGATATGGCCGATATTTTTAAATTTGATACCGTCATACCGATAGCTTTCAGGATCGCGTCAAAAAATATGCAAAATCCAGAGCGGGAGGTAAGGCTTGCATGTCGTGATATTTTCCGTTCGACAAAACTTCTTAAAAACATTATTCCGACCATCGAGGAAATACTCTCGGCAGGCGGATTGCAAAAGCCGGAACCGCCCGATGACGCTATACTGCCGGCGATTAAAGAAGAGGAGTCCCTGGGGGATGTTGGTCATCGCGGTTGAAAATGTTTCGCCGCGCCTAAGAGGAAGGCTTGCGGTTTGGCTTCTCGAAATTCGCGCCGGCATATATGTAGGAGATTTGTCAAAACGGGTGAGAGATATGATATGGCGGCAGGTAGAGATAGAGTGCGGAGGCGGAAACGCCATTATCGTTTGGTCTACCAATACGGAATCCGGTTTCGACTTTCTGACCTATGGGAAGAACCGGAGAATGCCGGTAGACTTTGATGGCGTTAAGCTGGTTTCGTTTTATCCAGTCGAAGAGAAAGAAGATTTAAAGGGCGATGAAATTAGACCGGATAAGAGATAGAATGAACCTCGACATTGTGGATATGAAATCCGTGGGATTTTTGGTAGGTTTCGGCTGACTGAATAACTAACGGTAAATCATAAAGTTGGAATAAGTCTGTTCCCCACATGCGTGGGGATGAACCGCGGTGAAGCAACACGGCTCTGCGCTCCAGTATCTGTTCCCCACATGCGTGGGGATGAACCGCTTCTGCCGGTACAAAAGTTCGCATCGAGGAGCTGTTCCCCACATGCGTGGGGATGAACCGGCAATTCATACAATTTTTTTGCTGACACTTCACTGTTCCCCACATGCGTGGGGATGAACCGGGATTTCTCTTCAGCTTCAAGCTCCTCGATGCCTGTTCCCCACATGCGTGGGGATGAACCATATTACCGATGAGACTCGGGCGATGATCAAACCTGTTCCCCACATGCGTGGGGATGAACCGTTTCTATGCCGTACTCTATCGATTCCATACGGCTGTTCCCCACATGCGTGGGGATGAACCGAGTTGTACTACCAGAACGAGGATTCAGTTAGACTGTTCCCCACATGCGTGGGGATGAACCGATTTTTAGAGGGTAATCCTTTCACTGTAGAGTCTGTTCCCCACATGCGTGGGGATGAACCGCCTGCTCTGCATTACCTTATCCTTAAATACTTCTGTTCCCCACATGCGTGGGGATGAACCGCTCCTCGGCAGTACCGAAGCTCATGTAGCAATCTGTTCCCCACATGCGTGGGGATGAACCGGACTTTTGTAAGAAGGTTTTGGATACGAATGCCTGTTCCCCACATGCGTGGGGATGAACCGACCCCTGTCTCGCCCAGCTTGGTTTTGAGTTCCTGTTCCCCACATGCGTGGGGATGAACCGGATCCTCACGATGCAAAACGATAGCATGATCACTGTTCCCCACATGCGTGGGGATGAACCGGTACCTGTAGACCCTAAATATCATCCGGTGCCCTGTTCCCCACATGCGTGGGGATGAACCGAGCTTACGGCATACAGCTACAAAGTTGACCCCCTGTTCCCCACATGCGTGGGGATGAACCGAGCGAGAGGAATATCGGCGTGACTTCATCGAGCTGTTCCCCACATGCGTGGGGATGAACCGCAGATAGATTCGTTCTGCTCTTTCACATACTGCTGTTCCCCACATGCGTGGGGATGAACCGCGGTAAAGCAATACGGCTATGCGCTTAGGCATCTGTTCCCCACATGCGTGGGGATGAACCGGGGGGGTGAACCGTGACAACTCTGAGCATTAACTGTTCCCCACATGCGTGGGGATGAACCGACATCGAATCAACACTGTCGGGTCGTTGGCAACTGTTCCCCACATGCGTGGGGATGAACCGGACAAATACGCTCATGTTTGGCTCGGTAAATACTGTTCCCCACATGCGTGGGGATGAACCGGGACATGGAAAACATTGGAAAAATGTCATGAGCTGTTCCCCACATGCGTGGGGATGAACCGTAATGAGTAATTTATGACAAAATTAGAAAAATCTGTTCCCCACATGCGTGGGGATGAACCGGAGAGATAGATAAGCAAAAACGGATGTTTGTGCTGTTCCCCACATGCGTGGGGATGAACCGCCGATTGAGCTCGAGCCTCCCCCGACTGTTGTCTGTTCCCCACATGCGTGGGGATGAACCGAACTCAAGGAGGCTAAGATCGATGAGCGAGGTCTGTTCCCCACATGCGTGGGGATGAACCGCCATTGGTTCTGTATATCGACTTTACGAACTCCTGTTCCCCACATGCGTGGGGATGAACCGGAGTATCTGGTTTATATCGCTCATGAGAAAGCCTGTTCCCCACATGCGTGGGGATGAACCGCTTCCTTAACCGTTCTTTTGGACTGGATAGAGCTGTTCCCCACATGCGTGGGGATGAACCGCAAAACGTCCACAGGATCAGTTTTGTGGCGAGCTGTTCCCCACATGCGTGGGGATGAACCGGCTCTGGTTTCTGCCATGCTGGGTATCGGAGGCTGTTCCCCACATGCGTGGGGATGAACCGCAAAACATCAAAACCAGAAAGACAATAAACTTCTGTTCCCCACATGCGTGGGGATGAACCGAAAGTCTGCCTAATTATCGTCCTGATTTGCCACTGTTCCCCACATGCGTGGGGATGAACCGTAATGACCTGAACATTGTCTAAGCCATACTGTCTGTTCCCCACATGCGTGGGGATGAACCGAATTAGGAATCGAACTAGAAAAGATTATTGAACTGTTCCCCACATGCGTGGGGATGAACCGTCCTCCCAATCTTTGCAGATAAGCATAATAACCTGTTCCCCACATGCGTGGGGATGAACCGGTTATTATACAGATTTTGTTCCTCATGATGCGGCTGTTCCCCACATGCGTGGGGATGAACCGAACGATATAGTCAGCATGCAATAGCTATTGAACTGTTCCCCACATGCGTGGGGATGAACCGTTGTTCTTTTTGACACTGAAACATATGTATATCTGTTCCCCACATGCGTGGGGATGAACCGCCACATTATAGGTCGAAAACTTTACGTTGATTCTGTTCCCCACATGCGTGGGGATGAACCGGCGGCACTACCCAAACATTTAACTGTAGACCGCTGTTCCCCACATGCGTGGGGATGAACCGCTCAGCGTGATGAGCGTAAACAGTCCCTAGAACTGTTCCCCACATGCGTGGGGATGAACCGATATTTCTGCCCAGTTGTGGTTGGCTCCATTTCTGTTCCCCACATGCGTGGGGATGAACCGACACGAAAGAACCGCTGGGATTTCTGATACAGCTGTTCCCCACATGCGTGGGGATGAACCGCGGTAATAATCATCGACATAGCTAGCGGAAGGCTGTTCCCCACATGCGTGGGGATGAACCGCAATTCTAATTGACCAATGGCACCGAGAACGACTGTTCCCCACATGCGTGGGGATGAACCGGCAAAAGGCAGAGGAAAAGAGTTACCACAAAACTGTTCCCCACATGCGTGGGGATGAACCGTGGATAGCGGCACTAAAGCCGTGCATATTTATCTGTTCCCCACATGCGTGGGGATGAACCGAACAGAAACCCGACCTTGACAATTTATTAAAACTGTTCCCCACATGCGTGGGGATGAACCGCCTGGGGCGATTGCCGCTGGTGTGTCGCTTATCTGTTCCCCACATGCGTGGGGATGAACCGCTTTCAAACAGCGTGATATTAACGATGAGGGCCTGTTCCCCACATGCGTGGGGATGAACCGACGCTGACCAGCTGGCCGATACTTGCGATGGTCTGTTCCCCACATGCGTGGGGATGAACCGTACCCTCGCAGGAGCCGCGACATCATTAACAACTGTTCCCCACATGCGTGGGGATGAACCGCCAACCAAACAAGAGGCCGATGATCTCCAAGACTGTTCCCCACATGCGTGGGGATGAACCGGTGACGTTGCCACTGACGAATACGTGAGGCGCCTGTTCCCCACATGCGTGGGGATGAACCGCGTATAGTACAATTCGGTTTTTTCGGTCGGGACTGTTCCCCACATGCGTGGGGATGAACCGGTTCCTGGTAAATTTGTAAGAGACCCAGACGCCTGTTCCCCACATGCGTGGGGATGAACCGTTTGGACTCAAACATCTCCTCGGGGATTTTTACTGTTCCCCACATGCGTGGGGATGAACCGCACTGACCCAGACTTGGTATAGGGTTGCATAACTGTTCCCCACATGCGTGGGGATGAACCGATATAGACTTGAATGTGTTGATTCCTGAAGGGCTGTTCCCCACATGCGTGGGGATGAACCGCTCATTCTTGGGCTCAAGGCAGCAAAAAAAGCCTGTTCCCCACATGCGTGGGGATGAACCGTACGCGATACAGATACGTTTTTACCGACGGCACTGTTCCCCACATGCGTGGGGATGAACCGGACACGGGAGACCGTGGAAAAATGTTATGAGACTGTTCCCCACATGCGTGGGGATGAACCGTGAAATTGGAGATATTTGTCGGATTGTGGATTCTGTTCCCCACATGCGTGGGGATGAACCGCTGTAGCCAAAAAGGAGCGCGAAGCCGAAGCCCTGTTCCCCACATGCGTGGGGATGAAAGTATTCAAAATTGGCCCGCCCCAAATCTTTGTTCCACTTAATGACGTTTATGTTTATAGCGAGTTTTTCCGTAATCCCGCCATATGTGGTGTAAAGACGATAAAATCATCCCCACCCTTCCAGCTTCTTACTTTGATTTAACATTATCACAGGAGAGGTGTTGCTACTGCTTGTCGATACCGTGGGGGTGGTTTCCATTTGCCGGGTACTGGCTAGCCTGTACTAACAGTCGCCTATGGGCTCCCTGCTGGGAAACATCTCTTAGGTGATTTTGTAACTCATTGAAAAATAATGGACTCGAATAGTATTGACAGCTGTTCCGATACACTGTACAGTAAGGCGTGATTAAAACCTTTAAGCATCGTGGATTGAAAAGGCTTTATGAACGTGGTGACCAGAGCTACTTGAACAGCGATCAGCTTAACCGCATAGAAGATATCCTTGCAAGGCTGGATGTTGCGGTTCTCATATCTGATCTCGATTTGCCCGGCTACGATTTGCACAGGCTTAAAGGAAAGTTGAAAAGCTATTGGGCAGTCAAAGTTTCTGGTAACTGGCGCATTATTTTCCGATTCCAAGATGCGAATCAAGCCCTTTCTTAGTTGAAATTTCCGGCATGACCGTCACGCTACCTTTGCAACTTTACCGGTATTCAGGATACGTTTCATAATGCTCCTTAATTCTATGAGATGTCTATAGCCGTTTACCTTTCTTAAGGA
>JAJRYD010000053.1 GCA_024275955.1 Nitrospirota bacterium
AATTCTACTATTGCCATCAATCTTCTTTCCGTTTACTCTGTCCATGTTGACCTCCTTGCTATTTTTTGTTCTTTCTCAAACATATCTTAGCAGGTGAGGTCATACCTTAATTTCAACTAACTTTAGGACAATTTCAAATGCGGTGATGATACTCAATGCCATATAAACAATGGTATCTGGTCTGACTACTATCTCGGGGCTGAATTTATCTTCATCGTGGTTACAAGTTAAATTATCTGGAATAGCGGTGAGCTTAATTTCTATGCCCCGCAAGCATTCTCCCTTTTTTGCATTCATTGTGACCAAATCGATACAAGGTAGATTGCCTACAACTAATTTTTGAAAAGGCACATAATCACGCTAAAAAGCAAAATATAGGTCATCTGACTCGTACTTCGCTCCAAATAAAATACTAGCACTAATGTAGTCGTGCTTAACTTTCAATTGCTTATCTATTTTTATATATTTCAGGTCAATATTTTTACTTGCCATAAAGCATGCAAGTGAAGCAGGAAATGAAGAGTTAAATTGGTTCTTCCCCCAGTTTTCTTTTTGAGAAAAATCACGATTTGAGTACTTAATTCCAAATAAATTGGGGCTAATTTTCTTTTTCATAGTTAGCTGATTATAGTGTGATTTTAACCTTGCTTGGTTATTTAATTCAAGAAATGGTACTTGCCGCTTGCGGCTACTGCCTGCAATGCTGCTATCTCCAAAAAAAGCTATAATCGCTCTCATGGCTTTTGTCTACATTACATCTCCCCTGTTTCTTGAACACATTACCGGCGATCACCCGGAAAACCGGCAAAGGCTAGAAGTGATAAACCGCGAAGTGGAAAAACTTATCCCCCGTTCCAAATGGATAGAGCCTAGAGCCGCCACAACCAAAGAGATATCGGCGATACATACGCCAAAACATATAGAGCTGATAAGAAGCTCCTGCGAAGCTGGTGCGGCATATCTCGACCTCGACACCCCGATATCGCCCAAAAGCTATCTATCAGCCGTCAAAGCTGTAGGAGCCGGCTGTACGGCAGTGGAGATGCTTCAAAACGGCGAGGCAGAAAAAGCGTTTTGCGCCGTCCGTCCGCCGGGGCATCATGCCGAGAGCGATAGGGCTATGGGCTTTTGCCTGTTTAACAACATCGCGGTATCGGCAAAGCATGCCCAACGGCTTGGCGCAAAGAGAGTCGCCATAGTCGACTTCGACGTACATCACGGCAACGGCACACAGCATTCGTTTGAAAGCGACCCGACTATCCTTTTTGCCAGTTTCCATCATTGGGGAATATACCCGGGGACAGGCTCTGCCGACGAAAAAGGGCTAGGCGAAGGCGAAGGGGCTACCATCAACTATCCTTTAGCCGGTATGACCGGCGATGCCGAATACCTCTCCATTATGGAGGAATCTCTCCTGCCAAAGCTTAAAAGCTTTAAACCGGATATACTGCTAATCTCCGCAGGGTTCGACACACACGAGAGCGACCCGCTTGGCGGAATGGGGCTTACCGATAACGGATTTAGGGAGATGACTAAAATGCTTAAACACTTTGCCGATAACCACTGCGAAGGGAAGCTGGTTTCGTTCCTTGAAGGCGGATACAACCTGCAAACGCTTGGGGCAACAGTTGCCGTCCATATAAAGGAGCTTATCGGCTAAATGGGCATACTATCCGTAAAAGACCTTGTAATAACTTTCGAAACTCCAGAAGGGCTTGGCAGAGCTGTAGACGGCATCTCTTTCGAGCTGGAGGTTAACGAAACTCTTGGCATAGTGGGCGAATCTGGTTGCGGGAAAACTGTAACAGCCCTTTCTATCCTAAGGCTCCTGTCGGAACCGCCGGGGAAAATCGAAAGCGGAGAGATAATTTTCGAGGGTAACGACATCCTCTCTATGAACAATAAAGATTTGCGAAAACTGCGCGGCAACAAAATAGCGATGATATTTCAAGAGCCGATGACGGCACTAAACCCTGTTTTTACCATCGGCAGTCAGGTTGGCGAGGTTTTCCAGATACACGAAAATCTCTCCAAAAAAGAGGCGAGAGAAAAAGCTATAGAGATGCTAAAGCAGGTAGGGATACCGGACCCGGAGGTACGGGTAGACAGCTATCCGCACCAGCTAAGCGGCGGGATGAGACAAAGAGCTATGATTGCTATGGCGCTGTCGCTAAGCCCGTCCATTCTGATAGCGGACGAACCAACAACAGCGCTCGACGTTACCGTTCAGGCGCAGATACTGGAACTTATGGACAGGCTTAAAGAAAGCTTCGACACCGCCATCATTCTTATCACCCACGATTTGGGGGTGGTAGCCGAAAACGCCCAGCGGGTGGTGGTTATGTACGCCGGCAAGGTGGTGGAAGACGGAAAAGTGGAAGATATTTTCAACAACCCGTCGCATCCATACACCCAGTGCCTTATCGCTTCTATACCAACAGTATCCGGCAACGGCAAAGAAAAACTACAGGAGATACCAGGCATAGTGCCGCCCCTGCACGACAGGCCTTCCGGCTGCGCGTTCCACCCAAGATGCCCTAAAGTTATCGACGAATGCAAAACCACCGAACCAGCTCTCTATAAAATATCCGAAACGCACCACTCAGCCTGCCTGCTTTTACGGTAACCGAAACATCGCTCCGGCTTTATTGCGGTATACTGAGGCGGAAAATATATCTACCCGCGTAACAACCAGCATTTAACCGGAGGAGAAATTTATGAGCAGAAAAGTAAATCAGGCAGTAGTCGACACTCTTCAAGCTATCTACATAGGAGAAGTGGGCGCTGTAGGAATATATATGGACCAGCATGTAAAGTGCGAAGACAAAGGGTACGATAAATTCGCCGACACTCTAAAAGGCGACGCGGTGGAAGAGATGAAGCATGCCGAGAGCCTTATGGCTAGAATCCTTTTTATCGGCGGAACCGTGAAAAATCAAAAACACGACCTCCCAGACGAAAACGGGATGGAAGTAATCGACATGATTAAAAGAGATATCGCGATAGAAGAGATAGCTATCAAAAAGCTGAACGACGGCATAAGAACCTGTTTCGAGGAAGGCGATAACGGAAGCAGACTGCTCCTTGAAGGTATCCTAAAAGACGAAGAAAAACACCTTGATAAATATGAAATGAAGCGGGACAACATAGAAAAATACGGAGACAGCTGGGTCGTTACTCATCTTATGTAACGACAAAGTTTTTTTACGCTCAAAAAAAAACCGGCTTTGGATTACTCCAAAGCCGGCGAAAATACTTTACTTTAGTAACGTGGGCCGCGGGCCGGCTTCGGCTTAGCCTTATCAACCCTTAAAGGGCGGCCTTCTATTTCGTGTCCATTGAATTTCTCAATGGCAGAATCTGCTTCA
Organism: Nitrospirota bacterium; assembly: GCA_024275955.1. GTDB lineage: Bacteria > Nitrospinota_A > UBA7883 > JACRGQ01 > JACRGQ01 > JAJRYD01. The sequence continues at coordinate 3,369 of JAJRYD010000053.1, forward strand.
TCGTCCGAAGACATTTCCACAAATCCGAATCCTTTACTGCGACCAGAGTCGCGGTCTACGATTACGCGTGAAGAAGTTACCTCACCCGACTGAGCGAAAAGCTCTTCAAGTGTGGTGTCCGTGTAAGAATATGGTAAGTTGCCGACGTACAGTTTGCTCATTGATCCTCCTTAACAAGCCTTGGTTCGTGCTCTTAGAAGGTTCCGTACCTGCCTAAAGAACTACGATAAAAAAACACACCAAGATGATACCTAAAAATTGGGGTTGTAGTCAACTTTTTTCTACGGCCGCTTTTGAGGGTCAATGATTTAGAGCGGCATCTATCAATTCTTTCCATTGCGGGTAATCGCCATATATCTCCCGAAAAGTTTTCATCCAGATATCCCTTTCCTCGGCGGTCAGGACGGTTATCTCGGTTTTGCCGGAATCAATAATCCTCTGCCTGTCCCTTGTATCTATCTCCACTGCAAGTTTTCGCTCATATTCTGTTGTTTTTTCCGCGGCCTCGCTCAAAACTGCCTGCAAATCCGGCGGAAGAGAATCCCAAAATTTTTGGCTGGTTAGCAAAAGGTAGCCGAGGTAGCCGTGGTTTGTTTCGGTAATATATTTTTGTACCTCGAAGAACTTTTGGGAATAGCTGTTAAACCATGTATTTTCCTGTCCGTCTATCACCCCCTGCTCCAGTGCCGTATAAACCTCCGAAAATGGAAGCACCTGTGGGTTCCCTCCCACATGGCGAAACTGCGCCTCAAGCACCTTCGACGACATTATCCTAAACTTCAAGCCTTTGATATCAGACAGCTTTCTTATTACGCGCCGGCTGTTGCCAAGCTGTTTATACCCGCCATCCCAGTAGGCAAGAAGCTTAAAATTTTTCTGCTCCAGCAATGCCCCAAAAAGAGTACCAAGCATGCCGTCAAACGATTTGTGAACATTATCAATTGAGGGGAAAAGGTAAGGCAGGTCGACAACCTGAAATTCCGGAACCATAGTAGTCATTTTAGAGGTAGAGGGAGAAATAATCTGCACGCTACCCATAAGGAGCGCCGTTATCGCATCGTTGTCACGAAAAAGCTGTGAATTTGGATAAACCAAAACCTCTATCTGTCCTTTTGAAAGCTTTTCCAGCTCCTCTTTAAAAAACTGCGCCGCCTTGCCCTTTGGCGTATCAACAGCGGCGACATGAGAAAACTTTATTTTTATTTTATCCTGCTCTTTAGAGCCGGAACTGCAAGACGCAAAAAAACAAACTGCAATAACAGCGACAGTGCCAAGCAAAAACCGGCCTCTTTGAAAATCTAGCATGATGTTATTATGCTCTTCGCCTTTCTTTCTTCCACAAGTTTTTCGACCACAGATGGGTCGGCAAGTGTCGATATATCGCCAAGCGCGCCGTATTCACCCTCGGCGATTTTACGCAATATACGCCGCATTATCTTTCCGCTTCTGGTTTTCGGCAATGACGGTGCGAAATGTATTACGTCCGGTTTGGCTATCGCCCCTATCTCCTTTCCTACATGTTCCCTCAATGTTTTTGTCAGGCCGTCATTTTCGGCGCTATCGGCATTAAGGGTGACATAGGCATAAAGCCCCTGCCCTTTAACATCATGCGGCATAGGCACCACTGCCGCCTCGGCGACATCAGGGTGCGATACAAGCGCGCTTTCTACTTCTGCCGTCCCTATACGGTGGCCAGATACATTAATTACGTCGTCCACTCTGCCCATAAGCCAGAAGTAACCATCCTCATCTACCCTTGCCCCATCGCCTGTAAAGTAACTGCCGGGATACTGAGAAAAATATGTCTCTTTGAACCGCTCTTGATGACCGTAGACGGTACGCATCATCCCCGGCCACGCTTTCTTTATTACGAGGTACCCCCCCTCGTTCACCGAAGCTTTCGAGCCATCCTGCCGTATAACCTCCGGCTCCACGCCAAAGAACGGAAAAGTAGCCGAACCGGGCTTTAAAGGAGTAGCCCCGGGTAACGGAGTGATAAGAATACCGCCTGTCTCGGTCTGCCACCATGTATCGACTATCGGACACCGCTCCCGCCCGACATTTTTGTAATACCATATCCACGCTTCGGGGTTTATAGGCTCGCCAACCGAGCCAAGCACCCTAAGCGACGAAAGATCGTAAGGTTTTACCGGCTCCTCGCCCTGACAGGCAAGCGCGCGGATAGCTGTAGGCGCGGTGTAGAAAAGATTTACCTTATGCTTATCGACTATTTTCCAAAAACGGTCAGGCCCCGGGTATGTAGGCACCCCCTCGAACATCAGCGTCGTGGCGCCCTCGGAAAGCGGGCCGTACACTATGTAGCTATGCCCGGTAACCCAGCCGATATCTGCCGTACACCAGTAGATATCGTCCTCGTGGTAATCGAAAATATATTTGAATGTCTGCCCCGCAAAAAGCAGGTAGCCTGCCGTCGTATGGAGAACGCCTTTCGGCTTGCCTGTAGAGCCGGATGTATAAAGAATAAATAGAGGGTCTTCCGCCTCCATCACCTCCGGTTCGCAAAAAGAGCCTTGCTGGTGCTTCGCCATCTCGTCATGCCACCAGATATCCCTGCCGGCTTTCATAGCTACATCGTCGCCTGTCCGCTTTACCACTATCACCCGCGTTATATGCTCCCCCTTAGCGCAGGCATCATCTGCAATCTTTTTAAGCGGTATCACTTTGCCGCCTCTATATCCGCCGTCAGCTGTTATAAGAGTGGTAGATTCGCAGTCGGCAATTCTGTCGTGCAAAGATTCTGCCGAAAAACCGCCAAATACTATCGAGTGGATAGCCCCTATCCTAGCGCAGGCAAGCATCGCTACAGTTAGTTCAGGAATCATCGGCAGATAGATGGTAACTCTGTCGCCTTTTTTTACTCCGTTCGATTTCAGGACAAGAGCGAAACGATTTACTTCGTCATGTAGCTCACCGTAAGTTATCTTTCTGGAATCGTTCTCACCGTCACCCTCCCATATGATGGCGACTTTATCTTTCCTTCCGTTTTCAAGATGCCTGTCAAGACAGTTAGAGGTTACATTAAGCTGACCGCCGGAAAACCACTCTATCCGCCCTTCTTTAAAGTCGAACTCGCTTACCTTGTCCCACTTCTTTATCCACTCCAGCTCCAAAGCTTTTTCCGCCCAAAAAGCGTCAGGGTCGGCTATCGACCTCTCGTATTCCTTTTTGTAAGCTTCCATAGATGAAACCCACGCATTTTCGCTTACCTCTTTAGAAGGGGTAAACAGACGGCCCTCGCTCATCAACGATTCGATATTCGGTTTTTTACTGTTCGGCATTATCCCGCCTTTCCCCAATAGCTGTAAAAGAAAGCTCCTTGAGACCTCTAAAGTATCGTTAACGGTCATCGCGAGGAGCAAAAACAACACGACACTTTAAGCCTGTCGATTTATAAAGGCATGAGGTTACTTCACTCCGCTCGTAACATACCTACGGGAGTTTTTCAAAGGTCTCTCCCTACAGACGATTCTACCCCAAAAACAGCGCTATTTCCGGCTCGCTAATAATCTATCACTAATATATATTTATACTGCGTCGGGACGTAGCGCAGTCTGGTAGCGCACTCGCTTGGGGTGTGAGAGGTCGTGAGTTCAAATCTCGCCGTCCCGACCACTCCACACAACGGCATCGGTGCTGGCCCTCGCTGGCGGTTTATATATGAATATAATGGGACTGTTGCCAAATCCGATAAATTTGATTTTGTTTAAAATTGCCGACCGCTAGAATATCTGTTTTAAAGAAGTTAAAAGATGAGCCTTTCCTTCAGATACTCCAAAAAATATTTCGGCAACAGCCCCGTAATATCTCTCTATGCTCCGTTGTCGCCTACACGCAATACATCGGCGGTGCGCTACCGGATAGGGAGAAGTAGGAGGTCGCCAAGAGATTAAGCTTAAAACCGCGAAATACCGCAGTTGAAGGCTGTCAGATATTTGTCTCACGGAATACTGCTTATTGCCAGAGCATCCGGCGTTTAAGAATTTACCGCAAAAACTTCATCACAAAAACACAACTTGGAAAACAGGTTTTTCTATCCTTTAATCTTCCAGTGCAGACTGGACATCCCTGAAATGCTCCTCTTCCTGAAGAAGAATATCCTCCAGCACTCTGCGCAGCCCGTATTCCTTTAGCGATTCCGCCTCGCCTATCCTCTCCTTATAGCTGTCTATTGCCGCCCTTTCTCCCTTTAGATCCTGCTTAAGCATCCCAACAGCGGTTGACGAAATTTCGGTTGCCTCCACGTCGGCTGTCGGAACTCCGCCAAGAAAATCTATCTGCTCCGCCAGAAGATGGGCGTGCGCCAGCTCTTCGTTTGAATGCACCACAAGTTCCTTTTGAATATCTGTATATTTAGATCCGGTAATTACCGCCGCGTGCTGGACATACTGAACCGCCGCCGCGTATTCCCACTCAAGGTCTTTATTCAGCTTTTCAATAAGTTTTTCCTTCGTAATACTCATCTCAACCTCCCAGTTTTTTATGGCCGCCAGATATTTATTTCGTCGGCTATAGGTTTTTCTATCGCCAACTGCTGTTCACCGCATTTTACGACTATCGCCGGAACTTTCTGTTTCATTAAAACCACACTGCCCGGGGTAAGCCCCATAGACATCAGCTTAAACATACGCGCTTCGTCTTTCGTGTTGATAGACGCTATCTTCGCGCTCATTCCCACATCAAGGTTGGAAAGCGTGGTAACAGCGCTTGCCAAGTGGTCTTTCGCCTCTGCGCAACAGTCGCCTGCCGGTATAGGAAGCCCGTGCGGACAGTTTTTGGGATGCCCAAGCAGTATGCATATCGAATCTACAATTTCCGGCGCTAAGATATGCTCAAATTCGCACGCCGCCTGATTCATTTCATCATCCCCTTTTCCCAAAACATCCGAAACAAGCCTCTCGGCAAGACGGTGCCGCCGAACGATTCCACGAGCAAGCGTGAGACCTTTTGCGGTAAGGGTTATTACTTCCCCCTCCATGAGAATAATGCCACTGCTTTGGAAGCTTTTAACATCTTCCATATAGCCTTCCATCGGCTTATGTTCTTTTAATAGTGGAAGCGTAGATTCGTTGGTTTCACGCAGGTGCCACAAAAGCTCCAGCAGTTCGTCCCTTTTGTACTTTTCCTTATGCTCCATAACCCCTAGAAAAACCTTATTATGAAATTAACCAGCCCGCCGATAAGTATAGCGGCGACTACCACGAATATATTTACAGCTATAGCCTTGTTAAACCCAAGCTCCTTTATCATCACCATTGTATTGGAAAGGCAAGGCACAAACAAAGTTATTACCACAAGGCCGACAACCGTCTGGTAATAGTCAACCTCACCCGCATCGAACATATCTTTAAAATAAACAGCCCCGACCTCTCTGCGTGAAAGAACAAGTATAAAAACCTCCGCGACCTTTTCCGGCAAAGAAAGAAAACCAGAGACAACAGGCTTTAACACAGCGCGCAGTATCTGCAAAAGGCCGGTCTTTTCTAAAACGAACATAAAAAAGGCGGCGTAGATAAACATCGGCACCGCTTCAAGCAAAAACCATTTAATGCGGTAGTAGGTTTTCTTCACGGTATTGCGCCAGTGGGGCCATTTGAATGTCGGCAGTTCAATAATAAAGTCAGGCTTTCTGGCAGAAGGCATAAACCTGTTAAGCGCCACTCCAACAAGAATCTGCGTTGCCGACACGGAAACAATTACAATTAAAAGAGCCGAAAAAGGCGCGACGGCAAGAATGGCAAACATCACCCCAAGCTGAACGGCGCATGGAAACCCAAGAGCTATCAGAAACGAAGCTATAAACCGTTCGCGCGGTGTGTCCAGCATTCTTGTGGCAAGTGTCGCCATCGTGTTGCATCCAAAGCCAAGAACCATAGGTAAGACAGATTTACCGGAAAGGCCAAACGGGGTAAGCGCCCTGTTTAAAAGAACACCGAGGTTCGGGAGGTACCCAACATCCTCAAGAAAATTAACGATAAGAAAAAAAACCAGCAGTATAGGGATAACGGTGCCTATAGCGTTAGCGACACCCATTGTAAGTATACCGAAATCGCCTACAAGAAACTCGTTTAGAAAAGGGTAAGGCAAAGCGTAGGAAACCGCATCGGTGATAGGAGTCAGTATATACAAATCAAGCGCAGTGGAAATCGCTGTCGCAATCGTCCCTACTCCGTAGAAAGTTACCCAGATAACTCCAAGCAGAATAGCCCACCCGAAAAAAGGATGCCTAGAAAGCTCGGCTATACGCTCTCCCATCTCGACCGGCTTGAGACCTTCTTTGTATGATACATTTTCATAAAGATTCGATGCCCAGTTTTCACGTGCCTTAAATATCTGGCTTCTTATTGAAAGCGGCGACGCTTGCCGATGTAGCCCTTTTAAAAGCTCCACTGCTTCGTTGAAAGCTTGGGAACCATATTTCGATTTAAAACCAGTCCCCAACGCTTCATGGCCGGAGAGAAGCAAAAGAAGCTCTCCTTTGCTTGGCCGGTTTACTTCCGAGAACAGCGCCATAAGCTTTGAGAGAGCATCCTCTATAAACGCGGGATACTTCAAGCATGGGTCATGCGGTTTCGCGGAGATCGCGGCTGTCTCCAAACTTTTTAAGCCTACCCCGTAAACGGCGGCATCCTCCACCACTCTCATCCCCAGCGCGGAGGTAAGAACAAGGCTGTCTACTTTTAGGCCTTTTTTCTCCGCGTCATCCAGTTTGTTAATCGTAAAAACGGTAGGTATGCCAAGCTCCAGCAGTTGCGGCAAAAGGATAAGCGAGTTTTTCAGGTTTGTCGCGTCTCCGCAAAAAATTATCAGCTCCGGTTTTTCATCAATAAGCAGATCCCTTGTAACCCTCTCATCGTTTGAAAGAACATTGAGGGAGAATATTCCCGGCGTATCTATCACCTCGTATCTTTTACCTAGAAAGTCGGCCTCTTTCCTCACCGCCTCGTAGGTTGTCTGCGAGTAGTTGGATACTATCGAATACGATTTGGAAAATTTATTGAATATTACCGATTTTCCGACGTTTGCCGGCCCAACGATGACCACTTTGCCGCTACTTTCACCGCCTTGCAATTTATTATTCTTTCCCATATAAAGGTTGTCCTATTTCAGAAAGTTCATTATATGACATACCATAGGGTAAAAACCGCTCTATTAAGGCGATTTGCAATGGTTAAGCTCTGCCCGAATATGATGGAACAAAGACCGCTTCCCCCTGAAAAAAAAATATTTTATTTATGCCGATTCTTTGCTTTTTGGGCAAATTGTATATAGGTTAGAATACTGTGATGTCGAAAAAGTCCAGCATTCTCGTAGTTGACGACGAGAAGAATATAACCGAATCGTTAAGCGATATTCTCGCCGACGAAGGATACAAGGTAGCAAGCTCCGAGAGCGGCGACGAAGCGCTGGAAATGCTGATGAAACAGCCGTACGACCTTGTCCTTCTCGATATATGGCTTCCCGGCAGAAGAGACGGCCTTCAGACCTTACGCGAAATCCAGAAACGCAACATTAATACCGAAGTAATAATGATATCCGGGCATGGGTCGATTGATACCGCGGTTAGAGCTACAAAGCTTGGAGCGTTTGACTTTATAGAAAAACCGCTGTCGCTTGGAACCGTGCTTGAAGCTATAAAATCGGCTTTGAAAAACCGCAAGTCAAGAAACTCCGATAATTCCGGTTTGGGCGAATACAGCTATATAGCCAAAAGCCCTGCCATGAAAGAGATAAGCCGTACCATTATTGATGCCTCGAAATCGAACAGACCTATTCTCCTTAAAGGCGAGTATGGAACGGGCAAAGAATATACCGCGATGTATATCCACAAAAAAAGCAAACGAAGCGGCAACCCGTTTATAAAAGTAGACTGCACCACTCTTGGCCTGCCGGCGTTTGAAAGGCTTTTCGGCTCTATCAAGGAAAACCCCGAAAAAAGCGGCTCAAATTTTTCGAAACTTTTCGGCACCGTTTACCTCTTAAACCCACAGCTACTAGATAAAAAACTCCAATCACCTCTAAAAAAGTTTATCGAGGCATCGACAAAAAGAGCAGATGAATCGCTCGCGTTCATCGTCGGGCTTACGCCGGGCCGAAAGGATAATTTGGAATCTGTAGAATCTTTAAAACCTATCTCCACAGATTATGTGATAGATCTCCCCGCGCTTAGAAACAGGGGAGACGACATAGAAAAGCTTATAAACCATTTTTTTGAAAACGCGGCGGAAGATTTCGACAAGCAGGATCTTCTTCTCTCTAAAAAAGCTTTCGGCAGGATGCTCTCTTATCCATGGCCCGGCAACGTGCGGGAACTGCAAACCACGATTGAAAACATGGTTATGGCGTCTACTTCCGAACAGATAGAACAAAAAGATATCCCTTTTGGCGGTTCCATAGCCAAAGCTGTTGCCGATACCGGCAAGACCGGAGGCGGAAAAGGCAAAAGCAAAAAAACAAAAACCTCCGTCGCGCAGAAAACCATCGCCCAAAGCGCCGTGATTACAGGCCTTGGCCTTCACTCGGGCAGAAAAACCGGCCTTATCATTTCGCCTCTTCCGCCTAACAGCGGAATAATTTTTAGCGACATCGCAACCGGCAAGCAGTTGTTGGCAACTCTGGAGAACGTCGAATCGACCGAATACGCGACAGCACTCAAGTTTGAGCAGGTAGAGATAAAAACAATAGAGCATATAATGGCAACACTCCATATGTACGGCATCACAAACGCGCTCTTAAAGGTAAACGACGAGATTCCTATTATGGACGGTTCCGCCGTCAAATTTTGTCATCTTATAGAAAACTCCGGCGTACTGGAGCAAGACGACACGATAGAACCGATAATTATTAAAGAAAAAATCGTCGAGGGCGAAATTGGCGACAACGAGCGGTACATAATGATAGAGCCTTCAAGCAGGCTAAGCGTAGAATACAGGATGGAATACCCGCAACCTATCGGCAAGCTCTGCGCGCGGTATAAGGAGAATGGAGTGCAAAGCTTTAAGAACGATGTCGCGCCTGCCCGCACGTTCGGCTTTATCGACGATATCAAACAGTTCGAAGATAAGGGCCTCGCCGAAGGGGGAAAGCTGACGAATGTAATTCTGGTTGACAATGAAAAGATCGTAAATACCACGCTCCGGTTTGAAGACGAGTTCGCCAGGCATAAAATACTCGACATTCTTGGAGATTTCTATCTGCTTGGAAGACCTATTATAGGAAAGATAACAGCCAACTTAAGCGGGCATTTTACAAATATAGCGATACTCAAAAAAATATACGCCGAGTATGTCGAAAAAAATTAAACAGCTCTAACATAACCTTAAAGAATTAATGCATAAATACGCCGTACTCGTTTCTGGCCGAGGTAGCAACCTTGAGGCGATAATCAATTCCGTAAAAAAAGGTATCGTGCCAAGCATGCCGTCGATGGTGCTTACCGATAACTCTTCGGCAAAAGCTCTGGAGTTCGCTAAAAAAGCCGGAATCGAAACCTGCTTTGTAGACCCAAAGCTCCACAAAGGCAAAAAAAGAATGGGCGATGAGATAGTAAGACTGCTTAAAGCAAAAGGAATCGACACAATCTGCCTTGCCGGATTTATGAGAATCATAGGAAAAAACGTAGTCGAAGCATTTCCAAGAAGAATCATAAACATACACCCTTCTCTATTGCCTATGTTTCCCGGCCTTGAAGCCCAGAGGCAGGCGCTTGACGCTGGAGCGGCTGTGTCCGGCTGTACCGTTCATTTTGTGGATGAGGGTATCGACACAGGAACGATAATAGAGCAGTCGCGCGTCGATGTGCTGAAAAACGATACCGTGGAAACACTCTCGGCCAGAATACTTGAGCGGGAGCATGCCGTCTATCCGCGCGTACTGGCAAGCCTACTTAACGGAAGCCTCTTAAGTTGAAAAAAGATAATAAGCCGCCCCTGTATGATATGGTATCGGCCTGCCTTATCGGCGTAAACTGCAGGTGGAACGGAGAAAAAAAAGAAAACAAAAAAATGAGCAAGCTTTTTTTAAGCGGAAGGCTGATTCCATTCTGTCCTGAACTTCTGGCCGGTTTTGGCACTCCGCGCGAAAAGGTTACAATCGACGGCAAAGACGGTTTTGAGGTAATAAAAGGCAGAGGACGCATGGTAACAGAAAGCGGAAAGGACTGCACCGAAAAAATGCTGGAAGGAGCGAAACAGACGGCAAAATTCGCTGAAATAGTGGAGCCGGACAAAATATACCTCAAAGCAAAAAGCCCCTCCTGCGGGGTTTTAGCAGACAGAATAACAGGAGTGACAGCCGCCCTTTTGAAAGAAAAAAATTTAAACTTGGCAGAAGTGCCATGACCAAAATAATCGCTCTATCTCTCATGCTCGCTCTCTCCGCGCCGGACGCTGATAAGCTGGAGAAAACCGCCATAGATACTATCGAAAAGGTTGAGGCCGGTTTTTTTAGGACAAAAACCTTTTCGGCAGATTTCATGCAGGTATTCCACGATACCGCGATAGGGGAGGAAAGAATTTCGACAGGGACGGTAATCATGGCAAAGCCTCTAAAGATGAAGTGGCACTACGAAAAGCAGTACGAGCAGATGATATACTCCGACGGCAAAACGATATCTATCTATGTTCCAAAAGATAAGCAGGTAATGGTGGAGCCTATCGGAAATATCGTCGGCTCAAGATCTCCGATACTTTTTCTCGCCGGAACATACAGGCTTTCCGAGCTTTTTTATGTAAATTTGGAACAAGAAGAAAATAACGTTAGAATGGGCGGCACCGTTAGGCTCGTCCTTATCCCAAAGGAGGAATCGGCGAGTGTTACCAAAATCGTGATCGGCGTGAATAAAGAGGACTGGTTAATCAGCTCTTTTTCGCTTTACGACTGGACGAATAACAGAACTGACGTGTTTTTTACGAATCTTAAAACGAACATAGGTATCGAAGAGAGCATATTTATTTTTAACAGGCCCAAAGGCGTAGAACAGGTAGAAATGCCACGGCTTGATTTTGGAGTAGAATAAAAAATGGTTACCATCCTCGCATCGGTTTTTGTACTTGGAATACTTATCATTGTCCACGAGTTCGGTCATTTCTGGATGGCCCGCAAGATGGGCGTCGGCGTGGAGATATTCTCCATAGGATTTGGAAAGGCTATCTACAAAAGAAAAATCGGTGAAACGGAGTTTCTCGTATCTTGGATACCGCTTGGCGGTTATGTAAAAATGATCGGCGACGAAGAAGAAGAGGCAGGCGATGAACCGCAAAAACATGCCGACCCAAAGCTGGCATATAACAACAAACCGATATGGAGAAGACTGCTCATCGTTTCGGCCGGCCCGATTGCCAACCTTCTTTTCGCAGTATTTATATTCGCGCTTGTACATATGATCGGCTTTGAAATCCCAGACACAAAGATAAAAAACATACTTGAAAACTCTCCAGCAGAAAGAGCCGGCATGGTGGAAGGCGACCGGATAGTCGAAATAGACGAAATAACAATAACAAAATGGAACGAACTGGTAGAGACAATAAGCAAGTCGCCCGGCAGGGAGCTGACGGTAAAGGTGGAGCGCGGCGGCGGAACAACAACCTACCTGAAAATAACCCCAGCGACTGAAGTTTCGAAAACTATCTTTGGTGAAAAAATAGAAGTCGGCAAAGTAGGTATAAGCCCAGATTCGATTTTTATACGATACAACCCTTTCGAAGCTGTCTATCTCGGCGCCAAAAAAACATGGGAGATTATCTACCTCACAGGCCTTGTCGTTGTAAAAATATTTCAAAATATCGTACCTGCGGATACTATCGGCGGGCCGCTTATGATTTTTAAAATAGCCGGAGATCAGGCCGAAGCCGGCCTTATACCTCTTCTTATGTTCATGGGCGTACTCTCGGTCAACCTCGGTATTCTAAATCTTCTGCCTGTGCCGGTACTAGACGGCGGGCATCTGGTTTTCCTTGCCATCGAGGCGGTAAAGGGAAGCCCTATAAGCCTAAAGGGAAGGGAGATAGCGCAACAGGTTGGGATGTTCCTTTTGCTTATGCTTATGGCTTTCGCGTTTTACAACGACATCACGCGCTTCCTTACCGATAGCTGATGTAATGCTATTGCTGTTATTTCAAGCCAAGCCGTAGTCAGCCGCGAACTTGCAGTAAACTAAACAACTGGAGCGAATCTATTTTGACAAAAGATATAATTACATTCAAAAAAGCCGGCCTAACCAAAATAGTGTTGCCCAAGCCGCTATCTATAAATTTATTGACAATATATTGTCATAAATGGAGAATGGCTCATAATATTTTGCCAGATATTTTACAAAAAACATGCTTTAGGTGGAGCTGAAATGGGAATTTTAGACATATTCAAAAGCTCCGGCCAAAAAAAAGATTACACTACCGATGATCTTATCCTTTTAGAGGAGATATCTGAACATCTAAAAACGATAGAGCCTAAGAATGTTCAATGGTCGGTGCAGATAAACGGCAGAGGCCCGCATTATAAAAGTTTTTTCGCAGGCCCTTCCAAAAAAAGAAAGGATGGTCTCCTTATTGACGTTCTAATGCCGGATGCCGGCAACAGCCTTTTAAGAGATAAAAAAAACCTGAACGTCTACTACAGGTACGAGGGAGCCGAATATTCTTTTACCGCCAGATACCTCGGAGATGAAAAAGGCGAGTTCGACTCACTCGTAATATCCCGCCCAGAAAGGATAAAGAAGAAGCAGAAAAGGAAAGCCTACAGAGTCGACACGACGGTATCTATGCCTATCCGTGTTCAGCTTGATAACGACACCGAAGAAGTAGCCGACTTAAGCGTCGGCGGCTTCTCTTTTTACACAAACCTGAACCTAGATAGATACAGAACAAGCAGTGACCCTCTAAGGTTTACCCTAAAAATACCGTCTCAAAATAAAGTGATGGAAATGGCCGGTGTCGTTCGGATATTTAATTTCATCCCTTCAAAACGAAAAAGCAAATGTGCCATAGAGTTTATAAAACCTAAAGAAAAAGATATCCAGACGATTTCAAAGTACATCATGGGGCGACAGCGGGAAATACTCAACAGATAAGCATGTTGACAGACTAAAAAAGTTTAGAGGCTAAAATTTAAATGGAACTTTTCTTTTCAGCTATTGGCCTTCTTCTTATTTTCGAAGGCCTGCCTTACTTTATCAACCCCGAAGGAATGCAGAAAATGGCCGAGCTTATGCGTGATGCCAACCCTGGCACGCTAAGGACGGGTGGCTTTCTTCTGATGATTACAGGGCTTATGATTCTTTATGTTTTCAGTAGCAGTTAAAAAAATTTATAGCCCCTACACTCTTTCGCGTCAGCTCTAGGCAAAAAAGATTTCAACGCAGTAACGGCAACCCCCTGCACAATGCTACTAAGATATTCCAGAGCGTATGCCGCACTCCTTTTTCTTGCGATTTCCAAAGAGTTAAAAACCGATATTAGCCTTTATTTGCAACATGAAATGACTTTTTCAGGGGCGACTACTTAAAGAAAACAATCTACCATTAACCTGCTTTTGGTCCGGTTTCGATAAGATTGTTCTACCTTCGGCCTCCGCGACAGCGTACGGGGGAAGGCGCAAGTATCGAGTGTGCCGGTGTGAGCCATGCAGGGTTTCTTTTTCCCTGCAAAGAGCTGGTTCACCGCATCACAAAAATCTCTAAAAAGTTTTGCTACTCGTCTGGGAAAATTCGGTGCTTCGTGTCGTATCTCATATCGTGAAGAATTACCTGCTTTCCAATAAGCTTTCCCTTATGGATAACTATCGGCCCCTGCATATTGGCGGTCATCAGCCTCGGCTCATCTGGGATGGTGACTATTACTCTTATTATCAGGTCTTCCTTTTTTTCCGCCCTTAGCTCCTCTTGGTCCGCATCGCTAAGCTCAAACTCGTACTCCTCGGAAACGAGGAACGGGTCGACCATTATGAACCCAAGATCTTTGTGTTCTATAGATTGAAAAAGTTCAAACTCGGTACCTTCCATAAATGGAAGAAAAACAAATTTCTCTGCCTGCCCAAAACCTATAAGACCTCCGTTTATCTGGATCGTCTTTTCTTTATCTATTTCGACATCGCCATGCCTTGCCGTTTCGATAATCATCATTTTTTCCGGCCTATGTTCTTCATCAGGTCGCCAAGTTTGTCTATATCTATTTTCTGCCACGATGATGCCAGAAGATTTTCTTCCTGAATCCGCAAAAAGACCTCTTCCCTGTGTATTGACATCGACTTGGGCGCTTCCACTCCTATCCTTACCGCTCCACCCCTTATCCCCATTACCCTTATCTTTATCTCGTCCCCTACGTTTATCGATTCTCCGACCTTCCTGGTCAATACAAGCATACCTGCTCTCCAAATCTTTTTGAGGTTTTCGTTCTACTGTTTTAACTCTGTTTAGACTATTCATTGACTCTCCTTAATTCAAGTTCAATTTCTCTTTACCTTAAAAAGTCCAGAAGTGACGGCTGGACTATTGAAGCGGAAGAGGCTATCGTCGCCTGATAGGCTGTCTGAAGCATCGAAAGCTCCACCGCCACTTCGGCCATATCTGCCGACTCAACTTCGTTGAGCATAAGCTGACTATCGTATGTGGAGCGATCGAGATAAGCCTGTGAACTTACTATCCTGTTTACCCTCGCCCCCACATCGCCCCTTGCAGATATTATCGAATCTATGTTGGAATCAATAACGTTTATAAGCCCGCCTATAGCTCCGGTATCGTTAGCCTTAAGCGCGGCGCTTAGTTTTTGCAATGTTCCGATAAGGTTAGACCCGCCGTTTATTCCCAAAAGGGAGGCTGTCATCCCGTTACCTATATCTTCGGCATAAGCTACGGTCGCCGAGCTTGCAGACGTAAGCGATATTCCGTTTCCGGCGCTGTTAATCGAAGCTGTAGCTCCTATACCTGTAGCGTTGATAGAAGTTATCATATCTCCAAGCGTGGTAGCTCCGGCAAAAGAAACAGTGGCCGATGTGCCGGCGTTATTTACGATAATATCTCCCGGCGTAAAACCGACACCGCCAAACAGATCCGAAAGAAGAGTCGCCGAAGCTGCATCGGCGTTGAGATCGCTTCCATGCAGATACTGCACGTTTCTACTACCGAGTATGCCAAGATCAGACGCTGTCGTAGAGCCAGACTCCGCGATGATCATCGGCCCTGTAACGGAGGCGACCGACGTATTATCCTGTATTCTTATTCCAGAATTATCCGCAGATAGCGACGCGGTAACATTCGCGGCGCTTGCGTTAATGGCGGCTATAACATTAGCTATCGTATCTCCGGCGCTAACCGAAACCGTGCCTGTAGCTCCGGCTCTGTCGGTAATAGTAAAGTTGCCCGCGGCAACTCCGCTACCGCCGTTAAGCAATGATACCGATGTGGAGCTGTTAAGCTGTACGTTCATATCCGACGTAAGAAAGTCGGAAGCAAGAACCGATATATTAACGGTAGCGTTCTGATTTATTTCCGCCGTTAATTCGCTTCCATCTCCCTGATACAAACCGCTGTTAGTATCTATAGGAGCGGTATCGGTTCGACGGCCTCCAAAGATATAGTCGGAGCCTATTTGCGTGTTGCCTATAGTCATCGCCTGCTCTATAAGCTGGTCTATCTCTCTTGCTGTTATCGCCCGCGTCTGCGCGCTAGCCAGATTGCCGACCTGCCCAAGAGCCAACTCCTTGGCCCTCACGGCAAGCTCGTTCGCGGTTCCTATAAGTCCATCACTGCTGTTCATTAAATTTTCGGCCTTTATAGCTATAGAGGAGTAGGCTTCGTTCCTGTTTATTCTGGTTTTGTGCGTTACTATTTCCCCTATGCCTATTGGGTCGTCAGATGGGCGGTTTACACGCTTCCCGCTGGACAACTGCTCTTGCGCCTTGAGTATATTCTCATTGTGCCGGAAGGCGTTTACAAGTGTGTTGTTGTACAACATTCTGTTAGTAACTCTAAACATCTGCTTACCCCTTCGCTTCCTTATCGGTATTCATTCCAAATTCCTTTACACTATATTTAAAAGCGTCTGCAAAAGTTCATCCACGGTCGTTATCATCTTCGCGGCGGCGCCGTAGGCATGTTGATATTTAATAAGGTTCGTCATCTCCTCATCCAGCGACACGCCGGAGGTCTGCTCTCTTAGGTTAAATATCTGGTTGGAAATTGATTCGGATAGTTCACGGTTGTCTTTTGCCTGCCTAGAAGACGAGCCGACAGCTCCTATCATCGAGCCGATATAATCATCAAAAGTAAAAAGCCCCGAAGCGGCATAAACTCCGTTGACAGCTCCCGCCGAAGAAAAGGCGGCATCTATTGTCTTTGCATACTGCAGGTCTGCCACTCTCCTTGCCTGGCTAGAATCACCAGAATTAGTTGTAGCTCCAGCGGCAACCTTCGCCGACGAATTTATCAGCGTCGAGTTTATATACATATTCGATCCGGCATTAGCGGAGCCGCTTATATAAAAAATATCGCCGGCCGCCGGAGTGCCGGTTATCGAAGCAGAGATTCCTCTATTTTGAAAAAAGCTTATAGGCGAGCCGGCACTAAACGTATATGTACCGCTACTCTGCCCTAAGTCGGAGTTAAAAACAGTAAAGTTCCCCGCGCCGTCAAATGTCAGTTTGTAATGATCGAGGTCAACTACTTCAGGGTTCGTAATACTTACCGTCCCGATTGTCGCCGTACCTGTGTTAGAGATATCGCCCTTACCGCCGCCACGCAACGCTGTAAAAAAGTTGTTGCCGGTACTGCCGTCAAGACCGTAGCCGGAAACATGCAGGCGGTTTATATCTCTTGAGAGCGTCGCGGCGAGCCTGTCAACGTCGTTCATCGAATTTACTACGTCGGTATCGCGTAGCGTAATCCACGCTCCTATCTGACCGCCGGTTATTTCGGAAAGGATATTGGTCTGACCGCCGGCGGCATCTGCCCAAAGAATCTCGTTTACCGCCGGGTCGTTGGCGCTGGTCCTAGTCGAAAGAGTGAAGGCCGATTGGCCAACCACAAGCGGCCGGCCGTTGTTTATCATAACGACCACTTCATTGTTCGACTGTTCGAAATACGAAACATCAACGAGAGACGAAAGATCTTTCAGTAAGCCGTCTCTCTGGTCGCGGAAATCGTTAGCCGGGCCATCTTCAGTTTCTGTTTTATGTATCAGGTTGTTTAGGCGGGCTACCTCCGAGGAAAGACGGTTCACCTCCGTAACAGCCGCTGTTATTTTGGAATTTATATCAGAGCGGATAGTCTTTAGGTTGTTAGATACCGCGTTTATCTTTTGCGATAGCGACAAACCTCTTTCTACTATATCCTGCCTTTCCGCCATACCTTCCGGGTTTATAGAAAGATTGTAAAACGAACCAAACATCTTGGACATCTGCGCGCTGATGCCGTTGTCGCCGGATTCGTTAAGCAGTATATCTAGACGGCTCATTACCGTTTCACGGGTCTTCCATTTTTCAAGATTGTAATTACTCTCTAAGGTCTGCCTGAAAATATATTCATCGAACCTTCTTTCCACCGTGCGTACCGTTACGCCTGTGCCTATGTTAAACCTTCCGGTATTCACGGGGTACTGCGCTTCGAGTATCGCCTCCTGCCGGTTGTAGTTCGGGTTGTTCACGTTCGCGATATTTTGGCCGGTAACCTCCATAGCGGTCTGCTGGGCAAGAAGCGCCCACTTGGCCGTGTTCATCGCGTTATAGATATTCATTTATTCTCTCTAAAAAGTTTTCCTTAAAACTGATCCGGACGCGGTCGGTATATCATCCATCTTGCCGTTAGAGTAGGTAGAAGCATGTTCTCTGGGAGGCAAAGCGTACAGCAGTGATTTTTTCATAACGCTAACCGCGTTTTCAATCAGCCGGCTGTTAAAGATATTGAGCGCCGTTGCCTGACGCAAAGCTCCGTTAAGCCTTTCCCTTAGCTTCATTATCTTCTCTCTAATTTTTCCGCATTCCGGCCGTTCGGCAAGCTCCTTTAATGTAATAGAAGCATGCGGAAGATTAAACTCTTGGGAGATTTTTACAAGCAGTTCTTTTCTTTTTTCCTCTACAATTTTGAGATTAAAAGTTATCGACTCCTTGGCGGCGGTTATCTTTTCAAGTTTTTCGATACCGCCGTTTTCCAGAGCTTCCCTCTCCTCTTTCGACTGTTCCACGAGATCTTCGTAAAGCTTCGCGTTCTCGCCAAGCATCTCTAAAAGTTTGTCCATCTGGTTCATCTTCGCACCTCAAAATCTATATAAAATTCGCTGTCTATCAACGATCGCTTTAAACTATCGTCAAAATTAAGAAACACGGCATCCAAAAAATTTATGCCAAGCTTTGGTTCTACATCGGAGATATCTTCGATTTCTTTATCATCTTCGGGTTGATAGAGAGCCTGTACAGCTTTCCCATGCGCCAAATCTTCCAGCAAAACATCTTCCATGCCGCAATTTGCCGCTATGCCGTATATCAATCTTTCAATAGTCATAGCTTGGCAAGCTCCTCTTTTTTACCGGCAGATACATCTTTAACCGCCTCTGTGTTCAGATAGATATCGGAAAGCTGTCTGTAGAGGGTATCGGCAATTCCGCTTGACCCGTCTTTTGCCATGCTCTCTGCCAGTTTATCGTCGAACATAGATTTATAGATCTCCTCCGCGTTGCCGCCATGAAGAAGGCCGTCTTTCGGCACCGTGTCGCGCATAGATTTGACTACCTCCTTCATAAAAAAAGATTCAAACTCCATGCTTAGATTTTTCAGCTTTTCCAAATCTTTGGTCTGACGTTGGTTTACCGCTTGTGTTACTGCCGTTGGTTCGATCTTCATCAAAGCACCTCCAGATCCGCGTTCAAAGCGCCCGCGGCCCGCAAAGATTTAAAGATAGCAACGAGGTCGCCTGGAGATACTCCCAAAGCGTTCAATGCGTTTACCAAGCTATTGATATCGGAAGTTTGAGAAATTACGTTCAGCTTTTCTTCCGCAGATTCAGTTGCCAAAGATGGAGGCAGGAACGGGTTTTTTACCTCGACCGTTATCTCGCCGAATGATATGGCGACATTGTTTATCTGGACATTCTCACCTATTACCACGGTGCCTGTCTTCTCATCTAGTACAACCTTCGCGACACTATCCCTTTGTACTTCGAGAACCTCAAGGACAGAGAGAAAGCCGAAAGGATTGCCTTTAAATTCCTCGGGTAAGATAAGCTCCACCGTTCCGGCATCAAGACCTTTTGCCGTTTTTTCGCCAAATGTCTGGTTGGCCGCGTTCACTACGGAATTGGCGGTACTAAAGTCCGGCCTGTTGAGAAGAATCTGGAACCGCGACTTTGACGCAAAATCTATGTTTACTCGTTTTTCGACAATACCTCCTCCGCTTATCACGCCGGAGGTAGGTATATGCAGAGTTCTTTGTTTTTTTGATTTCGATTTCATCCTTGTTGGAAGCGTCCCTTGCGCCACGCCAAACACTTCGCCGTTTGCCGCCTTTAACGGAGTAAGCAAAAGCGTGCCGCCTTCAAGCGATTTGGCATCGCCAAGCGATGAAACATTTACATCGAGCCTCTGCCCCGGCCTTGCAAATGGAGGCAAGTTTGCCGTTATCATTACGGCGGCGATATTTTCTACCCTTATATCTCTAAGGTAGCGGGTATCCGAAGTGCCGAGGCTTGCTTCGGTCAACTGCCTTACATCAACGGTGGTACCGAGTCTTTTAAGCATGCTTAGAAGAGTCTGGATAGTAAAAGGCGATTTTGTCGAATGGTCGCCGCTGTTATGAAGGCCTACCATAAGACCGTAGCCGATAAGCTGATTGTCGCGCATGCCGGCTACAGAAGATATATCTTTGATTCTTGCCGAATGAGCCTGTTGCGGAACGGCAAGGGCAAGCAGTATAAAGATTGCTAGAAGTTTATTTTTTTTCATGACACCCTCCTAAAACGGCCAGAGCATTTCGAAGCCTTTACCGAGCAGACCGCCGGTACGCTGGTTTTTATCGAGCGAGCCGTTGCCGTCGTAGATTATCTCCGCGTTCGCTATTTTTGACGAGACTATCGAGTTGTCGTAATTTATATCTTCAGGGCGCACCAGCCCTTTTATCTGAACATACTGAAAGGCATCGTTTATTTTCATCCTTCTCTGCCCGTCTATTCTTAGCTGACCATTGGGCAATACCTCGCTGACGATGGCGGAAATCGCCGTTGTCAGCTTTTCGCTTCTTGTTGTCGCGCCGGCGCCGTCGAAATTGCGGCCTCCCGATAAGCCTGGCGTTATAAAGTTCGAGGCTGAACCGCTGGTTGAGTTTTTCATCTGCACGCCGAAGTTTCTTCTTGTCTTCGTGGTCGCCTTATTGCTGGCGCTGGTTTTTTCTATAAGGTGTACCATTATTATGTCTCCCACCCTGCTCGCCTTTTTATCCGAAAAGAGAGTGCTTCTCGATGTTTCGCCAGGCCATAGCGAACCTTCCGTAGACTGTGCTGGACGCTCCGCTTCCGGCTCTACCGGCGCGGTTTCGGGAATTTTCTTTGACCCGCAGGCACTAAGCATAAGCAGTACCGCGAGTCCCGAAATCAGTTTTAATGTTTTACCCCTGTTCATTTTTTATCTCCTAAACTAAAAAACCACCTGCACTGCCGAACCTCCAGTTACCCGTGCAAAAACCTTCTTATTGGACCTTGTATTAGTAACGGCTATCATCTCTCCCACCGCGCCGTCTTCTCTGGCAATACCTCTAGCCGTTATCCTCACGTTCACCTTCTCAGCGACAATCATCACAATGTCTCCCGCCTTTACGTCAGGCGGCCTGGAAATCTCCGATTTCCGTATCATCTGCCCAGATACAATCCTCCGGTTAGCCACCTGACCATTTACCCGTGCAACTTCCGTGCAAAAACTGGTAAGGGGAAGATTTACAGCCTTTCTCTCTAGCGAAACCATATCGGAAAGAAGCATAGTGCCTCGCTCTAAAGTGCCGTTGGAAACGACAACATCGGCAAAAGCCTCGATTCTTACAGTGGCATTTAACCGTTTGATTAGCTTGCCATTATTGAAGAATTTAAGCCTAAGCAAAAGCCGGTTTCCACGCATTCCTCTCTTTGCCGGGGTTACAGTCAGGTCGTCAAAACTGGCAGGCAGTCTTGAGGAATCCGGCAATTTCGTTTCCAAAATTTCCCATTCAAAGACAGTCTCGCCGGCCATTCTTCCAACCTCTTTTTCCACCGTTTCCTTTACCAGTTCGGCAACCATTGCCTCTTGAACGGAACCTTTTTCCTCATCAGCATCGGCGATAGGCTTGTCTGCCTTAATAAAGCCAACGCTTGGTAAAGGCGTATCTTCCTCAACAGCAAAAACCGGCTCGGCTAAAGACAAACCGGCCAAAGCCAAAACCGTTAGCAAACCTTTAACTATTCTCATTATTACCTCTTGGTATTTGAAGCTGTCTGGAGCATCTCATCCGATGTCTGTATCGCCTTAGAATTAAGCTCGTACGCGCGCTGTGCCAATATCATGTTGGTAAGCTCTTCAACCACATTTACATTTGAACTTTCTACAAAACCTTGCTGTATAGTTCCTATTTCATTTTCGCCAGGTATGCCGACCACGGCGGTACCGCTGGCATCACTTTCGATATACAGTCCGCGTCCAACCGAGTTAAGGCCGGCAGGATTTACGAAATTTGCAAGCTCAATGGTGCCAAGTATGTTAGGCGTGGAGGAGCCGGGCTGAAGCGCCGATACATCTCCGTTTTTCTCGATAGAAAGGATAAGCGTATCTTCCGGCACCGTTATAGGCGGGTCGAGCGGTTCGCCGTCTGCCGTTACCAACATGCCGGAATTATCGAGCCTAAAAGTTCCTGTACGGGTGTAGGCTGTTATGCCGTCTGCCTGCAGTACCTGAAAAAATCCTTTACCCTGTATAGCGATATCGAGTTCGTTGCCTGTCTGCTGAAAATCGCCCTGAGTATGGAGCCTCGACACAGCTGAGAGCTTGGAACCCATTCCTATCTGTATGCCTGTCGGCACCTGATTGCCGGTAAGCGTCGTAGTACCTTGCATTCTGTGGGTCTGGTAAAGAAGATCCTGAAACTCCGCCCTGCTCCTTTTAAACCCTAGTGTATTGACGTTGGCCAAATTGTTGGAAATAACGTCTATGTTCTGTTGCATCGCGCCCATCCCTGTAGACGCTGTAAAAAGAGACCTAATCATTTTTTTTCTCCTTCAAATTTTTTCATGTTTACGGTCGACCAACTTCGTTTATCAGCCGTGTGGTCATCTCACTGTGCGACTGAATAGCCTTTTGAAAAGTTTGGTAGCTCCTAAGAGCTGTTATCATCTTTGCCATCTCCCTCACCGCGTTTATGTTGGAGCCTTCGATGTATCCCTGTTTAACTGTTGCATCTGTAGCGATAGAGCCGGTCGCCGTGTCGCTGGCTGAATAAAGGTTGTTCCCTTCTTTTTTCAGCTGTTGCCTATCTTCAAATTTCACAAGAAGAAGGTTGGCTATCTCCTCGCCATCGGCACCTGTCACTAAACCTTTGTCACCTATGGAAAACGCTCCTCCATCTACAAATATCGGCTGTTTTTTATCGTTTAGAAGCGGATAGCCGTCTTTTGTGACCAGCTCACCTGTTTCGCCGGTTACAAACGTGCCGCCTCTCGTATATCTCTCTCCGTCCGGTGTCAGGATTGTGAGAAACCCGTCGCCTTTAAGCGCTATATCCATCGGGTTGGAGGTACGCTGAAGTCCGCCTTGAGAAAAATCTGTATACCCTTCAGCACCAAGAAGGTATTCAGAATCTTCCACGCCGGGCTGAAGCGAGCCGTTTTTAATCTGCTCCGGTGTCGGTATGCCCGATTCCGGTTGCAGGCTTTTTTGAAGAAAAGATTCAAACAAAAGCCTGTCCCCCTTAAAACCGGGAGTATTAACATTGGCCAAATTGTTGGTTATCATATCCATCGCACGCTCCTGCGCCATGCTTCCGCTAACCGCTACATACGCTCCTTTTTCCAAAAAAACCTCCTGTCAAAAAAACAATTCAGCACTCATAGGGGCAAAAGCTGTGCCAGAAACAAAAAAACTTTCTGGAGTGAGCCTGAAATCAAAAATCACACCGATAACTAATTAAAAATTTAGCTAGTTATGCATGTAGAGAGATAGCCGAAGTGCTGTTTCCTTAGAGGCAAAAGTTGCCATAAAAAATGCCTATCTGCCGTCCGGGGGAAAAATTTTCAGCCCAAAACCGTCAAAAAACCAACTTTGAGCCTTGACTCAAAAATAATAGGTGTGCATACTCCTATTATGCCGAAAGATAATTCTCCAGCTTTTAAAGACTGCGTATGCTTCAACATCAGAAAAACCGCGAGAGTGATAACTCAGCTGTACGAAAAGGTGCTTCACCCCAGCGGTGTCAGGGCGACGCAATTTACCATTCTCGCAATTCTCAATTTTGCAGGGCCTATAAGCGTTTCCAATTTTGCAAAGAAGATGGATATCGACCGCACCACCCTCACCCGAAATCTGAAGGTTCTGGAGGCGGAGAAAAAAGTAAAAGTAGATAAAGGGAACGACCAAAGAATAAAACTTGTAAGCCTCACCGAGAACGGTAAAGCATCGTTCTTAATAGCTGTCCCGCTCTGGATAAAAGCGCAGGAAAAAGTTGTCAGCTCTTTCGGCAAAGGTAGATGGATTAAGACCTTAGATGAGTTGCAGGAACTTTCCAATATAGGACAGACCAGATAAATTTTTTATTAGAGGAACCAGCATAAGCTATATGGAAGTACCATTCCAGATAGACGCTGGTTTTTCTCTTCTTACTATTTTTTTATACGCCTCCCTTCTGTACGGCCTCCATTTCGGTCTTACAAGGCTGGATATCAGCAATAAAAAAAGAATCAGAATCGTCTGGTCTGCCGGCTTTTTCCTTATGGCGTGGTTAGGGGCAACAGGAGCAGCTGCCATTAACAGGTTCTTTATGGACTTCAATAGCCTCCCGCCCAAAATCGGGATAGCTGTTTTGCTCCCGTTAATTTTTGCCATCCTGCTTGCGTTTAACAGCAATGTAAAAAAAATAGTTACGGCAATCCCCGGCAGTTGGATTGTCGGTTTGCAATCGTTCAGAATAGTTATGGAGATAATCCTCTGGCTTCTTTTTATCAACTACGCATTGCCGGAGGTAATGACTTTTCATGGAAGAAATTTCGACATTCTAGCCGGACTCTCCGCTCCTTTTATCGCCTGCTATTGCTTCAGGCAAGGAGATGAAAAACCGATGCTACTAGCTGTCTGGAACATTACCGGCTTGATATTGCTGTTAAACGTGCTGATACACGGCCTGCTGTCGGCACCAACAATGTTTCAGCTTTTCAACACCGACCCGCCAAACACCATAATAGCCAGATTCCCGTATATCTGGCTTCCTACGTTCGTGGTCACTACAGCCTTTTTTCTGCACCTGATTACATTTCAAAAAATAGACGAGCTAAGAAAATCTGTGAAAAAAGCTAATTCCCGTTGAGAATGCCGAGAATCTCTTCCAGCCCTTTTTTGGTCTGGCGGACAGCCTCTATTATTGCATCTTCCTGAGAGCTGGTTTTTTTGCGCTTTTGAAGCCGCTTCTTGGCGCCAGCTATCGAAAACCCGTCATCGTATAAAAGAGATTTGATTTCAAGAATAACATCTATATCTTTGCGGGTATACTGCCTGCGACCGCTTTCAGTTTTTCTCGGTTTAAGCTCAGAGAACTCGCTTTCCCAATACCTTAGGACATGAGCCTCAATACCGGCCAACTGCGAAACATCACTTATCTTGAAAAACATTTTGTCAGGAATTATAGGAAATCCCAACTGGTGCGACTCTTTATCTTTCGATTTGCCAGTACCCACTTTAAAAACCTTCCTTACTTCTAAGGCTTTCATTCTCATCCATCAGGACAGCTTAACGCAACCCCTAATTTTTATAGATTGTTATGGCATTTTTCCAAGAAATTCCTTGCAAAATGGAGACAGTGACACAATGCCGGAAACTTATGGTTTACGCCGGCGCTTGGTCTGCTATAATGCCTTTTTCCCGGGCGAATAGCTCAGCTGGGAGAGCACCTGCCTTACAAGCAGGGGGTCGGGGGTTCGAGCCCCTCTTCGCCCACCATTTTTTCTGCTTCGATGCACTTAGTCAGGCATCGTCGGCCTACACCTCATGCTCGTCGCGTACCTGTGCCGTACGCTTCTTCGCATTCAGTTTGCTCTCCTTGCCTGACACTCGTGCATCTATGCAGAAACCACGTTCGAAGTAGAGGGGCGAGAAACAGAGGCTACGTGACCGACCGATGAGGGAGGTCAGCCAAACACGATGTTTGGCTAGTAGCCGAATGGCGCCTGATGGAGCGAGGTCAGGATGCCCGAGCGAGAGGAGGCGAGGCCCCAGCCATTTTCCTTAAGAACGGAAAAGGGGTTAAGATATCGTCGAAGGTTGAAATATTAGAACTGCTAAAAAGTAGGAGAGACTATGACTTGGCTTCAAGCTTTTGGAGTATCGGGCGGGACAGCTTTACTGTTCATCGCTGGTTGCGTATTTATTTTGAAAACATATTTTGGTGGCAGAATTAAAACATTTGCAAATATAGAGGAAAGGCTAAACAATCTTCCGAAATAATCAGAAATTCACGAAGCACTAAAAGATATAGAGCATCGCCTCGCCGAAAGGCTGGAAGCACACAAGACAAAACTGGCACTGAGTGAAGTGTATTTCAAAAAGAAAATCGATGCTCAATTAGAGTTACTGGCGATGCTGGGTACTCTAGTCAACGATTTTTCAATATATACGAGCATATGGATAGTCCCTATGAGGGATCATGCTGGGCAAATACTGGAGAAAGATCAGTACTCAGCGGCCATGACTTGCGGTAAAAGAATAATGAAGAAGATGAAGGAAGCTCGCTCAGGAATGATCGTGAAGTCCACATTAATCGGGGCTGAAATTCTTGGTCCTACGGAGGTCAGAAATAAATACGTTGAGGTAAATAATTCTTTTTTTTACCAGTTATGGACTTGAAAAAATTTCAGCGGGTATTTTTAAGAATAAAAATATCCGTCCATAACCTCTGCAAAAAATAGTGGCTCCCCCCCCCACGCCTCGCTAAGAACTCCTTCCAAGACAGAGTTGCGAAAAGGCTGTAAAATAAGGCACGACTAAAAGGAGGTTTAGTGAACAAAAAGCATTTTGAATTTCATGGAAATAAAGAACCGGCTTTAAGGGTTCTTGCGATGCCGAAAGATACCAACCCAGCAGGCGATATATTCGGCGGGTGGATTATGTCTCAAGTAGATATAGCCGGCGCGGTTCTAGCGTCCCATAGAGCCGGCGGGCGGGTGGTCACTATCGCCGTTACGGAGTTCCTGTTCAAAAAGCCGGTTTTCGTGGGAGACCTTATAAGCTGTTATGGCGAAATAATAAAGGTAGGAAAAACCTCCATCACGGTGAAGATAGAGGTTTGCGCCCAGAGAGACAGAACTGAAAAGGAGTGCGTAAAAGTGACCGAAGCTACAGTCGTTTATGTAGCTGTCGATGACAGCAGGCAAAGAAAAACAGTTCCCGAAGGATAAATTAAGGAGAGTTCTCGTATGAAAGTTTTCAAGATAGTTTTTCTGCTTCTTTTGCTTTCCATCTTTATATCGGTGCCTAGCTTTTCCAAAGAGCCTATTTTAGAAAATATCAAAAAGACTGAGCAGGTAAAACCGGCGGTAGTTACCCCAGCCACAAAAGAGATTTCACAAAACAGCGATATAAAAATCCTCAAATACTCTGGAATAATCAATCCAGTCGCCGCCGAATATCTTGGCGAGAGCATTACCAAATTCAACGCAGAAAAATCGGCATCTCTTATCGTAATAATGCTCGATACACCCGGGGGGCTGATGACATCAATGCGTCTCATCATAAAAGAGATAATGGCATCGGCCATCCCTGTCATCGTCTATGTTTCGCCTTCCGGCTCGCAGGCGGCATCGGCTGGAACATTTATCGCTATGGCGGCGCATATATCGGCAATGGCAGAGAGTACTACGCAAGGTGCCGCAAGCCCTGTTGCCGGTCAAGGGCAGAAAATGTCGCGCACTATGGAAAAAAAGGTCAAAAACGATGCCGCCGCGTATATAAGATCTCTCGCGAAACAACGAGGACGCAACGAAGAATGGGCGGAAGAAGCGGTGAGAAAAGCTGTAAGTGTAGACGAGCAAGAAGCGCTTGAAAAAAACGTAACCGATTTCGTGGCAAAAGATCTGGAAGAACTGCTTAAACTTATAGAAGGAAAAAGTGTCGATACAGTGGCGGGAAAGGTTATGATTCATCCAAAAGGAAAAAAGCTGGTAGTGGTAGAGATGACAACACGACAGGAATTTCTTAACATAATTTCAAACCCCACTTTTGCCTACATGCTTTTGATGCTCGGCTTTTACGGGCTTATGTTCGAGTTTCAAAGCCCCGGCGCGCTTCTCCCCGGGATAATGGGAGCTATCTGCCTCATACTAGGCCTCTACGCACTGCAGTCTATGCCGATAAACTACGCAGGCATACTTTTGCTTGCGCTTGCCGTGATACTTTTCGTAGCCGAGCTTTTCGTGCCGACGTTCGGCGCGCTGACGCTTGGAGGGGTTGTCTCTATGATACTGGGGGCTATTATGCTTATAGACAGCCCTGCAGAGTATATGCAGGTTCAGCTTGCCGTAATAATACCGCTGGCTATCGTTATGGGGCTTTTTTCGTTCTTCGCACTCGGCTGGCTATACCTTCTCAAAGGCAAAAAAATTCCGCTAGGCGCCAAAGGGCTTATAGACGAAACCGGCGTAGCTCTTAGCTGTCTCGATCCGTTCGGCAGTATAGAGGTAGACGGCGAATACTGGAACGGCAAAAGCGTTAGCGGCGAAATAAAACAGGGCGAAAATTTTAAGGTGATAAAAAAGGAAGGGTACATCCTCCATGTCGAAAAAACAGAAAAGAAAAAGATGAAGGAAGAAAAACCGTAACGCACTTTTGGGTTTAGCTATCTATCGATAAGCGTCTTTGCGATGGCCGATGCGTAAAACCAGAATAGTTTCGTCTTCGTCCCGTAAATGACAAACGACGCGGTAATCTCCCACGCAGTAGCGCCAGAACGGAGATTCGGCTTTCCCGACCTTCATCGCTTTTCCTTTTGAATGAGGATCGTCTGGAATAGACTCCAGAAAAGAAAGGATGCGTACCTGCGCCTCCACCGACAGTTTTTTAAGCTCCTTGATAACGGATGGCCGAAACTTAATCCGCCAAGCCAAGTCTCTTTCTCACATCAGAAATGTCTATCTCTCCCTTTTCGCTCTCAAGCCTTGAGATAGCGATGTGATAGTCCTCCCACTCTTCTATGTAGCCGTCTATTGCATGTCTGATGTACCAGCTTTTCGTTCGCCCCGTTTTTTTCGCTAGCTTTTCGAGCTTTTTTTCGGTCTTAGGATCCAGTCTTATAGATAGCGGCATAACATAAATCTCCATTCGCGATAATGCGATATATGTGGTGTACCCTGATCTACTGAAATAATCGAACCAAGGAAACCGACTCTTAAAATCCTTCCCTTTGACTTAACTAAAACTTTTTCCTGATAACACTATTTTGCTATAGTATATTTAGCTTAAATAGACAGATAGTTGTTTTAGCATTAAGAGGAATAATGAAGATAGAAATTGATTTTGAAGTCTACAAGGCATTGACAAATATGCGCTCCTCGGAAGAGGAAACGGAGAACGATGTTTTAAGAAAGCTTTTACAGCTACCTGCCAAAAACGAACAAGAACCTTTGACGAAAAGCAATGGAGCATGGATTTCAAAAGGGATTGAGTTTCCGCATGGAACCGAATTCAGAATGTCATACAAAGGAAACACTATGAGGCAAAAGTGGATAATGGCACTCTCCTACTTTTCAACAAACGGTTCCGCTCACCGTCTAGAGCGGCGATATTTATAACAAAAACTAGCGTTAATGGATGGATCCACTGGGAATGTAAAAAAACCTGGCGATAGCCGATGGGTACTAATTACTAGACTAAGGAAAGGTAAGCCATAGCTACTAGGCTACTTAGGAAGATGTCTTATCTTTGGCTTCAGTGAGTCGGGCGCTATAAAGCTTTTCGGCTTGTAAACGCCCGATGGTACCGTGCAGTTCGGGTAAACCCAGCACTCCGCCCCAAGTATTACCGCCGGCGACAAAACGGAATTGCATCCGGTTTCGCAATAGTCGCCGATAACTGCTCCCAGTTTTGAAAGGCCTGTTTTTATTTTTTCTCCGTCGTTCATAAATTCTATCTCGGGGAACTCCAGAGCTTTCTTCGCTTTTACTGAACGAAACTTCAGGTTGGCAAGCTTGGTGCCGGCTCCGATATTTACATAAGAACCTAGTATACAGTCGCCGATGTAATTAAAATGCCCCATCTCGGTATGGTTCATAATTATCGAACTCTTTATCTCTGTGGTATGTCCAAGCGTACAGTGGTCGCCCGTTATCATCTCGCCCCTCAGGTAGGCGCCATGCCGTACGTCGCAGTTTCTGCCGATAATAGCAAACCTGCTTATAAGCGCGGTCGGTTCTATTTTTGTTCCAGCACCTATAAAAATATCAAGCTCGCCGCAGTAAATATCTTCTTTTAGCGATAACGGTTTCCGGCAGATAAGCTTGCCGTCATTGCCGGCAGTGCCAAGATATTCAAGACCGTCCGGCAAGCTTGAGACAGCCTTCTTACTTTTTAAAAATTTTGCGATGTAAGAGCGTATGCGCGGCAACACCCCCCATACGGTTTCCGCGCCGGCAAAGATAGCCCTATGCTCGTAACCGCCAAGCTCCGGGAAAAGCTCTTCCGCTTTTGGAATATCAGCCAATCAATTTTCTCCCTAACTCGGTAAGCATATAATTTTCGTTTTTTCTTTTAATGAGTCTCTGCTTTATTTCCATCTCTGTCAACAGACGGGAGTAGTTTACCCCGTCCACCATCTCGGCTACACCGTCACCTGCCGTTATAGATGCAAGCAAAGCTTTCTCGGCCTCTGCCATCTGGTTGTCAACGTTCTTCATGCTCTGCATCAAGCAAAGAACCGCCGCGTCCGCTACTTTCTCCAGCAGTGATTTTAAGTCTAACGCACCTCTCACGCTCACCCCTATTTTATCTTCCGTGCCTGAATTTCTTATGAATATAGAACCTGCCGTAGTGCCGGAAGAATTTTTGATAAGCATGTAGAGCATATCCGGCTCAGATTCCATAGTCTCTACCAAAAGAGAAAGCCTATCAGAAGCGGTAGATGCAAACTGTTCTCTAACTATATTCTCAACTGTTTCCCACACTTTACTGTCTCTGCAAAAAAGAGATTTGTTAACATAATACGAATAGGCGGTTTTTTTAAACCCCGGCTCAAACGGCTCTTTTAGCATCTGCCAAAACTCGGCAGACGTTTTACCGCCCCCAAGTTTTTTAATAGCTACAAGAGTATTGACGGCACCTTTAAGCCCGTTGCCGGCAAAAAAGAGCCTGCCGTTATCCCCCCGCGCTTTGCCGAAAGTAAAGCCGCCATGTATGCTGTGTCCCGTTTCCTCGCACCCTATCCCAAATTTTTCGCCTTGCGCAATCGCCTGTTGCAAAATCCATTTATCGCCAACGCCGGTCATCATAGGTTTAAACCCAAGCGACGCTACATGGTGCGACACATTTATATCGCTCTCTACCGAATGTACAAAAAGCGAGCCTCGATACTTTTTCGGCTCCGTTTTTATAAGATACTCCGCCAGAAGCGCCGCGCATTCATCGCCTGACAGAATGTAAAAAGTTTCGGCCGTAGGATTAAAAGCAAGAAGAAAAAACCTGTCGCCGTCACCATCAAACGTAACACCTATAAGCTGACGCTCTCCAGAGAAGATAGCCTCTTTCATATCTTCGATTTCTGTCGCCATCTGTTTTACAAGCTTATGCTCCGCCAGCTTACGGTTTTCGGCAAGACTGCTCAAAGGTATCTCCTTTACCCCTTCAAGTAGCGCCACGCCGGAGTTTTCGTTTATATTTCCGTTCTGCTCTACAGCGACCTCTACCACATCAGAAAACCCTACCTCACGAAAAACATGCTGGGAGATTCCAGCGGTAGCTCCATGAGCAGAGTCAACAACCAGCACCACATTGGAAAAGATGGAAACGTCATCGACAAGACTGTTTAAACGGTTTTTATGAAACTCTATGAACATCTCGCGACAGCTATTGTATCTCTCTCTCGGCGGATATTTTTTGTTCGTTTTTTTTAGTTCCGAGTAGTCTGTTGCCAGAATTTTTTCGGTAAGCTGTTCGTCATCTTCCGGTAGCATCTTCATGCCGCTGGGTTTTAGAAAAATTTTTATCCCGTTTTGATCTTTTGGGTTGTGCGACGCGGTAATCATAAAAGCTGTCGCCGCCTCTCTTTCTACAAGCGCAAGCGCTACTCCGGGTGTCGGTATAACGCCAAGGAGACCGGGAGTTCCCCCAGCCTTAGCGATGCCGGCAACAGCGCTATATGTGTAAAAGCCTTCTCTATCCCGCGAATCCCAGCCTATAAGAACCTCGTCGCCCTCTTTCATAAGGTTGCGCTCTATAAGGTCTTTAACATGGCAATAGCAATAAAGCTCGAAAAACTGCTCGGTAAGAACTTCGTGTTCCAAAAACGTTTCCAGCGGCCCGGATGAAAAGCCGGCAGACGAAGCTACCCTGCCTCTAATGCCGTCGGTACCTTGAACTCTTTTAATCTCTCTGCGCCTCACGCTACGGTAACAGATTTGGCCAAGGCTCTCGGCTTATCCACGTTGCGGCCAAGAGTGGTGGCGACAAAATACGAATAGAGCTGGCCTGCTACCAGCATTAAGATCGGCGCTATGAAAGGATTGGTTTTGGGAAGTTGTAGCTGGTCGTCAAGCAACCCCGACTTGGCAAGCGAATCCGAAGAATGGAAAGCGGCTACCGTGCCTCCTCTAGCCTTTATCTCCTCTATGGCGCTTATGGTAAGTTTATATATCTCCTTTTCCGCGACAGGCGGAACAAACACCATCGACCGTATTTTTTCGTCTATCAGCGCAATCGTGCCATGCTTCAAAAAACCGGCCGGCATCCCCTCGGCATGATGGTACGCAACCTCTTTAACTTTTAGGGCGGTTTCCAAAGCGACAGGGTAGTAAACGCCCCTTCCAAGATAAAGCCATCTATCATAATCGGCCTGTCTATTGGCAAGAGAATGCACAAACCCTGAATGTTCATTAAGAAAATCGGAAACTGCTTTTGGTAAAGATTTAAGATGCTTTAACAGCTCCTTTTTCTTGGCTAAGGTAATCTTTTTGGATAGAACCCCCGCCTCTATAGCTACCCTTATAAGCGTGGCCATCTGGGCGGTAGCGACTTTGGTGCTAACGACGCAAATTTCCGGGCCGGTACCTTGCATTATTACAGAATCAACAAGCCTCGACATCGAAGAGCCTACCACGTTGACTATAGCGGCTGTTTTTGCTCCGTTCTTTTTTGCGTACCGAAGGCCACGCAAAGTATCGTAAGTCTCGCCAGACTGCGAGATAGCGATAACATAGTCTCCCTTTTTTATCGGAACAGCTTCAAGAGCCTCATCGGAGCTGACGGCATAAGCCATTACCCCTGCCGTAGAGGCAAGGTAATACTGCCCCACCAAAGCCGAATAGTATGTCGTGCCGACACCCATCAGATATATATTGTCGGCATCAAGCATGGCAGAGGCTATCGCTTTTATCTCTGGTTCCGGTATTTCCAGAACATTGCTTATCGTATCAGACTGCTCGTGTATCTCCTTTAGCATGTAGTGAGGAAAACCGCCCTTCTGGGCCATCTCCTTATCCCACTCTATGACGGTTATGCTTTTCGAGATGTAATCGCCGTCTTTTATTTTCTTTACGGAATAGCTCTCGTTCGAAACGACGGCGTACTCCCCGTCATCCAGAACAACGGCGTTCTTGGTAAACTCTATGAAGGCGTTAAAATCGGAGCCTATATAATTTTCGTTTTCCCCTACCCCTATAATGAGAGGGCTTTCGTGCCTACCGCAAAAAATTTTGCCGGGAGTATCGCCAGATACCATAGCGATAGCAAACGTTCCGTCTAGCTTATGAAGGGCGGAAACAAAGGCATCTTCCAAATCCAATCCGTGTCTTTTGATTCCGTCTTCTATAATGTGCGCGACAACCTCAGAGTCGGTTTCGGAGATGAACGAATGGCCGGCTTGCAAAAGTTCTTTTTTAAGCTTGAGATGGTTATTTATAATTCCGTTATGAACAACAGCTATCTTGCCTTCGCAACAGCTATGCGGATGGGCGTTGGGCTTGGTCACTCTGCCATGCGTGGCCCATCTCGTATGAGCTATCCCTGTCAGCCCAGAAACATCGGAGAACGCCTCCTTCTCCGCGACATCATTAACGTAGCCTATATTTTTTTTAACAACCGTGCCGGCTCCATTGACAATCGCGATACCGCAGGAATCGTAGCCGCGGTACTCAAGGTTGCGGATGCTGTCTTTAAGTTTTAGCGATACATCTTCGGCGGAGACTACCCCGCTGATACCGCACATTATCTAGAGCCTTTGGGATAGGTATAGTGATTGGGAATCATTACGCCCGGCTTGATTACCGATCCCGCGCAGATATTATGCCCGCTTCCAAGAACCGAACCATCCCCTATAAAAGCTCCCAGTTTCTCCATGCCGCTGTCTACTAAAGAACCGTTAGCCTTCACCTTTATGCTGGAACCGTCCATATTCTGGTTTATCGTCATAGTCCCAGAACCTATGTCAACATCCTTGCCAACCACCGAATCGCCGACATAGGAAAGACGGCCGACGCGCGAATGACCAAAAAACACACAGTTCTTCAGCTCCACGCCAAAACCTATCACCGAGTTGGGACCAAGAGAGCTGTATTTTCGGATGAGAACATTGTTGCCTATATAGCTTCCTTTGCCGATAAACGAAGGCCCCTGTATAATGGCGCCGGATCTTATTTCGACGCCTTCTTCAATATGCACAGGCCCTTTTATCTTGGCATCTTTTACAGATATATCTTTGTGTACCGAAGAGCTGTTCCATGTGTCCATTATTATTCTATTGGCATTTAGGATGTCCCACGGATATCCGATATCTACCCATCCCTTTTCCCATATAGATGCCTTCATACCTTCACTTTTAATCAGCTTGGCAAACGCCTTAACCATATCTCCCTTCGCTTTTTCAAGAATGGCGAAAAAACTGTACGGCAAAACATAAATCCCGGCAAGGACGTAGTTGCCGGTGTTCTTCTTCGTCGGCTTTTCGACAATTTTCGTAATACTCATGCTCTTATCAAGATAAACATTGCCAAAAGATGGTGAAGCGGACGGCGGTAGCACTATCCCCGCGGTAGGAGAACCAGAGTAGCCAAAAGTCTGCAATACCGAAGAAATAATATTTTCATCGGTAACGACATCCGAATATATGAGAATGAAATGTTCCCCGGGCGAAAAGCTTTGACGGGCAAGCAGTACCGCCTTACCTATTCCATCCTGTTTTTTCTGGGAAATATAATTTATGTTAACGCCGATACTTTCTCCACTGCCGAAATATTCTCGAATCGTGTCGCCATGAGGCCCCCTAATAAGCGAGACATCGCTAAAACCAGACCCCCGAAGCATCTGAAAAGTGCGGTGAAGAATAGGTCTGCCGGCGACATGGAGCATCGGCTTTGGTCTTGTAATGGAAAACGGGGCCATATCTTTCCCGCCGCCAGCCGCTAAAATTAATGCTTTCATTTCAGTCCAGTTCCTTAGATACGCGTCACACGGTGACGCTTTTTGCTATATTGCGTGGACGGTCAACGTCCTTCCTGTTATATAACCCTAGATAGTATATAAAAAGCTGGGCCGGAGCAATCGCCAACATCGGCGATAGACGGCCATCTGTTGATGGAACAGTAATAAGGTTGTCACAATGCTCTGCCACCTCGACGATGCCTTCGCGCCCAATCGCTATTAGTTCCGCGCCCCTTGCTTTAAGCTCGTCCATATCCTCTAAAAGCTGACCTATCATAAACCCATGATTGGCGAAAAACATTATCGGGCTACCCTTTTCTATAAGGCTTATCGAGCCATGTTTTATCTCGCCGGCAAGAAGCCCTTCGCCATGACCGTTCGCTACCTCCTTCATTAGAAGGGCGGAGTAAAGAGCAACAGGGTACAAAAGCCCCCTTCCTACATAAAAAAACGAACGGTGCGTGAAACACTTTTCCGCCAAACGCCTAAGCAGTGTTTCCTCCGCGATGGTAATCTCCATCTTTTCTGGAATGCTTCTTATGTCGTCAATCAATTTTTGCTGGTCATCCACGCTCAGGTTGCCGTTTTCCTTCCCGAGATGGAAAGCAAGCAGTACAAGCGCCATCATGGTCGCGCTAAAAGTTTTGCTGGAGACAACGGAAACCTCCGGCCCTGCCTGTGTTATTAAAGGGTAATGAGCAAGGCGAGCTAGTGAGCTGGATTCGTTGTTTGTAATAGACATAAGCTTCGCGCCGGCTTTTACAACAATTCTGGCCGACTCTATGGTGTCAAGCGATTCGCCGGACTGCGAAATGGCAACATAAAGCGCGTCTTTTTCTACCATTCCCATTCCATAACGATACTCCGAAGCAACCTTGCTTGTATTCGAAACTCCCGCTATTGATTCGCAAAGCATCTGCCCTATATTCGCGGCATAGTAAGAAGAACCGCTTCCGAAATAGATAACCCTCTCCGGCTTGCCGACATCTGGAAAAGAAAAATCATCGGGCGTGATATGTTCGGCAGAGATAGGAAGCGACTTGGCTACAGTCTCTCTCACCGCGCGGGGAGACTCCACTATCTCCTTTAAAAGAAAATGACGGTATCCCCTTTTTTCCGAGCTTATCGCGCCCCACGATATTTTCTGCGGTAAATTTTCCAGATCGTTCCCATCGAAATCAATAAGCTGTACGCCTTCATGCGAAAGCACCGCTATCTCGCCGTCGCGTAAAAAAACAACCCTGTCGGTATAAGGTGCCAGCGCCGTCGCGTCCGACGCTACTATCTGCTCTCCCTCGCCAAGCCCTACGACAAGAGGATTGCCTTTTCTAACCGCGACAAGAGTGTCTGGATCATCTGCGGATATCACGCAAAAGGTAGCACCCCCTTCCAGCTCTTTGACTGCCGAAAGAACCGAGTCAAGCAGATTTCCCTTCCAGTTAAGGTTTATAAGATGTGGAATTATCTCCGAGTCGGTATCGGATTTGCACTTTATCCCGCTCTTCTTAAGCTCCGCCCTGTGCCTAGCGGCATTTTTCAATATCCCATTATGCACAACGGCAGTGGAGCCAACAACAAGCGGATGAGCGTTTTTTATAGTCACCTTGCCGTGCGTGGCCCAGCGGGTATGTCCTATGCCTATCTTGCCGTCAAGCTCCTTACTGGAAATCTTTTCGGCGAGGTTAACAGGCCTTCCGATAGTTTTAAAAACCTTTAGCGCGCCGCCGGAGATTATGCCAAGACCGGCAGAATCGTAACCACGGTATTCAAGCCTTTCAAGCGAATCAAGTATCACAGGCTTTGCTTCCTGCCGTCCTATATACCCAACTAGACCCGACATGCTCTTCCCTTTTTTTCTTCTAAAATCTTCAAAATATTTTCAAGCTTTTTTAAATCTTCCGGCCGGTTTACTCCGTGTATCTCCAACGGGTCATCAAGCTTTAAGGCCAAAACTTTTCTGCCGGCAGATACAGCTATCCCGATAAGGTCGGGCAGGTACTCCTCACCTTGAGCGTTATCGCGCGAGACCTCCCCAAGCAGTCCAAAAAGAAATTCCGAATCAAAAACATATATACCGCCGTTTATCTCTTTTATCTTTTTCTGTTCGTTATTCGCGTCTTTGTCTTCAATGTTTTGAAGAACATTGCCAGAAGAGTCTCTTATTATCCTTCCATAACCGGCTGGCTCGTCCATATCAACACTTAAGAGAGTTATAGACGCGTTTCCCTCTATATGTGCCTTAAGCATTTTCGCTAATGTAGCAGGTTTTGTTAAAGGAACGTCTCCGCATAAAATAAAAACGGAACCGCAAAAGCTTTTAAGCTCCGGCCCAGCCTGCTTAACGGCATGCGCCGTGCCGAGCTGTTCCTTTTGCAAAACGAACGAAAGGCTCTTTTCACTTTTTAGCTCTTCTTTTACCATCTTTGCGCCATGACCAACGACAACCACAATTTTTTCAGGGTTGACGGTTTTAGCAGAATCGACCACCAGCCTTATAAGCGATTCGCCGCGCAAATGGTGCAGTACCTTTGGGGTATCGGATTCCATCCTCTTCCCCTCCCCCGCGGCGAGCAGTACCACCGCTGTTTTACCCCTATCCATGGCAACTATATTAGCAGAATTGCGGAGCGAAGGTTTCTACTTGTAAATAAACTAAAAAAAGAGAGCGGAGGCGATATTAATTGTCTATTACAAACCGTTCCTGAAGCTCGCCCTGTATAGCGCCCGGCAGATAGGAGCGCACCCATCTAATAGCCTCCTGACCGGAGACCCCAAGCTCTCTTTTAGCCATTACTCCAAGAAAAAGGCCGGCGCGCCCAACCCCGGCGTGGCAATGCACCGCGACATTACTGCCTCCTTTAGCAAGCTCTATAGCTTTCTCGATTACCGGCTCAAAATCGGCCAACGAAGGAACACTAAAATCTCGTATCGGGAGGTGGAGGACATGATACCCGTCGTCTATGTAGATTTTTTTCAGGTCTCGTCCGGTAGACTCTTTGTACTCAGACTCCCCGTTAAGCAAAACTATTACATCTATGCCGGCTTCCCTGTATTCGGAATAGACAGTACCATCTATATCGAAATAGCCGAACGGCATAGGGCTTCTATAAACTTTGCCCGGGAAACCGAAAGGAAGTTCCGTAATGCCCATGAAGCCTGCTTTAGCCGGATACCCTTTTAATATCGGCGCCAACCTTTTGGAGCTTTTCCTCTATTCTTTGGTAGCCTCTATCAAGATGATAAACTCTGCGAAGTTCCGTTATGCCATCGGCTACCAGTCCGGCGACGACAAGCGACGCGCTCGCGCGAAGGTCGGTCGCCATTACACTGGCACCATAGATAGATATCTTCCCTCTTACAAAAGCGTTTTTATCTTTTAAGGTTATATCGGCCCCCATACGCCTCATTTCTGCTACATGCATATAGCGGTTTTCAAAAATCGTTTCGGTGATAACGGACGGGCCATCGGCAATGCTCATTACCGCCATAAGCTGAGCCTGCATATCTGTCGGAAACCCCGGATGCGGGGCTGTTTCTATGTCTACCGGCAATGGCCGTTTCGGCCCTTTTATTTCGACCCAGTCATCGCCTTCGGAAATTTCGCATCCGGTCTCTTTAAGTTTTTCCGTTACCACTTCCATATCTCTTGGAGCGCATCCGGTCAGCTTAAGATGTCCGCCGGTAATAGCGGCGGCGGCGAGAAAAGTTCCAGCCTCCACTCTGTCTGGCATTATGCCTATATCAACCGGCTTGAGTTCGCTACCGCCGTTTATTATTATTCGATGCGTGCCGGCTCCCTTTATATCGGCTCCCATTTTGTTGAGCATTTTGGCAAGGAAAACCAGTTCCGGCTCTCGCGCACAATTTTCAAGAACCGTTTCGCCCTTCGCGGCGGTAGCCGCCATCATAACGTTGGCGGTGCCTGTTACTGTTACTATATCGAAAACTATTTTGGCTCCATGAAGTCCGTCCGGTGTCTCGGCGTTGACATATCCATGCTCCAGCTTTATTTTGGCACCTAGCGCTTCGAATCCTTTAAGGTGCAGATTGATGGGGCGTTCGCCTATGGCGCATCCGCCCGGCAATGATATTTTCGCCTTGCCACTCCTTGCGAGCAGAGGGCCAAGCACAAGAACAGATGCACGCATAGTCCGCACCAAGTCGTAGGAGGCGACAACATCGGAAAGCTTTTCCGTGTTAACCGTATAAACATTCGGCAAGCTCTTGCTTATTACGGCGCCGAACTCTTTTAGAAGCGATACCGTAGTATTGATATCAACAAGATCCGGCACGGAGGAAAGCCTAAACTCGCCAGGGCAAAGAAGCGTCGCCGCGAACGCCGGAAGAGCGGCATTCTTGGCTCCGGCAATAGGTATCTCGCCTTCAAGAGAGTTGCCGCCGGTAATTACAATCTTATCCAACTACTTAAGCTCCGCGATTAGCATCCTCGGCATACCGCGCATATCATTTTTAAACGACACCCTCTTCCATATAGCACTATCCACCACAGATTCTATCCTACCCTTTTGGTCAAAACCTATCTCGCAAAAAAGCATGCCTCCCTTCTTAAGGCGAGCCGGCGCTCCAGCCAACAGCTTTTCTAAAACCGCAAGACCATCGTTCTCTGCAAAAAGAGCGTGGTGCGGTTCAAATCCTTTCACGTCAACCGGAAGCGATTTTTTCTCCTTTAGAGATATATATGGCGGGTTAGAAATGATAACATCAAAAAAAGCTCCATCCAGCCCATCAAAAATATCTGCTTCAAGAAGCTTTACATTTTCCGCGCCGAGGCTTACGGCATTGCGGTAAGTAACTTCCAACGCCTCGGCAGATATATCTGTGGCGGTAATCTTCCATTCCGGCCGTTCGAGCGCCAGCGATAAGGCGATACAGCCGGAACCTGTGCCGACATCGAGCAGTTCGATACTCTCTTTGTCGAACTTTTTCAGCACCAGCTCAACCAGCTCCTCCGTTTCGGGACGCGGTATAAGTACAGACCTGTCCACTTCAAACACAGATTTATAGAAATCTCTTTTGCCTGTCATGTAGGAAATCGGTTCAAAGTTTTTTCTTCTTTCAATTAGGCCGATAAACCTTTCCACTTCATCAGGGGAAATATCTATCGTCGGAGTGAGTAAAATTTTCTCCCTTTCTACCCCCTTCGCAAACGCCAGAAGAACTTCGGCATCTAGCCTTGGGCTATCCGAACTTTTGGAAAGGGTTCCAGCGCCCTCTCTTATAAGCTCTTTAATGGAAGCTCTGCCGGCTGTTTTAGCCACTGCTTTTACTCTCGGCGTTTGCCAGCATAGCCTTTGCGTTTGCCGCTCGTCTCAGGCTGTCAACCAGTTCGTCCAGCTCTCCCAGCATAGTAGAAGCTAAACTGTAAAGGGTAAGGTTTATCCTATGGTCGGTAACGCGCCCTTGCGGGAAGTTGTACGTTCTTATCCGCTCGCTTCTATCGCCGGAGCCAACCATATCTTTCCTGTCGGCATCCTGCTTGCTTTTTTCTATGTCGTTAAAATGTTTCTGCACGCGGGAAAGGAGAACCTTCATCGCCTTTGCCCTGTTTTTCATCTGCGATTTTTCGTCCTGCATCGACACTGTTATTCCGGTAGGGATATGCGTCATCCTTACCGCCGAGTCGGTAGTATTTACCGACTGCCCGCCGGGACCGCTTGAACGGTATATATCTATTTTTATATCCGACATATCTAGATGCACCTCCGACTCTTTTGCTTCCGGCAAAACCGCTACAGTTATGGCAGAGGTATGCACCCTTCCTTGAGTTTCGGTCTTCGGTACGCGCTGAACCCTATGGACGCCGCTCTCATAGCGGAAAAGGCCGTAAGCATTCTTCCCTGCAACAGACGCTATAACCTCTTTAAGGCCGCCGGCCGACGCTTCGCTTAAGGAAAGCGTCTCCATTTCCAGCCCCTTAGAAAGAGCGTAGCGCTCATACATCTGAAAAATATCAAGAACAAAAAGTGAAGCTTCTTCCCCGCCGGTGCCGGCTCTTATCTCTATAATGGAACTCTTTTCGTCATCGGGATCTTTTGGTATAAGCAAAACTTTTAGTTCTTCCTCAAGCCTGTCTATCTTTTCTTTAAGCTCATCGTTTTCCTCTCGCGCTAGCTCGCAAAGCTCAGGGTCGGAGCCGTCGTTAATTATTGAAAGATTTTCGTCGAAGGCATCTTTTGCTTTTTGATATTTGCCATAAACTGCTACCAGCTCGTGCAGGTTCGACTGCTCTTTGCCGAGGCTCTTAAAACGTTCCTGATCGGAAATAACTTCCGGCTTGCAAAGCAGTTCGCTTATCTCCTGATAACGTTTTTCTATATCTTTAAGTTTTTCGAACATGAAAAAAGCCCAGCTAGAAGGGGTGGTTGTTGAGCCTGTGGGAGGGCTTGTCTGAATAACCGATGCGCATAGCTTCTCCCAACTCTAAAAATGACGGGAAGCTTTAAAAACCTCCCAAAGCAAAACTATTTGGATGCCGCCGCCTTTTTCGCCTGCCTTTGGCGGAACTTCTCCACACGTCCGGCGGTATCTACAAGCTTTTGCGTGCCTGTATAAAAAGGATGGCATTTCGAGCAGATATCTACTTTTATTTCGGCGGTGACAGCTTTTGTTTCCAACACATGCCCGCAACCGCAAATAATCTTCGCGTCAACATATTCTGGATGAATTCCCTTTTTCATTTTCTCTCCCTTTTAACTTGTTGCCATCGCCTTGAGGAACTGGGCGTTGGTTTTGGTTTGTCTTACTTTATCCTGTAAAAGCTCCATAGCCTCTATAGAGTCCATAGGCTGAAGCACTTTCCTCAATAGCCATATTCTAGCAAGCTCTTCGCTGGAATATAGAAGCTCCTCTTTTCTGGTACCTGAACGTGTAATATCTATAGCGGGGAAAACTCTTCTGTCGGCAAGCCGCCTTTCAAGGTGCGCCTCCATGTTGCCTGTTCCTTTAAACTCTTCAAAAATAACATCGTCCATCCTGCTACCTGTCTCTACCAGCGCGGTGGCGATAATCGTAAGGCTCCCGCCTTCCTCCACGTTACGGGCGGCACCAAAAAACCTTTTCGGCCTTTGGAGAGCGTTAGAATCTACGCCGCCGGAAAGCACCTTGCCGCTTGGCGGGACGATGGTATTGTAGGCGCGCGAAAGACGGGTTATCGAATCGAGGAGTATAACGACATCGTTTCCATGCTCTACGAGCCTTTTTGCTTTTTCGATAACCATTTCGGCTACCTGCACATGGCGTTGCGCCGGTTCGTCGAATGTCGAGGCTATCACCTCTCCCTTAACGGAGCGGGCCATATCGGTAACCTCTTCGGGGCGCTCATCTATCAAAAGAACTATCAGAATAGCTTCTGGATGGTTCTCCGCGATCGAGTTGGCAAGGCCTTGAAGCAACATCGTCTTGCCTGTTCTGGGTGACGCGACCAGAAGACCACGTTGGCCCTTGCCTATCGGCGTTATAAGGTCCATAAGCCGCATCGAGATATCTCCACTTTTTGATTCGAGGGTAAACCTCTCATCGGGGTAAAGGGGAGTAAGGTTATCAAACAGCGGGCGCGCCACCTCGGCACTTGCCTCATCGCCATTTATCTTTTCAACTTTTAAAAGGGCAAAATATCTCTCCCCGTCTTTTGGGGGCCGTATCTCGCCGGAGACGGTGTCGCCGGTACGCAGGTCGAATTTTCTTATCTGTGAAGGAGAGATATACATATCGTCAGGGCCGGGAAGATAGCTGGAGGTAGGCGCCCTTAAAAACCCGAAACCATCAGGCAGTATCTCAAGAACCCCCTCGCCATAAATCGCCCCTTCCTTCTTGGGCTGGGACTCGAGTATCTTGAAAATCAGTTCCTGTTTCTTAAGTCCGCCGTGATCGCTTATCTTAAGATCTTTTGCTATGCTGGTAAGTTCGTTTACCGTCTTCTTTTTCAATTCTGCAATATCAAGCGACACTTTTTAAATAATCTCCATGTACATTTAGATGTTCGTCCGTTACCAAGTTTTACGGGGTTTAGCGGAAGTTGTGATTTGGGGTTAAGCACCCGGGCAAGCCAGTCCTCCATTCATTCTTATATTTGCAAGGCGGTATTTTTCCATTATTCGGCTCGGATGTCAAACCGATTTTGGCCAAATCCAGCACTTTCCCCGCATATTTGGCTAAATTCTTAGTTATACAAAGCCTTGCTTTAGCTCCACGCTCCAGCGGAACAGCCTCCCATGCTCTTACTCTACTTTAAAGATAAACAAAACCTCATTTCACATTACCGGCTTTTCCTTAAGATTCTCTTTCGATCGTTTTATCTTGTTTACCAATAACTTACCTTTACCAGCTTTAACAGTCATTTTAAGATTCTGTATCTTCTTTTGAAACTCTTCGGTAATATTTTTGCCGTCTTCGGGAGAAGAAACTACATGCGGAGTGATGAAAATCAGTATTTCGGTTTTGTTCTCGCTGGTTTTCTTACTACTAAAAAACCACCCTATTATCGGTATTTTAGAGACAAACGGAACCCCTGCGTTACTGTTGCCTTTTTGTTTATTTATCATTCCGCCTATTATGAGCGTCTGCTTATCCTTTACCACGACGCTGGTTTTTGCCTGACGGCGAAGCAGAGGCACCGCGTCGACAAACTGCGCGGTACGCGTATCGTCTATCTGGCTTATCTCCTGATTTATATCAAGAGAGACGAACTTATCTTCGTTTATTTTCGGCGTTACCGAAAGCCTAATACCGACACTTTTATACCGTATGTTCTGCGTTATCGTTCCTCCTTGCGATTCGGAGGTGGTGGAGATAGGCACTTCGTTGGTAATATCTATCGACGCAGGCTTGTTGTTGCTTGTCATCAAAATCGGCGAAGCCTGAACATCAAGAACCGAATCTTCCGCTAGCGTGCGCAAAACAGCCATCACGTTATCCGACGGGCGTGTAAAAAAAGAAAGGCCTGTAGCATTGCCGACAGGGTTAAAAGCCGATGTTCTAAGGTTGCCGGCTACCGAACCTGTATCACCTGTAGACCTTAGACCGCCGGAATTAAGAGCGCCATACGCTTTACCCG
This sequence comes from Nitrospirota bacterium, assembly GCA_024275955.1. GTDB lineage: Bacteria > Nitrospinota_A > UBA7883 > JACRGQ01 > JACRGQ01 > JAJRYD01. The sequence goes on from JAJRYD010000053.1 coordinate 47,274, forward strand.
CTTCGCTTCTCATCGCCCATTCAAAGCCGAACTCGAAACTGTCGGAAAGCGTCAGCTCGGTAATAAGAACTTCTATAAGAACCTGTTGTGGCATCTCGTCCAGCCTAGAGAGCGTATCTAGTATGCCGGGATAGTTTCTTCGTGATGTGCGGATGATTATGGAGTTCGTATCTTTGTAGGCTATTATCTGCAACGATCCTTCAAACGGAACTGCTGTCGTTCCCGTCCTTGCTTGTCGTTTAGCCTCCCCTTTTCTCTTGGCGGTAGATGAAGCTGTAGATAAACCGCCTCTTCCATCCGAGTAAAGCTGTTCCAGTATCTGCGCGAGGGCAACGGCATCGCCGTTTTGCACCTTGTATATAAATGTCGTTATCTCTTCCGTTTCCCCCGGGCCTGCGTCAAGCCTTGACACCCACGAATCTATAGAAGGGTAAAGGTTAGGAAACGGATTTACCATAAGCACACCGTTTATCCTTTCCAGAGGAAGAAAGGTTATCCCTGTGTCCGGTTCTTTGCTTATATAGCCCATAGCGGAGTAAATGCTGTTTAGCTCCATAACCACTTCATTGGCAAAAGCGTTGTCCAGCTCGAAAAGTTTTACCTGCATAGTATCAAGCGAATCGACATCCAATGCCCGAACAAGATCCAGCACCTCTACAAGTTTCACTCCTCTTTCTACCAATATCACCATGTTGGAGCGGGCAAGAATTTTAATAGAACCGTTTTTAGAGAGAAACGGCTTTAAAATGTCCCCCACCTGCTTGGCGGAAATATAATTAAAAGTGAGAATCTGTATCTGGAACCTCTCTTCTGCGACAAACCTCGTAGCAGGAGCATCCATATAAACCGGAAGCGGTTCCGTTACCGCCTTGCCAGCCGGCAGAAACCGCCAATATTTGCCTATTTTCACACGGGTAAGATTGTTGATAATAAGAAGCTGGTCTAAAAGGGTAAGAGCGTTGGAAAGAGGTATTTGGTTAAGGGTTCTTATAGTGACCACGCCTTTTACACCGCTCTCGATAATATAGTTGATACCAAGCAATTCGCAGATATTCTTTATTACCTCCCCAATGGGAGCCGCCTCGAAATTAAGCGTTATATGTCTGCCGGAAGGAGCCGTTTTTAGTTTCTTCTTTAGTGGGGCCTCCGCCCTACCTGCGCTTACCCCTTTATTCCGCTTTTCATTTATCGTACCGTTTAGCCCCGCCCCGGGCTTTACCGATGGGCCAGGTAGCGGCCTCAACGTCTCAACCAGATTTACCGACTTTCTCTTGGCGCCGGAAACCGACACGCTTTCGGCAGACGAATATGGAGTATTAGCAGAAAAAATGAATAAAAAAAGAAAAACGAAACGAAAACAGTACCCCAAAAGACTGCTGTTGCCAGACCGGACAGCCACCATATACAACCTTTCTAGCCTTCCACCGACATAAAATTGCGTTCCAACAATACTACCCCGTTTTAATACGGAAAGAAACAGACTAGACTGTCTAAATTATGGAAAAAGAAAAAGCAGGATTTTTTGCCCGCTTAAAGCAGGGACTGCAAAAAACAAACAACTCCCTGCTGGAAAAAATCGGCAAGGCGACGACACGCAAAATCAAAATAGATGACGAACTTCTAGAAGAGCTGGAAGAAGCATTGATAATGGCCGATATAGGAATGCCTACCACTACTCAACTGCTGGAATCGCTAAGACTAGGAGCCAAAAACAAAGAACTAACCAAGCCGGAGGAGGTACGCCCTTTTCTCGCAAAGGAAATAAGAAAGCTGATAACGGTAAAATCTACCGCAAAAGATGAAGAAATGGCCGAAAAACCGCATGTAATATTGATGATAGGAGTAAACGGAGCAGGCAAAACCACCACAATAGGCAAACTTGCAAACTATTATAAAAACGAAGGCAAGGAGGTGCTACTTGCCGCCGCCGATACATTCCGCGCCGCCGCTGTAGACCAGCTCGCCGAATGGTGCAATAGGGTCGGGTGCGACATAGTAAAACATCACCCAAATTCCGACCCGTCAGCGGTGGTGTTCGACGCTATGAAAGCAGGGATAGCCCGTAAAAAAGATATCGTAATAGTAGACACCGCCGGAAGACTGCATACCAGAACCAACCTTATGGACCAGCTGGCGAAGATACGCAAAATCATCTCACGGCAAATGCCGTCTGCGCCGCACGAAACCTTGCTGGTGCTAGACGGCACGACAGGCCAAAACGCGCTTAATCAGGTAAAAGAGTTTAACGCCGTTATGAACGTAACGGGGCTTGTGCTTACCAAGCTAGACGGCTCGTCCAAAGGGGGAGCGGTGGTCGGCATCGTAAACGAAACCGGAATAGCTGTAAAATTTATCGGCATAGGCGAAAAAATCGACGACCTACAGCGGTTCGACCCGGAGCTTTTCTCCAAAGCACTTTTGTAGGCGGATATCAGACCGTATCGGCAAACATTTCGACTTAGTAACATCTCTGCCTAAAGACCACCATTATTATCGTCAGGGGGAATAACTCCAAGAAAATCTCTGTAAATAATCTCTTTATACTCATGCCCCATTTTGTTAACCGTATTAACGAATAGTTTATATGTCCCCTTACCACCGATCATATCCCAAAATTCATCCCCTATCAGCACGACTGGATCATTTAACATATCAAACCAACGCTTGGGAAAACTCCAATCATAATCCTCTTTACGACCATACGGATTATAAGGTAACGCATAAAATGCGTGACTAATTTTTTTGGCTCCATTGAATAAAGCTTTAACATTTTTTCTTTACTAACTTTTGTTTGATCGCTATTCGGCAGTGGCGCCTTTAACTCGAACGCATATTTTCGGCCATTCTTCTTGTCCTCCGCATAGAGATCACACACTATAGTTGTAGGTATGCTCCTTCCTCCACCTTTTAATATGTACTTCAATTCAGAATCCCAATCAGGCTTCATGCGCCTGCCACTTTCCCGTGATGGATGTTCTAATTTGTTAAGCACCTCTGCTATTCTTCTTAAACGCTCCTTCTTTACCATCCCCTCAACTTTATGTCCGAGTATGCCAACACCAAGACCTTGCTTAGCAGAAGCACAAGCTAATTTTTCCCATACTTTGCCGAATGGGGTAGTAAATCTTCTTTCGAAGTGGGAGCCTTTAAAAATTTCATCAGGAACTAGCGCAGCATACAATGGCTTTTTAAATTTATGCTCTTCCGGTATAAAAGGATCATCTACTAAAACCTTCCTTATTACCCTGTCCATAAGTTCAGCAATAACACTTTTGATAGCCTTTTTTACTTCTTTTTTTGAACTCACGATTTCACCCAAGAAAGCTATGCTTTTTTCCAAATAAAGATAGACTCATAAAAATCACTTGCTCTCCTGCCTGTCCTACGATTTACATGCCTTCTTAGAACATCTTCAACTTTTAGATTTGCCATTTTAGCAATCTCTCCATACAAATTATGTGTATCACCAGCAATAACTATGATTTTCCCATCTTTATGCATTCTTTGAGCTAGATTACTAAAAACCTGTGCTATTCCCTTTTTATAATCGAGTATCGCATTGCGACTTTTCCCATTTGAGGCAGGTCCAATCTCTTTTTCTCTCTTATCTTTAAGACCTAATAAATTATACGCATAATTATGCTGTTCATGATAATCAATGAGAAATTGGCCTAAAGTTAGTTGAAATTAAGGTATGACCTCACCTGCTAAGATATGTTTGAGAAAGAACAAAAAATAGCAAGGAGGTCAACATGGACAGAGTAAACGGAAAGAAGATTGATGCCAATAGTAGAATTGAAAGTGACGTGGA
>JAJRYD010000054.1 GCA_024275955.1 Nitrospirota bacterium
GAGGCACTCCGCGTTTGTCTGCTTCTCTTTTTCCGCCGCCGCTTCCAAATATGTGCGATTCGTGGTTGCAGTGGGGGCATAGATAACCCGCCATATTTTCTACTATGCCAAGCACTCTTGTTTCGGTCTGCTCGAACATGTTGAGAGCTTTTTCTACGTCTGCCAGCGCCACATCCTGCGGGGTGGTAACCACAACCGCGCCGAACATAGGAAGCGACTGTGCGAGAGTGAGCTGTACATCGCCGGTTCCGGGCGGCATATCTAGCACTAGGTAGTCGAGTACGCCCCACTCTACATCGTAAAAAAACTGTTTCACTATTTTGCCGGCCATAGGGCCCCGCCATATAAGAGCTTTTCCTTTTTCCATAAGAAAACCGATAGAGACCACCTTAATGCCGTATTTTTCCGGCGGCATGAGCCGTTGGTTATCGGCGGCCGGTATAGGGCCTTGCATATCCAGCATCGTTGGAACGGAAGGGCCGTAAACATCGAGGTCGAGCAGGCCTACTTTTTTGCCGGCTTTGGCGAGAGCTATAGCAAGGTTTACAGCTACGGTAGATTTGCCCACCCCTCCCTTGCCGCTTGCTACTGGGATAACCTTTGCCACCCCTTTTATCTCCTGTTTTGGAGGCGGGCCTTGCTGTTGCCCCGGCTGACCTGCTGGAGGAACATCTGGAAACTCTACTTTTACATCGAGGTTCAGCGTAACAAGCGCGTCTTCGATATTTTTTGTTACCGTTTCTTTTACGCTGTCCGGCGCGTGCAGTGCTTTCATCTTTACAATTACGTTTTTGCCGTCAACGGAGAACTCTTCCGCAAGCCCAAGAGTAATGATGTCTTGATCGAAGCCGGGGTATTTTACGCTTTTAAGCGCTGTTTTAATTTTTTCCTGCATTTTTTTTATCCTATCGCCTGAACAGATTTTATGCCGGGCACTTTTTCAAGTATCGCTTTTTCTATTCCAAGCCTTAAAGTTGTAGAAGCGCTAGGACAGCCGGAACAGGCTCCGGTCAATTTGACCAGCACCACTCCGTCATCGCTGACGCCGATAAGCTCCACGTCGCCCCCATCTTTTCTAAGCATAGGCCGGACTTCGTCCAGCACTTTTTCAAGCTGTTCTTTCATCGTTCCTCCAGAAATAAAAGCGGTAACAGTTACCCTATATACAGACAGGTTTATGATAGATTACCAGCGATGATAAAACTATGACTTTTGTTAATAAAAGAGAATCCGGCTTTGTATCGCTTCTTATTTCCGTGAAGAACGGCGAGAAATATCTAGCCGAAACATTAGAATCGGTTTTTTCTCAGAGCTACAAGAACTTCGAGGTTATAGCGGTAGACCATGCTTCTACCGACAGCACTCAGGCGATACTAGCCGAGTTTGGAAACAGGTTTTCAAGCATGAGAATATTCCGGTTCGAAGGAGAGAGCTTTATAGACTGTCTGAACTTCGGCCTTTCAAAATGTGACGGCGGCCTTATAGCCCGTATAGATTCGGATGATATAGCCGATGCCAGAAGGTTTGAGCTACAGGTCAAGTTTTTGGAAAGAAACCTTGATGTAGGAATAGTCGGCACGGCGGTGGAGAAGTTTGCCGAAGGCGGTGTTATGGACGGTTATAAGCGGTATGAGAAATGGATAAACTCTCTCCTTACTCCCGAAGATATAAAGCGGGAGATGTTTGTAGAAAGTCCTATCCCAAACCCGACAGCAATGATGCGCAGGGAAGTGGTAGAAAAACTCGGCGGCTATAAAGATTTCGGCTGGCCGGAGGATTACGATTTCTACCTCCGCGCGATGCTTGCCGGCATAAAGATGGCAAAGCTCAAAGAGCCGCTTTTAAAGTGGCGCGACCATCCAGAAAGGCTGACACGCAACTCCGAGAGGTACTCAGAGAAAAATTTTCTTAAAGTTCGTGCTTTTTACCTTTCCAAACTGCTTAACGGCAACAAGGTGGTTATACAAGGCGCCGGCACAACCGGCAGAATGTTCGGCAAGCTACTGCTGGAGTTTGGGGTGGAGATAGAGGCGTTTTTGGATATAAACCGCCTGAAGATAGGCGGCACAAAACTGGGGAAGCCTGTTTATTCGATGGAAGATATGCAGAGGTTCAAAGGTTTGGTTCTGCTTTCCGCGGTCTCGTCGTGGGGAGCTAGGGAGCTTATAAGGCAAGAGGCTCTGAAAAATGGCTTTGTGGAAGGGGTAGATTTTTTCTGCTGTTCATAACCGGCAATCTGCCGTTTACAGCTGTCGTCATCCTGCCTGTTTTTACCGATGATACCTAAAGAGACTGTTGCCGAATCCGATAAATTTGATTTTGCTTAAAACCGCCCACCGCTAAAATATCTGTTTTGGAAAAGTTGAAAGACGAGTCTTTCCTTTAAGCGGTTCAAAAACTATTTAGGCAACAGCCCGTTCGGCAGTTGTGTCTATTTTTATATTGAAAAAAATCTATCTAGTGCTATAATCGCAATCACTATTTTGGTTTGAATATCTTGGACGATAGATATCTGCTGGGGGGCAAGTTGCAACAGGAAAATGTCGTACTGTCTGATTTACTGAGGAGGAAGGTTGATAGGCAAACCGCTGAATATGTTATTTCAAAAATAAGGCTAGTTCTGGAGGTTAAGGTAACCGCCAAGCTTTCGGGTCTGTTAATGGATATTGAAAAAGGTTTTGACACTATTGATGAGCAGTGCGGGCTTACGAAAACGGAGAAAATCTTGCGGAAAAGCATTCTTGCCGCCCATAGGGATGTTATAGAAGATATAACCAAAGAGATAAGGGAGACGCTTAGCGTTAAGAGATAAAGCGGCAGTCTATATTTACTTGCCGTAGACCATTTTCATCGCGACATCTATCGCCTGCCTGTGAGGAGCGATATCGTGAACCCGTATTATCGACGCTCCGTTTAGAATAGAAAAAATATGGACGCTTAAGGTTCCGCCAAGCCTTTTATCTACGTCCGCTCCCGATATTTTTCCTATGAACGATTTTTTGGAAGCGCCTACCATCAGAGGGTAGCCAAGCTCCGAGAACTTTTTGATATTGGTTAAGAGTTCGAGGTTCTGTTTGACACTTTTTCCAAAGCCTATGCCGGGGTCGATGATGACGTTCTTTACTCCATGTTTTTCAAGGTTGCGCGCGTTTTTTTTAAGAAAGCTTATAATCTCTCTTGTTACGTTTTTATAGCGTGGGTTTTTCTGCATCGTTCTTGGGTTGCCCTTCATATGCATCAGAATTACAGGTTTTTTAGTTTTCGCGGCAAGCTCTGCCATCTTTGCGTCAGCAAACCCTGTTATGTCGTTTATCATATCGGCACCTTCATCAATCGCCGCTTTTGCTACTTCCGGTTTGTATGTATCTATAGAAATAGGGATGGAGCTTTTTTTGCGGATAGCTCTTATAACGGGGATTACCCTTTGCATCTCATCTTTTACCGAAATCATTTTCGCGCCGGGCCGCGACGACTCTCCGCCAATATCCAATATGTCGGCGCCTTCTTCTTCCATCTCGAAGGCATATTTAACAGCTGTAGATTTTTTGAAATTCTTTCCGCCGTCGCTGAACGAATCTGGCGTTACGTTTAGTATTCCGGCTATAAGCGGTTTGCTCGGTTTTAAAACGATTCTGCCGATTTTAAATTTTCTAAAAAGTTCCATGATGTTTCCAGATTAGCAGGTAAAGAGCTGGTCAGAGTTTTGTATGCGTACCGTCGCACCACGGCCGCATCTGCGTTTGTTTGCAGGCACACCACGGCTTTTTGCCTTCTTCATCTATTTCGACGCTGATAGCGGCATCGTCGGTTCCTTCGTACTCTGTTCCTTTGTGCGCGTTATCGCAAAACGGCTGGTCTTTAGAGAGCCCGCATCCGCACCAGATATATGTGCCTGGCTCCATATCGAGAACTATCGGATTTTTACCTGCTACTGTTGGTTTTGGCATCAAACACTCCTCCACTTTTAGAATTTAAGAACCAACCGTGATTCTACCATACGCAGTGCGTCCGTTGCAGGCAGTTTACGGATATACTCTTCAAGGTGATGGATTATTCCAAATTTTATAATTTCTGCCTCGAAAGCTACGCGAAACTGCCGTATGTTTTCGGGCAGGGGTATGCGTTTAGGCCTATGACGCTTTTTATAGAGCTTACCTACAGGTGCAACTTTAGGTGCAATATGTGCCAGTTTCTCGGCCTTTTGGAAGACTCCCGCCTAAACGAGAAAAAAGGCGAAGAGCTAACGGCAGGGGAGATAAGGTCTGCCATAGATTCGGTCAGCCGGTTCGGGATAGTGATGTTTACAGGCGGCGAGCCTTTTTTGCGTAGCGACATTATGGAGCTGGTGCGGTACGCCTCCACCACTCGTAAAAGCTATATTGTTACCAACGGTATCCTTCTAGACAACGAAAAATCGGACGAACTGACAGAGCTTGGCTGTGCCAATCTTTTTTCCAATGGGGTAGCCTCGGTAGGGGTATCTCTGGAAGCTATAGGGGCTGTCCACGACGAAATAGTAAAAGTGCCTGGGTCGTTTGAGAAGATTGTGAGTAACATCCGGTATCTGGTAAAAGCTAGGAAAAAGCTTGGGAAGCGGTTTCCGGTAATCGGCCTAAAATGCGTTATGACAAAGCATAATGTAGGCCAGCTTATCGAGCTTTACCGCCTAGCAGAAGATATAGGGGTAGATATTTTTAATCCGATAGCCTACTACAGCATGCCGAATACCGATAGGCACGATATGGGCGGAAGGGTGGACTGGGAGAAATATCCGCAGTCAGACAGCGGGGTCGATATCGAGATTTTAAAGGAAAGTATCTCGGAGATGAAAAGGCATTCAAAAAATTCTGCCGTACAGCTCAGAATTACGCCTCCCGGTATAGGTGTTAATGATGTAATAGCACTTTATGAAAACAGGATGACCCTTTCTAACAAAATCTGCTACAGCCCGTGGACGACGGCTGTTCTTTCCGCTTATGGCGAGGTTTTCCCATGTTCAAACTACTCGGTAGGCAGTGTAAGAGACGGCAAGAGGTTTCTAGATATCTGGAACGGTGAGAAGATGCGGGAGTTTAGGCTAAATCTTAAAAAACGGCATGTGTTTCCAGCTTGTGCCGGCTGTTGCTTTATTTCCACAGATAGCTAAAACGGGTGAATGATAATACCTCTCGCTAACTTGACAGAATGCTAGAGAGGTCTTATTAAAACCAATGGTTTATATTGAACTCTAAAGATGATTGAAGTAAAAAGCCTTACAAAGAGCTACGGGAATGTGAACGCTCTAGATGGGATTACCTTTAGCGCCCAAAAAGGAGAGATACTAGGTTTTTTAGGGCCGAACGGCGCAGGCAAAACCACCACTATGCGGATAATAACCTGCTTTATGCCGGCCAGCTCCGGCAAGGCTATGGTGGCAGGGTTCGACTGCATGGAAGAGCCGATGGAGGTGAAAAGGCGTATCGGCTATCTGCCGGAATCGGCGCCTATTTATAGAGAGCTTAAAGTTGCCGAGTTTCTCGATTTTGTAGGCAGAGTGAGAGACCTTAAAGGTGCCCTTAAAGTAAAGAAAATCGCCGAAGTGATGGAGCAGACCGGCATTTCAGATGTTCAAGCCAAGCTTATATCTACCCTTTCAAAAGGCTACCGCCAAAGGGTCGGGCTGGCGCAGGCGCTTTTAAGCGAACCGCCGGTTCTTATACTGGACGAACCGACAGAAGGGCTCGACCCAAAACAGATAGTGGAGATAAGAGAGGTTATCAAAAATCTAGCCGTAGGCAACAGAACAGTGATACTTAGTAGCCACATACTTCCCGAAGTCTCCAAGCTTTGCGACAGGGTGGTGATAATAAACAAAGGCAAAATTGTGGCGGAAGACAGCCCTTCAAACCTTGCTTCAAAAAATCAGGGAAACCTTTCTATAGAACTTTGTCTACAGGGCGATATAGATGAACTGCGGAACTTCCTGCAATCTACGCGCGGCTTATTGGCTGTGAGGACTGTCGACCCGTCTCATCCTACGGAGCATCGGTTCGTAGTAGAGGTAGATAAAGGTATAGATATAAGGCGCGAGCTTTCAACGGCTATAGTCGATAAAGGTTTTGGCCTTCTTGAGATGAAATTAAAGAAACTCTCTCTTGAGGATGTTTTTGTAAACCTTGTAACCAAAGAGAAAGCCGAAGAGGAAGAGTGAAAAACCTTACCCCTGTCTACCTAAAAGAGATGAGGAGCTATTTTTCCAGCCCTATCGCCTATCTTGCTATAACGATGTTTCTTCTTATCGCTTCTATCTTTTTTATCCTTATAGTCAAACAGTATTCGGCCGTAAGCTTCGAAGTGATAAGGAGTAACTTCCAGCTGAAAATTGACCAGCTGAATATAGGGGAAGGGATGCTTGCCCACCTCTACAGCAATATTGCGGTCATCGTTCTTTTTATGATGCCGGCGCTTACCATGAAATCGTTTTCGGACGAAAAGAAAACCGGAACGATAGAACTTATGTTTACCTATCCTATAAAAGACTCCGAACTTGTATGGGGAAAACAGCTCGCGATTTTTACCGTTTACGCGGTGATGATAGCCTGCACTCTGCCGTATGAACTTATAATTCTCTACTTCAAGCCGCTCCCGCTCGGCATAGTCTTTAGCGGTTATCTTGGTCTTTTGCTTCTTGGTTTTGCCTTTATATCTCTTGGTCTTTTTGTCTCGTCATTGACGGAAAACCAGATAATAGCCGCCGTCGGCACGTTTGGTGCGCTTATGATGTTTTGGGTCATCGGCTTGGTTGCCGGCGATTCCACGATGCCGATAGCGGAGATACTGCGTTACCTCTCTATATTTTCCCATTTCGAATCGTTTGCTATGGGGGTTATAGATACGAGAGACATAGTCTACTACTTAAGCTTTAGCCTTCTATTTATATTCGGCACCTTGAGGGTGCTGGAGTCGAGGAGGTACCGCGCGTGAGCCAAAGCAAAGCGGGCGGGCTTGGTTCGCACATATTCCTATACAGTTTCCTGTTTGGGATGATTATTTTTCTCGTCAACTATGTTTCGTCCGGGCATTATAAGCTTTTCGACCTTACGCCCCAAAAGCAGTACTCCCTTTCCAGCCAGACTGTAAAGGTGCTGAAGTCGCTAGACGAAAAGGTGACGGTAATCGCGTTTATGAAAGCCGGCACAGATATGCGCGCGAGCGTGAAAAGGCTTTTGGAAGAATACAGCTACCACTCCGACAAGCTGGAATGGGAATTTGTAGATCCAGATAAAAAGCCGGAGCTTTCCGCCAAGTATGGAGTAAACAGCTACAACAGTTTCGTGGTGGTGTCGTTTTCCGATAAGAGGGAGATGTTTAACGGAGTGATGAACGAAGACCAGCTTACAAACGCTGTTATAAGAGCCAGCTCTGAAAATGAGAACGTAGCTTATTTTACAACTGGTCATGGCGAGAAAGATCTGGAGAGTAAAGAAATTACCGGCTATGCCGAATTTGCAAAAGCTTTGCGGGCGGAAAATTTCCGCGTAGAAAGGCTTTTGCTTGCCAATCATAAAAGCGTGCCGAAAGATGCTACGCTTTTAATAATAGCAGGCCCGACAAAAGACTTTCTCGCGCGTGAAATAAGCACACTGCGCCGCTACCTTAACAGCGGCGGCGGCAAGCTTCTTTTTATGGCCGACCCGCTTACCAAAAGCAACGCTATCTCTCTTCTAAGCGAGTACGGCATAACAGCTATGGACGATGTTATAGTAGACAACCTAAGCAGGTCGCTGGGCGGGAACTACACTACCCCTGCGGTAGCTACCTATAACGGCTCTCACGAGATAACGAAAGATTTTAAAATTATCACTCTCTACCCTATAGCTCGTTCGCTAAAAGTAGACAAGGGGGAAGGCTTGCAGGTGCTTGCCAGCACGTTCAAGGAGAGCTGGGGAGAGACCGATAAAGCCGGCATTGAAAAAGGTGTAGCCCAGTTCGACCCGAAAGAGGATAACAACGGGCCGCTTGCTATAGCGGCAGTCGCCGATATCGCCTCGGAGAGCGGGGCGGCAAAAAGCAGGCTTGTTGTCTTTGGCGATTCCGATTTCGTCGGCAACTCGTTTATCGGGCAGAACGGAAACCGCGACCTTATTATGAACACGGTAAATTCACTCGCGGGTGAACGGGAGAGAATAGCGATAAGACCTAGAGATATAGAGATGGAACCGCTTGTCTTTAGTGAAAATGAGATATATGCTATCGGCGCTATAAGCGCAATCGGCATTCCATTGTTTGTGGCGGTTACCGGAATAGCGGTCAACCGCCGCAGGAAACGTTCTTAAATAAATAATAAGAGGTCAAAAGCAGATATGAGCGAAGAAGAGGAAATAAAAGTAAAAGTTACCGACAAACGTCATTGGGTAAACGAGGACGATGATAACGGCGGGGAAGCTAACCTCGATATGCTACCTACCTACGTTCAAAATCTCGAACGGCAGTTGGCAGTTGGCGATACAAAGCTTAAGGAATATGTAGCGGCCTTTAAAGAAAAGATGGCGGAGAACGATCAGTTTCGGGCGAGGCTCCAAAAAGATGTAGACCGCAGGGTAGAGGTAGCTCTCGCCTCTATGCTAAAAGAGATAGTGCCGGCAATAGACAACCTTACACTAGCTGTAGATTCGGCGAAAGGCAGTAACGATATAGAAAAGCTTATCGAAGGCGTTTCGATGACGCAGGCGGCGCTTTTAAACGCGCTGAAAAACTGCGGTATGAAAGAGGTAGATTGTCTTGGAGAAGAGTTTAACCCCGCTATAGCGGAAGCTGTCGGCGTAGAGCCGGTATCTGAGATGGAAAAGGAGAACAAGGTGGCGCAGGTTCTTCAGCCCGGCTATATGCTTGGCGATCTTCTTGTAAGGCCGGCGCGCGTAAAGGTGGGCAAGCTGATAGATGGATAAAAGAGATTATTACGAGGTAATCTGTATCGGCAGGTCTGCCTCTAAAGACGAAATAAAAAAGGCATACCGAAAAGCGGCGATGAAATATCATCCCGATAAAAACCCCGGCGACAGGGAAGCCGAAGAAAAGTTCAAGGAAGCTTCGGAGGCGTACGAGGTGCTTAGCGACGAGAGTAAGCGCCAGATATACGACCAGTTTGGCCATGCTGGGCTGAAAGGCTCCGGTTTTTCTGGCTTCTCCGGTTTTGAAGATATCTTCTCCAATTTCGGCGATATCTTTTCCGATATTTTCGGCGGCGGCAGGGCGAGACACCGCGGAGGAGGAGCCGACCTTCGGTACGATATGAGCATAACGCTGGAAGAGGCGGCGACAGGCGCGGACAAAGAGATAGAGTTTAAGAAGTCGGTCAGGTGCGATGCCTGCGGAGGTTCCGGCGCGGAGCTAGGTACTAGGCCCGAAACCTGTCAGACATGCGGAGGACAGGGGCAGGTGGCGAGGCAACATGGGTTTTTTGCCGTCAGCACGACATGCCCGTCATGCGGCGGTAGCGGGTGCGTCATAAAAAGCCCGTGCGGGAATTGCAGGGGAACAGGCAAAGCTACGGAAGATAAAACATTAAATGTAAAAGTACCGGCAGGTATAAACGCCGGACAAAACCTAAGGCTTACAGGCGAAGGCGAGGCCGGAACGCACAGCGGCCCTCCGGGCGACCTTTACGTCGTCATACATATAAAGGAACATGCTATATTTGAAAGGGAAGACCAGCATCTTGTATGCCAGCTTCCTATATCTTTCTCTCAGGCGGCGCTCGGCGCCGAGATGGAAATGCCTACGCTCTTGGGTAGAGCTACGCTTAAAATCCCTAAAGGAACGCAGACGCACAAACTGTTCAAGATAAAAGGCGAAGGTATGCCGTCGCTGGGAGGCGGAGCCAACGGCGACCTTCTGGTGCAGGTGGTTGTGAAAACGCCGGAAAAACTTAGCAAAGAGCAGGAAAGAGTTATACGCGAGTACGCAGAGCTTTCCGGCGAGAAAGTTTCCGAAAAGACAAAAGGGTTCTTTCACCGCTTCACCCGCTAACCGCTTGCTTGGGCCACGCAGGTGCGTGGAGACAGCTCTTGCAGGCGGCCACACAGGGTGTGAGCCGGCCATCGCAGACGATAGATATAGTTATGTCGGTTAGCTCCACTACCTGCGGAGGTCGCTTCTTACTATCTAAATCATAGCCTTGCGCTCACTCGCTTCTCCTGCGCAACAACGCAACGGCGTGGAGCGAGTAGTCGCACGCGGTAGATGCAGTTTGCCGGTTTGATGAAGATTGTCAGATGAGTGCGCCGTTGCCGCCTTCGGTGGGGCTTCTTGTACAACCAGCGACAGGCAAGCCAGAGATTGCCACATCGTCAACTGCATTGACTCCCCAGCAATGACAGCTCTGCGCCCTTTGCGCTCTCTGCGGTAAAAGAGAAGGCGTAAAGCGCTCCGCCGGTAGACGGCAGTGGTTTGCTTGGAATAGCTTCGAATTTTCTATGGTTATATTCTCCACCAGCGACAGGCAAGCCCGCAATGCGGGTTAAAAATTTGCGCCGATGGAGGCGTGATGATATGAGATTGCGACATCGGCTTTCGTATCGCCTGAGCTTATATTGATATCTTCCCTAAAGCAGCCGAGACTGAAGAAAAGATGTTTTTTCACCGTTGTGCTGAAAGTTTCCGGCTATCTTCTGGTTGCCGACAGAGATGCTGGTTTCCATGTTAATAGAATCTACAGCGGCAGATATCGAAGGCGCGCAGAGCAGAAGCACCACTGCGATTGTCGGCGTTATAATACGGTCAGTGTCTTATTATTCGGCATTTTTACCGAGAAATAAACTTCTCCTTAGGGACAATGAAAAACTCCGCGAAAACAAGCACGAGTGCCAGCCCCAAAAGCGATTGAAAACGGTCGATATACATCGTCAGGCTTGCGGAGGTTATGTTGCTTTTTTCCAGAGACTGTATAGACTCTATCACCGGCTCTATGTCGAACAGCCCTCCCCTAGACGATACGAACAGCCCGCCGGTTATCCGTGCCATATCTTCCAGCGTTTTCGAGTTTTGCTTCGTTAAAACCGTTTCACCGTTTATATCTTTTTTGTAGTGCATCAGTTTGCCGTTGGAATCTCTCACAGGTATCGGCACCCCTGTTTCCCTGCCTAGCCCTACGGTATAGATTTTCACTTTTTGCTCTGCCGCTTCTTCTGCCAGCTCTACAGGGTTGCCTTCGTTATCTTCGCCGTCGGTTATAAGCAGTATCACTTTCGATCTTGCCTTGCTAGCCGCAAAAGAGCCGATTCCTTTTTTGAGCGCTCCCGATATATCGGTTCCTCCCACAGGTATAGAATTTAGCGTTATCGAGTTTAAAAACATTTTGAAGGTAGATATGTCGAGGGTAAGCGGGCTTTCCACCGCACTTTCTCCGGCAAAAAGCATAAGCCCCATCCGGTTGCCCTCCAGCCTGTCGGCAAGCCTTTCAATCTCTTTTTTTGCTTTTGTTAGTCTGTTGGGGGCGATATCTTCCGCCGCCATGCTGAGAGATGTGTCGAGCAGTACCATTATGTCTACGCCGACTCTTTTTACCTGCCTCGGCTCCACTCCGAATTGCGGCCTTGCAAGCGCTACTATAAGCACCGCCAGCGCCGCTAGGAAAATGGAAAACTTAATAAGAATTATTTTTTTATCTACTCCGATAATCAGCCTTTGCAAAAGCATTTGAGAGGCGAATTTTTCCATTCTCTTTGACGCGCTTTTGTTTAACCGTACAAAGAGCAGTGCCAGTAGTGGTAGGAGTATTAAAAGGTAGAACATCTCAGGATTAGCGAACTTCATTTAGGGAAGCCTCCTCAAGAAATGAGCGTGCGCGAGCCATTCAGAAACCAAAAGAAAAATAGCCAGCCCCGCAGGTATGGCGAACTGTTCGGTGTATTCGTAATATATCCGGCTTTTTACTTTGGATTTTTCCAGCCGGTTTATTTCGGTATATATTTCTTCCAGTTCTTTTTGATTCTTAGCAGAAAAATATCTAGCTCCGGTACTATCGGCGATTTCGTTTAAAAGTTTTTCGTCTATCTCGCTGTTCACCCGCACGCGCCGTCTGCCGAAGCGGGGGTCGTCAATATCCATCAGAAAACTGCCATTCTGCCCAAGCCCGATGGTGTAGACTTTTATTTTTTCGCCAACCGCCAGTTCTATAGCCGAGCGCGGGTCTATAAGCCCTCGGTTGTTCACTCCATCGGTAAGTAGTATGACGATTTTAGATTTCGCGCTCGATTCTTTTAATCTGTTCACTCCGTTGGCAATCGCCATTCCTATTGCGGTTCCGTCTTCCAGTATTCCGCTTTTTATCGGCGTGATAAAAGATTTCAAGACAGCGTAGTCGAGGGTAAGCGGGCATTTGGTAAAGCTCGATCCGGCGAAAAGGATAAGCCCTATACGGTCGTTGGTACGGTTTTCTATAAAATTTCCTATAGCCTTTTTTGCCGCTTCGAGTCTGCTTGGTTTTACATCCATTACGTCCATGCTTGTGGAGATATCAAGCGCCAGCATTATGTCGATGCCGTCTCTGCTTATCTGCTGGAAGCCGTCTCCTGTTTGCGGTCTAGCAAGAGCTATTATTATAAATGCGGCGGCGCAGATTCTTAAAATGAACGGAACATGGCGGAATTTTACCGATGGAGCTTCTCTTATCTTTTTAATTTTTCTTAGCGACGGGAACCGTATGCCGGTTTTAGCTCTATTTTTCAGGCTTTTGTATATTTTCACCCAAATCGGCAAAAGTGCGAGTAGCAATAAAAAATATGGATATGCGAACCTCATAACTGCTATAATCTACCCATTGGAGAAATATAAACTCCATATTTTACTACCTGAATTGGACGACTAATTGAAGTTCCTTTTTGCGGAAAACAAATCCGCCATTGATATAGCATACCGTTAAAGGTACTATCTGGGGACAGTAGGGGCAAGCATATTTCCGGTTTTTTCAGGGTCACGAAGCTTTATTTTTACAAGGTTTTACGATGAATAATTCGAGATACAATTCGCGCGGTAAGGGCGGCAATCATGCTAACGGCAATCAAGCCAATGGTAATAGAAGCTACGGCGGTGTTTCCAATCGCGGTTCTGGTGCTTCGGGGCAGGGTGGCAACAGGCCTGTTTCGTCAAACTATACGGTAGATCTTTTTCATCACCATGTCGGCGCGCAGTCGAACCAGCCTGGCAAACCAGAGCGTGGAAAACCAAAATTCCAGCGCTCCGGCCCGCCTTCCAGAGGAGGGGTAGGCAAAACCGGATTTACCAAGCGGAACAGCGAGCCGAAAAAAGCTATAGCAAGAAAAGGTTATGTGAACTGTAACTTTGAGATGAAAGACGATCTTTACAAAAAGTTCACGGAAAAGCTTAAAGATTCCTCCAAAACGCCTAAAGAGGTTATAAGCCAGCTTGTAAGCTTTTATAACATGGGTAAAATCAAGATTTGACCTTGTCTCCAGCAGTCGGTCTTGTTCTTATCTGTTATTGTTCTATTTTCGGTGCCGTTAAATGCCGGAAATTCTAGAGATATATCCGACACGTCTTAAGGTAGAAGATGTTTTATGGGAGAGGCTTGCCGCTTCCGGCATAAAAACAGGGTTTACCGAAAATCTGCTAACGGTTGGAGAATTTGAAAAGGAACTTATCTGCGAGCTTGTTCATGTAAGGCCGATTTCCGAGATGGAAAGAGGCCTCTTACTGCATGACGCGGTATCGGGTGTTGAGCTTATACGGAGAGATTCTTTTCTCGCTGGGCTAGCCTCAAGCGATGGGTTTATAAGGTCGATGGGGGAGCTTATACAGCAGTTTAAGCTTGGTCTTCTTAACCATCGTGAACTCGCTAAAATAAAGCTGTTTGCTCCTTCCAAAGAGCGATGGATTAAATCGGTATTTGAAAGATACGAAAAATCGTTAAAGAAATATCAACTATACGATAATGCCGATATCCGCATAAAGCTTATAGAAAGTCTTTCAGATTTGAAAGGCGCTCCCCGTTGCCTTGCGCGTTTTAGCGAGCTTCATTTCTATGATATTTTTCATTACACTCCATTCAGGTTCGAGCTTATACGCCGTCTTGGTATAAGAATGGGGGTAGGCGAAAAGCTGGTTATTCATTTTCCGTTGCCGGACGAAAGGCGAAAAGCTTTCGATTTCGTAGAAAGAGATATCCAAAAATTCCAGTCGCTGGAAGATATGGAGGGCGGGCTGGAAATCGCGTTCGATACCGGCGGGGGAGATGCCAAAACAGCTCTTTTGAATTTCTCGAACCTTATATTCTCGGAAAAGGAAGATGAAAATCCTCTTATGGCTGAAAAAACAGCCGACAGCCTTTTGATAACGGCAAATTCGAGCCGGTACCGTGAGGTGGAAGAGGTTGTTTCCAAAATACGGTCGATGGAAAAAGGAAACTGGTCAGACTTTTGCCTCGTTTTTAGAAACCTTGAGAACTACGGCTCGATAGTTGAGGATGTTTTTCGCAGGGCAGATATACCTCTCTACCTCAGGCGCGGCCTGCCGGTAAAGAATAACCCGCTGGTGCGCAGTCTGCTTACGGTTTTCACTGTTATCGAAACCGATTTTGACAGGGATGAGCTGGTTAAGCTCGCCACTTCCGATTATTTTTCGCTACTACCTCATGGAAGCGATTCTGTCGCGCTTGAAAACCTTTTCATCGAAGCTGGAATTATGAACGGCCCGCCAGCGAGCTGGAAAAAACGGCTTGCCGCGCTTCCAAAGAAGAAGCTGGCGCGCCTGAAAAAATCTTCCACGGTATTAAAGAAAATCTTAAAACTTCTATCGCTCATTGAAAAAGTTGCAAAAAGCGGCAGGGCCGAAACCGTTTTAAAGAATTTTAAATCGGCCATAAAACTTCTTTCAATAAAACCTCTAAAACAGGCAGACAGATATTCCATAAGAGATATGTCGTGTCATGCTAGGTTTTTTGAGCTACTGAACGAAATGGAGAAACTGCTTACGAAAAAAGAGCTAAGAGCTACGCGGTTCGGCTGGAAAGATATGGAGAGACTGCTTGTAAACTCGCTTGGTAATATTTCCGTTCCCGAGTGGTCAAGCCGGAACCATGTTTACGCGCTGAATGTTCACGAACTTGCCGGAAGAAAATTTCCACACCTGTTCGTATGCGGACTGCACGATGGGGAATTTCCCCAAAAATCTACACGGGGAAGCATCCTTGCCGAAATGGAAAAAAAGGAGTTTAACAAAATACATGCCGAAACTATTTTGAGAAACCTGCCGCACTGTAAAAGAGGGCGGCAGGTTTTCAGCAGGCTTGGCGAATCGTGGGAGGAGGAATCGTTTCTCTTTTACCTTGCATCTAGGTCGGCTACAAAAAAACTTTTTCTTTCGTATAGCTCGAGCGATATGAACGGTAGCGATCTTGTCAGGTCTTCGTTCATTGACGACGTTGTTACGGTTTTCCCCGGCATTAAGGAGGAGTCGTCAAAAGCTGTTGCGATAGAAAAAGGCTACGACGAACAGATAGACAGGCAGGCGAGGGAAGCAAAACTGCTTAGAGACCTTTTTAACAAAGATGCCGAGGAGGCAGATACGATAAGAGAGTACTTCGAGATGTTTATAGGCAGAAAGGAGAGCGGCAGGCTTTTCAGCCTTTCTGGGGTAAGAAGTAAAATGGAAAGGGAGAGGGCCGGTTTTTATTCTCAGTATTATTCAAAAAATGAGCAAGCCAAACGCCGTTCTCTCTCGACAGTCTACACGGGGAAGGTTGGCAATCTTCCGCAGGTTGCCAAGTTTTTTAGTGTCGTTAACGCGAAAGGCTATTCGCCAAGCGCTCTTGAAAATTATTCCGCCTGTCCTTTTCGTTACTTCGCCGGCAGGCTTTTGGAGTGCGAACCGCCCGAGCCTCCGCGGGCAGATATCGAAAGAACCGCTAAAGGGACGCTAATCCACGCGGTTCTGGAAGAGTATTACGGCAGTCCTAAAAAGTTTTTTAAAAGACCAATTCTCAAACCGGAAAAAGAAAGAGTCGAAAAGATTATCGAGATTGCCGAATCGGTTTTTGAAAAATTTGAAAAAGAAGAGCTAAAGGGCGACCGTGAGCTATGGAAAATAACAAAGGAGCATATTAAGGGAGCGTTAAAGCTTTTTATTGCCCATGAGACGGGTGAGTTCGAAAAGGAACCGTTTACCGTGCTTGCGTCGGAATATCGTTTTGGAAAGGGGAAGCCTCTTTTTCTAAGCGTCTCCGGCAGAGATATACCTCTGGCCGGTTCTGTCGACCGCGTCGACTATCTGCCTAAGCAAAAGGCGATAAGGGTGGTCGACTATAAATATACGGCGAACCATTCTAAATATAAAAAACTTTTAAAGGAAGAAGCATTCGGCGATGAGAGTTTTCAGATGCCTATCTACATGGTCGCGGCATCTGCCGAGACTTTTGGCGGGAAAAGACCGGACGGTGTAAAAAATCTTTTGGCAAGGTATCTGTCGCTGAAAAATGAACCGGATATGTCGATTCCACGAGGCTTGGCTAACGACGGGGTGACTGCCGTCGAACAGCTTTTGGCTGACGATGGTTTTGGCGCAAAGCTTTTGTCGCAGGTGGCTAAGATGGAGTCGGGTGATTTTTCGGTAATACCAAAGGACTGCCTCTTCTGTAGGTTTAAAAGGGTCTGTAGGTATGAGGAAGTAAGGGACGTCGGTAAAGATGAGTAGTCAGTCCAAAAAGATAATCAAGCATACAGGGGATAGCTGTATACGGGCCTCCGCTGGGACAGGCAAGACAAGCCTCTTGGTAGAGAAGTTCGTCCACCTGCTGAAGACGAAAGACGATGACGGTAACTTTAGAGAAGTGAAAAATATTCTCGCGATAACTTTTACCGATAAAGCGGCAGACGAGATGAAAAGCAGAATAGCCTCTAAAATCCTAAAAGAGGCAAACAGACTATATAAAAACATAGAGAATAAAGAAAGTATCAAGACGGCAAAACATCTGCGGAAAAGCAGGAGGCGGATGTCGCAGTCGTATGTTTCTACCATCCACTCTTTTTGCGCCCGCGTCTTAAGAGAAAACCCTGTAGAAGCCGGCATAGATCCGCATTTTGAGATTATGGACGCGGAGCGTTCATCCCATCTACAGTCTGTTTTTCTTGAACGGTTTCTTCTCTCACGGCTAAGGAGCCGCGACCAGCTGGTGCTGGACCTTGCTTACAGGTACCGGTTCGATTCCGATTTTAAGATGGAGAGTTCCATAAAGAAGATGGTAAACGGCATCCTGCCTCTTATAAGAGCCTCTGGTTTAAAAAAGGCAGAGCTTACTGCTACTTATAAAAAGGAGCTGAAAAATATTTCCGGCAGGCTTGAATCGTGCCAAAGAGCAATAAACGAAACGCTTTTGGAGATGGAGCAGTTTGCCAACACAGACGCAAGGAAGAAAAAACTTGAAGGTTTAAAAAAAGGCTTGCCGATGCTTGACCCCAAAAAGGATATATATAGCGAAAAGAATTTAAAAAATCTTATCTGCCTTGAGCGATTCGCAAAAGGGTGGAGATTTAAAGCCGACGATGAGAAGAAGAAAGAAATAGAAGAGAGGTTAAAGGAAAACGTAATTCTATATAGGATGCTTGTGGTCTCTTCCCTTGCCGAAAAAAGCGCGAAACAGTTCGCGGAACTTATGGAGAGCTTTCATAATTATATGGAACTGAATGTTAAGCGGAGGGCGCGTCTTGATTTTGACGATTTGCAGGAAAAGACATTGGAGCTTTTCCGCAGGAGCGATTCTGTGCGTGAGCATTATAAAAACCTTTTTCACCACGTTCTTGTGGACGAATTTCAGGATGTAAACGGAATACAAAGAGACCTGCTCTGCCAGCTTGCCCCGCCGGGGAGTGGCAGGCTGTTTGTCGTTGGCGACGCGAAGCAGGCGATATATGGTTTTCGCGGCGGCGATATAGAGGTATTTAGAGACGTGGAGAATAAAATAAAAAACTGCGATGGCGGTAAGGTTTTCGATCTTACTATCAACTACCGTTCTAACAGCAGGCTTGTAGAGTTTGCCAACACTTTTTTCAAGGAAAACCATAGCGAGATATTTGCTGAGCATGATGCTTGCCTTCCTGAGCGCGGGAGTTCGGCTCTGCCGCCTATGGAGCATATAAAGCCTGCCGAGGCAGATGCCAGCGCCGACGAGGCTAGGCATAGAGAAGCAGGAATGATAGCGTCTCGAATACGGGAGATGGTGGAACGCGAGAGAATGGAGATAGACGATAACGGCGTTCGGCGGCCGGTAAGATACCATGATATAGCGATACTTTTTCGTAAGTTTACATCGTTAGCCGTTTACGAAGCGTCATTGATGAATGGCGATATCCCTTATCTGATTCATAAAGGCAACGGATTTTACCGTAGCCAAGAGATAGCTGACCTGCTGTCTGTTCTTTCGTTTATAGATTGTCCGGGAGATATTGTTTCGTGGATAGCTATCCTCCGCTCGCCGTATGCCGGCTGTTCCGATGAGACGGTTTTAAAACTTCGAAGAACTCCTCTGGGCAAGACTATCGAACCTTTGGCTTATCTCAAAAGCTCCAGCCTGCCGACAGATATTGTGGATGCTGTTGAGAGAGATAAGTTTTTGCTTTTTATAGAATGGGCAAAAGAGCTAATAGAACTTAAAGACAGAATGACCGTATCGGAAATTATTGAAACTGTTTTTGAGAGGAGTAGTATTACCGGCATACTCGGCGCGCAGTCTAACGGCTTGCAGAAAGTGGCGAATGTTTTAAAGCTGATAGAAATGGCGAGGATGATGGAAAAAGATCATACTGTAACGCTTAAAAACTTTGTCAGGCGGATGATGAAATCGTACGACAGTGAGGAAGGCGAGGCTTTTGCCGCGGTAGCTTTAGAGGATGACGACGCGGTAAAAATAATGACGGTGCATCAGAGCAAGGGGCTGGAGTTTCCTGTTGTCTTTCTTGTTGATATAGATTCCATGACGCAGTGGAGCGGTCTCGGTCTTTTGTTTAATCCGAGTATGGGGCTTGCCGTTAAATATGTGGAGGAAGGTTCGCTTAAAACTTACGAAGGAAACGTTTACGATGAAATAAAAAAGGCGAATAAAGAGAAGGAAGAGAAAGGCGACTCGGCAAGGCTCTTTTATGTCGCCTGTACTAGAGCGAGGGAAAGGCTTATTTTAAGCGGCGGAAAGGCAGGAAAAAAGAACGGCCTCGCGGAAAAAATCAGCATTGTAAAAGCGCTTCATCCAGATTTTTTTTACTTGCCGTCAGTGGCGCAGACTGCCGCGGTTGCCGAAAGGGTAGGCAGGTCAGCGTATGACGCGGTCTGTTCTTCGCCGTTATCTAGAAAAGTTAGTGTAGATAAACCGGTCAAAGACGGCAAAACTGACAAGCCTCCTGCTGGCATGAAGCTTACGTTTTCGGCAGGCTCTCTTGTTGCTTATGCCGGTTGTCGGCGGCTCTACCTTTTAGAAAGGTTATACAGGGTAGGCATGCCGCCCGAAATGCCTGAAACAAAATTCAATGCCGCAGAGACGGGCGAGGCGGTTCACGCGGTAATAGAAAGGCTCGATTTTGGTTTTAATAAAAAAGATTTTCTACGCTTCGTTGCAAACTGCGTGAAAGATAAATTTCCACGAAGGCATAACGCGTTGTCGAAAACAGTTGCCGGAGAGCTAGGCAGTCTTTACGGAGTTGGGTTGTTTGAAAAGCTGAGGTCTGGAGAACTGACAGATTCCGGCAGGGAGGTGCCTTTTAAGTCTGTTTTAAAAACTAACGGCATGCTTTCTATCGTAAGCGGTAAGGTAGATATGCTTTTACGAGACGCAAAAGGTTTTCCTTTTATTGTCGATTTTAAATATTCGGCCTATGATGGCAGGCTAAAAGAGAGAAACCGTTTTCAGCTGGAACTTTACGCTCTCTTTACAGCGAAAGGTTTTGGGGTAGACGCGGTAACCTGCGCGCTTGTTTACATAAAAGGTAAAAAGCCAAAAATAGTGGAATGGAAGCTTGGTAAAGAGGAACTGGAAAAAGTGGAAAAAAAGGCTGGTGAAGCGTTAGCCGGCATTGTGAAGCTTGAAGAAGATGCGAGGAGATATTATATGGGTGCCGGTCTCTTTGACAGGTTTAAAGGGGATAGCTGTCCAGACAGCCGTTGCCGGTTCAAAACTTTTTGTATTTAGTCGTCCCTGAAAAAGCCGTTTATTGTTTAAACGATTATAAGAACCTTCCCCTTTTTAAGAAGGGAAGGCGGCGTTAGCCTGTCGAACGTCGGAATGGTTACCGATAAGAACCACCCCCGCCCTTCGGGTGGCCCCTCCTTTTGCTTCGCTAAGGAGGGGAGAATAACCTTGAGTTTAATAACCATGTTTTTGATTACTTCTTCATTTTCCTTGCGATTTCCAAAGAGTTTAAAACCGATATTAAGCTTTATTGGCAGTATGAAACAACTTTTTGCAGGAACGGCTGTGTAGTTTTATAGTCGTTCCTCACTCTTAGATTGAATCTGTTGGTATTCAGTTGTGAGGTGCCGGTTGGGCCATAGCCCATACAAGTCAGCACTTTGCGCCTGCTCCTATGCAGGGGACTGTTTCCAAAAGAGTTTTTTCAGCATTTTAAGGAGAAGTTCATTTTCTAACTTTTTAGAAATAGAGCCTTTAGGGATTGGTAATTTGTAGAAAAATCAAATTTATCTCATTCGGCAAGCCCCTACAGGAGGAGTGAGGGCTTCCATCAACGTTTTTCAAAAGCCGCTTTTTCGGGCGAGTCTTTTCCGTCAGGGCTTGGGGATAACTCATAGACAAGAGATAGCTCTGCCGGCACGAGGTAAGCGTCCCCCGTCTGCAAGGCGGCAACGGCGCGTTTACGAAACTCTAGTTCTGGCACAAATAACCTCTTCGCCTGCGAGGGCTACCGCATGCGTTGCCTCTTCTACGCGCCCGCGCGGCTACTGTAGCCGATGTGTTTGTGCGGTGCTTGGAAGCTTTGAAACATTGTCGGTGTTTTTTATAAAGTCGAGAGATGCTTTGTAAATGCCGTCGGCATCGAGCTGGTATTTTTTTCTGCTGCTTTCCTGCGAAGCATGGCGAACGAACTCGTCCGGCACGCCGAGTGATTTGCCCTGTATCGTTCCAAGGCCGATAGCGCGAAGCTCCTCGAAAACGGCTGAGCCAAACCCGCCTTTGAGAACATTTTCTTCTACGGTAATAATCTTGCCGCAGGTTTTGGCCCACTGTGATATCAGCTTTGTGTCGAGTGGTTTTGCAAACCGCGCGTTGATTACCGCTACAGATATCTTTTTTGTCTCTTCCAGCTTTTCCGCCGCCGCCATCGCTGTCGGCACTTTGTTGCCGATAGCGCATATAAGCAGGTCGGTTCCTTCGCGCAAAAGTTCCGCCTCGCCGATTTTTATACTCTTAAATTCCTGATCAAGCGGTACGCCTATCACCTCTCCGCGCGGGTAGCGGACTGCCACAGGGCCGTCATGCCTTGCGGCGGTATATATCATATGCTGGAGTTCGTTTTCATCTTTGGGAGCCATCAGAGTGATGTTCGGCATTTCCCGTAAAAAAGAGATATCGAAGAGCCCTTGGTGAGTAGAACCATCGTCTCCCACTATCCCCGCTCTATCTACCGCGAATGTTACGGGAAGGTTCATGTTGCATACGTCGTGCAGTAGCTGGTCGTACGCGCGCTGAAGAAAGGTGGAATAGATAGCGACTATAGGTCTAAAACCATCCGCCGCCATAGCTCCGGCGAACGTAACAGCGTGCTGTTCGGATATCCAGACATCGAAAAGCCTTTCGGGAAATCTTTTTGAAAATTCTACAAGCCCTGTACCGTCTATCATGGCGGCTGTTATGGCGACTATCTTTTCGTCATTCTCGGCAAGTGCTACTATAGATTTTGAGAATATAGATGTGTATGAAGCTTTTTTAGGTTTTACTTTATCTCCAGTGGAAATAGTGAATGGGCCGGTTCCGTGGAACGGGCCGGGGTTTTCTTCTGCTGGTTTATACCCCTTTCCTTTTTGCGTAACGATATGGATGATACGAGGCCCTTTAAGTTTTTTTACGCTCTTTAGCGTGTCGTTTAAAAACTGGAAGTTATGCCCCTCTATAGGGCCGAAATATTTGAACCCAAAATCTTCAAAAATCCGCCCCGGAACGAAAATCCCCTTAACAGCCTCTTCGATGCGGTGCGCGAGGCCAGTAACCTGTTTACCAACGCCTGGTATCATAGATAGAACGTGGTCTACCTCGCCTTTCATTTTATTGTAGAGGTTGCCGCTTATTATGTTATTAAGGTGGGCCGAGAGCGCGCCGACATTGGGAGATATAGACATCTCGTTATCGTTGAGGATTACGATAATATCTTTTTGCAATGCTCCAGCGTTGTTTAGGCCTTCAAAAGAAAGGCCAGATGTCATAGAGCCGTCTCCGATAAATGCTACAACATCGTGCTTCTCTTTTTTTAAATCTCTAGCCGCCGCAAAGCCAAGCGCGGAAGATATAGATGTTCCGGCGTGGCCTGTGTCGAAATGGTCGTACCTGCTTTCGCTCCTGCGGGGGAAGCCGGAGATGCCGTTTTCCTGCCTGAGTGTGTGAAACTGTTCAAACCTGCCGGTAAGAAGCTTGTGCGCGTAGCATTGATGCCCCACGTCCCAGATGATTTTATCTTTTGAAAAATCGAACAGACGGTGAAGCGATATCGTAAGCTCCACCACGCCGAGGCTGGGGGAGAGGTGTCCTCCGTTTTTGGATACAACCTCTATTATTTTTGTTCTCATCTCTTTTGCCAGCACACCCAGTTCGTCTATCGAAAGGTTTTCAAGCTCTCTTGGCGATTTTAGGTTTTGGAGAATAGGCATTAGTGTTTTCTCTCTCCTATAAATTTCGCGATTGTTACAAGAATTTTAGAGTCGCCCTTTAGTTTTAAAGCGGTCTCGACAGCTCGGTCTACCATCTCGTCGGCCAGTTTTTTCGACTTTTCGAGGCCAAGAAGCGACGGGTAGGTCATTTTCTTTCTATCTTCGTCGCTTCCAGCCGGTTTGCCTAGTTTTTCCGTATTGCCGGTAACATCTAGTATGTCGTCCACTATCTGGAACGCATGTCCCACGCTTTGGCCGTAAATGTTCAAAAGGCTAAGCTCCTCATCGCCAGCGCCTCCTATTATGCCGCCTGCCTCCACAGCCGCCGTAATCATCGCTCCTGTTTTGCGGGTATGAATGTATTCAAGTTTTTTAATGTCGCCGCTGGAGTCTTCGCACTCCATATCTACTTCCTGTCCGCCGACGGTACCTTCGGCGCCGACAGCTTTTGCTATGCGGTTGAGCAGTTTTATTTGCGTTTCAGGTTTAATATGATGTCCGTTTGGCTGTGGTTCGGATATCACCTCGAAAGCGAGCGTCAGCAGTCCGTCTCCGGCCAGTATCGCTGTAGCCTCGCCGAACTTTTTGTGGTTGGTCGGCATTCCGCGCCGCAGTTCGTCGTCGTCCATCGCCGGCAGGTCGTCGTGGATAAGTGTGTAGGTATGTATCAGCTCAAACGCGGCGGCGGTAGGGTAGGCAGATTTTCTGTCTCCCCCCACGCTCTCGGCAGAGGCGATAACCAGCATAGGCCTTAGCCGTTTTCCGCCAGCGAATGTAGAGTAAGCCATTGATTCAAGCAACTTTTTTGGGATGTCGCTTCGGGCTTTAAAAATACGGTGAAGCTCGGCATCTACTTCGCTACCGATTTCCTTAAAAAGGGAGTTCATCCTGGTCCGTTTTTTCGCCCTCTTCCAGAGCTTTAGTGGAGAGATTCCCGTTGTTATCCTTAACAAGTTTTTCGATTTTCTTTTCGGCCGCAGAGAGGTGGGACCGGCAAAGCTTTACCATTTTTATCCCTTCTTCAAACATTTTGAGCGATTTTTCCAGCTCCATCTCGCCACCTTCCAGCTTGCCGACTATCTCTTCCAGCTTTTCGAGCGCTTTTTCGAATTTCATAGTTTCTCCAGTCATCAGGGGATTATAACCTTTTGTTCCCTATTTTTAAATATTTAGAGTTTTTGACGATATAGAGTTTTTGACGAATCGGCACCTAATATGCGGGAAAAAAGGGGAGTGCCGATTATTTCCAAAACAGGCAATTACCTGCTGACAGCCTTTATAATCCTTATCGCCTGCTTTAAATCTTCGTCTTTCACTCCTTTTGAATAGCTCAATAGTTCTTTCCTAAGTTGCTTTGGGCTTTTCTCGTGACCAAAGTCAAACATCTCCTGCATATCTACCTTTAAAGAGGCCGACAGTTTAATCAGCATATCAAAGGTTGGGTTTTCAATCCCCCGCTCAATACCGCTAACGTAGTTTGTACTGATATCCATTTTTTCTGCCAAAGCCTCCTGCGTCCAGCCGAGCAAACCTCTTTTTACCCTGTCACCAAAAGTTTTTTTCACATTCATTCTAAGCACCTCCTTACGGAAGCATGACAATTAGCAAATTGATTTTATACCAACTAGCAGTATGCAAATATTGACAAAGTAATGCTGTAAGTGCGATAATAGCACCCACTGGTATCAATTTTGGCTTTAGTTAAGGTTGACAGCTGTAGTAGGTGCTTGTTCCTGAAACTTTAGAAAAGCGGTCGGTTTGCATCGGGATTACCGGCTGTAATCGACAGGGATGTGCATAGAGGGGGCATAAAATGGGGATTAATGAGGTGCGTGAGTATGCTAAGACGCTAGGCCTCCAGCCCGCATCAAAATTCATAAAATTGGATGACCTTGTACATGCGATTCAGCTTGCAGAGGGAAAGAATAATTGTTTTAGGGAAATTGCTAACTGCGCTTTGGTTGACTGTAGATGGTATGTAGATTGTGTTCGGTCGAATCAAAAATATGATGGGGCCACGGTGTAATGATGGTTTCAGATTACAGAGATGACGAAATAGATATTTTTGGAATTTTTCAGTCTCTTATCAAAAATAGAGGCAAAATAGTAGCGTTCCTTCTTGTTTCGCTTTTTATTATGGGGGGGCTGTACTCGGCCTATCTATCCAAAGTCGGCAACTATCGATATGTTTTGGATGAGATAAGGGTGTCTCTTGAGTTTTCCGGGGCCACAGAGCGTAGATATCCAAGCGGCTTGAAGTTTAGCCCGACCGATTTTATAAGCAACGACATCCTAAGGACTTTATACGAAAAGTACAATCTAAAGGAGTTGGGTTCTTTTGACAGCTTTATCGGAGCGTTTTCAGCGTCGTATGTTATTGAGCTGTCTGACACTGAAGAAGATGCAAATGACAAGAATAAAGACAAGAACAAAGTCATCGACTATTCCCGTGTGGTGATACAAATGACATCAAGAGCTGAAAACGGTGGCGGGCAATCTTTTTTGGCACAAATCCAGCAAAGTGATAGAGATAAGATACTCTCTGACATTCCCCGTCTGTGGTCGGACAATTTTAAAAAATACCATCTGAGCTACACCACATTTAATTCGGCAAAGTTGATAGACGTAACCAATCTAAACAAAAAAGACTATTGGGAAGTTCGGCGTATGTTAGAAAAGAGTATTGACCCCGTAGTTAAAAACATTAAAATATTATCAGAGTCTTTCCCTCTATCCGCCTTCAGGTCTAAAAAGTACGGCTTAACGTTGAAGGAGTGTCTTTTTAAGCTTGATGAGCTAATGTTTGCTATTAAACTCTGGTCTTCTGAGGTTCAAGGAGAGGGATTATTTAGAAACCCTCAAAAAGCAAAGCGTAACTTTCAGAAGCAGTTAATCGATGCGGAAAGGAAGAAAGGCAACTTAGAGAGAACATACGATGCCACGATTTCTGTTCTGAGCGAAAACTACTCCCCCCTCTCGATATCAGGTTCTTTGACAGCGGTAAAAAAGTCAAATAATAGGCTCTCTCCCACCGCTGTGAAGCAAGCAGACTCCCTAGCTACAAGAAGCGCTATCGACCCAGAAGCCTACAATCATATTTACAAGCTGGCGTTGAACTCCCAAAACTTTTCATATAAAAACAGGTTAACCGACAGGCTTATAACTCTGTCCGGTGATATATCCGAAGCGGAGTACGATATAGAAGAGATTAAGTACAATCTTAAATTGGTAGAAGGTAGCTTCGCAGGTGGTGACATTACCACCCCCTCATCACAAAAGATTATTGATGAGAAACTTTCTCTGCTAGTCGGGGATTTCAAACGGCTAGTGCAGGTTGGCTCTGAGGTAGCCGACGAATACTTTAGCTTGGCCGCATTGCGGTATGGAGAAGTTGCCACGCTCTCGTCGTTGTTTAGTACCAAAATGGTAGTTTTGCCAGAAGGGAAAAAGCTATTTAAACAGATGCTACTATTTCCTTTGGTCGCTAATGCTGTTCTTTTTATAGTTTTTCTCGGCTACATAGTTTTGAGAGATAGCTATGAAAAATACCAGAATCGGCAAGAACAGCCGAACACGCCGGATGGCCGGTTCGTTGAGCATAGAGGAAGTGGGGGAGCGCATGAGCAAGTGACGGTGCAAAGTATTCCCGATGTTCTAAAAGAGACGGAGGCAGTTGAAGAAGATGTCAGAAGGGGGGGCGTTATATAGTCGGCTTTTATTCGTAAAGGCTCACGGCTAAGGCAATAGTGAAGCGATTTCCCTTTTAAGTCTTGCCGTTATTTTTCCATCGGTGTCGAACCGCTTTCCCTCCAGTTCTTCGCATGGCGTTATGAGGCTATTGCTGTTTGTAAAGAAGATTTCGTCTCCGTTTAGCAAATCATCTTTTGTAAACTTTCCCTCTTTAGTTTTTATCCCCAAGTCTTTCGCACTCTCCAAAACTTTGGCGCGCGCTATGCCGGCCAGCAGTCCGCACTCTTTGGCTGGTGTTTTTAGTGTTTTATCTTTGACGAAAAAGATGTTGGAGATAATTCCTTCGGTAACGAACCGTTTCGTGTTTAAAAAAACAAGTTCGTCCAAGCCTTGCCTTCTGGCATCCCTAGAGGCGATTCCAAGCGAGAAGCGGGAGGTGGTTTTGTGGCAGACTGCCGGGTCGCTCTCGTTTGACGGCCAGCCGGCAAAACCGGCTTTTACATTCGCGCCACTCGGTAAAAGGTTATCGCCTGTTATTACGATGTTTGGCCTCTCCGGTATCTCGCTTGGCCTGCTGGTTTTTGAACTTCCGCGCGAAACGGTTATCCGCATGTAGCCGTTTAATATTTTATTTTTCTCTATAAGAGCCAAGCAAAGCTTTACGAGTTCGTTTTCTGCTGGAATCTTTATCTCTGCAAAATCTGCCGACCCGCTTAAACGCGCGTAATGCTCCGACAGCCAGACAGGTTTAGAGTTATGTACTTTAAGCGTTTCAAAAATACCGTCGCCGATAAGGAAAGCATCGTCTGTCGCAGGCAGGACAGAGTCTTTTAGCGGTGCCAGCCTGCCGTTTATAACGCAATGTTTGTCAGACAGACGCCTTCTCCTTCTTGCCGATTTTGTTTAGGACTTCGGCTTTGTGCTTGGTTTCCATAAATTCATCTTCTGGGTTAGAGTCTATCGTTATTCCTCCGCCGGTTCTATATTCCGCCGTTCCGTTCTTTATGGTAATGCTTCTTATAAGTATAGAGGCGTCTATAGTTCCATTAAATCCGGCGGCAAGCAGTGAACCGCAGTAGAAACCGCGCGGCGAAGTTTCTAGCTCTAAAATTATTTCCATAGTTCTTATTTTCGGCGCTCCGGTTATGGAGCCTCCGGGGAAAACGGCCGAAAGTATCTCATAAAGAGTTGCCGTTTCCTTTAGTTTGCCGGTTACGGTAGAGATAAGGTGGTGGAGCGTTGGAAGCGTCTCTACATCAAACAGGGACGGCACTTTTACAGAGTTTGGAACCGATACCTTAGAGAGGTCGTTTCGCATAAGGTCTACTATCATCAGGTTTTCGGCTTTATCTTTTTCCGATTCGATAAGGCTTTGCTTCAGCCTTTCATCTTCTTCGTAGGTGGCAGACCTCGGCGCGGTTCCTTTTATCGGCATTGTTGCAATATCTCTTCCCCTTACTTTTAAAAACATCTCTGGCGACATCGAAAGCAGGCTAAAATCGCCCCCGTTGATATACGCTCCGTAGGAAGAGCGGTTAACGCTTCTCAGCCTTTTGTAGAGGGCAAGCGGCTCGCCGTCGAACCGTGCCGTAAGCTTTCTCGAAAGGTTTACCTGGTAGCTGTCGCCGGTTTCGATATACTTTTTAATCTTTTTTATTTTAGAGATGTACGATTCTTTCGTCTCGTCGCAATTGAAGCTCGATATCGAAAAACGGTCGATGTCGCTTGTCGGTTCTGTCGAGCGTTTCTCATCCTCTTGGCTTACCGCTGTTCGGCTGATAGCCGTTCTGGTTATGGTGAAAGCTTTTTTTTTAAGCGAGTCGAACAGTGTTACGTTTGGGTAAAAGCCGCACCAAAGGTCAGGCAGGTTATCATCTCCCTTAGTGTCGGGGAGTTTTTCGAAAAACCTGTTTAGTTCGTAGGGAAGAAGGAAAATAAGGCCGCCGCTGAAGAACGTTTCGTCTTTCACTTGTCCGGCTTTTAAAATGTTTTCAAGCCCGTTTATCGCTTCTTGGAGGCTTGCGTTAAACAAGATTTCATCCCCGCCGTTTCCCTGCCTAATGGCGACACTGTTGCCGTTCATCCTTAGTATAAAGAGAGGATCTTTTGCTATAACGGAGTAACGTCCTTTACCATGATGATCGTCGGAGCCGTCGAGAAAGACATCTCCTTCCGCGCCTTTGCAGGAGCCAGCAAAGCTTTCAAACGGGTCGCTCCATTTGGTTTCCTCTATGGTGCTGTTTCTATTCAAACCGGCATTTTCGACTATGCGCAGAAGGTATCTGGTCAGATCTCTTTTCAAGGCATACTCCTACTTATCTCTTTTGATGTAATACCTTCGCTGTTATGATTAAGGCGTGATGTTAGCACAGGGTGGTTCTTAAGCGATGGGAAAAATAGCATGGGGGCTTACCGGCGCGGCGCACCTTCTGGAAGAGTCGCTAAGCGTTATCGCAACCATAGAGAGCGTGGAGCTTTTCAGCTCCCGGGCGGCGCTGGAGGTGTTGTCTTTGTACAAACTCAAAGCTCCGGTTGAACCTATAAAAGACAGCTCTGCCTCCGCCCTCGCCTGTAGGGGCTTTTATTCCGGCAGGTACGAGATGCTGATTATAGCGCCGGCCACTTCCAACTCTGTCGCCAAGTTTGTCTGCGGGATATCCGATTCGCTTATCTCTACACTCTTTGCTCAGGCCGGTAAGGCGGGCGTTCCTATAGTAGTGCTTCCTACCGACGCGGAAAAATCTATAGATACAATGGGGGCTACCAAACCGCTTACCGTTACGCCAAGACCTATAGACCTTGAGAATGTGGAGAAGCTAAAAAGCTTCCCAAAGGTTACGGTGGTAAAAACGATAGCGGAACTAAAAGAGGCTATTACCTAAAATATTTATTGGAGATTATTATGACAAAATATAATGAAAGCCCATCCTAATGGCGGCACCGATCTAGTTCAAGACGGAAAATTGACAGGAGCTACTGATACAGATTATTTTTATTTCTTTTGTCCAAAATGTCCTGATAAACATATCATGAGAATGCTGGATTATGTCGTTAGGGAAGAACGAGATGATAATCCGTATAATGACAAGTTCAAGAAAAAGGCAAAGAAAGGCTTTACCCTTGCTTTCCAAATCTATTGTGAAAAATGTAAACACACTGATGGTGTAAGGTTGTCAAATATCTGTTGGCAGGGAGGAACGCACGATGAAGTTTTACATAGGGGTGGCAACAAGGACTAATATAGCTAAGGGGGCAGAGTACCAAATAAAAAAGGCGCGGTTACTTTAGCAACCGCGCCTCTGGAATCGGCCTAAAGGAAAAATATGGTGGCAAGCGAAGTGGCGACACAAATAGCTTGTTACATTTGGAAAACTCTCCGCAGTTTTCTACGGGGACTTTAAAACTATTTCTTTTCCGTATCCTCGAACTCTGCGTCAACAACGTCGTCGGCATTTCCACCGGTTTCGGCGCTATCGGAGGGGCCGTTGCCCGGCTGGCTTGGCCCGCCATCAGTTGGGGGAGGAGCCTCTGTGCTGGACGCTTTGTAGATCTCTTCGGCCATCTTGTGCGAAGTTTCGTTTAGTTTTTCGGTGGCAGATTTTATCTGCTCAACATCGCCGGACTCGATAGCTTTTTTAAGGTTTTCGACAGCCTCTTCGACAGGTTTTTTAACCTCGTCAGAAAGTTTGTCGCCGTTTTCCTTAATGGTCTTTTCCGTTTGGTAGACGAGAGAGTCGGCCATATTGCGGGTATCTATACCTTCTCGTTTTTTCTTGTCGTCCTCTGCGTTAGACTCTGCTTCCGTTACCATTTTATTTATTTCATCATCGTTAAGGCCGGTGCTGGAGGTTATGGTAATCGTCTGCTCTTTGCCGGTTCCTTTGTCTTTTGCGTGGACATGCACTATGCCGTTCGCGTCGATGTCGAATGTTACCTCTACCTGCGGCACGCCTCTTGGCGCCGATGGAATTCCCTCGAGGTGAAACCTGCCAAGAGTGCGGTTGTCAGCGGACATTTCCCTCTCGCCCTGTAGAACATGAACCTCCACAGATGTTTGGTTGTCGGCGGCTGTAGAGAACACCTCGCTTTTTTTTGTAGGGATGGTGGTGTTTCTATCTATAAGTTTTGTCATCACTCCGCCAAGCGTCTCTATGCCTAGCGAAAGCGGAGTTACGTCGAGAAGAAGTATATCTTTTACATCTCCGGCAAGCACTCCGGCCTGAACCGCCGCGCCAAGCGCTACTACTTCGTCAGGATTAACTCCCTTGTGCGGTTCTTGACCAAAATAGTTTTTTACGGTCTCATATATTCTTGGCATTCGGGTAGAACCGCCTACAAGCACCGCTTCTTTTATATCCGAAGGCTTTAAGCTAGCGTCTGCCAGTGCTTTTTTTACCGGCTCAAGCGCTCTGTCTACTAGGTCGCTGGTCATCTGTTCGAAGGCGGCTCTTGTAAGCTTGAGGTTCATATGCTTTGGGCCGGAAGCATCGGCGGTAATGAACGGCAGGTTTATCTCTGTTTCGGTCATTGTGGAGAGTTCCATTTTTGCCTTCTCTGCCGATTCGCGCAGGCGCTGGAGAGCCATAGCATCCTGCGAGAGGTCGATGCCTTGGTCTTTTTTAAATTCCGCCACAAGCCAGTCGATTATCTTTTTGTCGAAGTTGTCACCGCCGAGGTGCGTGTCGCCGTTGGTAGATTTAACCTCTACCACGTTGTCGCCTACTTCAAGGACGGAGATATCGAAAGTACCGCCGCCGAAATCGTAAACAGCTATCATCTCGTCGCTTTTCTTATCTAACCCGTAGGCAAGAGCGGCGGCTGTCGGCTCGTTGATGATTCTTTTAACTTCGAGACCGGCTATTTTTCCGGCATCTTTGGTAGCCTGCCTCTGCGCGTCGTTAAAGTACGCAGGGACAGTGATGACAGCTTCTGTTACCGGCTCGCCGAGATACGCCTCGGCAGATTTTTTGAGCTTGCCTAGTATCATCGCCGAAACCTGTTCTGGGGTGTATTCTTTTCCATTAGCATTGACAACCACACCGCCGTGGCCCGACTTTTTGGTTTCGTAAGGAACCATCTTGGCCTCTTCGGTTATCTCGTCGTAAGAGCGGCCCATAAAGCGTTTGATGGAGTAGACGGTATTTTGCGGGTTGGTCACAGCCTGCCTTTTGGCAACCTGACCGACGAGTATCTCGCCGTCTTTGGCAAACCCAACGACCGATGGTGTGGTGCGCGCGCCTTCCTCATTTACTATTACTTTCGGCTCGCCGCCTTCCATTACCGCCACAACCGAGT
Organism: Nitrospirota bacterium; assembly: GCA_024275955.1. Classification (GTDB taxonomy): domain Bacteria; phylum Nitrospinota_A; class UBA7883; order JACRGQ01; family JACRGQ01; genus JAJRYD01. The sequence goes on from JAJRYD010000054.1 coordinate 31,840, forward strand.
TGGTGGTGCCGAGGTCTATACCTACTATCTTTCCCATAAATCCTCCTAAAGGGTTATTGCTTTCTTGTCTGTTTATCCAATAAGACCGCTTTTCCGGCTAGTCAAGGTTTTTTGGGTGGTGGCAAAATCTAACCTTTTCGGTTTCCTAGTTTTAGTCTAGATGTCGGAAAAAGCAGGCTTTGCGGTTGCGCAAAGCTGGAGTATACTCTCTTTTTTGATTTTGCATATGGAAATTGGCATGAAGAAAAATCTTTTATTGTTGTTTTGCTCGCTCTTTTTCCTATCAGCTTGCGGTGATGACCTTTTCGAGTTTGGCGAGGATGACGACGACGATGGAAGCCCTACACATAATGCGGGGACAAACTGCAACTCCTGCCACAGCTTTACATACGCAGGCACAATTTACAAAACCGGAGCTGGAACTACTGCCGCCAACGGCGTTGCGGTAACGATTAACGACGCGGGAGGCGAGATAACTTTGACCTCTAACTCGACGGGAAATTTTTACACATCATCCGGTACCCCATCATCCGGCTACAAGGTAACTGTTGCCGATGGCAGTTTTACGCAGAGCAAAACAGGTACGTTCCATAACGGCGGGTGCAACGGCTCAAGCTGTCATGTTTCCGGTAAAGAGGGACGGATATATCTGGAAAGCGGTTGACGGCTGTATGCGCAGGATAGCGTGAGAACCGCTTAGGGGTATTCTAGGAAGTGGACCTGTTGCCAAATCCGATATTTGATTTTGTTTAAAATTGTCAGTCGCTAGAACATCTATTTTGAAGAAGCCAAAAGATAAGTTTTTCCTTCAAATGTTCCAAAAACCATTTCGGCAACAGCCCCGAAGTGGAACTAGAGAAACTAAGGGTAATGATTGTCGATGACATAGGTACGGCACGCATCGCTATTACCAAAAAGCTTAATGCTTTAGGGGCAAAGCCGATAGAAGAGGCGCGTGACGGTATCGAGGTTATCGAAATGCTTCGTGAAAACCCGACAAGGTGCGGCATGCTCCTGCTCGATATCAATCTTACGCCGATGATGGACAGGATTAAAACCTTGCTGGAAGTCCGTACTATTAAGGCGACTAAAGATTTGCCGGTAGTGTTGGTTAGATGCGACCCGAAGCGGGATAGCGTGATGAACGCGCTGAAGCTCGGCGCTGGAGGTTTTGTCAAAGGCGGCGACCAGTTCAAAGAAAACCTTAAAATAGCTATACTCAAGGTGCTGGGGGGGTAGGTAGCTTTTCTAACGCTTAGGCGGTTTGATTTCTTTTCCCTTTTTTATTTTTTCTATCATCTCAAGCATCTTTTTCCATTGTTTTTCGAACTCTTTCTTTTCTTCTGGTGAGAGCCTTTTATATTCGTCTGTTTTTTTGTAATCCTCTTTCGCCTTCTCGAGATTCAGTTTCTCCTGATGTTTCTCACTTTGGTTTTTGCCGGAAGACTCCGAGTCGGCAGGCATAAAAGCCAAGATGAAAGCAAAAGCGATAATAATGGGTTTGACGCGCATCTTTTAATCCCCCGCCTTTCCTTTATATAACCCCAGTTTTTCGCCGGTTCTTATCATCAGCAGATAGAGGGCCGGCAACAGTAAGAGGGTAAATATTGTTGACATTGTAAGCCCGCCGGCAATCGCCGCGCCGAGGCCTGAATAAATTTCCGACCCAGCTCCGCCTCTGAGCGTAAGCGGCGCCATCCCCAGCACTGTGGTAATGGTACTCATAAAGATAGGCCGTATCCTCACTCTTACCGCTTCGACTATAGCGTCGGCCGGTGTCATCTGTTTCGATTCCATGAACTTTATTGTCTGGTGGATTATAAGTATCCCGTTGTTTACCACTATACCGCTTAGGATTATGAACCCAAGCATCGTTACCACATTAAGCTCTGACCCGGTAACCACTACGCCTATTATCGCTCCGGCGGCGGCTAGCGGTACGGTTATCATAATAACAAACGGGTAGAGGAACGACTCGAACAAAGAAGACATAAGCAGGTATATGATTATGAGTGCTAGTATAAAAGAGCCTTTAAGAGCTGTGGCGGTTTTATCTAGGTCTGCCGCCGCACCGCTAAGGTTTAGCGAGTAGCCGTACGGCAGGCTGGCCCTATACGGCATTATTATTTTTTCCGTAATATCGTTCATCACTCTTTCCATAGGGAAGTCTTGGTCTATCGTTATTTTGTGCGTTATCGACCTGTCCATCTCTATATGGTTTATCGCTGTCGGGCCGGTTGTCGGCTCTACGTTTGCTATTGAGCTAAGTGGCACGGCGGAACCGGACGGAGTGTAGATTAGTATTCTTTCTAGGTCGTGATAATCGCGGAACGCTCCTATACGGCCTCTTATCGTTATATCGTACTCTTTCCCGCCGACTTTGTAGAGAGTCGCCTTTTTACCGGCGACCACTGTTTCAATTACATCTGCGACATCGCTTACAGAAAGACCGAGGTCTGCCGCACGTTCTCTATCTAAGGTTATTCTATATTCTGGGTTTCCAGCGTCGAAACTGCTCCTTACAAGCTCTACGCCGGATATCTTTTGAAGCTTGCCTTGAATCTCCACTCCGAGCCTTTCCACCTCTTTAAGGTCGAGCCCTCTTATCTCTAGCTCGAAACCTTTACCGAGAGACCGTTGGAATATCGGGGTTTGGAACGCTCTAACGAAGATGAAGCCGGGTACGTCGTACAGCATTGAGTTTACCTTTTCCACCACTTCGCCTACCTTAAGCTTCCATCTGTCTTTTACGCGCAGTCCCATCCCTTTGAACCTGTCGGCAACTACATGGAACATCATCTTCTTTTCTTCCATTTTGTTTATCCGTTTGGCGAATATGTCGGAGAGTTCCTGCACCTTTTCGTTATTGGTGCCGACTATCGGCTTCATTACCACGAAGATGAAATTTTTGTTGCCAAGAGGGAGATATTCCTTTTGCGGTATTAACGCCAATGACAAAAGGAAGCCGATAAACACTACAGCTATTACGGCGATGTTCCTTTTTGCTCCGCCGGTAGACCATATAGTGAAATTAACGAAAAATGAATGCACCTTTTTGCCGAGGCTGACAAACGCAAGTTTTTTCAGGAGAGGCCTGTTTTCCAGCTCCTCTTCGGTAAGGCCCGGCTTTAAAACTTTGCCAGCCATCATAGGTATGAACGTAAGTGCCGCGACCATCGAAAACCCTACGGCGCAAGAAACCGCTATGGCGATATCTTTGAACAGCTGTCCCGCTTCCTCTTGCACGAACATTATAGGCAGAAAGACCGCGAGGGTGGTGAGAGTGGAGGCTAGTACCGCGCCCCATACTTCCAAAGCGCCGTCGCGCGCCGCCTCTAGCTTGGGCTTGCCCATCTCTAGGTGGCGGTAGATATTTTCAAGCACCACTATTACGTTATCTACTATCATCCCGACGGCAAACGCCAGCCCTGCCAGCGTGATGGTGTTTAGCGACCTGCCTGCGGCATGCAGAACTATAAGCGACGCGAAAACAGCTATCGGAATCGTCAGCCCTATAACTATAGTGGTGCGCCATGAGCGTAGGAAAATAACCAGTATAAGCACGGCGAATATGGAGCCGTATATTATGTTGCTTTGGACGAAACGTATAGAGTCCCATATATAGTCCGACTCGTCATACGCCTCGTGCATCGTTATTTTTTTTGAAGCGAGTTCCCTGTTTACATCTTCTATTACCTTTTCCACCCCTTGCGTTACCTTTATGGTGTTCTCGCCGGTTTTTCTTATTACGCCGAAAGCTACGGAAGGCTTGCCGTCTATTTTTACCAGCGAATCCTTTTCCTTAAAAGTGTCGAAAACTTTTGCTACATCCCTTATGTATACAGCGCCTCCGTCGGTCTGTTTTATAATTACCGATTCTATCTCCCGAGGGTTTTTAAAGAGTCCGACTGTCCGCACAAGGTATCTCCGTTTTCCTTCGTCTATATGCCCGCCGCGGACATTTTTGTTTTCGAGCTGTAACGCCTTGCGTATGTCCGTTACCGAAATACCGCGCGCCGACATCGCGGCGTAATCTACCTCTACCCGTATTTCCCTTTCCTGTCCGCCGTAAACGCGTACATCGCCGACGCCGTGTATTCTTTCAAGTCTTGGCTTTATGTAATCTTCGGCGTATTGGCGTAGCTGGTTCGCAGGCATAGGCCCGCGTATTGATGCCCAGTAGACAGGCCGTTCTTCGTCGGATGTTATCGCCTTTATTATCGGGATGTCGGCTTCTTCGGGCAGGTTTTTTACTAGGCTTAGTTTTTTGAGTATATCTATCGTCGCGACATTTTTATCGACTCCCCACTCGAACTCCAGCGTTATGGAGGAGCGCCCTTCTTGCGATGTCGATGTAAGCTTGGCAAGCTTTTCTACCGCCTGCAGTTTTTCTTCGATAGGGATGGTAATCTGCTCCTCCACCTCTTGCGGAGCGGCGGCTGTGTAGGTTGTTCTTACCGTGATGATAGGTTTTTCCATTGTCGGTTTCATCTGAATAGGCATTTTAGTGAGTGCCAGATAGCCGAAAAGAAGCACGAGAAAAGCGGCAACAATAACCGTTACAGGTCGTTTAATTGAAGTGTCTATTATCCACATAAGGTATAACAGCTACCGACGCAAAGTTACATTTACTTTCTCGCCGGATTGTAAAATTTCGTTGCCGGTAACAGCGAGTTCGTCGCCTTCCTTAAGCTCGCCCTGTACTTCTACCATTTTGCCGGACTGTCCCGTAACCAAAATATCTACCTGCTGTGCTATGTTGCCGTTAATTCTAAAAACCATGCTGTTCGGCCCGCGCTCCACTACAGCGTCTTTTGGTATCATTGTAGACAACCGCTCCGCTGGTACTATTTCGACACGGGCGAAGAGGCCGTCGCGCACAAGCTTCTTTTTGTCTTTAAAATCTATTCTCATCTCAAACGCTCTCGTTTTTGATGATGTTCTTGGCGATATTCTTGTAATCTTTCCATCGAATTTTTCTTTTGGGTAGGCGTCGAGCCATAGCTTAGCGGGCGAGCCGATAGATACTTTTCCAAGTTCCTTTTCGGGAAGCGATACCAGCAGGTAGACGGAAGAGAGGTCTACTATATCGAACACTTCGTTACCTGCTTTTACCCAGTCGCCCTTTTGCAGTTTTTTGGCGGCAAGATAACCGGAGTAGGGCGCCTTTATTTTTGTAAGCTCCAAGTCGCGTTTGGCATCTTTTACCTCGGCATTACGCGATGCCGTTTCCGCTTTTGCCATTCTATGCAGTATCTTTTTTTTATCGAGAGCTTCCCGCGATGCTATCTTCTTTTCAAAAAGCGATGTTGCCCTCTCTAGGTCTAGTTTTGCCTTATCCAGTGCCGCCTTTGAGCGTTCAAGGTTTCCAGCCGCCGCTTGAACAGCTATTCTGTATTTTCCGTCGTCTATACGGCAGACTGTTTCTCCTTTTATAACTTTATCTCCCACCTCTTTTGTAAAAGAGGCAACTACCCCCTCCACTTCGGAGCGTACCGAGGCAGATCTGCCGGCATGTACGCTTCCAAAAAGCGATAGTTTTTTGGAAAATACTTTTCTGGAAACTTTTGCAGTTTCTATAGGTATCGGCGGGTATCCGGTGTCTGTCTGGCTCTCCTCTTTCTCAGCGTTTACATTGCCTGTTCCGGCGGTGATTAGCGCCGTAACCGATATAGCAATAACGGTAAGAGCTAAACGTCTCACTTCTCTCCCGTGCTTCCAAAACCGTTATCGGCGCGCTGGCTATCTGAAAGCTCTTTTACTTCTATTACCTGCCACTCCTGAGCCTTATGCGGTATCATCTGGGCTATTTTATCGCCTCCCTTTATGCTGTAGGCGGTCTTGTTGTCATTGCGCATAAGTATAAGAATCTCTCCCCGATAACCGGCATCTATCACTCCGGCCGATGTGTAGAGACGTTTAGAGGCTATGGAGGAGCGGTCTTTTATGATCCCCCCCCAGCCATCTGGAAATTCCACCGCTATGCCGGTTCGTACTTTTGCCTGCTCTCCTGCTGGGATGTCGGTATCTTCTAGAGAGTAGAGGTCGCACGCAAGGTCGCCCGAGTGCGAAGCGTTGGGTAGTTTTGCGTTTTGGTGTAGTTTTTTTGCTTTTAGTGCAAACATATGAGTATCCTACCCCAAATTGGGTGAAATTGTCCTAAAGTTAGTTGAAATTAAGGTATGACCTCCTTGCTATTTTTTGATCTTCCCCCATTTTTATGGACACACCGAAAGGTTAGAATTGTTGAAATCATTTATGACTTGGAGGTGTAGATATGAGAAGTCGCAGGAAGTTCGACTCGGAATTCAAGCAGGAGGCCGTTCGTCTGGTTATTGACGGA
>JAJRYD010000055.1 GCA_024275955.1 Nitrospirota bacterium
GATTGTATCGGCAAGACGATACAAAGGAGATTTGTGATTACAAAGATTATCGAGCCGGACATTGAAAAGAAGACCCTGATTATCACGCTCTTTTGCCTGCATAAAATCACTCGCATTTTTTGGGAAGTTCTGTGGAGGCAAATACAAGCCCCAGCTTTTTAAGGTGAATCACTCATTGCTTGCAATTATAACCGGTAGGAAAGGCACTTTCACTCAATATCTATAGGGGTAATAGAGCTTTTCAGGGACGACTAATTACAGTTTCGTAAAACTTTGCCAGAAACGATAATTTCACCACCTTCCGGCAAACGTACATGCAATAGGCGCAGGCTCTGTGCTGTCCAAGCCCGACAGATACCTGCCTTTAGAGATAAAATCAACCGTGCCTGCCATGTAAACCTTAAACGACCAGAGCGGCCGAAGAACCTAAGCTAATACGCCTTACAAAAAACAGGTTTTCTCACCATGTAAGCTTGCCTTTTTAAGTGGCATCTTCTCCGCTCTCTCCAGTCTCTATCCGCACCGCTGTTTCGATATTTGTTACATAAATTTTACCATCACCAAAAAGTCCGGTATGCGCCTTCTTTTTAATCACTGAAATAACTTCGTCCACCATCTCATCGGAACATACAATTTCTATTTTCAGATGCGACACATAACCGACAAATTCATCCGCCTCAGCGGCTTTAGAATTTTTTTTACGGCTACGGCCAAAGCCGCGCACCTCCACTACGCTCATTCCTGTAAGTTTCTTTAAGCTATGGAGCGCCAACGTTATATCGTCCAGCTTATGCCGCTTTATGTACGCCTTTACCTCTTTCACCGTTTGATCCTCCTAATTGACAGATTTATTCTCGTCTATTACTTAAAAGAGCGTTCACCTTCGCTTTACCGCCGTATCAACCTAGTTTAGTTTCATCTTGCGGGTCAATCGCAAACCACTTATAAAAGGCTGGTATTACAAGCAGGGTTAAAATTGTCGAAGTTACAAGACCGCCTATCACAACTGTCGCCAATGGACGCTGGACTTCGCTACCGATGCCTTGAGAGAACAAAAGCGGAAGCATTCCAAAAGCTGTCGTTAGCGCGGTCATAAGAACGGGCCGCAATCTCAGGCAGGCCCCTTTGACGCATGCTTCAACCATCGGAACGCCATCGCGGAGAAGCTGGTTAAGGTATGTAACCAGAACCATTCCATTGGCAAGAGCAATCCCAAAAAGCGCGATAAACCCGACTGACGACGGAACAGAAAGATTTTGCCCGGTAATCCAAAGGCCCGCGACCCCTCCAACCAGCGCAAGTGGAATATTGAGAATAATCAATGTCGCATTTTTAAGCGAATTAAAGCTAAAGAAAAGCAATAGAAAGATAATCGACAACGTAACCGGAACAACAACAGCTAAACGCTTATTCGCCTCTTGCTGAAGGCGGAACTGCCCCCCCCAAGTGAGCAGGTATCCGGGAGGTAGCGATACGCTATTATCAATCGCTCGTTGCGCTTCACTCACGAAAGAACCTATATCGCGGTCGTTTACGTTGAGCTGGACGGTGATAAACCTCTGGTTGTTTTCTCTCGTTATCTGTCTGGGGCCTACTATTTCCTGTATCTCCGCCAGCTCTTCCAGCGCGATTGTCGCTCCATTAGGCGTTCCGATGAGAATATTTTTTATCGATTCACTCGTTTTCCGGTACGGAGCGTCATACCTCACGAGAATATCAAATTTCTTAATGCCTTCGAACATCTGTCCTGCTGTTTCGCCGCCTACAGCGGTACGAATGACGGTTTGCACGTCGGATATATTTATACCGTAGCGTGCGATAGCTTGCCTTTTTACCCGAATCAGCAATTGCGGCATACCGCTAATCTGATCAGCTTGCACATCTGCGGCACCTGCGACGGCATTCACGACCTTGACAATTTCGTCGGCTTTGGTTTTTAAAACCTGCAGATCGTCTCCGAAAAGTTTTATCGCGAGTTCTGCTCGCACGCCTTCCAAGAGTTCGTCAACGGTCATCGCTATCGGCTGGGTAAAGTTGGTTAAAACACCCGGTATTTCACCAAGTTCATCCCGAATAGCTCCTTCAAGCCGCTTTTGATCATTTGGAAAGCGCCAATCCTTCCTCGGCGTAAGCAGAAGATACATCTCCGCGCTGTTTATCGGATCGGTGTGGGCTCCGACTTCGCCGCGCCCAATCCTTGTGACGACGCTTTTAATCTCTGAAATTTTCATCAGCCGTTTTTCGACAAGCAACGTCATCCGCGTGCTTTCCGTTAGAGATATTGAAGGAGCCATAGTAAGACGTAAAACTAGCGTACCTTCCTGCAATGTGGGCGTAAATTCGGATCCCAAGCGCGGAAAAATAATTAACCCAATGGCGATAATCGACACGGCGAGAGCAACCGCCATATTGCGCTTTCTTACAAAATATGTCACAAGCGGTTCGTACAGCCTTTTTAACGTACGAACGAGCAAAATTTCGCTATGCGCCTCCCCTGAACCGGAGTTTTCAGGCTTTTTCATAAGCAGGAAAGAAAGAAGCGGAGTTATAAGAATTGTATACAAAAGTGAACCCATCATAGCCAACGCTATGGTGTAGGCTAGAGGTCGAAAAGTTTTACCCTCAACACCCTGTAATGTGAAAAGCGGAAGGAAAACAATAATTACAATGATAATGGAGAAGACAATAGGTCGCCCGACTTCTATGCAGGCGCGCGCGACTATATGAGCCCGCGACTCTTTAGGATCTGCATCTTTAAGCATACGCTCCACGTTCTCCACAATCACCACGCTACCGTCGACCAGCATTCCAATAGCTATAGCAAGCCCCCCGAATGACATAAGGTTGGCCGAGATACCAAAGAAATCCATACCGATTATGGCAAACAGTACGGAAAAGGGAATCGCTATCGCCACGACCAAGCTCGGCCTAAAGGCGCCAAGGAAAACAATTAAAGTAATAATAACGAGGATGATTCCCCCTAGAAGCGCGTCCTTTACGGTCTTTACGCATGCTTCTACTAGTTCTTTCTGCTGGTAGTATGGAACTATCTTCACGCCCTCCGGCAGGATTTTGTTTATCTCTGTTACCCTTTTTTCAACATTCTCGATTACAGTGGAGGCATTTGTCCCGAATAGTTTGATTACCATTCCTGCTACAACCTCTTCTATTCCGTTTCTGGTCTGGACACCTCGCCGAACAGCTCCGCCTACACGGATATCTGCCACGTCTTTAAGAAAAACAGGGGTTCCATCGACAGACTTAACGACAATATTCTTAAGGTCACTTATGCTGGAGGCCAATCCGACAGATCTTACGACGAATTCCTCCGCATCTTTCTCAATGAACTGCGCTCCCACGTTAAGATTATTTTTGCGAATAGTGTCGACTAATCCGGGGAGAGATATGTTGTAGCGCAAAAGTGCGTTAGGGTCTACGACAACTTGGAACTGTTTTTCATATCCACCGATGCCAAGTATCTCTGTTACACCGGCAACAGTCTGGAGGTGAAACTTAACCAGCCAGTCTTGTATTGTCCGCATCTCTTCCAAAGAGCGCTTACCTGTTTCGTCTTCCAAGTAGTAGAAAAAAACCAGCCCCATTCCTGTAGAGATGGGGCCCATCCCCGGCTTGCCGAAACCGGCCGGAATCTGCTCCCGCGCTTCCTGCAATCGCTCGGCAACAACCTGCCTTGCGAAATAAATACTCACATCGTCTTCAAAATAGACATTCACCACGGATAAACCAAAGTTAGAGACCGAGCGTATTTTAACAAGCCCGGGTAAACCGTTCATCGCTACTTCCACGGGGTAGGTTACATATTTCTCAATCTCCTCCGGAGCTAAACCTTCAGTTTCGGTAAATATTTGAACAAGGTTCGGTGAAACATCTGGAAAGGCGTTTATAGGCAGCTGTTTGTAGCTGTAATATCCCGACACCATTGTAAAAACAGCGAATATCAATACTATTAGGCGGTTGTTAAGGCTAAACTGAATTATGCTTCCCATCAGTGGCTGTGTCCTGATTCAAAGTTGCCTTTGGCCATTTGCGACTTGATGGTAAACGCCCCTTCGCTGACGTAACGCTCTCCCGGCAGTAAAGAGGAGGTAATCTCAACCGATTCATCATCGCTTTTGCCTAAAGATATATGACGAGGGGTAAAAACCTCCTTGCCAGCCTCTTTGCCAAGTACGAAAACTACAGGTTCGTCGTCAATCGTCTGGATTGCCGATTTAGGAATTACGACAGATGCATTGAAAGCTCTAATCGCGACTTTTGCCTTTACAAACAGCCCCGGCTTCCATCGTCTCTCTGGGTTCGGCAACACAACGCGCGCCGTAGCTGTACGGGTTCTCTCACCTACCAGCGGGCCGACATAAGAGATTATGCCGTCGGCGGATAACAGGTTACCGGCGGTGGAAATTTCCACTTTTTGTCCAACCTCCACGAACGGCATATCTTTTTGGTAAATGCTTATGTTTATCCAGACCGTACTCAAGTCGGCGATAGCGAAAGCTTTTGAGTCGTTCATAAGCTTTTCGCCGATAGTTATATGTTTTTCGGTAACTGTTCCATTAAACGGTGAGCGTATTTCATAACGTGTAAACTTCATATGAGCCTGATGAAAAAGTTTTTCTAAAGCGGTTTCGGAAAACCCAAGCGCGTGAAGCTTTTGTTCCGCGGCGCTTAACTCTATGTTCCCTTCCGCCAATGCCTGTTTTGCCACCAGATATTCCTGCTCGGATGATATTTTTTTCCCCCAGAGGCCTTCTTCCCTTTTGAAGTTTGCTTCGGCTAGCGCCAAGCGCGCCTTTGCCACGAAATAGGTCGATTTGGCATCCGCCAGTTCTCTGCTTTCTAGGATAGCCATCAGCTCACCTGTTTTAACCGTATCACCAAGAGTCTTGTATATCTTTCGCACAAGACCGGATACCTGAGGAACTATATGCGCCAGCCGGTCGGCGTTGATGTTTACCTCGCCAGGGAGGCTTATCTGCTTCTTTATACTTCCAGATCCAGCAGAGAGTATCTTTATTCCAAACTCTTGAATCTCCTGTTTGGTTAATTTGAGAACTTCTTCCCCATCATGCTCTTCATCTTTTTCGCCTTCTCCCTTGTGGTCGGCATGCTCTTCATGTTTTTCGTCCTCGTCCTTGTGGTCGGCATGCTCTTTTCCGATAGAGGCCGCACCTCTGCCGGTATCTGTTTTGCTAGACCGTTGAACCAGCAAGACCACAAAAACTAGGCTTACAAGCACAATCGACGCGATAACTATTTTTTTGTTGTTACTCAACTTCCTTATCCTCCGAATTTACGCTGATAATTGATCCGCCAATCAGCCGTTCTACCTCTGCTACCGCCTTATGGTTTGACGCGAGCGCGTTTATATACTGTCCGCGCACTTCAAACAGTGTGCGCTGAGAATCCAGCACGTTTAGAAAACCGAACTTTCCCTGAATGTACCCTTCCTGCGTCGCTTCAAAAGCTTTTCGCGCAGAGGGAAGAACTTTATCTTTTAGTGTCGAGGCCTCTGCGTAAGAAGCAGAGAGCAAAGCATAGCTCTCCGCAAGGTCGGACTCTGCTTTAAGTCTGGCGGTACGGCTATCTTCTCTAACCTTAAGTAGCTTATATTCGGCCGCCGCTACTTTACCCTGATTGCGGTTAAAAATAGGAATAGGGATGGAAGCCCCCATCACAAAAGCTTTATCGTCTGTCTCGCTAAAACGTCTTATACCGCCGCCTACCGTAAGGTTCGGTATCCTTCTCGATTTTTCAAGCTCAACTTTCGCGTTGCGGTGTTCTTTTTCTGCCTGAAAGCGTACGATATCGGGGTTGCTGGAAATATGGTTCATAAGTTCTTCTTCTGATGGCAATGAAAGTAGCTTCTCCAGCCTGCCCGACACACTTTCGAATTTTGGTGAATTGCTTCCCCACAAAACTGCCAGTTTTTTCATCGCGGCTGTACGCTCTCGTTTGGCGCGGTTTAGTTCTATCTGGGCGGTTGAGAGGATAACTCCGGCTTTTATCTCTTCTACCGGCGACACCTTGCCCGCCTCTACACGCTGCGCGACGGTATTGAAAACCTGTTCGGCAAGGTGCGTTGATTCTTTCATAAGAATCAGACGCTGTTGGGAGGCCAAAGCGTCAACGAACATCTTTGTAACAATCAGCGATACATCGAGCTTCTTTGCCTCATAATCCCACTCGGCAAGGCTACTTTCCAGCGATGCTACACGCTTTCGTTTCAGCCTTTTGCCGGCAAGCTCGATTACTTGGCTTAATTGCAAGGTTGTTTCTGTTTGATCGTAACCGTTATAAGGCCCTGAGCCTGAAAAGTTTTCCGACTCGGCCGTAAATTCGGGGTTCGGCAAAAGCCCTGCCTGCAAGGCAAGCGCGTCTCTCGACCGTTTTTCCAACGAAAATGCTTTAAGTTCCGGGTTGCTCAGCAAGGTGTAGGCAAGCGCCTGACGTAGTGTAATAACGCTACCCTGTTTTATCTCCGGCACCTTTCCAGCGCTGAGAGCATCCTCGCCTTTTATATTCGGCTGTTGCTCCGCGTATGCCGGATGGCAAAAACCGGCAATCAAGGCTAAAAAAGCGCCGACTAAAAATACGGCGTTACTAATATGCACAAATGACCTCCAAAACTTAAAATACCGCTAAGGCTGTTGAAACGAATTTCCGCCCCCAACAACTAGCAGGGGCAAAAGGGAACGAGCTTAAGTTAGGCTAAAGAGGCAGGTGGGCCGCGGGCGGAAAGCTTGTGACGGCTGAGTGACAGGTAGGCTATTGTAGAAAACGCAGTGGCAGACAATTTCGCGAAAGCCTTAAACCCATGTTTCTCTGAATAGGTAAAAGGCTCATCTTGTTGCTTTGAAAAACCGTATTTTGTGGTATGAGTATGTCTTGAATGATCCTCGTAGTATTCGCACTGTCTATCGGCGTTTCTAATTATCTGTCTCTTTGCGCCGCTTTGATCGCCTGCCAATGCTGGAAAAGCATGACCTAAAAATTCTGATAAATGAAAGTGCGATTGATGGCTGTGTTTTTGATCTCCAGACTTATGGTCAAAACTAATATCATAATGAGCGCCAACGGCGGCCGGTATTGAAGATAGCGCGAAAACAGCGATAACAACCGAGGCGGCAAACCGCCTGCAAGACCTATAATTCATGGAGGCCATTAGACCAAAAACCAAGCGTAAATTCAAGCGATACGAATTCAAGAACTTTAAATGCTAAATTATACTTGCCCTCAAGCCACTAGGTTCTTCTATTATCTTTTTCGACGGAGCTTGTTCGCTCCGATGCTAAAAAAATTAAATGACCGACAACCTTTTTTGATACGGTAAGCACGTTTGCGCCGTCAAAGGTGGGAGCTGTCCGGCATCTAGCCTCTGTCGACGAGATAGGCTAGATGCCGATGCCACAGACGCTTTTTGGCAGTGTGCCGGTTATTAATTCTAGTAGCTTCCCCTCCTTTCCCAAAGGATGGAGCTAAAGGGACGGTACCACTGCCGAAACAATTTTTGAAGTACTTATAAGGAAAGGCCCATCTTTTAACTTCTTTCAAATAGATATTTTGGGGATCGGCAATTTTAAATAAAATTAAATTTATGAAATTTGGCAACAGACCTTTTAAAAATAACCGTTGCCTCCGCACTCCGCGGGGTACCTCCCCTTCCGCTTCGCAAGAGGATGGCAAAGATGGCTGTAATTTTCAAACTGATACACCACCCGCTTTTGGGGGAGATGTTAAACTAGAACCAGAGCCGTTATTATCGCAAAGATTGTTTTGCCGGCTGGCGCAATGCCTAGCGTTAGTCTGTATAGCACTCGGTATTGTGTCTTATTAATTCGCCTTCAACCATAAACACCACCTCTTCGGCAATATTGGTGCTTAAATCGGCAATACGCTCGAGGTGTCTGGAAACAGAAAGAAGATGCACTGCCCGTTTTATCGTTGATGGGTCTTTTTTCATCGCTTCTTGGAGCGTTACATACATAGTTCTGTTTATCGCGTCAATATCGTCGTCCATTTTCAGGACCGATTTTGCAATGCCGGTATCTTTTTTTATGAGGGCATCCAAGCTTTCGTTGAGCATTCTTTTTACGCCCTCTACCATTTTTGAAAAATCAAGAGACGCGCTTATAGGCTCTTTTCTAGAAAGGTAATCGGCCCGCTCGGCGATATTTACAGCGAGGTCGCCCATCCGTTCGAGGTCGTTATTAACCTTCAGCACCACCACAATGAAGCGGAGGTCTGCCGCTACCGGCTGGTTTAGCGCCAGTACTTTCATGCACTCCTCTTCAACCTGAACCTCTTTTTGGTTTATCGCGTCGTCTCCATTTATAACCTCTTCCGCCAAGTCGGCGCGTCTGTCTATCAACGCGATAGTCGCTTTGTTAATCGCGTCTACAACCATCGAGCCTAGTGAAAGAAGTTCTTTCGTCAGGATTTCCATATCTCTTTGCAAATGTATCGACATTGTATCTGCTCCTTATCCAAACCGTCCGGTTACATATTCTTCGGTTCTCTTTTGTTCTGGCCGCGTGAAGAGCTGTTTGGTTTTCCCAAACTCGACAAGATTCCCATTTTCCATAAAGGCGGTAAAGTCCGACACTCTAGCGGCCTGCTGCATGTTGTGCGTCACGATTACGATAGTGTACCGCTCTTTTAGTTCGAACATCAGATCCTCTATCCTAGAGGTTGAAACAGGGTCGAGCGCCGAGCATGGTTCGTCCATAAGTATTATCTCCGGCTCCATAGCGAGCGTCCTTGCTATGCAAAGGCGTTGCTGTTGTCCGCCCGAAAGGTTCAGCGCCGAATCGAAAAGACGGTTTTCTTTTACTTCGTCCCATATAGCCGCTTTTCGCAAGGAAGCTTCTACAAGCTCATTTAGATCCTTTTTCCGGCCGTAAAGAGAAGGCCCCCAAGCGACATTGTCGTAAATTGATTTTGGAAAGGGGTTTGGTTTTTGAAAAACCATGCCGATTACCCGTCGAACCTCTACAGGGTCGATATCTTTCGCGTATAAATCTTTGCCCTTATATTCGATTTTTCCCGTAATCTTGGCATCTGTTATAAAGTCGTTCATCCTGTTAAACGATCTTAGAAGCGTGCTTTTTCCGCACCCGGACGGGCCTATAACCGCTGTAATCCTGTTGCGGTAGATAGGGATGGAAACACCGTTTACCGCCAGCTCGCTTCCATAACTTATTGCGACACCTCTCGCTTCAAGGATTGTTTCTTCTCCGGCAAATTCGATAGAAGGTGTCGATTCTTTTTTTTCAAGACTAACTGTCATTGCTCACTTCCTTTCAGCACGATCTCTTATGTAAACGGCCACGGCGTTCATAGACAATAAAACCACGAGCAAAACAACTATCCCGGCCGCCGCAAGGTCGTGAAACGCTTCTT
This sequence comes from Nitrospirota bacterium, assembly GCA_024275955.1. Taxonomy (GTDB): domain Bacteria; phylum Nitrospinota_A; class UBA7883; order JACRGQ01; family JACRGQ01; genus JAJRYD01. The sequence continues at coordinate 9,421 of JAJRYD010000055.1, forward strand.
GCGGGCGTGAGGCCCAGTTGAATATCTGTATCGGCAGTACTGTAAAATCGTCCATCGGTCCTTCCGGGGTGAACGCTACATACGCAAGAGCCCCCACTATTATAAGCGGAGCGGTTTCACCGATAGCCCGTGAAAGGGCGAGTATTATGCCGGTAAGTATTCCCGGAAGCGCTGACGGCAGAACATGCGCCCTTACTGTTTCCCACTCGGTCGCTCCAAGCGCCAGCGCGGCATGTCTTATAGAGTTTGGTACACAGCGGATAGCTTCGCGTGAAGCGATGATAATAACCGGCAGGATAAGCAGGCTCATTGTCATCGCCCCGGCCAACAGGCTATGGTCAAAACTGAACAGCCTTACAAAACCGCAAGCCCCAGCATTCCGTAAACGATTGACGGAACTCCGGCTAGGTTTGAAATGTTTATCTCTATAAAAGTGCTAAGCTTTCCCTTTTTGGCAAACTCTTCAAGGTGGATGGCGGCGGCAACGCCTATAGGAATCGAGATTAACGCCGTAAGGCCAATTAGCCATACTGTTCCAAAAAGGCCGGATTTTATTCCTGCTTTCTCTGGGAAGCGTGAAGGCCAACTGGAAAGAAACTGCGTGTCAACCCACCCCAAACCTTTGCTGGCGATATGGAAAATCAGTATGCCAAGCACCAATACCCCAAGCCATGAAACGATGAAGCAAAAGAGGCTAAACATTTTGGATATCCTGTGGCGGCTGGCAAGAGAAGGAACGCTCATTCGTATAGCTCCTGAAACCTATGAAGTATTCTGTTGGCGATAACATTTATTGTAAGCGTGATAAGGAACAGTAAAGTGCCGACCGCGAAAATAGACTGGTATTCAACAGTTCCGGCGGGAGTATCGCCAAGGCTTACCTGCACTATATAAGCGGTCATCGTCTGTATGCTTTCCAAAGGGTTTGCTGTGATGTTAGGCGTTGCCCCTGCCGCGAGGGTAACTGCCATAGTCTCTCCGATAGCTCTTGAGATAGCGAGAACATACGAAGCGATTACGCCGGATAGCGATGCTGGCACCACCACCCTTGTGGTAACTTCAAAGCTCGTCGCCCCAAGCGCGTAGCCTCCCTGACGAAGAGAGTGCGGCACGGAGCGAAGCGAATTATCGCATAGCGATGTAACCATAGGCAGAATCATAATTCCAACTACGATAGCGGCGCTCGCGGCGTTAAATACCTGCGTTTCCGGAAATATAGATGAAATAAGCGGAGTGATAAAGCTCAAAGCGAAATAACCGTAAACGATTGTCGGCACTCCTGCCAGAATTTCTAAAACCGGCTTAACAATGCTTCGCATACGGGGGGAGGCATATTCACTAAGGTAGATAGCGCTTGCCAACCCTGTTGGGAGTGCGAATAGTGCCGCCCCCGCGACGATTAAAAATGTTCCGCAAACAAGCGGGAGAACACCAAAGGAACGGGGTTCTAAAAGCGGGGTCCACTGAGTGCCGAAGAGAAAATCAGCAAGGCTGACATCCTGAAAGAAAACCCAAGCCTCTTTGGTAAGGATTGCTATAACCCCGGCGGTAGTTGCTATAGATAGAATGGCGCATGCAAAAAGAATAGGCTTGATGATGCCTTCCGACCACCTGCCGCGCCTTTTTTGCGGGAAACCCGCAAAGGCAACGGCTTGCGGCAAGTCGACGCAGGAAGGTTTATTTTCCAATACCAAGCAGTTCTTCAATGCTCTTACCTTTTGTTTTATCGCCAGAGAAGACGGAACCAGTTACCAGATTGTTAAAGCGCTTTTTAGCGGCGCTATATACGTCTTTCGGCAGAGGAATGTATCCAACCTCTTTTGCTAGAGTCGGCACGGATTGTATGTAAAAGTTTACGAACTCTTTTACTTCCGGCCTGCTAGCACTGCTTTTCCTAACATAAATAAAAATAGGGCGGGAGAGAGGTTTGTAACTGCCGTCGTTAATCGTAGCCGGTGTAGGCGATATTTTGCCGTTACCGCCGTCTATCGGAACCAGCTTAAGCTTCGATTTGTTTTCAAGATAGTAAGCATACCCAAAGTATCCTAGGGCATTCTTATCTCCGGCTATACCTTTTACAAGAACATTGTCGTCTTCGCTAGCGGTAAAGTCGGGGCGTGAAGCCTGCTCTTTTCCGTTTATCGCCTTGGTGAAATAGTCAAACGTTCCAGAATCGGTGCCGGGTCCGTATAGCTTTATCGGCTCTGCCGGCCAACCGGGGCGAACATCGCTCCAGTTTTTAACGGTGCTACCGGGTTGCCATATCTTTTTAAGCTCGGCAACCGTCAGGTAGTCGACAAAATGGTTTTTTGGATTGACCAGAACCGAAAGACCGTCGTAAGCAACCGGAAGTTCTATAAACTCGATCCCTTTTTCTAAAGCTTTTTTTAACTCTTTAGATTTAATCGGCCTTGAGGCATCGTTGATGTCGGTTCCTCCTGCCAGAAACTTTTTAAAGCCTCCGCCGGTGCCGGACACCCCGATAGTAACGCGAACCCGCGGCTGTATCGCCAAAAACTCTTCCGCTACCGCTTCTGTTATCGGGAAAACGGTGCTGGAGCCGTCTATCTTCACAGCCCCTTTAAGCTTTCCAGCGTCCGCAGACCCAGAAAAGGCTATCACCATAATCAATGTCATGGCGGTTAAAATTCTGTTCATTCTTTTTCTCCTTTTACGATAAAGATTTTTAGCGGTTTTTTGTTAAGAACATATAAAGACAATATTAAGATTCATGCTTTCCTATAAAAACGCCTCCTTTTATTGGAATTTGCCGTCAATGCTTCTTCCCTAGGCTTTAAGAATGCCGTTGCTATTTAAAGAAGGAATAAAGAATATGTAAAAATTGTAAGCTAGCTTGGAAGTGGTATCGAGACGCGAAACAGAGTTCCTCCGCCATCGGCCCCTTCGACGGAAACCTTGCCGCCATGAGCAAGGACGATATGCTTGACAATGGAAAGGCCAAGGCCTGTGCCGCCAAGCTCGCGTGAACGGGCTTTATCTACTCTATAAAATCTCTCGAAAATTCTATGCCGGTATTGCGGCTCTATGCCTATACCTGTGTCACCGATTTCCAGCACAGCATCGCCCTCCAAGCTCAAAAGGCTCACAGAGACTTTTCCGCCAAGCGGAGTATATTTAAGGGCATTGTCCAAAAGGTTGTGAATCACTTGCGAAATTCCGTCCGCGTCGCCGTTTATCTCTAATGGAGCCGCGGCTTTTTTTACCTCAAGCTCTATATTCTTTGCGTCTGCTGAAGGCTGTAAAGTTCTTACCGCTTCGGAAACTTTTGCTCCGATATTGAAATTCTGAAAGTTAAATTTCTGGTCGTCCGATTCCAGCCTCGATATCGTCAGCAGGTCGCTGACTAAAGATGAAAGACGTATAGACTGCTCTTTGGCTTTTACCAGAAATTTTTTCACTTTTTCTTTGTCCATACCGCTGTCATCAAGAATTGTCTCTACCATTCCGCGAATGGCAGTTATCGGAGTTTTAAGCTCATGGGAAACATTCGCGACAAAATCGCGGCGGATGGTTTCAAGTTTATATAGTTCAGAAACATCCTGAAGGACCACCAGTGCCCCGACAGATTTGCCTTCTCCATCCTTTAGCGAGGAGGTGTGCATCTCTACCACTTTTCCCGCGCCTCTATCCAGCAGTACGAATCTTTCACGCGCCTCCGCATTGGTTTTGAGAGTTGCCGCCAAAGCTTCGCTTACCTTGCTAACACGGCTTATTTCCCAAATCGGCCTGCCGATACTTTTTTCGGGAATAGTATCTAATATTTCGCCGGCAGAAGCGTTGATGTGGACTATTCTTTCGGACTTATCGACAGCAACCACCCCCTCTACCATCGCCGCCAGAATTGTATGAAGCTTGTTCCTATCGGTTTCTATCGTTTCCATTCTTGCCTTACTGCTTGGGGCCATTCTGTTAAGAGCTTCCGCCAGCTTTCCCAGCTCGTCTTTTCTGTTTACAGAAACTCTTTTCGCATAATCGCCTTCGGTCATGCTTTCGGCTACAGCAGTCATCGAGATAACAGGCTGAAGGAAATTTCGCGCAAGGAAAAAACCGACAACAAGCGCGGTAAAAACCGCCGCGATACCGCCGATTACAATAATCCCTCTAAGGTGGGAGAGCCGCTTATCAACTGCTGTCAGCGGAATGGCCACACGGACGTAGCCGTTGATTTTCCCATCTTTTTCAATCGGCATAGCGAGATACATCATCCGCATGCCGACTGTATTACTGAATCTGGTAGATACCCCCTTCCCGTGCGAGCGGGCGGCGAGAATTTCCGGTCTCTCCGCGTGATTATCCATTAGGGCCGGGTTTTTCTCCGAGTCGGCCAAAACCGCTCCCGTAAAGCCGATAACTGTAAAACGCAAGCCTATAAGAGAGCCGAGCTTTTCTATCCGTTGCTGTAAGATATCTTCAGCAGATAAAGCGATAGAGTTAACCGCCATTTCTCTAAGCAAAAGAGCCTGGGAATTAAGCGAAATCTTTATCTCTTCCAGCGAATCTTTTTCAATTCTATTCGCGACCAAGATGCCGACTATAGAAGTTGTCAAAAGGATCAAAAATGTCAGACCGGCGTAGAGCTTCCACAAAAGGGGCGAGCGGAGCATTTATCGCTCCTATACATCTACAAAGCGGTATCCTACGCCTCTTACGGTTTCTATAATATTCCGTTTACCGCCAAGTTTTTTTCTCAGCGCCCTTACATGCACATCTATATTTCTGTCAATCACCACCGCATCATCACCTACCGAACGGCTCAAAAGCGAGTCGCGCGTAAAAACTCTTCCGGGGCTTGATGCCAGCGTCTGAAGTATGCGGTATTCCGTCAATGTAAGCTGTATTTCTTTTTTGTCTATCGTCACCTTATGCCTGTCTGAGTCAATTACAATTCCCTCAATACTTATTTTCGCTTTTAAAGCGGTACCGCTCTGTCGGGAAGTACGGCGGAGAACAGCTTTTACCCTAGCCATCAACTCTTTTGGGCTAAACGGCTTGGTAACATAGTCGTCCGCGCCAAGCCCAAGGCCGAGGACGATATCGCTTTCCTCTCCTTTGGCAGTCAGCATTATTATAAGAATTGAGCGTGTCACGGGGTCTTCTTTCAGCTCTCGGCAGATATCAAGCCCGTCGACTCCGGGAAGCATTAGATCCAGAATCACCAAATCCGGTTTTTCACTCCTGATTTTTGCAAGACCGCTTTCGCCATCCTCGGCACTGATAACGAGGTATCCCTCACGCTCTAGGTTATGCTCTATAACGTCCATTATATCCGGCTCGTCTTCAACGATAACGATAGTTTTTTGTTCCACTAAAAAATCCTCATTAAAACCTTATGAGCGTATCCTAAATCGTCTTTATAAAGATTGCGTAAATAACCGTCTGCCGAAACAATTATATCTTTTTTGGCAACGGCCGCCTTTCTTTTGCTTCTTTAACGAATATTTATAGAAAATTAACTTTCTCTGAACGTTTTCTTTATCTTACCTTCAAACTACTGTCCGAAAATTCTTCCTATGAGTAGAGTATATGAAAATTAAAGGAGGATTGCATGAAGTATAAGATATTCAGGTTGCTAATGGTGTTTTCGATGGTTGTAATGGCGGGCGATGTAGCTTTTGCCGGCGAACCTATCGGCAACAATATGCTAATCAAGAAGCTTATAGAAAAAGGGGTTTTGAGCAAAGAGGAAGCGAAGGAGATTAGCTCCAGCTATCCAAAAGTAAAACTTGGTGGACGGGTTCAGGTTCAGTACAGGAATCATGGCGGAGCGACAGACGCAAA
>JAJRYD010000056.1 GCA_024275955.1 Nitrospirota bacterium
CTTCGAGATGTTGGAGGCTGAGGCTATGAAAGAGTCGGATATGAAAGCGTGGGAGAAGATGCAAAAGGCTAGAAGCAGGATGTTTGATATAATCTTTGCAGAGCCTACAGAGGCGGCATAAACAGATGAGAATGCAATATCGTTTCAGACTCATTTATGTATTGAAAAATACGCCCGCAGGGGGGGGGCAGTGTGTCGGTTTTTAAAAGCCGCGTCTGCCCGCAAAGCTATCGCCGCGAAGAACGCGCCGGTATCCTGCGGCAAAACGAGGTTCAAAACTTTTTCATTCGATTTGAAGTTTCTGCTGAGCATGCCGCAGGCGCACAGAGCTAATCCGGCAGACTGCTCCCACCACGCTGTCGCCAGCTGTGGCCCCACAGTGATGAGATTAAAACAGACTTATAACTTAAGGTGAGAGATAGCCAAATTTAGCGTCTACTTTACTATCACTACCCCTGTCATCTCATACCCTTCGCAATGCGGCTTGCAAAAATAGGGGTAGGTGCCGGGTTTATCGAACTTGTGGCTGTATACAGACTGTTTTGGCTTTCTCTTTTGCTGACGAATCATCTTGGAATCCCATCCGTTATCTGGCTCGCAGTTTTTGCCGCTTGTGGCGGTATGCAGGCCTTTGCTTACGTTTGTCCATTTTACGGTCTCGCCAGCCTTAATCTCGATCGTTTGCGGAACGAATTTCGTTCCTTTTATCGCGACTTCGGCAGAGTGCGAAAGGGAAACTGCGGTATAAAAAGATAATGACAAGAAAACGAAAAGGAATTTGAGTGGTAAAGATGCGTTGTTCATATATCCTCCATTTTAAGACATTCGACCGTATTATACCACGAAGTATTGATTTTAGCTGGGCGCGGCACCGCACTTGACGAGAGAGGGCAGGTAGGCGGCAGGATAATTAACGATAGGGCAGGTCAGATATTATCGTCGTCGCCCCCAACTCCTCAATTCGGTATAGGCATATTAACCGCTCTTTTGATTGGACACAAATCTAGGTCAGCCTACAAGTTTGCGCATAGGGGCGGAGCTGGTGGCATGGCTGTTTTGAAACTTTTTCTCTTATTTGATAAGGTTGCTCCGATGGAGAACAGTTTGTGGAGATAACGTTCGGTGCTTCGTTTTGGCTCTCCTTTCTCTTTAGCCTTGTAGGTATGGGCTATTTTATGTACGGCAAAAAAGCGTCCGAGATGGAATTCCTATTCGCCGGTATCGGCCTGATGGTCTATCCATACTTCGTCAGCTCCACAGCTGTGATGGGGCTGGTCGGCGTTGGCCTTGCCGGCGCGCCGTTTTTGCTAAAACGCTTTTCGTAAAAGTAGAGAGCGGTAGAGCTATCTTCCTATTGGCATCAGCAAACATCTTTTGCTCTCCTGTTTTGGATTGAGATGGTATTCCAATTCTAAAAATATCTCAAAACCATTCGGCAACAGACCTTTTAGACATTCCTCCGCACTCTCTGCTGTGAAACGAATGGAAGATTAACCGCCGCAGGCTGTAGCACGGCAGGCAATCTTTTTAGGCCAGTCGTGTAGCGGCGTGGAGCGAGTAGTTGCGCAGGTTTGCGTTTCGCTCTTGCGGTGCAACAGGCGACTACCGCCTGTTGGGTCATGCGTAGCATGACGGTTTCTTCCCGCTTTGGGAACTCAGGCAAAAATATCTGAGCTACTGGCCCCCCCCCGTTTCAAATTGAAATTTGCAAGCATGAAGCATGGAGAAGCCCACAGGCAAGAGATGTCAGTGCCGCCAAAAAGCAGGGAATCTGAAACCTTATAATTTAAGAGCTACTCGGTCTAAGTTGAATGTTGTCGAAATGTTGCTTTGCAAATTTGAGCAGTCTCTCAGCGCAACTCAGCAAATACTCCGGCGGATAATGATAAATTACATCTCCATAACTAATCTCATTCGGATAGCAAGAAGGTTTTGACCCCTCTAATTCAAAGGGGCCACTTCCAGTCAAATAGGTTGCCACAGTCCTTGTTGAATCTATCTCAGGCGTAATTCTTTGTATTCTTGAGGCTGGTACATATCTTTTCATCTCTTCGCTATAAAGCTCACAATTGGAGAATTCTTTAAGCAGTGTTTCAAGTTTATGGGAATGTTTCTTTATCTTTTTGACATTCATCCCAGCTTTTTCCAGAAGGGACTTTAATGCAATCTCAGATGAAAGAAGACTTAAGTAGAGAACTGTGCGTTTACAGTCGAAAGAATCATTTTAGTTGCCGTGTAGGAACTTGCCAGCTTTAATAAGCTCTTCACTAAAATCAAGAGAATATTCAGCCATTAGCAATTGCCTTCCCTGAGGTTCCTTTGGCACAGTTCTCGTATAATGTTTCGCACCTACTCCTCCGCGCTGCGACTATCACTTCCTTGAGCGTTCCTTACTTCCTTCACTAAACCGTTAAGTTTTCTCGACAAGAGGTCGATATTCTCTCCGGCGACGGCAGATATAGGCAGAACTTCCAAGCCGGAACCTGCAAAAAGTTTTTCGACATCTTTCAGCTCGTCTCTGCTACTAAGCGTATCGGTTTTGGTAAGCAGTACCAGCTTTCTTCTCTCGATAAGTGTTGGGTCGTACTCTCCAAGTTCCGTACTGATGGTATCGAAGTCGTGCTTTATTTTTTCGGCAGATGGGTCGGTAACATCTACAAGGTGGCAGATAACCGCGGTTCTCTCTATATGCTTTAAAAACTGTGTGCCAAGCCCTTTGCCGTGATGCGCCCCTTCTATAAGGCCTGGCATATCGGCCATTACGAATGAGTTTTCGCCGGACTGCACCACCCCAAGCTTTGGCGAGAGCGTGGTGAACGGGTAATCGGCAATAGCCGGTTTTGCGGCTGTCATGCGGGAGATGAGGGTAGATTTGCCGGCGTTCGGCAGGCCTACAAGCCCGACATCTGCCAGTAGTTTTAAGATAAGCCTTAGTTTTAGTTGCCCCCCGTCTTCTCCCGGCTGGGCGAACTTTGGTGCCTGATAGGTGGCCGATTTAAAATGGTCGTTTCCTTTACCGCCCCTTCCGCCTTTGGCGGCGGTATACTCCTGCATATCGTCGGTAAGGTCGCACAAGGTTTCGCCGGTTTTTTCGTTTTTTATCACGGTACCGCACGGAACGACCAACGATACATCTTCGCCGTTTTTGCCATGCTTATTGTTGCCGGAGCCGCTACCGCCCCGTTCGGCGTCGAAATTCTTCTCGTACCGGAATTTAAGGAGGGTAGATTCGTTCCTTTGGGCGGTAAATATTACGTTTCCGCCTTTACCGCCGTCTCCGCCGTCTGGGCCGCCTTTTTGGGTGCTTCTGTCGCGTCGAAAGCTTACCGCTCCCGCCCCGCCATGTCCGGCTTTTATCGAGATAACGACTTCATCTATAAACATTCAAACGAGTTTACAGCGATAATGGAAAAAAGTTACTCAAAAATCTAGTTTCCTGTTAGAATACCGTCTTATATTTTTGGGATGAAATCCCGACCGGCAGAGCTGGTGCCGGCATTAATAACACGCCTGAATCAAAAACAGGCTCCCTGGGTGCGGTTAAAACCGTATGGGATGCTTTTTTCAGGCGGATGGAACACCCGTAAAACAGGAGATATATCTATGGCCGTGAACATTAGCATGAAACAGCTTCTTGAAGCCGGTACCCACTTCGGACACCAGACCAAACGATGGAACCCGAAAATGAAAGAGTATATCTTCGGTGCGAGAAACGGAATCTACATAATCGACCTTCAAAAAACTCTCAGGCTTTTCAGGAAGACGCTTAAGTTTGTATCGGATTCGACAGCCGAAGGCAAAAAAGTGCTTTTTGTAGGCACCAAGAAACAGGCTCAGGAACTTGTAGAAGAGAACGCTACAAATTGCGGCATGTATTTCGTTACGAACCGCTGGCTTGGCGGCATGCTTACCAACTGGGAGACGATGAAAAAGAGGGTAGCCCGTCTGAACGAGCTTGAAAAGATGGAAGAGGGCGGTCTCTTTGAGGTGTTGCCGAAGAAGGAAGTTCTTATGCTGAGGCGCGAGATGGGTAGGCTCGACAAAAACCTTAGAGGCATAAAAGAGATGACCGGCATTCCAGACATCATTTACATAGTTGACCCGAAAAAAGAAGCTATAGCTCTCAAAGAAGCCCGCAAACTTGGGATAGACGTGGTGGCGATGGTCGATACAAACTGCGACCCGGATGGTATCAGCTACCCTATCCCCGCCAACGACGACGCTATAAGGTCTGTCCGTCTTATTACCGAAACATTGGCTTTGGCTATTTCTGAGGGTACTGAGATATGGGCAAAGAAGAAAAAGAAAGAGGACGCAGAAAAAGAGGCGGCTGAAAAAAAGAAGGCCGATGAAAAAGCTAAGGAAGCTGTAGAAAAGGCTAAGGCAGGAGCAGGAAAAGTAACTAAAAAATAAAAAAACAGGTATTGCCGGTTTTGTTTTCGATATTGCAGGAGGAAAAGTAAATGGCTGTAACGGCTACGATGGTGAGGGATTTGCGCGCGACAACAGGCGCAGGGATAATGGATTGCAAGGAAGCACTAAAGGAAACTGCTGGAGACATTGAAAAGGCTGTTGACTATCTTCGGAAAAAGGGCCTTTCAAAAGCGGCCAAAAAATCTGGCAGGGTCACTTCGGAAGGTACGGTTGGTTCATACATCCATGGCGACGGCAAAATAGGTGTTTTGCTGGAAGTAAACTGCGAAACAGACTTCGTCGCGAAGAACGACATCTTTCAGACGCTGGTTAGGGATATAGCGATGCATATAGCCGCTGTAAACCCTGATTATGTAAGCTCGGAAGATGTGCCGGCGGAAGATGTGGAAAGAGAAAAAGCTGTGCTGACGGAGCAGGCGAAAGAGTCCGGCAAGCCGGATAAAATAATTCCAAAAATAGTGGAAGGAAGGCTTGCCAAGTTTTACGAGGAAAGATGCCTTTTAAACCAGCCGTTCGTTAAGGATAGCGACAAAACTATAGAAGCCCTCCTTAAAGAGAAGATTACCGAACTGGGTGAAAACCTTAGCATCAAAAGGTTTGTCCGTTATCAGCTTGGCGGGAACTGATTTTTATGCCGGAACTTCACTTTAAACGGGTGCTTTTAAAGCTTACCGGCGAATCGCTTGCCGGTAAAAGCGGTGAAGGCATCGACTACGACGTTGTACGTAGCCTTGCCAATGAGATAAAGGATGTCCGCTCGATGGGTGCCGATATAGCGATAGTAATTGGAGGGGGAAATATCCTTAGGGGCAGTCTTGCGGCCGAGTCCGGTATGGATAGGGTGCAGGCGGACTACATGGGTATGCTTGGCACTGTTATCAACGGTCTTGCTCTTCAAAGCTCGCTGGAGCAGGTCGGCGTTGAAACAAGAATGCAGACATCTATAAATATGTCTCAAATAGCCGAACCGTTCGTGAAAAGAAGGGCTGTCCGGCACCTTGAAAAGGGGCGGGTGCTTATTTTTGCCGGCGGTACCGGCAACCCGTATTTTACGACCGATACGACAGCTTCGCTAAGGGCTATGGAAATAAAGGCTGACGTAATTTTTAAAGCTACTAAGGTGGATGGTGTCTACGATATGGACCCGATGACCAATAAATCGGCGCGCAAATACAAAGAGCTTAAATTTATTGATGTACTTAATAAAGGTATTAAAGTTATGGATGCCACGGCAATCTCGCTTTGCATGGATAATAATGTGCCGATTATAGTTTTTAATACACTTGAAAGAGGCAATATTAAGAGGGTACTCTGTGGTGAGAAGATAGGTACCATTGTAAGGGGAGGTTAATATGCCTGGGCAGGTTGCTGAAGAATGCAGACAGAAAATGGATTCCACCATTTCCGTATTACAAAAAGAGGTAGCCGGTATAAGAACAGGCCGCGCTTCCACGTCGCTACTTGAGGCTGTAAAGGTAGATTACTACGGCACCCCAACGCCGGTAACTCAGGTTGCCACTGTCGGCACTACCGATGCCAGAACCATAACGATAGCACCGTGGGACGCTTCCCAGATGGAAGTTATAGAAAAGGCGATAATTGATTCCGACCTTGGGATAACACCGGCAAATGACGGCAAGGTTATACGGCTTGCTCTTCCGCCGATGACCGAAGAGAGACGCAAAGAGCTGGCAAAGCTTGTAAAGAAAATTGGCGAAGATAGCAAAATAGCGATACGAAACGTCCGCAGGGATGGAAACGAAAAGGTTAAAAAACAGCTCAAGAACAAGGAAATTTCTGAAGACGAGGAAAAAGGTTTCGAGGGGCAGATACAAAAAATAACCGACGACCATATCGCAAAGGTCGATTCTGTCGTAGGGAACAAAGAAAAAGAGATCATGGAGAAATGAGCCGTGAACTCAGCCGAATCCGATATATGGAGCCAGATAGATAAATCGCTTTTGCCGAGGCATGTAGCCATAATTATGGACGGCAACGGCAGATGGGCAGAAAAAAAGGGCCTGCCGAGAATTGCCGGCCACAGGGAAGGTGTCAAGACTGTCGATAGAATAGTTTCCATCGCCCGTGAAATAGATATAAAGCATCTTACCCTCTACTCATTTTCCACAGAAAACTGGAACAGGCCGCGCCCCGAAGTGGAGGCTCTTATGGCGATATTAAGAGAGTTTCTTGTAAAAGAGATGAAGAGAATGATGAGTAACAACATCCGGTTCGGCACTATCGGAAAAATATCCGACCTCCCCCAAACAGCGGTAGGGATAATAAACGAAGTGAAGGAAGCTACAAAAAATAATGATGGAACGGTTCTCACTCTTGCTTTGAGCTACGGCTCCCGCGATGAAATAGTCGATGCCGCCAAAGCTCTTGGCAGAAAAGTTAAAAAAGGGGAGATAGACCCTGAAGATATAGATTCCGATAACTTTGGAAAAGAGCTTTATACTGCCGGTTTGCCCGATGTAGACCTAATGGTAAGAACAAGCGGCGAACTAAGGGTGAGCAACTTTTTGCTTTGGCAGATAGCGTACGCCGAGCTTTTCTTTTCCGACAAGCTATGGCCGGACTTTGAAGGGGTAGATCTTCTCAGCGCGGTAAAGGCGTTTCAAGAAAGGGAAAGAAGGTTCGGGCTTTCTGGTGAACAGCTGGTAGAGGCGAATCACTCTTCTAAAAAGTTTCATAGCTGATGAAAACTCCATCATCCGGCAGGCCCCAATGAAACGGATAGCGACAGGGCTTATTTTGGCCATACTATTTATTCTTCTTATTCTTTACGGCTCTATTATTTTTTTTACGGCGGTAGTGGCATCTATAGCCGGCGCGGCGTTTACGGAATATTCTAGGATGGCGGAAAATAGGGGGGTAAAGCTGTTTTATGCTTTAGGCGTTGTTTCTGCCATTGTGATACCGACCCTGTTTTTGACATCGGTTGAGACAGTTTATATAGCTTTTTCCCTTATTCTTATTTTAATGCTTATATCGGCTGTTTCTGCCGCAGGGAAGGAGGGCGATGCTGTAGAACGGCTTGGGTTTACTATGTTTGGGGTTCTTTATATAGGCCTTTGCCTTTCCGCGCCTATACTTGTGCGGCTTATGCCGGATGGCGAAAAGCTGGTACTCCTTGCCTGCTTTGGTATTTGGGGTGCCGATATAGGCGCGTATTACATAGGAAAATCTTTTGGAAAAAGAAAGCTGGCTCCGGCAGTGTCACCCGGGAAAACTGTAGAGGGGATGATAGGAGGGCTTTTTGTAGCGTTTGCTTCGTGCTTTGTTTTTGCCGGCCTGTTTTTTAAGGAAGCGTCTGCCTTAATGATAGTTGCCGCGGCAATTTCCGGCGGTATTTTTGGAATGTTTGGCGATCTTTCCGAGTCGATGATTAAAAGGTATTTTGGCGTGAAAGATTCGGGCAGTATACTTCCCGGACATGGGGGAATACTTGACAGGATAGATGCGTTGATGCTCGCTTTCCCTGCGTTCTATATTTTTATGGTGCTTATGGAGTCTTTTGCTTGAAAAGAAAAATCGTAATACTCGGCTCTACAGGTTCGATAGGTGAAAACTGCCTAGAGGTGATACGCGCAAACCGCGAGAAATTTGATGTCGTTGGTCTTTCTGCGCGTAGCAACGTAAAAAAATTTTTGGAGCAGGTAGATGAGTTCAAGCCTAAAAAAGTAGCGTTGTCCAACGCCGGCTCTTTTCTTAAGCTCAAAAAAGGGCTAAGTTCTGGTACCAAAATACTGGCAGGGGAGGATAGCCTTACGGAACTGGTAGAGTCGTTAAAATCCGATGTCGTAGTTTCCGGCATAGTAGGTTCGGCGGGGCTTATACCTACCATGGCGGCGATAAAAAAAGGGATTCGCGTAGGCATTGCGAACAAGGAGCCTCTTGTGATGGCCGGAAAGATAATCACTGCGGCGGCGAAAAGGTGCAAAGCTACAATCATTCCGATAGACAGCGAACATTCTGCGATATGGCAATGTCTAAACGGCGAACCCAAGAAAAGGATAAAAAAAATAGTGCTCACCGCTTCCGGCGGGCCGTTTATGAACAAAAGCTTAAAACAGCTAAAAAATGTTACTCCTGCCGAGGCGCTCAACCACCCAAAATGGAAAATGGGAAATAAAATATCTATAGATTCCGCCACTATGATGAATAAAGGGCTGGAGGTAATAGAAGCTAGGTGGCTCTTCAATATGCCGCCGGAAAAAATCGAGGTTTTGATACATCCGCAAAGTATAGTTCACTCAATGGTAGAGTTTGAAGATACTTCTGTTATCGCTCAAATGGGGGTTCCCGACATGAAAGTGCCTATAGCGTACGCACTCTCATACCCCGATAGGTGGCCGGCTTCTTTGAAAAGCCTCGATTTATCAAAAGAAAAGAGGCTCGATTTTGCTTCCCCGGATTTAAAGAGGTTTCCATGCCTAAAGCTTGCCTTTGACGCGCTCTCTAAGGGGTCTGTTTTCCCCTCAGTCTTGAATGCCGCCAACGAAGTTGCGGTGGAAGCTTTCTTGGCCGGTAAAATAGGTTTTATGGAGATACCAAAACTGATTAAAAAGGCTCTCTTCAGCAATTCATTCGATGATGACGACTCGTTGAAGGGGATAATTGCCGCCAGCTCTGCCGCCCGAGAAATCGTTAGCTCCATTTTGAAGCGTTGACCCTCTCCATATAGCTTTTTTGGCCAAGTTCTCCTTTGTTCTTAATATGTTGTCTGAATACCAGCTTGTATGGTAGAGTGTTCACCAATAGGAGGAGGCCAAATGACCAAAGTTGATATCGTTAATAGGGTTCTTGAGCAGGCTGGTTTGCAAAAGCCGGAAGCCGAGGAAGCTGTCGAGACTATCATAGCCCTTGTCAAAGACACTCTGGGCAAAGGTGAAAGCGTCATTTTAAGACGGTTTGGCTCGTTTCAGGTTAGAGAAAAAAAGGAAAGAATCGGCCGCAATCCTAAAACAGGCGAAGAGGCGAGCATCTCCGCGAGAAAAGTTGTACGGTTTAAAGCCGGAAAATATTTCAAGGCCGCCGTCAATAACTGACTCTAGTCCTAATGCCAATTAAAGCTGGTGTCTTATCACTCCGCATCATGTGTATCTTTTATAGAGGGTCTCCATATTGAAAAAAGCGATTGAATCTATTTTAAAAGGTATCGGTGAAGACCCTGCGCGGCAGGGATTAAAAGATACGCCCAAAAGGGTAGAGGAGTCGCTGAAATTTCTTACATCAGGTTACGAAGTCGATGTTGACGCGCTTATCGGCGAAGCACTTTTTGACGTTTCCTACGATGAGATGGTCTTGGTTAAGGATATCAGTTTTTATTCTCTTTGCGAGCATCATATGATTCCCTTTTTCGGTGTTTGCCATATCGCCTACATCCCAGATGGCAAGGTGGTCGGTCTCTCAAAAATACCAAGGCTTGTCGATGCCTTTGCCCGCAGGCTTCAGGTACAAGAGCGCCTCACCGTGCAGATAGCAGAGACGATAAACAACCGTGTAAAACCAAAAGGAGTAGCTGTGGTTATGGAGGGAAGGCACCTATGTATGGCGATGCGCGGGGTAGAAAAGGAAACGAGTACTGCCGTAACATCGTCAATGGTAGGGAACTTTAAGGCCGATAAACGGACAAGATCGGAGTTTCTAAACCTGATAAACCGTCCAAACATCAGCTAAAATCGTTTGTAGCTTGGTTAAGCAGGCAGTACGCTTTTAAGGCTAAACCAGAGTAATTTTCCATATTTCTATTATGCACTAAGGGCGGTATTCAGAAGAGAGGTGTATGCCTTCACTTGCAGACCTTGGAGCAAGTTACTCTATTTCATAAACCTCTGCAAACAAACGAGGTAAGTTATCCCTTCCAATTCTGAATCCGCTACCGTGGTCATGCGGTTTACCATAGTTTGCTCTACCACGAGTTTTGTATGATCCTATTCTTATGTCAAATTGAATTAAACCAGACTCTAGTGCATCAATAAATTTATCGAATGCTAGTTCATGGTAGACAGTAGCTTTTGTATAATGAAACTCTTCACCATCCTCAGTTCTTCTTGAGTCTGCGACAACAACGAATAGAGAGTTTAATTTATGTTCAATCCTAGATGATAAGTCTTCAAAATTCCAATAAACTCCACTATCTTCGACCTCTTCACTACTTAATTTTTCACAAGAAAAGCGACCTTTTTACCGCCTCTATCGACGTTCAATCTAAAGCCATACCCACTTGCGTGAGTGTTAAATACATTTCCGTAGCAAGAAGTATGCAGAACTTTAATGTCTGGGAAATGGCTATCAGGTATACCGTAAGAATCCTTTAAAATGGCATTTGCCCCTCTTGGACCAGATGGACTTTTTGTAAAAAGGGTGATTTTTGATTGTGTCATTTGCCGTTGGCTTTTTACTTCAAAGCCAGCAAAGTCAGGGTCTCTATTATTGTTTTCAGTGACACCTAAGCAGTCCTCAAATGTCTTATCAATTCCAGTATCATGGGTGCGATTACTAGGAATAAAGCCCAGCGATTTAATTCTACGAAATTCTCGGATGATTTTATTTCTATCAACCATTACCAAGATGCCTCTTAGGTAAGAAATCTTGTGGTTTACATTTAAAAAAATGGCTAAGTTTGTTTATGTGGTTTAAGTTATATTTCGACGAATAACGAGAACTTTCAACTTTGCCGATAAAACCGGCGGAAACATTTAAAATATCAGCTAGTTCAGCTTGAGTAAGCCCTGCCTTAACTCTTTTCCGTCTAGCAATGTCTATTACATACTGCTCAATAAGTGTTACATTTGTCTTCATAAGTCTTTACAATGTAGTTCTGTCGATGTATATTGTCACTAGCCCATAGGCAAGTAGCATGCTTATTGGTAAGTAGCATGCTTATTGGTAAGTAGCATGCTTATTGGTAAGTAGCATGCTTATTGGTAAGTAGCATGCTTATTGGTAAGTAGCATGGTGAAGGTATGAAAAAGAAATATGTAGACGAAAGCTGGGATTTTAGAACAGCTGACACAAAACAGCATACTCACGGTTTTCACAATTATCCTGCAATTATGATTCCTCAGATTGCTGGCAGGTTAATCGACTCGTATGGAAAAAAGGCCCAACTACTATTCGATCCATATTGCGGCTCGGGAACATCTCTAGTAGAAGCTTCCATGAGAGGAATTAATTCAGCTGGCACTGACCTAAATCCCCTCGCAAGGCTTATGTCCCGTGTTAAATCGACTTCTATAAACCCAAAACTTTTAGATAATGAACTTATAAAGTTCCAAGATATTTCTTTTAGCTCTAAATTGGGCAAAGTAAAAACAGGCCAGTGCAAACCACCTGCTTTTGGCAATATCGATTATTGGTTCGATAAAGGCGTTCAAAAGAAGTTAGCGTTCATAAACGAATTTATTGATGATATCAAAAATAAAAAAATATGCGACTTTTTTAGAGTTGCTTTTAGTGGAACAATTAGGGATTGCTCATGGACAAGAAATGGCGAATTTAAGCTATACAGGATGACAGAAAAACAGATGACAAAATTCAATCCGGATGTTTTTCTAATTATGGAATTGAAATTAGCTAGGATGAGAGTCGGCATGGGAACTTATATGGACTGTAGAAACGAGGGGGCAACAGCAAGAATTTATGATTTTGATACAGTCGTAGAAATTCCAAATACACTTTTTCCTAAAGGAAGTGTAGATATTGTTGTAACCTCCCCGCCATACGGCGACTCAAGAACAACTGTAGCCTATGGGCAATTCTCTCGATTATCCTCAGAATGGCTCAATCTTGAGGGAGCGAGGGCAGTTGACAGATCCCTGATGGGTGGTGTCCCTGCCAATGGTAATTCTGGGAAGAGGATTAAATGCAAATAGTTAAATGATGCCATTGTTAAAATTTCAATGGAAGATAGCAAACGTGCTAAGGAAATCTTAGCTTTTTATCATGATTATAAAAAATCCATTGATAATATTGCGCCTCTTATTAAAAAAGATGGTTATGCATGTTATGTCGTTGGCAATAGAAAGGTTAAAGGCGTAGTTTTACCCACTGATGAAATTACAATCAGTTTTTTCAAGTCTCATGGTTTTTCCCATGTTGAAACTGTCATTAGAAATATTCCGAACAAAAGAATGCCGAGTAAAAATAGCCCAACCAATGTTGTGGGGAAACTGGACTCTACAATGACGAATGAATACGTTGTTGTATTAAAAAAAACAGGGTAAAGCCTACCTGCCATTCAGTTTGTGAAGCAAATAAGGGGTAGGTTTACAATCTAATATTTAGGCAAAGAAAACTGTGAGCAGTTCACAGAATCATTTCCATTCTCAAAACTATTTGGATAACTCCTTGCCAAGCCGACTCTCCACACTTTTTATTTTGGATTCGATTCTGCCTTTTTTCCCTTTTCGATAGTCTATCTTAATGCCGGTGGAAATTCTGCTGCAGTCCTCAGACATTCTATCGAAACATTTTTTAACAACAGATATTACTTCGTCAAACTCGCCTTCTATAACTGTTCCCATAGGGTTAAGCCTGTATGGAAGGCCGCTGGAGTCTATTATCTCCAGAGATCTGCTCACCTGCTCGCTTACGCTTTCACCTTTATCCAACGGGGTCATACTAAATTCTAAAAGAACCATACCTTTTTCTCCTCTAATAGCACAGAACCCAAATCTGCTGTTTTAATTTGCCTAACCTTCTGCTGTCTAACAATCGTCAGCTTTTTGAAGGTTTTAGGTTTTGTGGATATTAATTTTGTAATTGGTGATTTTCTTCCTGAGCGTATTTCTGTTGATGCCGAGGATGCGCGAAGCATCGCTCTGGTTCCAATCGGTTTCTTTGAGAACTATGTTTATGAGAGATTTGTCGATAAGCTCCATAATCATTTTATGCAGACGTCCATTCTTCATAGACTTCACTTTTGGCAGATGCCTTTTTAGCTCTCTTTCCAGATAATCATCAATGGTCATTATATATCTTAAGAAACACCAACTCCTCTGACGAAATGTGATTAGTCGGTTAGGATGTTATTCGCAAAAAAATGGTTTGTCAATGAGATAACCGGCAGTAATAGTTCACAAGTCGAATACAATTCTGAAAATTCAAAAAAATACCGCACTGTCAGACTGACGCCGGCCTTTTAGGTGATACGCTTCATAATCGGCTCGTTGAAAAGAGCAGTCTTTTCGCCTGTCTCAAGCTGGTTTTATCTTTTTTCATCGGCAGTTATCATCTGTGACGTTTTTGCCTCTATCTATGTATAAAAGATGTTCGAAAATTTTTCTTGACACTATATGCCTCAAAAACATATCATTGTCGTTTGCATTTTTTGGAGAAAGCTGGCGTAGCTCAGCTGGTAGAGCAGCTGATTTGTAATCAGCCGGTCGGGGGTTCGACTCCTCTCGCCAGCTCCAGACAGTTTATTAGTCTCGGTGGAGAGGTTCCCGAGTGGCCAAAGGGAACAGACTGTAAATCTGTCGGCTTATGCCTTCGGAGGTTCGAATCCTCCCCTCTCCACCATATGTAGGTTATGGAATGCATACATAATAAGGATGAAGAAAATTTTAAAAATGCGGGAATAGCTCAGCTGGCTAGAGCATCAGCCTTCCAAGCTGAGGGTCGCGGGTTCGAATCCCGTTTCCCGCTCCAGATAGATTTTGTGAGCCTTTTTGGAGGCCCACGTAGCTCAGTGGTGGAGCACTTCCTTGGTAAGGAAGAGGTCCCCGGTTCAAGTCCGGGCGTGGGCTCCACTTTGTTAAATGGCGTATGTATAGGTTCATTGGAGGGATTGTAAGTAATGGCTAAAGAAAAGTTCGATCGTAGTAAGCCCCATGTGAACGTGGGAACTATCGGTCATGTTGACCACGGGAAGACAACTCTTACCGCGGCTATAACCGAAGTGTTGTCGAAGAA
>JAJRYD010000001.1 GCA_024275955.1 Nitrospirota bacterium
TGAGCTTAATCCGTATAATTTAAAAAAAGAGATTGAGAAGAAATTGAAGAGAATCTTTACTGTTCTAGGGGCAGGTAAATCATGAGTCAACGAAGGAACTTCTTGGGGCCGATGGGTTAGGTTCTGCCATGAGTCAATGCGCCGTGTACGAACCGTGTACGTTTCATTTCTTGGGCAACCTTACCACTTCGGCAAAAACAGGCAAGTTTCTATTCGCAGAAATCTGTCCGTAATGTCTGACAAATTCTTCAACCATCTCAACCTCCATTGTTTTTAGGCGGGCGGTAAAGGCATATCCTCTCTATCTTTTTGGGGTAATCCAAGAACGCCGTTCTTGGAGCCCTTCTTTTCAAGTAGCATTACCGTTGCCTAGACCTTCACGCTATCTTCTACTCATGACAAAGTGTGCCATGCATTGAAGACCAACAATCTATATGACGATTGTTAGTAGGGTCCTGCCTAGCAAGGTCTCCTTTACGCTATCCACCTACCTTTTACCCCTACGGTAAATTGCCTGCAGTCATATCCACAGAAGATACATGGGCATTTATAAAGCCGCCCATTAAAGGAGCCTCCATAAAAAAGGGATGATTGGAAATGCGGATGCAAGGGATGCTCCACCTTCGGTTACGCTAACGCTCAGAGATTGCCGCGTCGTGCTTACGCACTCCTCGCAATGACAATCTTCTAAATTTTATCTTCCACCTGTGAGAACCGGCTCTATGCTCTGCATGGCCCGCGCAAGAGAGACGAGCGATACGAGGAGAACTAGTGAGAAGTGAGGAAGCGTACATCAGGTACGCGACCGAATCTTTTTGCGAAGTTCGACGAAGTAGGGCGAAGTCTATCCGAAGCAGGCATGGCTACCAGAATTTTTCGACATGAATCTGCCCCGGCTCTTTTTTCTTATGAACCTTGAAACCATCGGCCTCAAGTTTTTGTGTCATATCTTTCAGCATTGCCGGCGCTCCGCATAGGAAGATATGAGTATCTTGCGGTGTCGGCTTTACGCCCCATTCCTTTTCTACGAAGCCTTTGGTCCAAAGCTCTTGGACGTAGCCTTTATAAGCTCCTTCTTCATCGCCGCGGCTTAAAGTAGGCAGATACGAAAAACCGGCAAAATAATTTGCAAGTGTGGAAAGCTCTGCCCTGTAGCCAAGATCCCACGAATGTCTGGCACCGTGAAGCACGGCAAACCTGCGGTTCGGCCTTTCCTCGAACTCGGTGCGTATCATGCTTACATAAGGGGCAAGCCCCGTGCCTGTGGAGATAAGGACAAGGTTAGATTCTACCGGCACATCCTTTAGTGTGAACAGCCCCTTATACTTTTCAGACATAAACACTTTGTCGCCGACATCAAGGGCAAAGAGTCTTGGAGTCAGACTGCCGGAGCGTATAAGGGTTATGTAAAACTCTATGTACTGTTTTTCCTTCGATGATGAAGATATGGAGTAGGGGCGTTTTATAATTTTATCTGGGTCCGGCGCTGTTTCTTCTTTGTCCGAGAGTTTTGTTCGTTTAGACGCGCCCGCTAAGCCGAGCACAGCGTACTGCCCCGCCTTAAAATCCGGCAGTTCCCATCCATCCGGCTTTGCCTGAAGGATGATTAATCCGGGCGCTATTTCTATACGCTTTGAAATAACGGCGTTGAACTGGTTGATGTCTGCCATTGGGTTCATTTTACTACATCGAGATGAAAACCGGATGCGTTTTTTTGTGGTGTGGGGGGAAGGGGGGTGATTGAGGGAAGAAATGTTGTTCTCTAATTTGTCAATATGTGCCTCAGAATACCCTTCTCAAGCATGCTTAGGTTGAATAAGTAATCATTCTGATCAAATGTCTGCCTGAGGGGTTTTGAAGTTTTTCTCCATCCGAGACCGTCTGTGATCCATAAAAATTTGTACTTGCCTTTTAGAATACGATACAGATCTCTGTATTCCCCAGCTGTCGATTTTAACTTGGAGCCTCCCCCTCCATAAAAATTAGTTTCAACAATAAAAAGTTCTCTCCCATTATCAATAACAAAGTCGTACCTTCTTGAAGACTTATCGGCTGGTACATCATAATCAAGCTCGGTTTTGATTCTTTTCGAATTGGCTTCCTTAAGATATCGATACTTATTTTTTTGACAAATATCAGAAATAAAAACTTCCACAATCTCTTCCATTATATGACCGCTACGATTTTTCCTCCCGTTGCTATCTAATCCAGCCTCAACTCCAAGCATGTAATCGACAAGGTTTTTTATTCTTTTATTAACTATTAAATCTTTCAGCCCTGTTTCTTTCATAAACTTTAAATATTTGTTAATATCTTCGCTAATGATTACTTCCTTTGTAAAATCAAATTCTTCATAGACCAATTTTTTGCTTTTATAATCAATAAGAATTTTAAACTTCCCCTTATTGGAGCCATCTCTAACAGCAAGAGATGGTAACGCACTAACAATCTTCGGATTTTCTCTCAGCAGGAACCTAAATTCCTCATCAAATTCATTTTTCCCTATCAAATAGTTTAATGTGTTCAGTGCAACTTCAATTTTTTTTGTATTTCCCGCTACTTTTTCCCAATTCACAAAATATGACCATGTCGTATTGCTTGGCTTTAGGGTTGAAAGAATAAAGTCAAATACCTCATCTTCTGTTTGGCAATGCAATATGTCTTTGTAGAATTTGAGATGTTTCATATTACTGGTCTCTTATAAAGCCAAGCATTTATTACACCCCGGATGCTAGCTTTTGATTATTAAATAATGTTGGAGCTTTAATTACCTCTGTAAGTCGCTTTTTTGAAAGATCCAAATACTCTTTTTCTAAATCGATCCCTACATAATTCCTGTTAAGCATTAAAGAGGCAACTCCTGTTGTTGAACTGCCGCAAAAAGGATCAAGCACAAGATCTCCCTCTTTGGTGGAGGCAAGTATTATTCTCTCTAAAAGCTTTAATGGCTTTTGTGTTGGGTGCTTCCCGAATGTCTTTTCACTCTTTGAGGGAGAGATAATTTCCCATACATTATCTACAGTTTGAGCTTCCTCTTTTTCGGTAAATTGCCAAAGGTTTCGCATCTGTTTGTCATTATTGAATTGCTTCATAAGCTTGTATTCAAAATGATGCTTGCTCTTCTGGTTTTTTGAAGCCCACAAAACTATTTCAGTCGAATGAGTAAAATATCTGCATGAAAGGTTTGGCGGCGCGTTACGCTTGTACCAGACAATATCGTTTAGAACTTTAAACCCAAGCTGTTGCATGGCAAAGCCGATTGAATAAATTACATGAGTAGTCCCCGACACCCATATAGTGCCGTTTGGTTTTAAAACTTTCTGGCATGCTTTTAGCCATTCAAGGTTGAACTGGTGGTTTTCTTCGACTCCTTTGGATTTATCCCATTTGCCTTTGTTCACAGAAACCATTTTCCCAGCATGGCATGAGATGCCACCGTTGGAAAGAAAGTACGGCGGGTCGGCAAATATCATATCTACAGAATTTTCTCTCGCTTGATTTAATATTTCTACGCAGTCTCCCTTTAGAAGTCTTAAATTTTGCTTAGGGGCATCATAGAAAATGCTGAATGGCTTCTTCTTGCCATAGGTGGCAGTCTGCTCAGATACATAGAACTCCAGCGGATCCTTTGATGTTTTATAGCTGGTTTTTTTAGGTTTCGGCTTAGCTTTAACCTTTGCTTTTGCGCTTTTGCTACTTTTTCTTTTTGGCATTAATACCTGCAAATAATTCAGACGGTTTTACATTGAGAGCATCAGCAATTTTGAATAGAACTCTTAAAGAGGGGTATTTCAAGCCACGCTCTATCTGCCCTACATAGCTGATATGAACATCCAATTTTTCGGAAAGCGTTTCCTGAGTTAGTCCCCTAGACTCCCTTAACTTTTTTATAGAAATACCAAGAATCTTGCATCGTTTGTCTACGGGCTTGCTTCTTGGCATACAGCGCAAAGTATAGGTTTTTGGAAATGGAATGGTAAGAGACTATTTGTAAGAATACTGTTTATCCAGCTCGAATAACATATTCAAAAGCTTGCGCATGAGAGGCGGGTGATGCAAGGAAAAGAAACAAAAAGCGTGGGAGCGTGCGTAATCTATGCCACCAAGCTTTCCACAAAGTGCGACTACCGGCTCCACGCCGCTACTTGGCCTATCCGAAGCAGGCAGTTTATGTTATCCTTCCCCTCTTATATAATCGACAAGGAATTATGGCTAAAAAATACGAATTCAATGAGATAGAGAGCCGCTGGCGCAAAACATGGGCCGATGCCAACGCTGACGGCGCAACGGCGGACGAGACACGCGAAAAGTTTTATCTGCTGGAGATGTTTCCTTACCCCTCCGGCCGTATCCATATGGGGCATGTGCGCAACTACACTATAGGCGATGTTCTGGCACGGTTCTGGCGGATGAACGGCAAGAACGTGCTTCACCCTATAGGCTGGGACGCGTTCGGCATGCCTGCCGAGAACGCCGCCATCCAAAGCAAATCCCATCCTTACAAATGGACAAAATCGAACATCGCCGAAATGCGCGAGCAGATAAAGGCTCTTGGCATCTCTTACGACTGGGAGAGGGAGGTAACGACCTGCGAGCCGGACTACTACCGATGGACGCAGTGGCTCTTTACTAAATTTTTAGAAAAAGGACTCGCATACAGCAAAAAGACTTTTGTGAACTGGTGCGAATGTTGCGGGACGGTGCTTGCCAACGAGCAGGTACAACAGGGGCTTTGCTGGCGGTGCGACAATGCTGTAACTCAAAGAGAGCAAAACGGCTGGTTTTTAAAAATAACCGACTACGCGGAGCAACTGCTTGCCGACCTAGAAAAACTAAAAGGCGAGTGGCCCGATAGGGTGATAGCGATGCAGGAAAACTGGATAGGCAAATCGCGCGGAGCGAGGGTAAGCTTTAAGGTAGACGGTATGGACGAAACGATAGAGGTGTTCACCACAAGACCCGACACCATCTACGGTGCTACATTTATGGCGCTTGCACCAGAACATCCGCTTACCAAAAAGCTTTCTGCCGGAACGAGCCAAGAAAAAGCGGTAGATGATTTTGTTATTAAAATGGGAAAAGAGGAGACCTCCAAGCGTACAGCCGACGATACCGAAAAGCTCGGCATCTTTACGGGCCGTTACGCAATCAATCCCATGAGCGGCGAAAAGATTCCTGTATGGATCGCCAACTTCATTCTTATCGAATACGGTACCGGCGCCATTATGTCTGTGCCTGCGCATGACGAGCGGGATTTCGCGTTTGCCGAAAAATACAGCCTCCCTATCCGCAGAGTGATACTAAAAGAGGGCGAGGACGAAAACGCTCCACTAAAAAAAGCGTACACAGGCGACGGCACGATGATAAACTCCGCCGAGTTTAACGGAGCAAATAACCGCGATGAAATTCCGGCTATCAACGAAAGGCTAAAAGAGACCGGCGTAGGCGAAGAGACGATAAGCTACCGGCTGCGCGACTGGGGAATAAGCATACAGCGTTACTGGGGGGCGCCTATACCTGTTGTCCACTGCGAGGCGTGCGGCACTCTGCCTGTACCAGAAGCAGAACTGCCGGTAATACTGCCTACCGATATAGACCTTCTGGATGGAGGCAAGTCGCCATTGCCGCGGCTTGATTCGTTCGTTAATACCAAATGTCCCGAATGCGGAGGCGAAGCGAAGCGTGAAACCGATACGATGGATACCTTCATCTGTTCTTCGTGGTATTTCTACCGCTACATATCGCCCAAATGTGAGGAGCTACCGGCAGATAAAGGAGATCTTAAATATTGGTTGCCTGTCGATAAGTATATCGGCGGCATAGAACACGCGGTGCTTCATCTTCTTTACGCAAGATTTTTTAACAAATTCTGCCGAGATATAGGACTGCATAGCGAGGACGAACCTTTCAAAAACCTTCTCACGCAAGGGATGGTGATAAAAGACGGCGCGAAGATGAGCAAATCGAAAGGCAACGTGGTGGACCCTGATGAAATATTAAAAAAATATGGTGCCGACGCGACAAGGGTGTTTATACTTTTCGCGGCACCGCCGGAGAAAGACCTCGACTGGGACGACAGCGGCGTCGAAGGCGCGTACCGCTTTGTCAGCAGAGTATTCCGTCTTTACGATAAATGGGTGGATGAACTTAGAACTATACCGGAAGAAAAAGGCGCTCTTACCGACAGCGGCAGGGAACTGCGCCGTATGCGTCATCACACCATAAAGCGGTTCACGGTCGATATAAAAGATAGAGCGCATTTCAACACCGCTATCGCCGGCGGGATGGAGCTTTTAAACTTCCTTGCCGATTGCAAACCGCAAGACAACGCCGAGAAGCTGGAACTAAAAGGGACATTAATAGATTTTCTAAAGCTTCTCCACCCGATTATGCCGCACCTTACGCAGGAGATGTATCACCGCTTCGGTTTTGAGAGCTATCTCACAGATGAAACATGGCCAAAATATATGGAAGAACTGACAAAAGCCGATACAGTAACAATAGTTGTGCAGGTAAAAGGAAAACTGCGCGCCAAAATGGAAGTCCCAAAAGATATTTCCGAAGATGAGCTTAAAGAACTGGCTCTTGAGCAGGAAAAAGTAAAAGCCGATATAGGCGGCAAAGAAATACGAAAGATCATAGTTGTTCCCGGCAGGTTGCTAAACATTGTCGTATAGCTTTTAAGCCCCCAGCCCTGCAACCAAAAAGCGCAAAAAAACCTACTAAAATGCTGATTTCCACTGTTACCTGTGGATAACTTTCAAAATGAAGGTCATTAAATTGGAATAAAACCGTTCACTTTTAAACCACCTACGCAACCAGCTAAAAAACAATAGCTTGCATGAATGCTTAAAATTTCATCAATCTGTTAAAGGCCTTTCATTAAGTAGGTCAAACTCTACTTTGAGGAAATTTATCCACAACTTTTCCACAGAAGTTGTGGATTACTTTCTCGGGCGATTTTCCCTTATAAAGAGCCTTTTTTTTTGCACTTGATGCCTGATACCTGTCGGCAAAACTTTTCTACCAAAATTTTCCGTTTTCAATGCCGAAATCTACCTCGCTAACGCGACTCTCTCCCCTTTTGCAAAGTTCCGCACGCCCGAAGCGATACCAAGCGCAACCTTTTGACGGAAATTCGAGCTTTTTAGGTGCCTTTCCTCTTTCTTATTTGAAATAAAACCTGTCTCTACTAATACCGAAGGCATTCTCGCGCCATGAAGGACATAAAACATCGCCGTTTTTACACCTTTGTCTTTTGTGCCGTACCTCTTGTTAAGATTTTTTACGAGCGAACGCTGAACATTCCTAGCCATTTTGTTTGACTGGTTTATTTTGTCGGTATTTTTCATGTCGGAAAAAATAAAGTTAATATCATCCATTGATTCGCTTCCGCTACTCATCTTCACCATATTTTCACGGGATGCCGTCCGCATAGCCGACTTACTGCGCGCCGGGCTTAGAAAAAATGTTTCAACTCCATTAGCAGAGCGTGTCGGCGCGGCATTAACATGAATAGATATAAAAAGATCGGCGTTAACAGAGTTGGCTATCGCCGTTCTTTGCACAAGAGGGATGTAAACATCTTTAGTGCGGGTCATTACAACCTTGCATCTGCATTGACGTTTTAGTATCGTGCGTAGCCGCTTGCTGATATCGAGAGTAACCGTCTTTTCTTTTAAACCGCTTCTCCCCACCGCTCCGGGGTCTTTTCCTCCATGACCGGGGTCTATCACTATTGTTTTTACCCCGTAAAAACTCCCTCCGGTTCCAGCAGAAGCGGCTCTTACAGGTTTTTTGCTTTTCTTTTTTGCTACTCTTTTTGGGTTTACTCTTTTCTTTATCGGTGCCGCGCTAATTAGCCCCGCCTCTATAAGCGCGGCATCTGGTGTTCTCCTACTTTTTTTGGCTTTTGCAGGTTTTCTTTTTTTAATCGGCAGAACCACAGCTTTGGCCAGCCTGCCGCCGCCCTTTTTTACAGCTACAGCGACAGACTTCGCTACTTTGGCCGGTATATTCTTCTCTATTACGGCAATACTTTTTAAGGAAAGCACCGCCTTTCTTCCATCTCCCTCTTGGGCTTTGCCGGATTGTAATGGCGGTTCGGCAACTTCGCTCGAAACGCTTTGCCCGCCTCTGGAACTGTTTGGCAATTCCTCTAACCGCACTAGTGTGGCAGACGGCTCCTCGCCAAAAATATCGAGAACAATTCTGTCCGGCCCGCTTAGCTCCATCGAGTTTATCTTGTGCTTCCGGTTAAGGGAAATGTGTATCCTGCTCAGGCCGCCATCTGGCTCCGCGATATTGATAGCACTTATAATCCCCTGTTTCTTTGCGATATCAAGTGCCGCTTTATCTCCAAGCCTCGTTACTAAAAGATCTATCGTAAGTTCGCTATTTTCGGAAGACCTTGAAATTCTGTAATTAACCATCTTGGAAACCTTGAAAACCACCCTTGCGTAGTTTTCACTGCTCCAGAAGTTTACCGCTTCAAGTTCCGAAAAAGTGGCTACAGCTTCCGTCTTCCTTGTCGCGCCGGTAAGCCTTTTTGCCTTTGCCACCTTTGGCTCTATCTCTTTTATCCGTTCTCTTGCCTTTCCGCTCATATCCCCTTCTGGAAACCAGCGCAAAAGACCGCGATAGGAGGAAAGAGCGTTCTCAAAATCTTCGCTCTTACGGTAAACTTCGCCGGTGAGAAAAAGCGCGTCGTCGGCAAGCCTGCTGTGGGAATGACTTTTCACCAAAACACGAAAAATAGAGACTGCGTTTTGCCTGTCAGACTCTCGGTGGAACCGGAAATAAATCTCCTTGTAAATCTTGCCGGTCATATAAAGTGCTTCTGGCGATTTTTTGCCCGACGGGTAACTGGTATAAACCTTTTTGAAAAGCTCTATCGACTTTACCCATTCATCGCGGGGAAGCTCCATACCAAAACGGGAAAGCTTATGGTAGTAGTCGGCCCCTTTTCCATAAAGCGTTGCGGAACCATCTGTTTTGGAAAACGCACTGCCTGAAAACAAAACTACTAAAAAGAGAGTTCCCAGCAGAATCACCGGCTTTTTCATAATTAGCGTTAATTATATGCTAATTTATGGGCATTCTGTAAAAGATTTTTGATAGAAGAAAATTTTGAAATCAAAAATAAAGGCATAAATGTACAAAAATTCATATATCTATAGTTGAAATCAAATAAAACAATGTGTTACAATGCTGTGCGGATGAGTTGTTTCCCCTATGAAACGCAGGTTCAGGCTGGGGGGTATCCCTTTTTTGTAACTTTCAGAGGTTATTTTAAGTGTGGCGTGAAGACTTCCAGTTGAGCAGAACAGAAAAGCAACGCCGTGCCATTTACAAAACCTTGCGGGACGAGCTTGACTACTCCCTTCTACAGCTTGGAATAACCGACGGGTATAAAAAGATCAAAAAGGCTGGAGAGGAATATAGATTTGTTGAAAAGAGAGAATTAAAACCAAAAAGTAAGGTATCCGAAGCTGAGAACGATCTTATAGAAGGCTTCATAATTCTTTTTTGCGAAGAGGCTATCCCGACAAAGCTTAAAAAATATATCCGTTATTTCGATGACAACAAGGTAACGATGGATAACCTGCCGGAGGTGGTGCTAAGGTCTGGGCGTATCGCCTCAAGCCTTTTAAAAACCCAAAGACAGTTTGAGCATGCAAGGTTTATTGACCTTCTAAAGTCGTTACTGCCGGTAGACTACGCTCTTTTAATACAGCAGGACAACTCTCCCAAAGGCCAAACAAGATACTCCCTTACCAACTTTCATGTAAGAATAGATTGGCTTATAGATTTCGCGGCGGAGGCACTCGGCAAACAGCTAAGATATATTTCCAAAGATCTGTATGAAAAAGGAGAAACATACGCAGGAGACATAGTAGAAAAACTTTTCGAATATTACAGCTTTCACCATACCGTTTCGGGCCGCCGTACCGCCGCTGTAGTCGCCTACCAGCTTCTCACATCAACAGACTTTCTTTCCACTGTCTATGTGAACAGCTCCGAATCGCGCACGCTTACAAGAATTTCTGAAAATGAAATTTCAAAATCGTGCCTTGTAAAAATGCCAAAAGAGCATATAGAAAAACTTGAAAAGGACGAAAAATATAGAGTAAAGAACTTTAGAAAAAACTATCTGATTGACGAAACAAAAGACGGCGGCATAGCGCTTTTCCGCGTTATCTACACTCACAACGAGTATTCCACACCGCCCGCCGACGGAAAGCTACGCGACCTACAGCAAGATGTAAACTGGCTTAAAGTAACAAACCAATCGATACTGCCCCTGCCGAAGGCATCTGGCATGGCACCGATACCGTACTCGATTATTTACGACCAGCAAGATCCGCTTCGATAGATTGGTTTAAAACTTCCCTCCTAAGGCGTCAATCTTTGGTTTCTGATACCTTTTGGATCTTTAGAGGGCTGTTGCCGAAATGGTTGACGAGTGTTCAGCTTTGCATATCTTTCGCTCGCTTTTTCTTTTGAAGAATTCCCTTAACCGAAAACTAAAAAGGGGCTGTTGCCGAATGAGATAAATTTGGTTTTTCTACAAATTACCAATCTCTAAAGGTTCTATTTTAAAGAAGTTGGGAAATGAACTTCTTCTTAAAATCCTCAAAAAACTCTTTTGGAAACAGTCCCCAAAAAGGCTAAAAAATGGTGCCGAAGAGAAGATTTGAACTTCCACGCCCGTGAAGGCACAGGATTCTGAGTCCTGCGTGTCTACCAATTCCACCACTTCGGCCCGTAGACCATTATCGGAGTAAATAAAGAAACTTCAAGGTTATAATATGGCAAAAATGGATACCGCATGCAAAAAAAAAATAAATCTAAAGGAATTACCGCTCTCAGCGCTGGAAAGAGTGGTCTTAAACCTTGCTCAGCCGGCATACAGGGCCAAACAGATAGAAGAGTGGCTCTACAAAAAAAATGTCTGCGACATCGCTGACATGAGCAACCTTCCTAAAAGCTTGAGGCAAGACCTCTCTTCGTCGTTTACCGCCGCTGGGCTAAAAATGGAAAAAAGGCAAGCATCTAATGACGGTACCATCAAGTACCTCTTCATGCTAAGTGACGGCAACACTGTTGAGACTGTCTATATTCCCGACAAAACAAGAGGCACCATATGCCTTTCGACACAGGTTGGGTGCAGGTTCGCCTGCTCGTTCTGCGCCACCGGCTCACAGCGGTTTACCCGCGGTCTTTTCGTTTCGGAGATACTCAACCAAGTAATAGAAGTAAAAAACGATATTAAAGACAAACCGTTAACCAATATCGTATTTATGGGAATGGGGGAGCCGCTCGATAATTTCGGCCCGCTTAACGGTGCCATTGCTGTACTGCATGCAAAAAACGGATTCGGGTTCGGAGTAAGAAGAATGACCGTTTCTACCGCGGGGGTGGCGCCGAAAATCGGCGAGCTGGGAAAACTATGGCCCGGCCTTAACCTTGCCGTCTCACTGCACTCCGCTAGGAACGAAACAAGAACAAAACTGATGCCGATAAATAAAAAATATCCGGTAGATAGCCTTTTAAAAGAGTGTGCCGATTACCCTCTCCAGCTCACTAGAAAAATTACAATGGAAATAATCCTTTTTAATAAGGTAAACGACTCGGATGAAGAGGCAAAAACCGTTATCGAAAAACTAAAGCCGCTTCAGGCAAAAGTAAACCTGATTACCTTTAACAACATAAAAGAGCTTCGGCTAACCCCGTCGCCGAGAGAAAAAGTAAACCGCTTCCAGAAGCTATTAACCGATGCCGGAATAAAAACAACTATTAGAAAAAGCAGGGGAGGAGATATAGAAGCGGCCTGCGGACAATTAAGATCAAGCAGTGAAAAGGAAAAAAAGGAAGGCTGAGTATAAAAACAGTTCCTAAGGGAACCTCTAAAAATCTATTTTTAAAGTTCTGACTTTTGGTTGGTCGAATTATAGATGGGGATTTAGTGCTATTGCCGAAACCGATGAAATATTCAATGTTCTAACCTCGTTAAGAAATATCTAAAGTCTGTCGGCTGTGATAGCGACGGATTTGCCATCTTCCCCGGTTATGAAACTGGAAACTGGGCAATGGCGCGTCTTCTGAGACGTTGGGCCAGATATAAAAATGAAACGATAGAAAGCACCATAAAAATATATTCTCCTTCTACAGACGGAAACCCTACGGAAAAGTACATTGAATACGTTGCGAGAGAATCCGGGTTACCCAGAACGAAAGTAATACTTGATATGACCGACGATGAGTTTGAACAATTCCAGAGGGCGATGAGGGAGTTTGAAGACAGTACTCCGAACTACTCTTTAACCGATTTCGGAGATGGAAAGTATTACAAACAAGATTATTTGAGCAACAGCCCCTAGAACATACCGGCGGTAATATTTGCACCACCGGCTGAGCTTTAATCTCCCCTGTCTCGCACCACTGCTCCACTTTTAAAAAGCTTGTCCGGCAAAGTAGCAAGAGAAAGCCACAACTTGTCCGGCCAGATGAATAAGCCGCAGACTTTCAAAAAACCCAGACAGCTTTTATAAAGCTGTCTGGGTGCCTACCTCAAAGTATCAAACAGTCAAAGCTTGGTAAGCCTCTGCTGTCATCTTCCTCAAAAGTCCTTAAAATCGTCGTCATCACCCATAGGGATTACCGTATTTGGGTCGACAGCTCCTTTGCTGTTATCCGGTCTTTTAAGCGGTGCCGCCTTATATTGAGGCTCTGGAAGACCTACCGGCCTGCTGGAAACAGCCGCCGCTCCGCCGGCCGCCAATCCGGCTGTAAGGCGGTGATCACGCCCTCCTCTGCCAGCTCCGCCACGGCCACCGCCGTTGATAAGAGCCGAAAGCTCGCCAACAGCGTCGTTCACGCTTACAGCCTGCGCGTTAAGCTCCTCACTGGCAGAGGCAGATTCCTCTGCTACAGCGGCATTTTTCTGCGTTACTGTGTCCATCTGGCTGACAGCGCTGTTTACCTGATCGATACCTGACGACTGCTCCTTAGAAGCGGCCGCTATCTCGGCTACAAGGTCGCTAGACTTCTTTGTGCTGTCTGCTATCTCGTCCAAAGCTTTAGCCATTTTCTCGACTATCTCTCCGCCTTCGTTCGATTTAGAGACAGCATTCTCGATGAGCGAGGCGGTATCTTTAGAGGCGGTGGCGGAACGCTGGGCTAGATTTCTCACCTCTTCGGCGACAACGGCAAACCCTTTGCCATGCTCGCCGGCACGCGCCGCCTCTACAGCGGCATTAAGGGCTAAAAGGTTAGTCTGGAAAGCGATCTCCTCGATAACCTTGATAATCTTCGATATCTCGCCTGAAGATTCTTTGATGGAATCCATAGCGACTATCATACCTTTCATGGAGCTAACGCCGTTATCGACCATGCTTCGACTGCCGTCCATAAGCGAGTTGGCAGTGGCGGCGTTATCTGCGTTTTGTTTGGTCATGGATGCTATCTCTTCAAGAGAGGCCGATGTCTCTTCAAGCGATGATGCCTGCTCGGTTGCCCCTTCCGCCAAAGACTGGCTGGTGGAAGATATTTCGCCAGAAGCAGAGTTGATCTGGGCCGCGCCTTCGTTAAGGGTGCTGATAATGGTATTTACAGGTCTAGTAATAGAGCGGATCATGAAAACGCTTAAAAGCAGGGAAACTACTAAAGCTACAAAGCCGAGTATGTACAGCTCCCATACAAGCATTTCATTTGTATCGTGCGCCAGCACCATATCGTCTTTCATCAGCTTTGCCTGGCTCTCGGCCATTTTGTGAAGAATATCTTTTATCTTAAAGGCGGTAGGCGCCGCTTTGGTTCCCAGCCAGAAGTTTGCCATGTTCCACTTATCGCTATTGCGTATATCAAACATCTTCGGAGGAAGAACTTTGAACTCATCTCTAGCCGATTTGAAATTTTGATACGACTCGAGCTGTGCCGCCGTCAGCAGGCTGAGGTTTTGGGAAAGGTCGCCAAAACGCTTTTCGTTTTTTGCCCAGAGAGTATTGAAACTATCATGGAATTTTTCATCGCCGGAAAGGAGAAAAGCCCTTACAGCGCCAAGGGAAAGCCCCAGCGACCCCCTTATATCAGCCATCATTCCAAGCAAAGCTTTACGCTCTGGAGTGGCGCCGTAGGTAGCCTCCAAATCTATCATCCTTGTAATTTCCTTGGCAAGAATAGCCGCCTTCGGCGCCGCGTCGTGGAAAAGCATCTTGCTCGCCGGAAGGTTATCCGCGCTGTTGGCTATATCTTCTATCTCTTTTTGGTACACACTGAACTCGCTAAAAAGAATTTTCATGTCGTTCAGCTTTTTTACATTCGCAGGAATAGTCCAGCTTTTGGCAAAGCCGTCCAGCTCTGCCAGCGCGTCGTTAATCTCTTCCCATGCCTTGACACGCTCTTCTTTGAACTTCGGCTTGCCAAGAATCATCCAGCCGCGTAAAGCGGCAAGAGAATGGTTTACCCCGTTGAGCAGTACAACGTCGGTTTTCGCTGTCGGCGCCCTAAGGTTGATTACCCTATCGGTTATCACCTGGGTTACTTTGACCTGCCAGACAACTATAACGATAATAAGTATCATAATCGCTAGCATCGCACCGGAAATAGAAAATATCTTTACGGCAAGTGACTGGTTTTTAAACATCGCTTCTCCTTCTAAAACTACTGCTAAGGCACCTAGATTTGTTTGTCTGCATTAAACAGATATAACTCCCAAAAAAAAGTCGGCTTCGCCCTGTTCCTTTTCTGTATCGACCTCTACCGTCACTCTCTTTAAACTATAAAAACCGGCAGACACCGCATCTGCGTATTCCGGCTTGACAACCGGCTCCGCTCCTACAAAAAGTTCTTTTAGTTCTGTCGATTTATCTCTGAACATCTTGGTATAAGGTCGCGCCTCGGCGAAACTATCGTCAAAACCGTCGGCAGTTCTCGGTGTGAAGATGCCGGCAAACGAGCCGTAAACCTGCGAATCTGTAAATTTCATTTTGTTGATAGTTTCCAGCTTTTTAAATGTATCGGATAGTGTCACCACAGCTTTAATCGGCTGGAAAGAGCTGTCGGTTGAAAAACCCCCGAGTATTAAAGCTACAACCAGCAAGGGAAAGAACCCAAGGTATATATTCTCTATTATATCCATAAATCACACCCA
This sequence comes from Nitrospirota bacterium, assembly GCA_024275955.1. Lineage (GTDB taxonomy): Bacteria > Nitrospinota_A > UBA7883 > JACRGQ01 > JACRGQ01 > JAJRYD01. Next base: position 15,155 of record JAJRYD010000001.1, read on the forward strand.
CTAAAAAGAGGCCAAAATAGAGTCCTAATAGGTATAATTCTACACTAAACTACGCAAAACAACAGTCAAAATTGAGATTACGGCAAAAGAGATTCCTGCCTATATAACCGAAACAGGCTATCAAAGCCTGTTCAAACAGGCAAAAGTTTAGATATAATACCGCAGATGTCATTTATTGGAAAAACCGTCCTAATTGCGTATTTTTTAACACTTTCTGTCACAGCACCGCCAAACCCCGGCGATATGGTAACTGTTTCCGGCGAAGGTAGCATAAAAATTGAAAATAGCAACTACATCGCGGCAAGAAAATCTGCCGCGCGAAAAGCGCTGGATCATGCCCTTTTCGAAGTTTTAAGAACCTTAATATCCGAAGAGGAAATTGACGGGAAAAGAGAGTACCTAGAAAAGCATATTTTTCCCAAAGGTATGAAGTTTGTCCAGAGCTACAGCTTTACCAGCGAAGCGGTTGGGCCGGAATCTGGCTTTGGCGAGAACCAAGAAGAGTGGTCCGCCGACGGCGCATCTCTTGAAAAAACCGACCCGATGAAAAAAAACGACACTCCCCAAGACGAAGAGTTTTATTCCGTCACAATGGAATATACCTTTTTTATCACCTACCTCAGCGAAGAGCTGGCAAACAAAGGCTTTAGAATTACCGGCGGGGGACGGCCCAAAGTGGTACTACTGGTAAACGAGGAATCTATAGGAGTGGTGCATGGAGATGCTTCTCTCGTACTGCCGTCCGCCACGGAAGAAAGCGGAAAAAGCGCGATAACCGAACAGGGATATTTTGTTATCACCCGAGCAGAGGTGCGAAAGCTCAATAACGACAAATGGGTCTCAATGGCGATGAACGGCGACAGGCTGGCTGTAAGGTGGCTGGCCAAAGAATTTAACGCCGATTATGTAATTCTCGGAAAGGCAAGAGCGGTAAGCTATCCCGGGTCGAGAGATAAGCTTCCACGGATAGAAGGGGTGGTAGAGGCCCGTGTATACGACGGCTTTACCGCCGGCATTTTATGGAGAGGACGGGTAATTGAACCGATTTACGGCAATATCGCAGGCGGAGCAAGGTTCAGATCAATACGGCTTGCGTCCGAAAAGTTCAACCATAAGATAATAGACTTCCTCAAAAGCCCGATGGAGCTACGGTGAGGCCTCTATCAGCGGCATCATACCTCTTCATACTGCTTTTCCTTGCTCTTTTGTATATAATCCGCGAAGCGCTCTACCCGTTTCTCATAGCTTTCGCTCTGGCATATCTTTTCGACCCTCTCCTCGACAAAATGGAAGAAAAAAAGATTCCGCGTACAGCCGGCATAATGGTTCTTCTGCTGTCGGTGTTCGGGGCTGTCCTTATCGTAAGCTTTTTGCTTTATCCGGTAATGGAGCGTCAGGTGGTAAAGGCTATCGGCGAAATGCCGAGGTATGCCGCGCTGGCACAGGAAAAGCTCTCGCCGGTGATAGAAAAAGTGAGCAACTACGACAAAGCGCAAGCAGACCTGATGATACAGAAGATTACGGAAAAGATAGGCTCCCTGCCGATGGAAATAATAAAAGTGGTATATGGTTTTATTGTTTCAATATTTTCGTCGGTAGCCGGAATCGTATCTACCCTTTTCGGAATGGTTGTAATTCCTGTGGCGGCGTTCTATTTTATGCGTGACATAGACAAAATAACGACGGAGATGAAATTACTCATTCCGGCCGCGCAAAGGGAAGAAGTTATGACTGTTTCACAAGAGATAAACAAAACCCTCTCCGCCTACCTGAGAGGGCAGTTCACCGTAGCTATAATACTGTCGGTCGTCTACACGGCGGGGCTTTACTTAATAGGCACCCCTATGGGCATGTTTATCGGCATACTGGCCGGCATGTCTATTATCGTCCCTTACCTCCCGCTTTTCACCGGCCTTATCCCGGCGCTACTGCTTACATATTTCGAGTTCGGGCTTGAGAGGGAGATGGTAGAAGTTCTTCTTCTCTTTATCGTCATTTCGGTAGCGGAAGGGTTTTTCATCACTCCTAAAATTATGGGCGAATCTATAGGTCTCCATCCCCTTGCTATCATGTTCGCCCTGCTGGTAGGCGGCATGACACTCGGCATTGTAGGGCTTATGCTTGCCGTTCCTGTAGCGGCGGTGATAAAGGTACTTCTAAAACGCCTTTTAGAAAAATACAAATCTTCGGATTTCTACAGCAAAAAAGAAGAGGAGTAAGAGGTAAAGCAGCTACTCCTTAACCGTAACCTTCTCCATAAGGCGAACGGCAGACTTTACCCCGTCTACTTTTTTTACAGCGTCGAGCATCTTCTTGAGGTGCGGCAGGTTTTCTACCTCTACCGTCAGCTTTAGTCTGCCGCTCCGGTTATCGGTGGGCGACACCACCGCATCATATATATTCGCCTTGCAATGGGCTATCGCCGTAGAAATATTGGCGAGTATCCACGGCCTATTACGGGAGTGAACCATTATCGAAGCATGATACAGACGCTTCTTGCCGTTTTCTTCCCACTGCGCGTCGACAAACTTTTCAAGGTTAGGCTCCATATCCTTTAGCGTGGGACAGCTCCGGCAATGAATAACAAGCCCCTTTTCACCGGAAGCATAGCCTGCTATGCCATCTCCCGGTATAGGGTTACAGCATATAGCTAGGTTTATAAGCATATTGTCCCCCGCGCTTACCCTTACGCCGACACTCTCTTTAGGCCTCCTCCATGACAATCTCCTCATTATGCTCTTAAGAGGCCTTTTTTTAGCCGCCTCCAGAGATTTGAACTCCTTGGCAGGCAAAAGCCTTTGCAAGAGGCTATGCAAAGGAATCCTCTGAAAGCCGACACGCTGTAAAAGAATATCGGAAGTTTTACAACCAAAAGCCTTCGCCGCCTCTTCAAGAGCCGGCACCGTAAAATATTTCTCCGGCGGAAAGCTGTACTTCAAAAGTTCAGCTTCGATAATCTCCTGCCCCAGCCTCACGGCATCGGCCCTCTCTCTCGTTCGGATGTTGGAAATTATTTTAGATCTCGCGTGCGATGTTTTCGCTATTTTCAGCCAGTCCTTATTCGGCTGTTGGGTATCAACGGTAATCGCCTCCACCACATCGCCGTTCTCAAGTATATAGTCAAGACGAACCTCTTTGCTGTTTACAAGAGCGCCGACGCAATGATCGCCTATCTCGGTATGCACAGCGTAGGCAAAATCTATCGGAGTAGCACCTCTGGGGAATGCCTTGACCTCCTGTTGCGGAGTAAAGACATAAACTTCGTCAGGGAAAAGATCTACCTTCACATTTTCTAAAAACTCCTCCGAGTTGTCAAGGTCTTTCCCGAGGTCTATAAGCCGCCGCACCCAAAAAAGGCTCTTATTATCATCAACGGGGGGACTGCCGCCCTCTTTGTAATGCCAGTGGGCGGCAAAACCTTCTTCGCTTACAATGTGCATTTGTTGGGTTCTCAGCTGAAACTCCACCCTCTGCCCCGTGTTCATAAGCACCGTAGTATGGAGAGATTGATACATATTCTCCTTTGGAAGAGCTATATAATCTTTCAGCTTTCCATGAATCGGCTTCCAGAGAGAATGAACGATGCCAAGAGCGCCGTAACAGCCGACAACTGATTTAGTCATTACCCGTATACCTATGATGTCGTAAATCTGGTCGAAATCGAGATTCTGATCGACCATTTTTGTATAGATAGCGTAAAGCCCTTTGGTTCTTCCACTAACTTCGGCCGCTATTCTTTCCTTTAAAAGGCCTTCCTTTACCCTCTTGCATATCAAGTGGATAAGGCTCTCCGCCTCCTCTTTGTACTCCTTTGTCAGCTTTATCAGCTTGCCGTACTCAACAGGATGAACATACTTAAACGAAAGGTCTTCCAGCTCTCTCCTCAGCCAGAAAATCCCAAGCCTATTGGCAATCGGGGCATAAATATCGAGCGTTTCCTCCGATATCGCCTTTTGCCTTTCCGGCATCAGGTACTCTAAGGTTCTCATATTGTGCAGGCGGTCAGCCAGTTTTATTACTACTATCCTTATATCCTCGGAAAGAGCGAGAATCATCTTGCGTACATTTTCCGCCTGCCTTTCCTCACGGCTCCTAAACTTTATTTTGGCTATCTTTGTAAGCCCCTCCACCATATGAGCAACCTCTTTGCCGAAGTTCGCCTCTATTTCCGTGACGGTAGTCTCTGTATCTTCAACAGTGTCGTGCAAAAGAGCTGTGGTAAGCACCTCCGGTGGCATTTTGAAAGTGGTAAGAATGAGGGCTACCTCCATCGGGTGGCTCATATATGCCTGCCCCGAAAGACGAACCTGACCGCCATGCGCCTTCGACGCGAAAGCATAAGCTTTTAGCAGACATTCCACATCCGCTTCCGGTTCGTATCTCCTCAAAGATTCTATTATATCTTCAAGGTGAATCCCCTTACGCGGCCTCATACGCCAGCCACTCCGCGGATCAGCGGTTTTTCGTTTGTTAAACTATTATCTTTCATATCACTATTATATTTATATAATACCTCTCTATGTTTGGTACGATTTTAAGTAAAATATTTGGCAGTCACAATGAGCGGGAATTAAAGCGCATAAGCGAAACCGTCGACAAAGTAAACGCGCTGGAGCCGGAGATATCTGCCCTAGATGATGCCACCCTTAAAGGGAAAACGGCAGAGTTCAAAAACCGCCTGAAAAGCGGGGAGACTCTCGATTCACTGCTCCCAGAGGTCTTCGCCGTCTGCAGAGAAGCGGGAAAAAGGGTTTTGAACATGCGTCATTTCGACGCGCAGATTATCGGCGGCGTAGTGCTTCACGAAGGAAAAATAACCGAAATGAAAACCGGCGAAGGAAAAACGCTGGTAGCTACCCTCCCGACGTATCTTAACGCTCTTACCGGCAGGGGCGTGCATGTCGTAACAGTCAACGACTACCTAGCGACAAGAGACTCGGAATGGATGGGAAAACTATACAAATGGCTCGGCCTATCGGTAGGCGTAATAATCAACAACCTCGAAGAGGAGATAAGGCAAAAAGCGTATAGCTCCGACATCACATACGGCACGAACAACGAGTTCGGGTTCGACTACCTGCGCGACAACATGAAGTTCGACAAACAGTCGTGCGTTCAGCGGGAACTAAACTTCGCGCTGGTGGACGAGGTCGATTCGATACTTATAGACGAAGCAAGAACTCCGCTTATCATCTCCGGCCAGGCCGAGCAGTCTACTGAACTTTATGTAGACGTAAACAAAATCATTTTACCGCTTATGAAAAAAGAGGAACTTTATACCATAGACGAAAAAGCACGCTCCGTGGCGCTTACGGACGATGGAATAGTAAAAGCCGAAGAGCTCTTAAATGTCCAAAACCTTTACGACCCGCGCAACGTGGAAACACTTCATCATCTTAATCAGGCTATGAAGGCCCATGCGATTTTCAAGCGGGATGTCGATTACGTCGTCAAGGACGATAAAGTTTTAATCGTAGACGAATTCACCGGCAGGCTTATGGAGGGGCGGCGCTATTCTGACGGACTGCATCAGGCACTGGAAGCAAAAGAGGCGGTAACTATAGAGCACGAAAACCAGACTCTCGCCTCTATAACATTCCAGAACTACTTTCGGCTTTACAATAAACTCGCCGGAATGACAGGCACCGCCGATACCTAAGCAACAGAGTTCCAGAATATATACAAACTCTCGGTTACTATAATCCCCACCAACAAACCGATGATAAGAGACGATCAGTCCGACCTTATATATAAAACAACTAAAGAAAAGTACGATGCTATCGTCGATGATATAGAAGCGTCGCGCAAAAAAGGACAGCCGGTGCTGACCGGTACCATATCTATAGAAAATTCCGAAAAGATATCTCGGTTGCTTAAAAAACGAGGTTTAAGGCACAGCGTTCTTAACGCGAAACACCATGAAGATGAAGCGCAGATAGTAGCGCAGGCCGGAGCAAAAAACGCGATAACTATAGCGACGAATATGGCCGGCCGCGGAACCGACATCGTTCTTGGCGGTAACGCCGAAAAACTTATGGAGAACGAAGGGATAGACCCGCTCGACAAAGAGAGATGGGACAAACGGCTTGCCGAACTGATAAAAGAATGCGAAGAGAATAAAAAAGAGGTGCTTGCCAGCGGTGGGTTAAGAATAATAGGAAGCGAGCGGCACGAATCACGCCGTATAGACAACCAGCTGAGGGGACGCTCTGGACGGCAGGGGGACCCGGGTGAATCGCGTTTCTATATTTCGCTTGAAGACGACCTGATGAGAATATTCGGTTCCGACAGAATAGCCACCGTGATGGACAAACTCGGCATGCAGGCAGGAGAGCCGATTGAACATAAAATGGTCTCCCGTGCGATAGAAAACGCCCAGAAAAAGGTGGAAGGACACAACTACGATATACGCAAGCATCTTCTTGAGTACGACGACGTTATGAACAAACAGCGTGAGGTTATCTACAGCCAACGCGGAGAGATTCTCGAAGGAGCCAACCTAAGAGAAGAGGTTATAGATATGGCAAGGCTCCTTGCCGAAGATATTGTTTACGAACATTGCCCAGAAAAAGCACACCCGGAAGACTGGAACCTTGACAGCCTAAAAGAACTGCTTCCCGCGCGGCTTGGCCTGCAGGTTTCCGTAGATGAGGGGAAAAACCTGACCATAGGCGAAGAAAAACTCTCGTTCGACTTGATGCTTCACGAAGATGTTATCGAAGCGGTAAGCAAAGAGGTAGAAGCGGCGTATAAACGCCAGGAAGAGATAGTGGGAGACCCTGAGCGTTTGAGAGGGTTCGAACGCTACATAATGCTCAACGTGCTTGATTCGATGTGGAAGGATCATCTGCTCCATATGGACCACCTAAAGGAAGGGGTAGGTTTTAGGGGATACGCCCAGAAAAACCCACTAAACGAATACAAGCGCGAAGGGCATCAAATGTTTCAGGATATGATAAACCGCTTCAAAGATGAGGTTGCGTCTGTATGCTTTAAGGTAAAAGTAGAGGCTGGTGCCGATGAACCGCTGGAACAAGAGAGACGGGAACAAAAAGTTATAGAACACCGGGGAGAAGCGGAACTGCCGGAACAGACAACCGTAAGACGCACAACGCCAAAAGTAGGACGCAACGACCCTTGCCCATGCGGTTCCGGTAAAAAATATAAAAAATGCCATGGGAAATAAAAAATATAAATCAAATATAATCTGTTTGACTATTGACAAGGTGGGGCTTTTTTGGGTACCCTCTTTTGTTCGTGGGCCGCTAGCTCAGTAGGTAGAGCAACGCCCTTTTAAGGCGTGGGTCGAAGGTTCGAATCCTTCGCGGCTCACCATTTTAAAACCACGATGTTGTCCCCATCGTCTAGTTTGGTCTAGGACACCGCCCTTTCACGGCGGCAACAGGGGTTCAAATCCCCTTGGGGACGCCAAATTTCTTAATGACTTACACCTCCTTTCCTCCCTTTGGGAACCTCTACTGTGTCCAAATTGTGACCCAAATTTTCAAATATATTTACAGCATCACGCAAATTCTCCGGTGCAAGGTGTGCATACCTTTGCGTCATCCTCGCATCCTTGTGACCAAGAAGTTTTTGGACTTTAAAAAGGTCTACACCGTTCTGAACGAGCATAGAGGCGAAATGATGCCTTAAGTCGTGCCAACGAAA
>JAJRYD010000006.1 GCA_024275955.1 Nitrospirota bacterium
AGATTTGGAAAAAGTGATACACAGATATATCAAACAGAATAATAAAAACCCAAAACCGTTCAGGTGGACAAAGTCCGCTGATGAAATCATACGAAAGGTTAAGCGAGGAAAAGCTTTGCTGGAGACAATCCTGCTAGGTGCAGCAGTTTAGGTCGGGGTGTCGCGCCGCTTTTGTTTCGTCCATTCGTTTTACTTTCGCGTTTAACGGCGCAGAGGTAATAGCCTCGGGGTCTGTTTTTGCAAGTTCCGCTATTTCTATCATCGCCTCAATAAACGTGTCTATCGTTTCTTTGCTTTCGCTTTCGGTCGGCTCTATCATCATCGCCCCTTTTACTATCAGCGGAAAGTAGATGGTGGGCGGATGGAACCCACGGTCTATTAACGCTTTTGCTATATCTAGCGTGGTAACGTGATGTTCGTTTTGGATTTTGTCGGATAAAACGCATTCGTGCATACAGTAGCGGTCGAACGGTATGTCGTAATAACCTTTTAGTTTTGCTCTTACATAGTTTGCGTTTAGGACTGCCGCCTCGGAAATATCTTTTAAACCTGCGGCGCCCATGGTGAGGATATATGTGTACGCTTTTAGAAGCACGCTAAAGTTGCCGTTAAACCCGTGGAACGCTCCGACAGAGTTTTTAGAATCCCATTTAAGAGAATATTTACCTTTGCTTTTTATAACGAGCGGAACAGGCAGAAAAGGTTTTAACTCTTTTTTAACTAGACACGGCCCGCTTCCCGGCCCTCCGCCTCCGTGGGGGGTGGCAAAGGTTTTGTGAAGGTTCACATGGCAGACATCTATTCCCATATCGCCAAACCGCGCCTTGCCTAGAAGCGCGTTGAGGTTCGCCCCGTCGGAATATACAAGCCCGCCTTTAGCATGCACTATGGCGCATATCTTTTTTATATCTTTTTCAAAAAGGCCGAGCGTGTTCGGGTTGGTAAGCATTAACGCCGCTGTATCTTTATCCATAGCCTCTTTTAGCTTTTTAATATCTATAAGTCCGTCCGGTCCAGAGGGGATAGAGACTACATCGTAGTCGCATAGCGCCGCGCTTGCAGGGTTGGTTCCGTGCGCGGAGTCTGGCAGCAGAACTTTTTTTCTGGCGTTACCCCGTTTTTCTAGTAGAGCGCGTATAGCCATCATTCCGCAAAGCTCTCCCTGCGCTCCGGCGGCCGGCTGGAGCGTGCCGGCATCCATGCCTGTAATATCGCAGAGAAGTTTTTCAAGCTCGAACATTACCTGCAGGGCCGATTGCGCCGTCTCGTCTGTCTGTAGTGGGTGAAGCCCCGCAAAACCTTCAAGCCCTGCCGCAAGCTCGTTTACCTTTGGGTTGTATTTCATCGTACAGGAGCCAAGAGGATAAAAGCCGCTGTCTACGCCAAAGTTCCATTGCGAGAGCCTTGTGAAATGCCGCACAACTTCCGGCTCGCTTACCTCCGGCATATCGGCCGCTTTTCCCCGTAAGAGAGACGCGCCTATCAGCTTTTCAGGCTTGGTAGATGGAAAAAGTTTTTCCGGCAGGTCGCAACCTGTTCGGCCTTTTTTTCCTTTTTTAAATATCAGCGGTTCGTTGAATATAAGCCCGCGTGCCGCTTCGCCTTTCATCAAATTACCTTCGTTAGACATAAATTTATCCTCCTTCGTGAAGCGTAAGGATGGGAATAAGTGGTGGTTTTTGTTGTATAACTGTTTCGTCCCGAAGTTGCGGGACAGCTTTCATTAAAGAAAAGAAGGAAACTAAGAGAGGCTTTATCTGTTTACGGCATTTCATCTTCAGCTCCCTAAAACTTTCATAAGTTTTTTAATGTCGTCCGGCATGGTGTTTTCAGTCGTAGCTAGTAGCATCATCTTTTTCATGCTCGGGTAGAAGCGCGATACATCCAGCCCTCCGGTTATTCCCTCTTTTTCCAGCTTGCGGTTTAGGACGCTAGCATCCTTTTTTACTTTTACAAGCTTTTCGTTAAAAAACGGCAGGTCGAAAGCGGATGAAACTTTTGGCGATTTATCGACGGCGGTTTTTAAAGCGGCACCGGCATCGAACGATGCTCTTGCCACTTTTGTAAAACCTTTTTTGCCGGTAAGCGAAAGGTATATCGTAGCTCTAAGCGCGCATAACGCTTCGTTCGTGCAGATGTTGGATGTCGCCTTTTCTCTTCTTATATGCTGTTCTCTAGCGGCTAGTGTCAGCACGAATCCGTCCCTGCCGTCTTTGTCTACCGTCTTTCCGCAAAGCCGTCCCGGCATCTGCCTTATATACCTGCTTTTTGTGGCAAACAGCCCGAGGTAAGGCCCGCCGTAAGATTGATGAAGCCCGAGCGACTGTCCTTCGGCTACCACTATATCGGCTCCGCACTCGCCGGGAGGTTTTAGCATGCCAAGCGACATAGCTTCGGCCACGCCGACTATAAACAGTATTTTCTTTTCCCTGCAAAGCTCGCCGATAGCTAAAAGGTCTTCGATGTTCCCAAAAAAGTTGGGCGACTGCACAACCAGCGCCGCCGTATCGTCGGTAATGGCGGAAGCTAGGCTTTTTACATCGGCTCGCCCATGAGGATGGTCAACAGTTTCGGTAAGCCGTATTCCAGAGTGATACCGCACTAATGTTTTAGAAACATCTCTCCATCTTGGGTGTACAAGGTCGGACAGTACCACTTCGTTTTTTTTCGCTACGCGGCATGCCATCAGTATAGCTTCGGCCATAGCACTCGCGCCGTCGTACATCGAGGCGTTGGAAACTTCCATCGCCGTAAGAGCGCATACATAAGACTGAAATTCGTAAATAGCCTGAAGCGTTCCTTGGCTTATCTCGGGCTGGTAAGGGGTGTACGCAGAATACCATTCGGAGCGTGATGTAATATGGTCTACAGCCGATGGTATAAAATGATTGTAAGAACCTGCTCCAAGAAATGTTGGGCCGTTAGTTGCCGGTCTGTTTTGGGCGGCAAGGTTTTTTATATGTCTGGTTATTTCCGGCTCTGTCATAGGCGCGCCGGTTTTTAAAAGTTTTTTGAGCCGGTACTCCATTGGTATGTCGGAAAACAGCTCGTCGATGGAAGAAGCGCCAACGGCTCTAAGCATTTCATCTTTGTCGCCTTTTGTAAGAGGTATATATCTCATCTGGTTCCTGTCATGAAGGTTTGGGGGTTTAAGCGGAAAACTATTTTTGCGATTTTACAAACTCGCCATACTGCTCTGCCGTAAGCAGTCCGGCAAGCTCGCTTTGGTCGCTTATTTCAATTTTTATTATCCATCCTTTATCGTAAGGGGAGCTGTTTACCATCTCAGGTTCTGCTTCTAGGCCGCTGTTTATCTCTAGCACTTTGCCGCTTACAGGGGCGTAAAGGTCGGAAACCGATTTTACCGATTCAACCACCCCGAAAGGCTCGCCGGCTTTAACGGAAGTGCCTTTTTCCGGCAGTTCCACGAATACCACATCGCCAAGCGCGTCTTGCGCGTAATCGGTAATTCCTATGGTAATGGCGCCGTCCTTCTCCTTTGTCCATTCATGTTCTTTGGTATACGAAAGTTCTTGCGGGCATTCCATAGCTTCTCCTTCAACCGTCTTTATAGACATTCGGTTCAACAAACGGCATTCTGCATATTTTGGCAGGCGCCTGCTTACCTCTTATTTCAATCTGGATGGTATCTCCAGCAGAGCGGAATTTCGCCTCTCCGTTTAGTTTAGAAATATATCCGATACCGATAGGCTTTTGCAAAGATGGAGAAAAAGTTCCGCTTACCACTTTTCCCACCTCTATACCGTTGTTCATTATACGGTGTCCCTGCCGTGCCACGGCACGGCCCTCCATAATAAACCCTATCCGTTTTTTTTCTCTTTTTTTACCGTCAATCGCCGGTTTTCCTATAAAATCGGCAGAGCTTTTTTTTTACCGCCCATTTTAACCCAGCATCTATCGGGTTTATATCTTCGGCTAGTTCATGCCCGTAAAGCGGATACCCAGCCTCTATACGCAAAAGATCCCGCACCGCAAGCCCGCACGGGGCGATACCGTCATCGGCGCCGGCATCGAGCAGAGCGTCCCATACGACACCTGCCTCTTTGGGCGCGATATATATTTCGAACCCGTCTTCGCCGGTATATCCGGTACGGGATATACGGCATGCTTTGCCGTTAACGGTTTTGTCGGTAAAACGGTAGTAGCTAAGGTTTTCCGGCAGGCCGGATATTTTTGAAAGGATAGAGTAGGCTTTAGGCCCCTGTATGGCGATAAGGGCATAGTCGGCCGAAAGATTTTTCAGTTCTATACCGCTACCCTCAGCCTGTTTTTGCATCCACTCGAAATCTTTATCGCTGTTGGAAGCGTTTACAACCAGAAAAAAGCTGTCGTCGGCAATAGTGTAGACAAGGAGGTCGTCTATAGTCCCTCCGTTTTCGTTAAGCATTAGCGTGTAGGTTATCTCGCTTGGGCTTGTGGACAATATATCGTTGGTAACGAGCCGGTTCAAAAAGCTTCTCGCCCCTTTGCCGGTAATAGATATTTCGCCCATATGGGAAATATCGAAAATCCCCGCGTTTTGCCGAACGGAGTTTTGCTCTTTTATAACGCCGGCATACTGCAGAGGCATCTCCCACCCGCCGAATTCCACCATCTTTGCACCTAGGCCGACGTGACGCTGGTAAAGCACTGTTCGTTTCAATTTGCCCCCAAAATACAAACGGTTGGCATGCAAAAGCTACGCGCTACCGCAAATCAATAACCAAATTTATCGCCTACCTACCGGAATGCTCAGGAGAGGCGATTGCCGTTAGTTCAGCTACTTTCGTTCTTCTACTTTGCCGGAGAGAATGTAGACAGGTTTTAGCGGGTTGTCGCCTCTATCTCTTTCAACGCTTACGATTTTATCCATTACATCAAGCCCTTTAACAACTTTTCCAAAAGCGGAGTATTGGCCATCAAGATGCGGAGCGGTAACAGTCATTATAAAAAACTGGCTCGACGCGCTATCGGGGTTTTGCGAGCGGGCCATAGAGAGAATGCCTCTAACATGCTTTGTATCGTTGAACTCTGCTTTTAGATTGGTGCCGGAGCCACCCATGCCGTCGTTGCCGCGGCTGTCGTCCTTCGTGTTAGGGTCTCCTCCTTGTATCATAAAGCCCGGTATTACCCTGTGAAAGTATGTACCGGTGTAAAAACCGGAAGATAGAAGCTTTTTAAAGTTGGCAACATGCTTAGGCGCCTTCTTGTCAAAGAACTCCACCTCAATAGTTCCAAGCGATGTCTTGATGATGCCTATCTCCGCGCCGAACGCCGGAGAGGCGAGCAAAAGCGCCATAGCTACTGTAATTCCCTTTAAAGCTTTCATTTTAAAAATCTCCTTAAAATATATTTATCTTGCCGTATCGACAACTACCCGCGCGTTGCTATCTCCCAGCTGTACGGCTGAGGAGCTTATGCCAAGATAGTCGCCTTTTTCCTTCGTCATCACGTCGCCGTCGCCGTCTATCCATATTTCTATCCGTAGCGGCATGCCGCCCTCGGGGAAAGCGTCGAGCATCATATGCTCTTCATAAAGCCCGAACTCAAAAGGGAAACTGCGCGCCTCGTACTTTGCTACCGCTATCGGCGGCCCTTTTTTTTCTGCATTCCACGCCGTTACATAGATAATGTGGTTAGCAAAATCTTTTCCCAGCACTTTACCGCCTGCCGCCACACTGCCGGAGACGATAAGCCTGCCGGGTACTGCCGCTGGCTGTTTAAGCTTTGCGTGGTTCGAGTCGTTTGGTGCTTTATCGTCCTTGTATATACTTGTGTGGTTTTTATCGTCGGGTGCTTTACCGCTTTGGTAGCTGTCGGTTTTTACGAACTTTTCGGGCGGCGCCCCTTCGGCAAAGCTTTTACCATTGTCGTTGACAGCTCCGGGGAGTTCTATTTCGTCTGCCTTTTCAATCGGCACGAAGTGATGATCCTGACAGGCAGTGAAGATAAATATTGATATTATCGCTATAAACTTTTTCATGCGGGTAATCCTCTTTCCTTATATTCTTTTCGTAGTTGTTCAACAAGTTGCTCTCGCTTATCGAAAAGCCTTTTATGTTTTCTTTTTTCACATTTGGAAATAACGTAGCTTGTAATTATCGGCAACGCTATCGACACATCAGTATACGATACCACCGCGTCGCTTAGCATATCTGGGTTTATTTTGCCCCAGCTCACCGCCTCCGAAGGGGTAGCACCGGAGAGACCTCCGGTGTCCGGCCTTGCGTCGGTTATCTGCATAAAGTAGTCGTGCCCCCCTATCGGTATTTCCATTATCTCGTCAAGCTGTGGAACAGTCTGTAAAAGAAAATTTTTAGGGCTTCCACCGCCGAGAATAAAGATTCCGTTTTCTCCTTTAAGGTGGGCATCGTACACTATTGCCGCTGTTTCATTCACGTCGCCGGTAATGTCGATGGTAAACGGTTCGTCGTAGTAAAGCTCCCTTGCCGCCATGTTTAAGCCTATCGTGCTGTCGCCCGGCGATGGGCAGTAAACAGGCAGGCCGGCACGGTAGGCCGCCGCTAAAACAGTAGCCCCTTTTCTATCATATTTTTCTTCCAGCTCCGCCATCTTCGCGCCGAGCATATGGTGTAGTTCGCTCGTCGTTAGTTTTTTCTGGTACTCTTTTTCGGAAAGCAGACGGTAAAGGTATTTGTCGGATTTTTGGAGTACATCAAAATCCATTATCACGTCGTAAATCCTTACGAGGTTCTTTTTCTTAAGGTCAATATCATCGAAAAAGGCGAGCTTTTGTGGAGGTCCAGCCCCAGCCCGAAATGTATATCGTGATAAAGGTTTGCTCCGGTGGAAGCTATGTAGTCTATAAAACCGTTTTCTATTAAGGGGACGAGACATGAGGAGCCAAGCCCAGCAGGGGTAAGCGCGCCGGTAAGCGAAACGCCAAGCGTCACATCTTTTTTTAAAACCTTGCTTTCCAGCAGGCGGCATATTTCGCTTAGCCGCGCGGCATTGTATGCGCCGAAATGGTTTTCCACCAGTTCTGTTACGGTGAGGTTTTTTCCTACCTGCTTAACGGGGATCTTTGCCCCTTTGTATCGGCAATGTTTCATAAAAGCGCGGCTTTCTTTTCCCAATTATAAGTTGAAAACGAAGGGAGAATTTTACCATATTTTCCAATATATAGGCGGTAAGGCTCAAGCAGTGATGAGGGGCGGAAATTTTATACGGTTTCTAAAAGGTTTTCAACAGGTTAGCCATTTTTTGAGGCTGGTTGTAAATTCGGGCAGAGAGCGGAATATCGCCAGAGATATTACGGCGTTTAGCACCGCTATTATGCCGAACATATCAGGGATGTTAAGCTTTGCCTCGAAAAACGCCGTCACCATGATAGCGGCTACCACCATGAAGAGAGCATTGAGTATATTGTTGCCGGCGATAATCCGTGAGCGGTTAGAAGTTTTGCTTCTTTGCTGTATAAGGGTGTAAAGCGGAACGATAAAAAGCCCTGCAGAAATAGAGAGCAGAAGAAAGTCTGCCAATATCATTATGCCGCTTGGAGTTTTTAGGAACTCTATTATACCGACCATATCCGCTGTGCCGGAAGGTTCGCCGAGTACGCAAATACCAAGCGCGAAAATGCTCATCCCGATAGCACCAAGAGGGACGAGGCCTGTTTTAAGCTTGTCGCCGGATAACTTTTCGCAGATTATAGAGCCGGCGCCGATGCCGATAGTAAAAAGTGCGAGGAAGAGGGTGGTGAGCTGTTCGTTTCCATGCAGGATATCTCTTGTGTATATCGGCAGTAGCGAGAGGATGCCAGCGCCGAAAAACCAGAACCACGAGATGGCGATAACCGAGATAAGTACCGATCTATCTTTTCGCATAAGCCCAAAGCTTTCGATAGCTGGCGAAAAAGGCTCTATGCTTATCTTCAATCGTTTCAGTTCCGGCTCTGCTTTGTTTATGAGAACGCTTGAGAGAAAACCGAGTATTGCAAAGCCTATAAGAGCTGTAGATATAGCCGACGCTCCGTATGGTTCCATAGCTACAAGCATGCCGCCGATTATGGTGCCGATAAGTATCGCCGAAAAGGTGCCTAGCTCCAGTAGGGCTGTCGCGCCTACAAGCTCATTTTGCTTTATAAGCTGCGGCAGTATCGAATATTTTATAGGGCCGAAAAAGGCCGACTGCGTACCCATAAAGAAAAGAAGCACTATAAGCATCTCCCATCGTCCGGCCGTAAAGCAAAACGCGGCAAACAGCATCAAAGCTATCTCGGCAGTTTTTAGTATGCGGATTATTTTCGACTTTTCAAACCTGTCGGCAATCTGTCCGGCAACAGGGGAAAAGAGGAAGAAAGGTAAAATAAATATGCCGCCGCAAAGAGCGACCATCTTGGCAGAATCTACCCCGAATATCACGAGCGACTTGAAGGTGATAAGTATTACCAGCCCGTTTTTTAAGATGTTGTCGTTAAGCGCGCCGAGAAACTGCGTCCAGAAAAAAGGCCAGAACCGCCTGTCATTTATAAGCTTTGCCGATTGCATACGCTTTAAGTCTAACCCTGCTTGGGGGAAATAGAAAAACGATTTAAGAGGAAGCAGGCTCGCTCTCTCTGTCACGCATCGCGTGGAGCAGGTAATCGCTTATACCTTATCCACTTATATAGGTGGTGAGTGGCGGGGTTTAGAAGTTAGAAAAACTGTATCTCTCGCGCGCGGCCCACACTAGATTGGCAAATAACCGTAGAGGCGAAGAGGGGCCAGATTGCCGTTGCTGTTGTTGACTGATTCGGGGATGACTAAGGTAGAGCGTGTATCGTACCGTTAGCGCTCCGTCTGCAAGACTGCAACGGAAAATAGGCAAACTTTTTGTAAAGCTCAGAAAACTTTGTTCCCCGCCAGCGAGAACTGTTTCCACGCTTTGCGCGTCCCGCATTAGCTCCGTCGGCTTTGCTTTCGCAGTTTCGTCTATAGGGGGAAAATTTTGTTCTGTTTTAGGCACAACTTTTCCTACATCCATTTTGAAACTACTTTAGCTCTTGTAGCTTTTCCTTTACCTTTTTTACATGGTCTTTCACTTTCACCTTTTCCCATATCTCCGCTATCTTTCCTTTGGGGTCTATAAGAAAAGTGGAGCGTACCACTCCCATATATTCTCTTCCGGCCATTTTCTTTTTCTGCCAGACAGCGTATTTTTCGCAAAGTTTTTTATCGCCATCGCTAAGAAGCGTAATGCCGAGATTTTGCTTATCGGTAAACCGGCAGTGGCTCTCCGGCGAATCCGGGCTTACGCCGAGTATTACCGCGCCAAGTTTCGCGAACTCTTTTTTCGCGGCGGTAAATTCTATCGCCTCCACCGTGCATCCCGGCGTACTGTCTTTCGGGTAAAAGTAGAGAACTACCCACTTGCCCAAAAAATTTTTAAGCGAAACTTTTTTCCCGTTCTTGTCGACCGACGTAAACGCCGGAGCTTTTCCATTTTTCTTCACTGCCATAACCGCTCCTCTTTGGTAGTTCGTTAAACTTTAACTCCCGCCCTGATTATAGCATCGTCTCACGCCCTCAAAACTTCGGTAGTGGCTAAGTAAATTATCGGCCTTGCCTTAACCTCATCACGAGGAGTGAGCGCAGTCGGCTACAGCCTGTCACGAGCGTAGCGTGGTGGCGGCACCCTGCTAGATTGCCACAGAATGTCAGTGCATTCATTAAGGGCCTGTTGCCAAATCCGATAGATTTGATTTCGTTTAAAATTGCCGATCGCTAAAACATCTATTTCGAAGAAGTTAAAAGATGAGTCTTTCCTTCAAATGCCACAAAAACCATTTCGGCAACAGCCCCATTAAGTAATGACAACTTTGCGAGCAAAAGTGACTTTTTTAAACTGGCATACTGCCAAGCTTTTGCGGGCATTGCGTCTACCGCTGTTGATGGTATAATTCTGTTTGACGGGGAATGAGAAAAACTTTCATCTATATATGATTGAAAAAAACATTAGAAAAACCATCCGCTATATGGAGGCTCAAGTCAGTTTGAAGACTGAAACGGTTCCTGACCGCCAGACGATAGAAATCTCCGACTTTCCCCATTTCCGTGAATTTTGTGGTGTGAACGACCAGCAGATAGACTTTATCCAGAAAAAATACGGGGTAGAGATTTATGCCAGAAACGGGTCGATATTCGTTTCGGGGGGGTCGCCTATGGTAATGAAGTTCTCAAGTCTTTTCGCGCAGTATAACGAGCTGGTCGATTCCGGCATCCGTATAAATCAGGACGACCTTAAATTCGCGATAAAATATTTTGTTAATCACGATAACGTTTCTCTCCACGATATGTTCGGCAAAGGGATAAGAACAGAAACTTCCCAAAAAGTTATCGTGCCAAGAAGCATGAACCAGCGGGCTTATGTATACTCCCTTTACAGGTCGACCATTATTATCGGCGTCGGCCCGGCAGGCACCGGCAAGACATACCTTGCGATGGCTGTCGCTGTTTCGGAGCTTTTAAAAAAGAAGATAAACAAAATAATTCTTACACGCCCCGCTGTGGAGGCGGGTGAGAGGCTTGGGTTTTTGCCGGGCGACCTAGATGAAAAGATATCGCCGTACCTCCGCCCGCTTTACGATGCGATGTACGATACGCTGGGGGCGGAAAAATTGCAGACTATGATGGAAAACGGAGAAATAGAGGTTGCTCCGCTCGCGTACATGAGGGGACGGACGCTTAACGACTCATTTATCATTCTCGATGAAGCGCAGAACTGCACATCGCAGCAGATGAAAATGTTTTTAACGAGGCTTGGCAAAAATTCCCGAATGGCGATAACGGGAGATATTACTCAAAGCGATTTACCGCGCGAAAAGAGGCCGGGGCTTTTGGAGGTTAAAAATATCCTCAAAGGTATAGAGGGAATAGATATTATCAATTTTACGAGAAAAGATGTGGTGCGACATCCTCTGGTAGAAAAAATAATTCATGCCTACGAAAAGCTGGAAGACGGGCCAGAGCGGGGGGAAATATAGCCTCTCCATTAGACAACATGGAGATTGCCGCGAGGGCGGGATTGAAAACGCCCAACCTTACCCGAATAAGGCGGCGGCTTTTAAAAATTTTTAAAAAGCTTGAAAATCCTAAAGGGGAAATATCAATTCTGCTTACGGGCGATGCCGAAATGAAGAAACTTAACAGCCGGTACAGGGGAAAACGCAAGACAACCGATGTTCTCTCCTTTCCTTCTGGCGATGGGCCGGGACCAAAAGTTATCGGCGATATAGTAATATCTGCGCCAAAGGCCCGCAGACAGGCGAAGAGTATAGGCAGTTCGTTTGAAAGGGAGGTTCTTTTTTTGATAGTGCATGGCCTTTTACACCTTTTGGGTTACGACCATGAAAAAAGCGAAAAGGATGCTGGGAAGATGGAAGAGATGCAAAGAGTGTTGATGAAGACAGCTTACATAAAATGAAACAGGTATGGGCGCCGTGGCGTCTTGAATATATCATCGCCCCTAAAGAGGGCAGGTGCGTTTTTTGCGCCATGCCAAAAGAGCAAAACGATGAGGAGAATCTTATCCTCCACAGGGGCGAGCATAATTTTATAGTCCTTAATAAATATCCGTACCTTAGCGGACACCTTATGGTGGTGCCTAATAGACATATTAAGGATATTACCAAGCTTAGCAGTGATGAGCGTAATGAGAACGGTTATCTTGTCTCTAAAAGCGTTGGGATATTAAAGGAGAGTTTTGGGCCGGAAGGTTTTAACGTCGGGCTGAATATAGGCAAGGCGGG
This sequence comes from Nitrospirota bacterium, assembly GCA_024275955.1. Taxonomy (GTDB): domain Bacteria; phylum Nitrospinota_A; class UBA7883; order JACRGQ01; family JACRGQ01; genus JAJRYD01. The sequence continues at coordinate 11,750 of JAJRYD010000006.1, forward strand.
CGGCGCGGGGATAAACGAGCATCTGCATACGCATGTTGTGCCGAGGTGGGTAGGCGATAACAACTTTATGCCGGTGATAGGAGATACCCGCGTAATGCCGCAGTATTTAAGCGACAGCTACAACGCGTTGGCTGAAAGTTTTAAAAACCTAAAGTAAAATGAGTTCTACCACACCTTTAATGCGCCAGTATACGGCGATAAAGAAAAACTACCCCGACTGCCTTCTTTTTTTCCGTATGGGCGATTTTTACGAGCTGTTTCAGGAAGATGCCAAAATCGCGGCGAAAGCGCTAAATGTCGCCCTTACATCGAGAAGCAAGACAAAAAACGAACCGATGTGCGGCGTGCCTTATCATTCTCTCGCCACATACCTTGAACGGGCGGTGAGGGCTGGGCATAAAGTCGCTATCTGCGAGCAGGTCGAAGACCCGAGACAGGCAAAAGGCATCGTAAAGCGTGAGGTGGTGCGTGTTGTTACGCCGGGTACGCTGACCGAAGATTATCTTTTGGACGAAAAAGAGCCGAACTACCTCGCTTCTATTTCTGTGGGAAGTGACAGCTTGGGACTGGCGGTGATAGATCTTTCGACAGGCACTTTTTTAGCAAGGGAGTTTGATGGTGATAAACGTATCGAAAAACTTATCGACGACATCGCTAGGTTTTCTCCCAAAGAGGTAATTGTACCCGATGAGATTGGAACGGGTAACAAACGATTATTGGACGCGCTTGATATGGCCGGCCTGCGGTGCGAACCGCTGGATGCTTTTTATTTTTCGCCGGAAGAGGCGGTAAGAGAACTAACAACTACGCTGGGTGTCGGCACGCTGGAAGGCTTTGGGCTTTCGGGTAAAAGAGATGCTGTCGGCGCGGCTGGGGCGGCGGTTAGTTATATAAGAAGAAACTCCCCAAGCTCTCTGGGTGCTGTTGATTCTATCCGTTTTGTTCCGGCTGATGAAGGGATGGAGATAGATGCCGCCTCTGTCCGCAACCTTGAGCTGGTCTCCAACCTTTCAAACGGCAGTAGAGAAGGAACGCTCATCGAAATTATAGACCAGACCAAAACAGGTATCGGCGCGAGGCTACTGCGTGAGCGGGTGGTAAAACCGCTTACCGGCAAAGATGCTATCTTAAAACGTCTCTCGCTTGTTACCGCTTTTTTCGAAGACTTTGCTTCTTGCGGAGAAATACGAAATATTTTGTCCGGCATGAGCGATTTCGAGCGGGCGTTTGGACGTATCGCCGGAAAAAACTTTAATCCGCGAGACTTTTCGTCGCTCTGCTATTCGCTGGAGCTGTTGCCAAAAATTTTGGAGGCTCTTGGAATTATGCTAGACAGCTCGATAAAAGAGCTGGCAAAAGAGTGGGATAATGTGGAAGAGCTTGCCTCTCTCCTGCAAAAAGCTGTCAACCGTTCGCACCCTGCCACATTTAGGGAGGTAGGTTTTATAAACGACGGTTACAATGCCGAACTGGACGAACTCCGCTCTTTTGTGAGAAACGTAACCGGCACCATAAAAGGGATGGAAGAGACCGAAAAAATAAAAACCGGCATACCGTCTCTTAAATTTAGCTACAACAAAATATACGGCTACTTCATAGAAATAACCAAAAAGCATGCCGACAAAGTGCCGGAGAGCTATATTAGAAAGCAGTCGCTTGTGAACTGCGAGCGTTTTGTTTCGCAGGAACTAAAAGAGCTTGAGGAAAAGCTGGCCGGGGCGGACGAAAAATCGAAAGAGCTTGAGGCTAGGCTAATAGATAAACTAAGGCTTGAAACGCTAAAGTATCTGCCGAGAGTGCGGAAAGCGGCAAAGCTTACCGCTAAGTTAGACATCTCGGCAGGGCTTGCCGAAACGGCAAGGCTTAACGATTACTCTTTGCCGGAAATTACCGAAGGACGCGAGCTAGAGCTTGAGTCGTCAAGACATCCGGTAATAGAAAGGCTGATGATAGAAGAAACTTTTGTTCCAAACGATATATCAATCGGCAAAGAAAGCCGGCACCTTATGATAATAACCGGCCCTAACATGGCGGGAAAATCTACATACCTTCGGCAGGTCGCGCTTGCGGTTTTAATGGCGCAGATCGGCTCTTATGTTGCGGCAAAGAAAGCCGTCATAGGCATTGCCGATAGAATTTTTACGAGGGTCGGCGCGCAGGACAGGCTTCAAAAAGGGCTTTCCACTTTTATGGTGGAGATGGTGGAAACCGCAAACATACTTAATAACGCCACAGAGAGGTCGTTTGTAATACTCGATGAAATAGGACGAGGCACCTCTACTTTTGACGGTGTATCTATCGCTTGGGCCGTGGCAGAATTTTTAGCCAAAAGAAAAACCAGAACTCTTTTTGCCACGCATTACCACGAGCTGACAGACCTTACCGCAACGCAGGACGGCGTGGCCAACTTTAACGTATCGGCGAGAGAGTATAAAGACAAGCTGGTTTTTATGAGAAAACTGGAGGAAGGGCCGGCGGATAAAAGCTACGGCATACAGGTGGCCCGTCTCGCGGGACTGCCAAAAGAGGTTTTGGAAAGCTCCAAACGTCTGCTTGCCGAGCTGGAGAAAATGGAATACGGCTCCGACGGCAAGCCGGTGTTAAAGGCGCAGGACCCTACGGACGACAAACAGTTTTCGCTTTTCGACGCGCGTAGCCACCCGGTTGTCGACGCATTAAGAGACGCAGATATAGACAGCATGACACCGCTTGAAGCGCTTAACCTTATAAACAAAATGCGGGATATGTTAGACCCGCAAAGCGGGAGCTAGTTGTCGCCACATGCCATGCATGGCATGGAGCTAGTAGCAACTCCGCCGGCGCAGTCGCCACGCGTTCCGCCTGTTTTTGCATTTTAATCAAAGGCGTGGAAAACTATTTTATAATAGCCAAAATGAACGATACATATCTTAACCTGCTCGGCTTTAGCGCCGCCGTCCTTACCACTACCGCGTTCGTGCCGCAGGTGGTTAAGGTTGTAAAAACAAAATCGACAAAAGATATTTCGCTTTTGATGTATCTGCTCTTTACAGCTGGAGTGGCGCTATGGCTTATTTACGGTTTTGCCATCAGCTCTCTTCCGGTGATAGTTGCAAACGCTATTACCCTTTTGCTTTCCATCGTAATAATTGTATATAAGCTTAAAGGTAACTCCAGCAGGTAGGACTATTGTAGAATGGCCGGTATATGAAGGAAAAGGTGATGGTCGCTATGAGCGGCGGGGTTGATTCGTCGGTGGCCGCCGCCCTTTTACAAGAGCAAGGTTACGAGGTTATCGGCATCACTATGCGGCTCTGGACAGTCGATAACGATTCTGCCAGACGGAGCTGTTGTTCGCTGGACGATGTGGAAGACGCGCGCCGTGTCGCCGATTCGCTTGGCATCCCCCATTACACCTTAAACATGAAAGAATCTTTTAGGGAAAATGTTGTCGATTATTTCGTTGACGAGTACGAACGGGGTAATACGCCAAACCCATGTATCGCCTGCAACAGGGTTTTAAAGTTTGAAATGCTGATAGAAAAAGCGAAACAGATGGGGATAAAAAAACTTGCTACAGGACATTACGCACAGATTGAAAAACGTGGAGAGAGGTATCTCATAAAACGCGGAGTAGACCAGAATAAGGACCAGAGCTATTTTCTTTTTGACACTCCGCCTAAAAATCTTAGGTATATACTTTTTCCTATCGGCGGTTTGACAAAGGACGAAACGCGTGAAAAAGCAAAAAGGTTCGGCCTGAAAACGGCGGAAAAACAGGAGAGCCAAGAGATATGTTTTGTGCCGGAAGATGATTATAAAACTTTCCTTACCCGCTACGGCGTTAAGCATGAAAAGGGAGATTTCGTAAATAGTAGCGGCGAGCCTCTTGGGAAACATTCTGGGGTTCCGTTTTACACGGTAGGGCAAAGACGCGGGCTTGGTATAGGGCATAGCCATAGGCTTTACGTCACGGAGATAAAGCCAGAGAGTAATGTTATCGTGGTTGGCCCCGAAGAAGAGCTTTTGACCGAATCTATGGTAGCTACAAATACAACCCTTCATCTTCCTATCGCCGATGGTGATACACTGCTGATAAAGGTGCGTTACAGGCAGGAGCCGGTAAAGGGGACCTTGCATCATCTGGCTGGCGGTGAAATTCGGGTTGATTTTATCGAACCTATAAAAGCGGTGGCGCCGGGGCAGGCGGCGGTATTCTATGCCGATGATATTCTGGTGGGGGGAGGATGGATAACATCCTTTGCGTCCTTTAGGGGAGAAGGTGGTAAATATGAAACAGCCGATTGAATACTCGATAAAGCTTATCGTGTTTATTTTATCTCTCTCCACTCTTTCCGGCTGTGATCTGATGCAACTTGGGGAATCGGACGGGGATAAGGCAAAAAAAGGCTGGTCGCTTTGGGTTCGGTCTGTCGATGAAAGCGGCAAAAGCTGGAAGCGAAAAGGCGGGTACTCTACCGCCGGCAGGTGCGAAAAGGGGAAGAGGGAGGTATTTGAAGATAATAAAAGGTTTTCAAAAACCTTGACAGGTAAAAGGATAAAAGGAAAGTTTTACAAAAAGAAAAGCGTGTCAACAGAGTCTGACAAAATAGTTCGGCGGTATTTTGAAGATGGTTCGGCTTCGACGACATACTTTTACTGCTATCCAGACAGTTACGACCCTACAAAACGCTAAAAGACTTTAATGACAAACAAAAAATTTTTAGACTTTTCCCAAAAAATTTCGTATGTAGCAGGGGAAATTCAAAAAGAGAGCTACGGCAAGACCGGCCTGCGCATCGAGCATAAAGGCAGGACAGACATTGTTACCGAGGTTGATATTAAATGTGAAAAGGCGATTATCGATTCAATCGTCAGCGAGTATCCAAACCACGGCATACTGGCCGAGGAGGGTGGAGGCAAAAAGTCTGACGGAGAGTATCTTTGGATTATCGACCCATTGGACGGCACTACCAACTACGCGCATGGTTTTCCGATTTTTTGCGTTTCCGTAGCTCTTGCTTGTAACGGACAGGTGATTGCAGGTTCGGTGTACGACCCGTTGCGGGATGAAATGTTTTCAGCGGCTCTGGGCGAAGGCGCTACACTTAATGGAAACCCGATAAAAGTTACAGTTGCCGCGAAGATGGAAGAGGCATTAATAGCTACCGGCTTTCCGTACGATGTTAAGACGAACCCCAAAAACAATATTGATAACTTCAAACGGGTAGTCATGGAATGTCAGGCGGTCAGACGGCCAGGCTCGGCCGCTATCGACCTTGTGTATGTCGCGTGCGGACGGGTGGATGCTTTTTGGGAACAAAGGTTAAAGCCGTGGGATATGGCGGCGGGACAGCTTATCGTTTCCGAAGCTGGCGGAACAGTTACCGATATGAAAGGCGAACAGCTTGACCTTTACGGCGAGACGATATGCGTCGCCAATGCCACGCTCCACCCCCAGCTTTTAGCCTTGCTGGAAGACTAACAAAACAGGCCAAAAGGCACTAAAGAGGTCTCTTTAATTATTGATTTCTCTTGCAGGATTTGAGAGAATGGGCAGGTTAGAGAGGTCGGGTATATCTTTAATTTTTAAATATGTTTTAGGAGAGAAAAATGGCTGTATTAGTTGGACGAAAGGCGCCCGAGTTTAAGGCTGATGCCGTGGTTAACGGCAAATTTGAGAGTGTGTCACTTACCGATTACAAAGGTAAATATGTTATCCTTTTCTTTTATCCTCTTGATTTTACGTTTGTTTGCCCTACAGAGCTTCATGCGTTTCAAGAAAAGCTGGAGCAGTTCAAAAAGCTTAATGCCGAGGTTCTTGGGGTATCTGTCGACTCCAAGTTTAGCCATTTTGCGTGGGTCACTACCCCTAAGAAGCAGGGCGGTATCGAGGGTGTAACTTATCCTCTTATCTCCGACCTCAATAAGACAATTTCTGCCGATTACGATGTTCTTGTAGAAGGTGCCGGTATAGCGTATCGCGGGCTTTTCCTTATTGATAAGGAAGGGGTAGTACAGCATCAGGTGGTAAACGCTCTTGGTCTCGGCCGTAGTATCGACGAGGCTTTGAGAGTTTTGGAGGCGCTACAGTTTACCGAGGAGCATGGCGAAGTCTGCCCGGCTAACTGGCAGAAAGGCGACGGCGGCATGAAGCCGAGCGATGACGGACTTAAAGACTGGTTTAAAGATAAATAGGTCTGTTTTTTAAAAGCTAACCGTATTTTATGGCCGTTTGCCTATTAAAGGGTGAACGGTCTTTTCTTTTACGGTAGACTATCCCGTCTGATGAAAGTGCGCCCGTAGCTCAGTTGGATAGAGCAACGGACTTCTAATCCGTAGGTCAGAGGTTCAAGTCCTCTCGGGCGCACCATAAATTCAATAACTTAACTCATCAAGACCACCTACCAAAAGCTGTGGCCGTCACATGGCCGACACTGTTAGCTAAGTAACAGTCCCAATCTATTATTTTTATTAAGCTGGCCATCTCACTCTAAATTGAGCTTGCAGCACCCATTCTCTGCATGGAGTATAATCCCCACTTAACTTTAGTATTTAGGGGTAGCATGTTTGAGCAGTCATTTAAAAATATAGATAACATCCTTCACACAGACTCTGGGTGTGGAACAGAGCTCGACTATATAGAGCAAACCTCATGGATTCTCTTTTTGAAATATTTAGATGACCTTGAGGATACGAAAAAGACCGAAGCAGAGTTAGCAGGCAAAAAGTATGATCAAATTCTTAGCAAGCAATACCGTTGGGACAGTTGGGCTTGCCCAAAAGATTCAGCTGGAAAGCTAGATTACAATAAGGCCGATGATGGCGATGACCTCAAAGATTTCGTCAATCTAAAGCTTTTCCCATATCTCAAGAAATTCAGGTCAGAAGAGCCAAACACTATTGAATACAAAATCGGCGAGATCTTCCATGAGCTGAAAAACAAAATCTCTAGTGGTTACAAACTACGAGAAATTCTAAACATCGTGGACGGTATGCACTTTCGGCTAAGCAAAGAAAAGCACGAGCTCTCCGCTCTGTACGAAGACAAAATCAAGAATATGGGCAATTCTGGTAGGAACGGTGGCGAATATTACACACCACGCCCACTCATCAAAACTATAGTAAAGGTGGTCAATCCAAAGATAGGCGATAAGATTTATGATGGTGCCTGTGGCTCGGCAGGCTTTCTAGTAGAGTCGTTTGCCTACCTTACGGAAAATAAATCTAAGATTTCTTCCAGCCAGATGAAAAAGCTACAGACTAATACCTTCTACGGCAAGGAGGTTAAATCACTCGCCTACATTATCGGTATTATGAATATGATCCTGCACGATATCGAAGCACCCAACATCAGGCATATGAGTACGCTATCAGAAAACATAAATGATATTCAGGAGAAGCATCGGTATAACATTATTCTAGCCAACCCTCCCTTTGGCGCAAAGATGGGACGGGAGATACAACAGAACTTCCCGATAAAAACGGGAGAATCAGCATTTCTTTTCCTTCAACATTTTATAAAGATTTTAAAAGCAGGTGGGCAAGCAGGCATAGTTATAAAGAACACCTTTCTTTCTAATACAGATAACGCCTCAATAAGCTTACGAAAAATTCTGCTAGAGAGTTGCAACCTGCACACGGTGCTAGACCTCCCGGGTGGCACGTTTACAGGTGCAGGGGTAAAAACGGTGGTACTCTTTTTCGAAAAAGGAAAAGCAACAAAGAAGGTATGGTTCTATCAGCTAAACTTAGATAGAAATCTAGGCAAAACAAACGCTCTTAACGAAAAAGATTTAGCAGAGTTCGTAGCGTTGCAAAAAAAGAAAAAGGATTCCGAAAATTCTTGGAGTATTAATGTAGCCGATATTGACCAAGCCACTTTTGATCTATCAGTGAAAAACCCAAACAAAAATAATGAAGTGGTGCTACGAGAACCAAAAGAAATCCTAGCAGAGATAAGAAAGCTGGATAAAGAAAGTGATAAGGTTTTGGAGAAGGTAGGAACTTTGATTTAGGTATTTAAACTATGAAAGATAAAACAAAGAAGCTCGTCATTTTCCAATCAAAACAGATCCGCCGCACTTGGCATAATGACGAGTGGTATTTTTCGTTAGTCGATGTTATTGGCGCCTTAACTGACAGTGCAAATCCAACAGACTATTTAAAGAAAATCAGAAAAAGAGATGATAGTTTGAAAGAGTACCTAGGGACAAATTGTCCCCAGATAGAAATGCTCACAGAAACAGGAAAAAAGCGAAAAACATTGTCCGGCAATACAAAAGATGTTTTCCGCCTTATCCAGTCGATTCCCAGTAAAAAAGCTGAACCGTTTAAACGATGGCTGGCAGAGGTCGGCAAGGAACGGCTCGATGAAATCGAAAATCCCGAGCTGGCGCAAGAGCGGATGAAGTCGCTCTACGAGCAAAAAGGCTACCCAAAAGATTGGATAGATAAGCGTCTGCGTGGAATGGCAATCAGGCAAAATCTAACAGATGAGTGGCTGGAGCGGGGCATAGAAAGCCAAAAAGATTATGCGATTTTAACGGCAGAGATTTCCAAAGCTACTTTTGGCATGACACCTGCCGAGTACAAGAAATACAAAAACCTGTCCGATAAATCAAAAGTAAACCTTCGGGATAATATGACAGACTTAGAATTGATTTTTACAATGCTGGGCGAAAAGGTAACAACAGAAATATCAAAGACTGAAAAGCCCAAAACTATGCCAGCAAATAAAAAAGCGGCAAAGCGGGGCGGTACTGTCGCAGGAAAAGCCAGACGTGATACAGAACGCGAGCTAGGAAGAAGTGTGGTCAGCACGGATAACTTTTTGGATGGCAATACAAAGAAAAAGCTTAAAAAATAAAAGCTATGATGAAGATAAAAAAGTTGAATAAAGAGAGTGATAAGGTTTTGGAAAAGATAGGGAAAACTCTAAGGTAGTTACTATGAACGAACAACATATTGAAATAATCCCAATACACTTCAATGTTCCAAACCATTATTTGCCATTGGTGGAATTCATTGAAACAGCCAATGATGTGGCGAATATTCTTGAGGATTTTAATTTAAAGTTTTTTGAGGGAAAGCTAAATATTCAGATTCTTGTTATGCCCTCAGAGGACGGGTCATTTCTTAAAAAGCTTGGTATTTCTGTGGTGCTAGCAACGACTGTTTCGTGGGGCTTTATTGAAAGTGACACAGGAAAAGGATTTGTAAAAGGATTAACAGGTCACGAGCCGTCATATTGGGCTGAAAAAGCGGGCAAAAAAACTAAAGAGTTGCTAATTTTAAAAGAATCAACAACTGGTTTTTTAGAAAAGGACAACCAGACCCTAAATGATTTTGGAATACATGAAAACGATTTTCCATCAGCCTTCAAGGCACGGAATAGTTTTTATCGCATGTGTTTAGAAGATGCAGAGATAGCGGGTATTGAATTTAATGATTCCGGAGACTTTCCTATTAGCAGAGCTAATTTTGCTAACTACTTTACACCTGAAGTGGCTGTCGATGATGCTCCCCCTAAATCCGTTTATAAAATTCACCAACTTGACATTGTTGCACCTGTTATATGCGAGGGTAGTTCTGCACAATGGAGAACACGGGACGCAAAGACTTTGACACCGCTTAATTTCCACCTTAAAGATGACGAGTTTTTTCAAGGAATTTTATCTGGCAAATACCCACTTAAAGAGACCAAGAAGAATGATGTCATTACAGTCTGCATTGAATACATAATAATGGAAGAAAATGGGGAGGAAAAAGTCTGTGAAAGAAACGCTATAAAAGTATATAAATTTAATGATGTTCTTATAGCTAAAGTTCCAGACGATATTGATTTCGAAGCGGTAATATGCCAGCAAACTCAAGAGGCGACAAAGGAAGATGATCGCCAAGTAGAGCTTCCACTGTCTGACTCTTGACCATCTTAATATTATGAAGCACAACTGGCAAACAAGAAATTTTGAAGATTGTTTGAGCCAAATTGTTTATACAAAAAAGATTCCAAAGAAATATTTTTTAATTTCTGGAAAGTTTCCAATTGTTTCTCAAGAAGTTAACCTCGTTAATGGTTATTGGGACAATAAAAAAGATTTATTTAGGGCAGCATCACCTCTAATTTTATTTGGAGACCATACCAAAGTATTTAAGTATATTGATTTTGATTTTGTGTTAGGAGCAGATGGTGTCAAGATTTTAAAACCAAAGGACATTCTTAATCCGAAGTTTTTTTACTACCAATTAACCGGATTAAGTTTAAAAGACTTAGGGTATGCAAGGCATTTCAGGATACTAAAAGAAAAAATGATCACCTACCCATCTCTTTCCGAGCAAAGGCGGATTGTGGGGATACTTGATGAGGTTTTTGACAAGATCGAGGTAGCGAAAAAGAACGCAGAGAAAAACCTGCAAAACGCCAAAGAACTTTTTGAATCGTACTTGCAGAGTGTTTTTACAAATGGTGGGGATGATTGGGACAAGAAAACATTAAAAGAAATATCATTCGAATTTGCTCGTGGAAAATCAAAGCACCGGCCGAGAAATGATAAAAAACTTTACGGAGGAAAATATCCTTTTATTCAAACTGGTGATATAAGAAATTGTAATCATTACATAACAAAATATTCTCAAACCTATAATGAAATAGGACTTGCTCAAAGTAAACTATGGTCAAAAGGAACGATTTGTATAACGATTGCTGCAAATATAGCTGAAACTGCAATTTTAGATTTTGATGCCTGTTTTCCCGATAGTGTTATCGGTATTGTTGTTGACCCTAAAATTACAAATAATGATTTTGTCGAATATTTGTTGCAGTCTTTTAAGTCAATTATCAAGCAAAAAGGGAAAGGAAGTGCGCAGGATAATATTAATTTGGCAACATTCGAACATGAATTATTTCCTTTCCCTCCTCTCAAAACCCAAAAACAAATTGTCGCTAAACTCGACAGGCTCTCCACCGCCACTAAAAAACTCGAAAAAATCTATGAACAAAAAATCGCAGACCTAGAGGAGTTAAAAAAATCTATCCTCAACAAAGCCTTTGCCGGAGAGTTGTGATTTATGAAGCAGGTCACACACGCTCTCGCTGACCGCACCCATCGCATGGGTCGCTGATAATGACGGGTTGATTGTATTCCGTTTGGCTTCCACCTACTCCCAGCCATCCAACAGCTCCCCCACTGCTTTACTTTTTGGGGTATTGGGGGTAGGCTCGACCCAGTAATGAGACGGGGGTTATTTAAAAAAAGTTTAAGAGTTCGGCTCTTTTGGGCGATAATATAGCTGTATAGAAATTTATAAGAGGTACGAATGCAATTAGTAGAGTTTAAGGCAATTTTCCCAGCCATTCTCAAGAAGAAGAAAAAGCATTGGGTAGCCCGTTGTCCTGTTTTGGATGTCTTATCGCAGGGAGAAACTAAGACAAAGGCATTGGATAACCTAAGTGAAGCTGTGCAGGTCTTTCTTACCTCCTGTTTCGAAAGAGGTGTTCTTGATGAGGTTTTGCGGGATTTAGGCTTTAAGTCTAAAGCCGAGGTCAAGCGGACGGCTCGGGTAACGCCGTTACCTAAAAGAAAATTTGAATATATTGAAGTTCCTCTCCCGCTTCTTGCCGCCTCCCACCATTCCCGCTTGTCGAATTGCCACGAATAACACCAGTTCACTGGAAAAAATTAGTCAAAATCTTTGAGGCTGTTGGGTACGAACACGATAGGACAGAGGGGAGTCACATGGCTTTTGTCAGGAAGGGTACTCCTCGACCAGTGATTATTCCTAGGTATAAGGAAATAGATGTTGACATCATCACGGGTCTAATGAAAACAGCCTGTATGAGCAGGGGGAAATATTTTGAACTTTTGAGCAAGCTTTAATTTTTGCTACCTGTTCAAGCCTATATTATTCTAGAAAACCTGCCTAAACTAGAATAACTGGTTGTCTTATTCCAGACTTTAAGTATAAAATTCCTTTATGAATGAAGCGGAAACACGAGCAGAACTACTAGACCCAGCACTGAAGGAAGCTGGCTGGGGTATTGTGGAAGGCTCACGAATTTGCGGGAACGTAGTGCCTACAAAATTACCGAGGGAAGAATTCTATCAGGTGGTAAGCGAGCAAAACCGGAAATAGCTGACTACATTCTTGTTTATAAAAACCTCAAAATCGGCGTAATTGAAGCGAAGAGAGATGAACTAGAAGTTGGTGAAGGTGTGGCACAGGCAAAATCTTATGCTGAGAAACTTCAGATAGATTACACATATGCCACTAACGGCAAGGTAATCTATCAGATTTCTATGAAGAGTGGTGAAGAGGGTGAGATTGACTGCTTTCCTACACCAGATGAATTGTGGAATAAAACCTTTTTTGGCCAAAACGAATGGAAAGACAAGTTTTCAGATGTTCCATTTGAAAATGTAAACGGTACAAAGGGTGCTAGGTATTATCAGGAGATAGCCGTCAATAACACCATGACTGCTATTGCTGAAGAAAAAGATCGCATGTTGTTAACTCTTGCTACTGGTACTGGTAAAACCTTCATTGCCTTTCAAATTGCTTGGAAGCTTTTTCATTCACGTTGGAACCTTAAAAGGGACGGTAAACGTAGGCCACGCATTTTGTTTTTAGCTGACAGAAACATACTTGCTGACCAAGCTTTCAACGCTTTCTCTGCTTTTGACCAAAATGCTTTAGTCCGCATTAGCCCTCATGATATTCGTAAAAAAGGTACTGTTCCTATGGGCGGGTCTGTTTTCTTTACTATCTTCCAGACCTTTATGAGTGGGCCAGATGGCACCCCTTATTTTGGTGAATACCCGCCTGATTTTTTTGATTTTGTCATTATTGATGAGTGTCATCGAGGTGGTGCTAATGATGAAAGCAACTGGCGAGACATTATGAAACATTTTTCTCCGGCTGTTCAACTTGGCTTAACTGCTACCCCAAAACGGAAAGACAACATCGACACCTACAAATATTTTGGCGAGCCGATTTATATCTATTCTCTCAAAGAAGGTGTGAATGATGGGTTCCTAACGCCGTTTAAGGTAAAACGGATTCAAACTACGATGGACGATTACATTTATACATCTGATGACAAGATAGTTGAGGGCGAGGTAGAGAAAGGTAAGATTTATGAGGAATCAGACTTTAACCGGATAATCGTAATCAAAGAGCGTGAAGCAAAACGAGTACGAGTGCTACTGGGCGAAATGAACCAGAAAGAAAAAACTATTATCTTTTGTACTACCCAAGACCATGCGGCGGCGGTGCGAGACTTGGTTAATCAGATGAAAGATGGCACTGACCCTAATTACTGTGTGAGGGTAACGGCCAATGACGGTGCACGAGGAGAACAGTATCTGCGTGAATTTCAGGATAATGAAAAGATAATTCCAACAATTTTAACTACATCCTAAAAATTATCAACTGGGGTGGATGCACTAAATATCAGAAACATCGTCTTAATGCGTCCTATTAACTCTATGGTGGAGTTTAAACAGATTATAGGGCGTGGCACGAGGCTCTTTGACGGCAAAGAATACTTTACGATTTATGATTTTGTAGATGCCTATCACCATTTTAATGATCCAGAATGGGATGGCGAGCCTATTGAACCAGAGATTTGTGCTAAGTGCTCTCAAGACCCTTGCATCTGCGAGAAGAAGCCTACGGAGCCTTGCCCTATATGCGGCAAACGTCCTTGCGAGTGCGAGAAATCTACCGAGCCTTGCTCTATATGCGGTGAGGAACCTTGTGTCTGCAAGAAGAAGGGTAAACTTAAAATCAAGCTTCGTGATGGCAAAGAACGTGAAATCCAGCATATGATTTCAACTTCGTTTTGGAGCGTGGACGGTAAGCCTATGTCTGTGCAAGAGTTTATGGACAATATGTTTGGAGCGATGCCGGAGTTTTTTAAAAGTGAAGAAGAGTTGCGCAAGATTTGGTCAAATCCTATTACTAGAAAAGTTTTTTTAGAAAAGATTGCTGAGCTTGGTTTTGGCAAAGACGAATTAGAAACATTGCAAAAGATGGTTGATGCTGAGCAGAGCGATCTGTTTGATGTTCTCTCATACATTTCTTTTGAAACCCCTCCTATATCGAGAACAGAAAGAGTTGAGCAGGCAAAAGAGCAAATCCATCAAGGGCTAGACGATAAGCAGGTAGAGTTTTTGGATTTCGTTCTATCCAAATATGAAGATAAAGGTGTCGAGGAACTTGGTGAAGAGCGATTACCAGTTCTTTTAAATCTAAAATACCATGCCACTGCTGATGCTGTACGAGAACTTGGTAGCGTTGACAAAATTCGTTCTACCTTTTTTAATTTCCAAACATCTTTATATCAAGATTTTAGTGCGAATATTTAGCTATCGTCGACAAGACAAACATAATCATAGTTTGTACTTCAAATATTTCTTTTTAACCTCTCTTTGATAATCTGATCTTCCCCCGAAAAAGCGGACACACAGTTAAGCAACTTTTGCCGCCTGTTCAAATTCCGATGGAGAGCAATATCCAATGGTTGAGTGTTTTCTGACACGATTATAAAACACTTCTATATATTCAAAAACAGACCGCCT
>JAJRYD010000007.1 GCA_024275955.1 Nitrospirota bacterium
GCAGCTCGCCCCACGCCGTGCGTGGTTTTGTGCCGATGGTTTCCCTTTGGCAGTGCCTCGCCTGCAAGGCGACAGCGGTGTGGAGGCGAACTTTTTTTAAAGTTCAGTAAGGCAGTGTTTACCGCGTGCGGCAGCTCGCCCCACGCCGTGCGTGGTTTTGTGCCGATGGTTTCCCTTTGGCAGTGCCTCGCCTGCAAGGCGACAGCGGTGTGGAGGCGAACTTTTTTTAAAGTTCAGTAAGGCAGTGTTTACCGCGTGCGGCAACTCGCCCCACGCCGTGCGTGGTTGACACGGGAGGCAGACGGTCTTACTTTAAAGTTATGCCTATTTACGAGTACGAACATGACGGAGTTCCGTGTCATTTGGGTAAGGTTTTCGAGGTGCAACAGTCGATACATGACGATGCGGCGACGGTCTGCCCGGACTGTGAAGGAACGATACACAGGATAATATCGCATACCAACGTAAATACCCCCAAAGGGAACGCCGAACTGCGTGACCTCGGGTTTTCTAAGCTGGTGAAAAGGGATGACGGTATTTATGAAAACGTAACCGCGCGCAAAGGGGAAAGCAAGATAATGGAGCGGGGCAAAAGTGAGACGATGCCGGACTTTTCAAAAATCATTAAGGATTGACCGGCGAGAGAAGCCCGAACTTTACAGCCGCAAACATCAACGCGCTGTATACGAGAGATATTAGCAATGTATTGAAAAGATTTTTCTTGGTGTATTCGTATTTTCCCACTCCTACTATCGTCATAGCCCCTTTGTGCATCATTACAAGCCCCGCGACATTGGTAAGCCAGTAGGCTAACAGCATGTAGAGGGAGAAGTTAAATGGATAGATTTTCCAGAATATGGATGCAAGAAGATAGGCTATCGGAAAGTTTACAACTAGGTCGTTCCACCATGAAAGCGGGGAAAGTATGTACCCGACGAATATAAGCACTCCGGCCTTTATCTTTTCTTCGTCCATACTATGTAGGATAGTCTATTTACAACTGGAAGGTGTTTAAAGGAGCTTTTGGCAGGCTTTGGCTGGACTGTTAGGAGGTGCTTTGCGCGATGATGACACCTGAGTAGAGTTCTATCAAGTTATTTAGCTTTTTCTTGTTTTCCGACTCCATGTTGTAAAAGGGGCCGGCGTAGATGAAATTTTGGCCTTTTTGGAAGGCTCTTACTGCCTGAAGGTACTGTTTTTCAATTAAGCCAAAAGCCCCAACCGAAAAATTTAGAATTACAAGGTCGCCTTCTGAAATAGAGAGCTCCGAGCTTGTAATGAATTTCGCTCCGCTGAGGCTTATGTCGTCCATGAAGCCGTCTTCTACTACCTTTCCTTCTTCATCAGTGACAGAAGTGGGGACTATGCACTCGATTCTTTTGGAGGAGCGCATATTGTTTTCCATAAAATCTTCGCTAAAGGTGAAGGCCCAGAGGTTGGTTTTTTTCAGGTAGGCTACGAGGTGTCCGGTGATTCCGTAGAGCGAGCCTTTGCGCTGAAACCTAAAAATGAATTCCGTTCCAGGTTTTAGAATGTATTTTAGTTCGTTTGCCAGTTCCAGCTCTAGCAAGAGGTATCTTTTCTTTTCACTCCAGCCGCGCAATACGCCTGTTGTCTTTTTACCGTTATGTTCAATACTTATTTTCTGGTCAACAATGAACAAAACCGGCTCCTTCGCTTTTAATCGCTAAACTTGTAGTAGAGTTTGTCTATTTTTTTATTAGCTTCCTTATCGCCTGTGCTGAAGCTTATTCCTATAAGAGATTTACCATCCAATCGGTTTACATTTTTTATCTGAGCGTCTATTGATATGTTGAATGGCGGTTGAAGCCCGAAAGAGAGCATTATCTCCTCGGAAATATTTAGGTTGTGCTGTCCTTCAAAGCAGAGCAGTATGCCGTGTTCCGAAAAATCTATACTGGTAGTATCGTAATTCCTGCTGGCAACTGCTTTTACCGGCGCGACCAGACTCAGGCGCGCGCTTTTCCTTAAGTTCATCTCCGTGATTACATCGGGATATTCAAACACCATGAGACGAAGCTTTGGATGTGTCCTCAGCAGGTAGGTTTTAAAGCTGTAAATCTTGCCGGTTTTTACAAAACGGATATCTACGGCATCATCGTAGTTTATCTCCATAGCCCGCCCATTCACCGCGGGGGTATCTACAAGGATGTAGCTTCCAAAGCATACCCCTCTGAGAGTGGTAAAGACTTTTCTTGTACTGCCGAACACCACCTGCACAGAATTGCCGATAGGAAACTTATGGTCGAGCGAAAAGTTTATTTTTGAAGTGCCGGCCCTCCTGTAAAACTGCTTTTCATCTTCCATCGTTTCTTATGTTGGCAACAAACCTTCAAGATAATCCAACGGGTTGATTTTCCATCCCGCATGGTTCTCATGGCATAGTATCCTGTCTTCCATTCCACCGCTCTTTCTGGCAAGGCCGACATTATGTGGATCTATGAATCTTTCTTTCTTGATGTTGTAGATTATACGCACCTGCGGCTCCAGTATATTTTCCGCTCCGGGTTCTATAATCACGGCAAGGCGTTCGCTTTGTAGCCTTACAAGCGTTCCTATCGGGTATATCCCAACTGACCGTATAAAGGTTTCCACCAGTGATTTATCGAAATGGTACCTGCTCCATCTGATTTTTATAGCGTTTCGCATCTCTTCTTTCATCGCTAGGCGGCTCTCGGTTTAGGGCTGTTCCTCCGCTACTTTTTTTATTTCCCCATTCGTTTTTTTCTCAGCCTCTTTTTCTGGAAGCGCTTCTTGGGTGTCCCTTCCTTTGTCGGTGTCTATGTATACTTTATCGATATTTTGGTTAACGATTCTCTCGATTTCTTTATCGTTTTTCAAAATGAAGGAATTTGTAAGAAACGGGTTTTCGAGCCAACCGCAATTAAGGTCGCTGATGAACATTCCGGGCTTTAGATCGCTGGAGGCAACTTTCTTTATCAAACTGCGATACTCCCCACAAATTCGCGTTTACTGCCAGATGCTCTCCTCACGATGCTCTTAGACGAGTGAATGGTACCCCGCCTAAATCGTCAGACTAGGATGTTATATTTTAGGTTTTTTATCAATAGGCATATCTGCTTACTTTCAGTCATTTCGCATAGATAACGCTCAAATTCAAATTTTTTTAGGTGAGGTTACAGCTAAATGTAACGCAATATTTCACTAAATAATTTAGTTTTCCTTATTATATAGGGGGCAAAATGCATTTTTTGATAAAGTGTTAGAAGCTAGTTTCCGATAAGGGTGAAAAGGAGGCAAAAATATGAATTTAGCAAAAAATAATGCGGTACAACCGTCGATAGCGCTTGTCGATGAAATAATCCAAGGTTCCGGCGGGAAGGTGGGAGAGTGGATAAAGCGGCCGATGGTTTTGCGCCTTAAACGCGAAATATATGCCTATAAGGAAATGCAGGAGAAGCTTGCGCTGGAGCTTGAGAGAGCGAGAGAGGAAAACCAGAAGCTCCGCAACCTTTCATATACCGATGAACTTACAAAAATACCTAACAGAAGGGCGTTCAAAGAGTTTGCCGCCCGTGAATGGCGGTTGGCTTTGAGAGAGAAGAAGCCCTTGTCTCTGATTATGGTTGATATTGATTTTTTTAAGAAGTTCAACGATTCTCTGGGACACCAGCAGGGCGATAGCTGTCTTATAAAAGTTGCGCAAACGATGTCTGGCTTGATACATAGACCGGAAGATATTGTCGCCCGTATAGGCGGTGAGGAGTTTGCGGTGGTTCTTGGCAATACCGGACAGGAAAAGGCGCCGATGCTTGCGGAAAAACTAAGAGCAATGGTAGAAAAAATGCGGTGCCAGCATATATTTTCGGAGGTCAGCGACGTGGTGACTATTAGCGTGGGGGTATCTAGTATCTTTCCAAGCAGGCTTAATTCGCTTGAACAGCTTATCGAGAACGCGGACAAAGCTCTCTACCTTGCGAAAGATAACGGCAGAAACAGGGTGGAATCTCTGAGCGTTGATTAGAGCTGTAGATAGATTTTTACCCTCATATTTCTGTTTCCAGAAGAGTTTTTTTTAAGTGCTTTAAGGGAAAGTTCATTTTCTAACTTCTTAAAAATAGAGTCTTTAGAGCTTGGCGGGTTATAACAAAATCAGATTTATCTCATTTGGTAATAGCCGGCCGATAGCATCTCCTGACCATATAGGCACGAAAACCGGCTAGAATACCTTGTTATGGGGTAAGATGATGCCAAAAAGAGTGACACATCGGCAAAAGAGGCGATTGACATCAGCGAGATTCAAGACAAGATACTAAAAAAGATAGGTACCTGTTTTGGCGAATCTACCTTGCGTGACGGAACAGCCAATATAGCAGGCGTACAGCCAGGCGCGATGGTTCATTTCTATATAGAGATGCTTAAAGACGGTACCATAGCGTTGGAGATAATGAGTGGAGATGGCGAACCTACCGGCAAAATCATAGAGGAAGGCATAACCGGAGATGAATTTTCTAAGAAATATAAAACCTGCTCCAACCACAAATGCACGCTTAAGCCTAGAACCGTGGACGAAGTGGCAAAAAAAATGTCGATTACCCGGCAAGAAATGGGAGAGCAAGACCTCAAGCGTGGAGACCTAGAAGGCGCGGAAGAAAAATTTGAACGCGCGATAAACCTTGATGAGAAAAATGTCAGAGCGAGCCTAGGTCTTGGCATGGCCAAGATGGAACAGGGGAAGGTTGATGAAGCTATGGAGGTTTTCAAAAAACTAAGCTCTGAAAATGCTATCTATAACGAACCTGAAAAGCATACTTTTAACGAGTTCGGAATATATCTGCGCAAAAACAAGCTGTACAATCTCGCGGTAGAAAACTATGAAAAGGCTATTTATATTTCGCCTGATGATGAGGTACTTTACTTTAATTTGGCTCGTGGGTATAAGGAAAACGGTGACGTGGGAACCGCTATCACAAAGCTTCGTGAATGCGTGAGGGTGATAGAAGACAAGCCGGAGGGGGACTCCGATGAGGAGAAGCTGGAGCAGGAGAAAATATTGAAGCTGGTTAACGAGCATATAGAACTCTACATGGAAGCGGAAAAGCTTGAACTGGAAAAAATATTTCAGGCTGGCAGTAAGGCAGAAGACGAAGGTGATGGCAAGGAAAACGCGAAAGAGATGCAGGAGGAACCAGTAGAGGAAGAAAAGGCTAAACGGAAATCGTTGGAAATGGATGTCGACTACACTAACGATGCTGACAGCTCTGACGGTGTTGTCGCCTCTGACGAAGCTGGCGATGCTGACAGCGTGGAACAAGATGATGGGGGAACGGCAGAAAAAGAGAGGCAGGCACTAGAGGAACTCCTTGCCGATGATTTCGATAAAGATAAAGAGGCCTGAGAAAATATATATGACCTGTTTTGGTTTGGCAAAGCTTCGGCAGGTTTTTATCTGCGCGCTGATGGTAAAAATGTTCTCTTTAACGCTTTTTATTGCGTCAACAGGTTCGCTCGCGTTTGCTGAAAGCGGCGACCAGAGTATTTACGATGAATCTTACAAATACGAGAAAGCGAAAGAATATAAAAACGCGATAAAAACAGTTATGCCTATTTATAGCCGTTACCCAAGAGGGTACGCGGTAAACCTTACACTCGGCTGGCTTTACTACCTCGACGGCTCCTATGTTAAGTCGAGACTGCATTACAAAAAAGCTATGATAGCCAAGCCAAGTTCTCTAGAAGCGAAACTTGCTTATGCCCTCCCTCTTTTAAAGCAGAAAAAATGGGATAAAGCCGAAGAGATACTTAATAATGTTTTGGCAGTCGATAACTATAACTACCAGGGAAACCTCAAGCTTGTTTACGCCTTAAGGAAGCAGGGCAATTACGAACTTGCCGAGAGAGTTTCCAGAAAAATGCTGGCTATCTATCCGGCAGACGCGTCGCTTTTAAAAGAGCTTGCCCTAGTAGAAAAAGAAGGCGCTAGCCCATTGGCGCTACATAGGCAAAGAGCTCCCGAAGTTGGGCATATAACGGTGAACGCCAAGCATACCAGCTATAGAAGCTCGGAGGAAAGGCAGAGTAGCGATAACCTTGGGGTGTACGCCAAGCATCTTATAAAAAATGAATCGTTCAACGGGTCGCTCGATTTTGGCGGAGATGTTTTAATTGTAAGAAACATCTCTGGCGATAAATATCGGCAGGAAGAATTTACCGGAGTAGTAAATATCAAAAGTATCAGTCTGCCGTATCTCGCGGTAAGGTTTGGTCTTCACACCATTTCTTCTAGAAGCAAACTGGCCGATACAGGAGCCACGCTGATAAGCGGAATAAGCTACGCAAAGCCGTTCCGGTGGAATGTCGGTATAGACCTGTTTAAGACAAGATACCTCTATTACGATAGCGCGGACAAAGGGGCTGATGTAGACCTGTTGCAGGCTTCTCCTTATTTTGGTTTCAGGTTTGGAGGCGGAAAGTTTTATTCCGCTACTAGGGCCGATTATATTCGGCCTTCGGGAAGGGAAGGGATAAAGGAAAAGACATACAGCTCTTTTGAAGAGGAGATAGCTTTTTTCTTAAAGCCGCTAAGGTTTTCTGTTAAGGGATGGTCGGGCGAGCGGGTATACCCTGTGCTGAAAGGCGGGCTGATAGCTGTCAACTCGGCATATAAATACAGAAGCGGGTACGGTGCTTCGATAAAATACAATACATTTAAAAGATTTTCCGCGGAGGTAGGCATGGAAGGAAACAGGTTTAAAAGTATCGGAGCGTCGAAGATAACCACCGCCACGACTTATTTTGCTTTAATCAAATTTACCTTATGACCCCTTTGTTAATAATGAAAACTTTTACGGCACGCGCGGTGGAGCGTAGCATCTTTTTTTTGCTGTTCCTGTTGCCTTTACCTATTTCGGCAGTCTTTGCCGGCAGTGACGACCGCGGAACCTATCGCAAATCTTACGAGTATGAAAAAGCTAAAGATTACAAGAGGGCAGTTAAAGCGGTTATGCCTGTTTATAGAGACGACCCTTATTCGTATAGAGTGAACTTAAGGCTTGGCCGGCTTTATTATCTCGGCGGGTCGAACGCAAAGTCTATGGAGCATTACCGCAAATCTATGCTGGCTGTTCCCGGTTCTGTCGAAGCAAAGCTTGGGTATCTCCAGCCTCTTATGAAGCAAAAGAGCTGGGCCGAGGCCGAAAAAGTTCTTGATGGAATCCTTAAAATTGACAGTTACAACTATTGGGCGAACCTGCTGTTGGCTAGAGTTTTTAAAAAGCAGAAAAAACTAGGGCGGGCAGAAAAAACAGCAAAGAAAATGCTGGTTCTATATCCTACCGATAGCTCTTTTTTGAAAGAGCTGGAGCTGACAAAGAAGGAAGAATTTAGGTAGCTAGCGACCCGTTTTCACCCTGCCGATACCCGCCAAAACTCAAGCGCCAAAAGCCAGGGCATTCGCCCGCCGGCGAACACCTAGGTCGATTTTCCCGTATATTTCGCTAGCTTTAAAGGGTGTAGAAAAGGATCGGCAACGCGAAAATGGCCGAGAAAAAAGCGAGCCAAACCGAACCGACAATATTCGTCCTCTTAAAGCAATTTTTGTCGTAGCATACAAGGTCTTTGGCCTTATCTCTTGTGATAGTCATCTGCGTATCCTCCGTTTTTAAAATTACACTTCACCGCACGGAACCGCGGTATCAAGGTTCCATTATTTTTGTTTTCTACCCATATAGGGGTGCAATCTGTATGCCTTTTTCTTTGGTTCAGGTTTTCAGCAGGTTCCCAGCCTGCACGGCTTTGGCTCTGCGGTTTAAGTGTGACAGGCGGCATTTTTCATGCGGTATTTTTATCTGCGCGGACTGCACAGAGGTGCGTTTAGGATGGTCTGGTTTATCGAATAAAGATACCTGCTTAACGCCTCTTTTGAAGAAATTTGTCGTTCTCAAGAGGTTTTGAACCTCATTACAACCAGATGCCCAAGCGTACTCGATATTGAAGGTCAATTTCCATTATGGGCCTGTTGCCAAATCCGATAAATTTGATTTTGTTTAAAGTTGCCGATCGCTAAAACATCTATTTTGAAAAGGTTGGAAGATGAGTCTTTCCTTTAAGCACTCCAAAAACTATTTCGGCAACGCCCCATTTCGGCTCTGGCTCTCACTGCTCCTAATGTGAGGCTACATGGTTCACAGAAGAGTTGCTCAAGCTTAAAAGCGTTTGCTTCTTGTTTTGCTTTATATTATTAAAAATTTAAAATGTTCCAGAGTGTTATACTTTTCCGCGATAGCCTATTTTAAAATTTTGGCAAGTAATCTGGAAAGGTTTTTTTTTAAAAATGAGTCTGGATCACCTTATTGGCGAGCTTCTCAAGGCGGTCGATAATTTCGGAGTTAATCTACCTGTTATCGGGTATACCAACGGCCTTGTTATCGTTGGGCTTTTGTTGTTTATCTGGTCGATGCTTATGCGGAAAAGAGCTTCGGAAAACCTTCCTCTTTTTTGCGGCAAATGCGGCAACTCAAGACACTCTCTTTTTGGTGATTACTCTTATTGCCACCTGAAATGCAAATACAACCCGCCTATGCGGACACAGGCTATAAAGTCTTTTTACAAAGAAACGTAAAAAAAGGAGAAAAAAAATCTTTTCGGCAGGTCTTTGCCTTTAAGTTACCTTTGCGATAAGGAGAGATACGTCGTCGTTCCACTTTTCCGACGCGGTATGTTCTTTAAATTTTGCTATAACGTTGTTCCCTATTTCTTCGGCAGATTTTTTTGAAAAATCGGCTGCATTTTTTATAAGACGTTTTTGCCCAAACTGCTCCCTTTCCTCATTCTCCCCTTCTGTAATTCCGTCAGTGTAAAAAATAATAATGTCGCCGGGGCTAAGTGTTATAGACTTCGATTTGAAAGTGTTGTCGAAAGGGAATCCCAAAGGAGAATCGGCTGACAGCAGTTCTGTGAAATCAGTTTCGCCGATGCCGGCTTTTAGCAAAATGGGCGGAAAGTGTCCAGCGTTGCAGAATTTGAACTCTCGGCTTACGGTATCAAACAGCCCGTAAAAAGCGGTAGCATACATTTCGTGAGGGTTTGGGAACCTTTCCTCGATAAAAGATCTTAATTGCCTATCTATTTTGCCGACTACTGTTTTTAGGTCGCTATTTAGAGTCGCCTCTTTTAAAAAAAGCCCTCTAAGGAAAATAGTTATGTTGGCCGCTTCTATCCCATGTCCGACTACATCGGCTATTAGAACCGCCACTTTGTTGCCGATGTTCCAAACGTTGATAAGGTCTCCGCTTGGGTGTCCATCCCACGGAAAACATTTATGAAAAATTTCAAGGTTTGTGTTTTGTAGGTTTTCGCCCATGTCCGGCTCAAGCTTTTTTTGAATGTTTGATAGAAGCTTATAGTTATCGGCAGTCGCGCCTTGTTTTTTTATCGCGTTTTGCTGGGTGCTGATAAGCGTGTCCAAGTCGTTACAGACTTCTAGGCGGGCTTCAAAAGGATGTATAAGGCTTTGGATAAATCCCAGCATCTCCTTGCCGAACATCCCTTTGGTATCACCGGAGAAAAAGATAAAGCCGAGAGTCTTTCCTGCCTTATAAGGAAAGCGCATGTTGGCGATAATTGTCTCGCGGAGAGATGTTTGCGATGAAACAGAAATACGCCCTTTCCCCAGTTCTCTTTTAAGATGATCTTCCATGTCGTTTATATAATCACCCCGCATACTCTCAAGAAGCGGCGCGAGGCTTGTAGCGGTAAGAGGCATTATAAAGAAGCTATCGAGAAACATTTTCTTTCTAAGTGCAACTTTTCTAATAATGCGTATTGGGGAGATAATGTTTTTATCGTTAATCGTTGTCACTCCTATACGGAATATTTTTCCAGTTTTTTTGCCTGTTTCGTAGCCGATTACTTTGATAGCGCTGTTAGCGATATCAATAAAGCTCTCTACAAGGCGTTTCGTATCGGAGATGGTGGAAAATGATTGAATCGCTCTCTCCTGCAATATCTCAAGTTGACCCATCGGAGGATTTTAGCACGATTAAATAGGTTGAGAGTAGCGAAGTGACGCGCCGTTTATCTAAAGAATTACGCAACCGCCCAAAAGCTGAACAGCACTGAGGGCTGGCATCTTTTTGGAACAGACGCGTGAGAACGAACCACCTTTGAAGGTTTTTAATAGCATCGGTTTTGGCAGAGAGGGAGGGATTAGCTAAAGCCGTTTATTGAAAGAAACTCAAAGGAAGGCCCGCACCTGTCTCGCCTTCTTTCGAGTCTCAATTAAGGGCGGGGAAAACTCCGCTGACGCTTCGTTTTAGCTAAAGCCATTTATTGAAAGTTCTATAGGAAGACTCGCAGAAATATTTGCCTTCAGCAAATATTTTCGAACCCGAGAGAGTCCTCACCGACCGGCTCACGATTTTTCCGCCAGCGGCCAAAGCCATTTCCGTAAAAATGGCGGAGAGGGAGGGATTCGAACCCTCGATAGGGGTTACCTATACACGCTTAGCAGGCGTGCGCCTTCAGCCGCTCGGCCACCTCTCCAACCGTTATTTGGTTCTCAAACGAAGGTGAGATTCTAACACAAAATGGAACTATTCTCGAAAAGAGCCTTGAAAAGTCTGAATAGGCGATCGAAAGCGATTTATTCGTCCGGCTAGGGTTATCTTCTAGCCTACATCGAGGGAAGAGCCGGCTTATGGCGGTTAGCGCTTCTATAGTCCTTTTAGGTTGATTTTCTTTCTGCCGAGATATTTACAAAAGCCACCCACCTCTACCCGCTGCACAGCTCTATGCTTTCTATATAGCCTAACTTTCAAAAGTGATGCTCCCCCAGGCTTTACTCCCTGCAAAACTTCCAGCTTTGTGAGGCCTGTAGGCGGTAGAGGCATCATGCCGTAACGGGCGATATATGCCGCGAGCGGGCCGGCCCCGCTGCCGGTTGCCGGATCTTCCGTTATGCCGACCGCAGGCGCGAACATTCTGCACCTAACAGCTCCCCTACTAATGGTAAACGGCATCACAGCGGCAATTTTAAGATTCGCGGTGACGGAGGCATAAGCTTTTTTTCGTATTGCCGATTTTTTAAGAGCTGGAAGCGACGCAAGCGGAACGATTAAAAGCGGCAGTCCTGTCGACACTACCGTTGGTGCTCCGGCGATATCGCTTTCTTTTAGTCCAAGCAGTTTGGCCGTTTCGGCCGCTTCTGTCTTCTTTCCAAAAGTGGGCCTGCCTTGATCCATAAGTATGGAAGAATCTGGCTGTAGGGAAAGCGGAATAAATCTTCTACCTATCTGCTGTATGAAACGTTTTTTCTTTTTTTCAAGCCTGTTCGACTTCAAAAGGGTGTAGAGCGTTCCTATAGACGGATGGCCTGCGAACTGTAGCTCCTTTTCCGGCGTAAAGAAGCGTACCCTGTAGTCGGCTTGCGAAGATGGGGCAAAGACGAAAGATGTTTCGGAATAGCCGAGCTTTTTGGCGATAGCCTGCATCTGTTTGACCGTTAGTGAAGAAGAATCTTGAAACACGGCAAGGTGGTTGCCGTTTTTTTTGCCGCGGGTGAAAACACGGAGTATGTCGTAAGATAAGAAGGGCATCCCCCCATTCTATTCGATTATTCTCTTAACGGTTAAGAAAACCTTTTCTTACTGTCAAATAGAAATTAGGTATGCTGTGAGGGGGAGCGTGCTACATTTATTAGGGGGCTGTTTCCAAAAGAGTTTTTTTGAGCATTTTAAGGGGGATTTCATTTCCAAACTTCTTTAAGATAGAGTCTTTAGAGATTGGTAATTTATAGAAAAATCAAATTTATCTCATTCGGCAACAGCCCATTAGAAGTCTAGCTGTAGCCTGGCTCCGGCTATCATAACAGTTCTGTTGCTTGCTCTTTCGAGGTTGCTGTGCATCTGAAAATCTGGAGTAATCGAAACTCCTTTGGTGAGATGCATGTAATAGTAGAGTTCCATAACGCTCTGCCCAGAATAACTGCTTGGGCTGGAAATACTTTTGTTGTTTGTCACCATGCCGTAGCCAAAGCCTATATGGTCTTTTCTTCTGCCCCACATTGCGCCGCCTATATGAGCGCCGAAAGCGGAACCATTTTTAATCCTGTTTTCTTCAAACTTTGTCGGTTGCGACGCGAAGCGCAAAAAGATGCCTATATCATTCGTTATCATCTGGTCGAGACTGATGCCAAACCCTATGTTTGCCTCCTTTTCGCCTCCGCTTGTCAGCGTGTAGTTTCTATTATCCCATACGAGGTAGAAGCGGTAGTTGCCTTCGCCCCCCAAAAGGTTCGGCTTTAGGTTTATTTGGCCTACATGGAAAGAACTATTGCCCACATTCTCATATTGAAACGCTCCGACATAGCTGAGTTCAAGAAAGCTTGCTATAGCGGTGTTTATCTTGTATCCGGGCGCGTAGTAGTTGTCTAGTTCGTTAAACACGGTGCCTGCCATCGTTACGAATATTCCGGCAAGGAACTGGTCTGTCTCGCTGCCGGCTAGTCTATTTTGGTCGTACAGAGAATGTATATCCATTTTCCCAAGGCTTACGATAGCCCTATCCCAAAAGAGCAGGCCTTCGTAGTATACTTCCGAAGTTTTCAAACCTTGCTGGACGGAGCCATCCGCGTTAGAGTAGGCGGCGCGGTATCTGTTGTAATCGGGAGAGATGGTGCTGTAACTCGTCGGCGGTACGGCACTGTTGTCTCTCAGGTTCTGGGCAATTCCTTCTCCTTCAGCCGCTTCAAAGTGAACTACAATCTTTTGTTTGTCTGATAACCTTGATTCCACCATAAGGTTGAGAGAGTAGGAAAAGTTGGCCTGATCCAGTGTGCGTGTGGTTTTATCGGCATTGCCGATGGTCGACTGATAAACTGACGTAATACCGCCGCTTAGATCGAGCCGTTTATACCAGTCGCCTTTACTCTTGGCAAGTGCCGTAGACGGCGAAAGCATGAGCGCTGTAACAAGAAACACCGATACCGTTTTTAACAACCTCATAACCCTCTCCTAATCTCTGGAAGCTTTGCCACTTAGCTAGTGTCAAATTTCATTCAAATAAAACCGTTCCACCCCTTTATGGGCAAAAGCTGTACCAGACAGAGGGAAACTGCTTGCCACAGTAAGTTTGATTGTGCTAACTAATTGTAAGAAATGTGTTTATAGTTAAATAATAGTGATGCTTCAGGCCGGCGGGGCGGTGGCTCTATTAGGGTATGGCCAGCTTTAGCTGTCAAAAGTCCGGCATTCGGCCAACGCTTCAAAGATCGCCAGCCCGTCAGCATTGCCGAGGATTTTTTCCGCGTTTCTTTCCGGGTGGGGCATTAGGCCGAAGATATTTCTTTGCCTATTGCAGATTCCGGCGATATTGGAGATAGAGCCGTTCGGGTTTGCCTCTTGGTTCACGTTTCCATTTTCATCGCAATACCGCAGAACTATCTGGTTGTTCGCTTTTAATGTTTCGAGCGTTTTTTCGTCGCAGAAATAGTTGCCGTCGTGGTGGGCTATCGGGATTTTAAGCACGGCCCCTTTTTCGATACCTCTTGTTGCCGGGGTGTCGTTACGCTCTACTTTTACGAAAATATCTTTGCAGATGAATTTGCACGAGCTGTTGCTTATAAGCGCGCCGGGTAAAAGCCCGCTTTCCAAGAGAACCTGAAAGCCGTTGCAGATGCCGATTACCACTCCGCCGTTTTGAGCGAACTCGATAACAGGCTTCATTATGGGAGAGAACTTAGCTATAGAACCGCACCTCAAATAGTCGCCGTACGAAAACCCTCCGGGAAGAACGAGTACGTCAATCCCTTTAAGCGATGTCTCTTTGTGCCATATCTCATCTACCTCCGCTTTGAGAACTTTTTCGATAACATAGAGGGTATCTTTTTCGCAGTTGGAACCGGGGAAGTTTACTACCCCGAACCTTGCCTTGCCTGTAGCTGTAGTCATTCGATAAAAGCCTCAAATTGTCAATCGGAAAGGGTGCGCAAGCACAATACGGGAGATGCTAACTTTTCAACTCCCTCACTATCCTCAAGGAGTGGATCAAGGGGCGGTTTCCATTTGGGCAACCTTTCCGTCCAGCATTCGCAAGCCACCTTCTCTTGGAAAAAGTGGGTGGAAAATGGGGGAGACCCTACGATGATATTTCTTTCAGAGGTAGCCGCCATCTATTTATTCGGCTCTGCGTTTATCTTAAAATTTTCCGTAACAGGGTTGCTAAGGAGTTTTAGGCACATATCTTTAACAGCCTCTTTCTGATTGCCGCTACCGTCCATCTCTATCTCTATAGATTTTCCTATACGGACACCTTTGACAGAATTAAACCCAAGAGACTGTAGAGCATGTTCTACAGCTTTGCCTTGCGGATCTAGTATTCCTTCTTTTAGAGATACAGTTACGCTTACTTTCATTTGCCGGTAACTCGTGTCAGCACTTCGTTGTAGGCGCTTTCTACTCCGCCGAGGTCGAACCGGAACCTATCTTTATCGAGCTTTTTTCCTGTATCTACATCCCACAGCCTGCATGAGTCGGGCGATATCTCGTCGGCCAGCAGTATCTCGCCGTTCGATTTTCCGAACTCCAGTTTAAAATCGACAAGATTTATATTTATCTTTTTAAAAAACTCGACCATAAGGCGGTTTATCTTTTTGCCTCTGCGCTTATATGCTCGACATCCTCTTTAGTGCCGAACCCGAACGCGGTTATGTAATCGCTGTTTATCATCGGGTCGTCCAGATCGTCGTCTTTGTAGTAGAACTCCAATATAGGGTGCGTCAGCAGTTCACCTTCTTCTTTGCCAAGCTTTTTAGCAAGCGAGCCGGCTACTATGTTCCGCATAACCACTTCTACCGGCAGGATATCCACCTTCCTTACAAGCTGTTCTCTTTCATTTAAGGTTTTTACCAGATGGGTCTTTATCCCGTGTTCCTCAAGATAGTGAAATATTTTTGTGGAAAACGCATTATTGATAATTCCTTTGTCGGCTATAGATCCTTTTTTCTTTGCGTTAAAGGCCGACGCGTCATCCTTGAAATATTGTATTACAAGCTTAGGGTCGCTGGTTGCGAATATCAGTTTCGCCTTTCCTTCGTACAGTTGCTCCCCTTTTTCAGGGATATTTATATTATCCGCCATTTTTCACTCCACCAGATTTTATTTGAAATAGGTTCTCAGCCAAAAACACGTTTAAAGATGTCGTCGACCTTCCTGAGATAATAGTTCAGGTCGAACAGTTCTTCAATCTTTTCCGGTGCTACTCTTTGAGTAATTTCAGAAGCTTCAAGTACCAAATCTTTAAACGGTTTTTTATCTTTCCACGCCTTCATCGCCTCTTTTTGCACCATCGCGTATGCCTCTTCGCGCGTAAGCCCCGTGTTTACAAGTTCCAACATAAGCCGTTGGGAGTAAAAAAGGCCGTAGGAGGCGTTGATATTTTCCATCATCCGTTCAGGATAGACTAAAAGTCCGTCAATGATATTTGTAAGCTTATTTAGCATGTAATGTACCAGCGTAGTCGAATCGGGGATAATCACCCGCTCTACCGAGGAGTGGCTTATATCGCGTTCGTGCCAGAGCGCCACATTTTCCAGCGCCGCCTGCGCGTTACCGCGGACTACGCGGGCAAGGCCGCATATCTGCTCGCAGTTGACAGGGTTTCTTTTGTGAGGCATAGCAGATGAACCTTTTTGCCCTTTAGAGAAAAACTCCTCCGCTTCCAGCACTTCGGTTCTTTGGAGATGCCGTATTTCAAGCGCCACTCTATCCATAGAAGAGGCTATTACGGCAAGCGTACTCATATATTCAGCATGCCTATCGCGCTGTATTATCTGCGTCGATATCGGCGCTGGTTTTAGGTCCATCTTGTCGCAGACATATTCTTCTATGCTCTGGTCTAGGTGGGCATGCGTGCCGACCGCGCCGGAGATAAGGCCTACCCCTATAGTTTCGATGGCGTTTATAAGCCTGTCGCGGTTTCGCTCCATCTCTGCGTACCAGAGGGCAACCTTTAGCCCAAAAGTGGTAGGCTCGGCATGCACGCCGTGCGTCCGGCCGATGCACGGTGTCATCTTATGTTCCTTCGCTTTTTTCTCAAGCGCGTCTATAAGTTCGTTTAGCTTTTCTAGTATCAGCCATCCGGCCCGCTTGCTAAGGGCGCAAAGGGCGGTATCGCCGACATCGGAAGATGTAAGCCCCATATGGATAAAGCGCGAATCCGGCCCGACATTTTCCGCTACGCTCGTAAGGAAAGCTATTACATCGTGCTTAACCTCTTTTTCTATCTCGTCTATCCTCTCAACGCTGAATGCCGCTTTCTCTTTTATCGTCTTTAACGCTTCTTCCGGTATGTTGCCAAGCTTCGCGTGAGCTTCGCAGGCGAAAATCTCTACTTCAAGCCATGTTTCAAACTTGTTTTGCGGCGACCATAGCTCGACCATATCCTCCAAGCTGTATCTCTTTATCATCGGTTAAACCTCAAAAACTTTCCCCGGTCCGTTTTGCGTTGCGATTTCGTATTCCACATCACTCTCTCCAAATATCCTCTCGGCCTCCTGCCTTACAAGGTTTGGATTATTATTGATTTCGCTCAGATGCGCAAATATTACGGTGGCAAGCAGGTTGCCGCCGGCATAGCCGATAAGCTCGGCACACTCGTCGTTAGAAAGATGCCCGCCTTTACCAGATATCCTTTCCTTTAAATGCCACGGGTACGGCCCGATATCAAGAAGCTCGCTACTGTGGTTCGATTCGATAACCGCGAGGTGAGCTGTCCGTATTTTTTCTACGATTATGCCGGTAACGAACCCTGCATCGGTAATGCTTACCGCTTTTCTACCGCCGGATTCTAAAAGAAAACCTATAGGCTCCACTCCGTCATGCGGGATATTAAAAGGGTTTACCGTAATATCGCCTACAGCAAAATCTTCTTCGGAAGTTATAAGGTTTACCTCCACGCTTTCTTTTAGCTGTCCGTTAAGAGAGCTTCTGGTGCCTTTTGTCATGTAGACAGAGAGGGCGTAACGGCGCGCGAGAACATCTACCCCTTTCATATGGTCGCTATGTTCGTGGGTTACGAGTATCGCACTTAGGCGCGCAGGATCGAAGCTTATTGTTTCAAGCCGTTTTTCCGTCTCTTTCGCACTAAAGCCTGCGTCTATTAAGAGAGCTGTCGAGCCGGTATAGGCAAGCGTAGAGTTGCCTTTGCTTCCACTGCCAAGTACGCAAAGCTTCATTTGCGGTTTTCCATTATATGGTAGAGAAGCGGTAGCATTATTTCGTGATGGCCCACAAGGTGATACCCTTTACCGCCGTTTTGAACGGGGCGGTGGACAACATTTACCGATGGGCGGTAATGTATAGTCATATCCATATTTACGGAGATAAAGTTTTCCACCACGTCGCCGAGGTTGCGCGCCGCTGATAAAGCTTTGATGAAAACTTCCGGCAGTATGACAGCCGAGCCTACGTTGAAATAAAGCCCTCCGTTTGAAAGGCTTTTTAGCAGTGCCGTAAAGATTTTAAAATCGTCAAAACTTTTCTCGCCTATAAGAGCGCCGTCGGCCTTTGGGTGTATATGCGTTATCTCGCACCCTATAGCGGCGTGAACCGTCGCCGGTATATTAAGCCTAGCGGCTGTAGCTAGGATGCTGTTGTCGGCATACTTCATGCTGTTATCTAGTATCCATTGGCCCAAAGCCTGCCCAAAGCCGTAATCTGGGTATTTTGCCAGCGCGTCCATAGTGTGCGAGGCGGTCTCCTCTACCATGCCGAACCGGCCT
Organism: Nitrospirota bacterium; assembly: GCA_024275955.1. Classification (GTDB taxonomy): domain Bacteria; phylum Nitrospinota_A; class UBA7883; order JACRGQ01; family JACRGQ01; genus JAJRYD01. The sequence goes on from JAJRYD010000007.1 coordinate 17,759, forward strand.
GTTTTTATCTCTTCTTCCACATCTTCCGATGTCTCGCCTATAAGCGCTATCTCTAGGTCGTGAACCGCTCCGGCGCCGTTCATCGCTATGCCGGTTATAAGCCCACGCTCCATCCAGTCTATAATTATCGGCGAACAGCCTACCTTTATTACATGCGCCCCTACGGCAAATATAACCCCTTTTTGGTTATCTTTAGCCTCGTGGAACTTGACTGCTATCTCTTTGATATCGTTGGCCTTTAGTTGAGAAGGGAGGAGGTCTAAAAAATCGCCATGCTCCCTGTATTTCTCCAGCAGGCAGAACTCGTCTACAGACACCTTGTTGTTTCTATCCTTAATAGGATAGTTTTTGAGCCGTTTAAAATCGGCCCTCTCGAAACCTGCCATCGCCCTTAACTATGCCCCCACAAACCGCGCTAATAATTGGAAGCTATTCTAACGCAATAGCACCTAGCAGGGGGAGGTAATTGTGAATCATAAAAAGGAAGGAATAAAACTTAGAAGCTATGCACTTGCGTAAGTATTAGTGAATAATTTGTCTCTAGATTTTTCAACAGTTTTATAGTCTTTATACTGGCTTTGCTTTTCTGCCCATTTAAAGAGTTCATATTTAGCTAAAAATTGGATTACTTTAACCGTATTACTATGCTCCCTCATAACGAACAGGGATTCCATATAAAAGGTTTTCAAAACCTTTTTTGCTTCTTCAGGTAATAAACTAACCCTATGAGAGAATTTCTTAAATTCTTTGGAATTTCCTTCATCTACTAAAGAGAATCTAATCAGTCTTTCAAAATACTTATCTAGTGTAAGGTGTTCTGCAAGTTCAAGATGTTTGTTAATTATTTCGTAAACGCTTTTGAATACTTCATCTTCTTTATCTAATATTTTATTAGCAACAAGGTATATCCACTGATCTCTTACTTTGTATAATCGAAACAGTGCAACTTCTTTTCGTAGCTGGAAATAGTAATAAATGAAAGGTGCAACTGTGATAAGAAACAAGGGGAAAACAAACCTTGCATCATTAAGGAATTTGCTCAAAAACACTTCTATATTCATCGTAGGTGTTCCATATCATATACCAAATACTCTGCATTTCCTAGCTACTAATTGCATGTTATTACAAATTAGAAGATTTCCTGTCATTGCCTAATAGCTTGTTTTCCAAGGCTTTTTTTGCCTTTGCACACTCTTCCAGCCTTTTTCTCATATGCTTTTTGTAAAAAGGGTGGATTTTATATAGAGAAAATAGAATCATCGCCATTAGCCCAATAATCAATGCAAGGCATTGCCATTCCTCATTTAAGGCGGTGCGGGCAAAAATCGTTAGCCCGCTCAATATTCCTACTTTGGAAAGAAAATCCCACACGCTTGAATGCTACACCATTTACTCTAGATTGCCAGTCCGCCCTTGAGAGCTTCATGCGACCACTGCTTGCCGTGCTACGGCTTGTGTTGTTTGGCGAAAGCTATCAGGTGGCCGGCCGGTTCGCGCACAAAAATCTCTGTCGCTCCGTAGAAGGTTTCCCGTTTTGGAACCTCTATCTTCACTCCTTCTAGCCGTTTTTCTATATCGTCGAAATCGTTGACGTATATGTACAGGAGGCCGGTTGGGCGGCCTATGTCGTCGGCATGGTTCGGCAGATCTTTTTTAAGGCTCGCCTTACTTTGGTACATTATGCTTACGCCGTCTTTGTGCAGGTAGACAAACCCAAGCTCGTCGCCTTCTTTTACTTCCATTACCTGTTCAAACCCAAGTTTTTCCTTCCAGAACGGGAGGCAAGGCTCGATTTTATCGACATAAAGAACCGGCGTAAGCTTTTGGTATTGCTCCATTATGCACCTCTCAAAAAGCAGTCGCCAGCATATCCCCCCCCTTGTGTTTGTATCGGGGGTTAGCAAGCCGACTTATAATAAAAACTACTCCATAACATTTGAAGATTTCTGTAGCTCACTAGCGGGGAGCTTCAAAATGTTTCGATGATACTCTACGCTTCTATTCTAACCCAAAAGCTGTCTTCATAGCGATTTTGCCAACCATAGCTCTTCGATTCGGTACATATGGGTATGGTCGTGAAAAAGCAGATGCCTTACAAGTATGTATGGGTTGTAATCGGTAAAATTAGAATGCTCTCCATTTTTATGCCAAACATCGTCCGGCATGCTTTTGCAAAGCTCTATAAACTCCCTTCGTGTTTTTGTGAACCTGCCTAACGTTTTTTGCATATCCATCTTAATCAGCTCATCTTCCGGCGTAGTCGTTCCGGGTAGGTAGGGTGCGAATTTAGGGTTGTCTTCTTCGATGAGTCTGCGGATACGGTCAGTAACCATCGGCTGGATATGAGGGATATGGCAGGCATGCTCATGTATGCTCCATTTTCCTTCAACCCTTCTTTCTTTGAGAATTTCTGATGGAATCGACCCGAGCATCTCCTTTAGTATTTCCGGCGTTTTGTCCAAAGCTTCCAGCAGTTCGTTTTTTAGCATCCTTTTATTCTCCCTTTTACAGTCGGCGATTCCAGCTCTCTAAGCGCGTCCCGTGCTATCCATCCGGCAGGTTTCGAGCCGGTTTCCAAAAGCTCTTTGCAAAGCGATATCGCTTTTTTGTTTAGTGCGGTATTCCTTTTTCCAATCTGTCGTATAGCCCAGTTTACCGCTTTTTTAACGAAGTTGCGTTCGTCCAAAGCTCCCTTCTTGATAGGAGGAAACATTTTTATAAAAGTTTTGTCGTCGGCCTTTTTATCGCTTCCCGCGAGCTGTGCCATCATCACAAAGCCTGCCCGTTTTACGAACTCTTTTTCACTTTCGCACCATTGGTAAGCCTTTTTATAGGCGAGCGGAGATTTTTTAAAAAGGTTTTGGATCACCCCGTCGCACAAGTCCCAAGAGTCAAACTTTCTCACCGATGCGTCCATCTGCCTTTCGGTAAGCTTTTCCGGTTCGTCTACCATCGACGCGAGTATCCTAGCTTCGTGCCAGCCGGAGCCCCAAAGTTTTAGTGCTAGTGAACGGTTTTTGCCGAGCGGTTTTGCAATTTTGCGAAGCTCGGCGATTGAAATGCCGAAAGCTTTTTCCGTATTGATGCCGAACCGTGCCATCCTGTCGCGGTTTCTTTTTGTGCCGAGCTGTTTTAGTTTTTTTATTATCGCGTCATACATCGTCGTCCATTTTATCTTTCGGCAAAAGCCGTTGGAAGAACTCTATTATACCCTGTACAAGCTGGTCATCGTACAGCCGGTCTATATCTATGGTAAGCCTGCTCTCCCCGGATGGCTTCATACGCATAGGGAACCGCCTGCCGGCTTCCTTTGTTATCGCCACTACATGCTGTGAGTATTCGGAGAAGGTTAGCGACATCTCTTTTTTGGTTAGCTTTAGTTTTTCTATTCCAAGCGTGGAAGCGGAGAACTGTAGGATGGTAGCATCTACAAGCTTTACAGCTTTCTCCGGCAGTTCGCCGTAGCGGTCTTTTAGTTCATTCACAGTTTCTTTTATGCCGTCTATACTCTCCGAACGGTGGAGCTTGTTGTAGTAGTTCATCCTTTGGTCGAGCATCGGTATATAGCTTTCCTCGAGCTTACCGTTGAAATATATATCAAGCTCTGCTTCTACTTTTACAGATTTTTTGCCGGACTTTATCTCTTCCACAGCGTCTGCCAGCATACGGCAGTATGTCTCGAACCCGACTGCCGATACCTGCCCCGACTGCTGGCTTCCGAGCATATTGCCTGCTCCTCTTATTTCCATATCGCGGGAGGCAAGCTTGAAGCTGGAGCCGAGGGCTGATAGCTCTTCTATAGCGGCTATTCTTTTTCTGGCTGTCGGGGTGAGTGCTTCCGGTACCAGCATATATGCGTATGCTCTATGCTTGTCTCGCCCTACGCGCCCCCTCAGCTGGTAAAGCTGTGAAAGGCCAAATGTGTCAGCCCTGTTTATGATTATTGTGTTGGCGTTTGGTATGTCCAGCCCCGACTCTATGATGGTGGTGCAAAGCAGTATATCTATCTTGTGTTTTGTAAACTGTTCCATCGTCTTTTCCAGCTCCTCACCTGACATCTGCCCATGCCCCACCGCTATACGGGCGCGCGGAGTCAGCCCTTTTAGGTAGCTGTGCATATCCATTATATTTTCCACCCTGTTATGCACAAAGAATATTTGCCCGCCGCGGCTAAGCTCTCTGTTGACCGCTTCAATAATTACCGTGTCACTGCTTTTTCTTATATAAGTTTTTATCGAGCGTCTGCTTGGCGGCGGGGTGGAGATGATGCTTATATCTCTTATGCCGGAAAGCGACATATGAAGCGTACGCGGTATAGGGGTGGCGGTAAGGGTAAGCAGGTCTACCGTTGCCCTTAGTTTTTTAAGCTTTTCCTTGTGGGCCACGCCGAACCGTTGTTCCTCGTCGATGATAACAAGACCGAGGTCGTTAAACTTTATATCTTTTTGCAAAAGCTTGTGAGTTCCTATAACGACATCTACCTTCCCGTTGCCGATATCCTCTATAGCTTTTTTAAGTTTTTGCTGGTGTACGAACCGTGAAAGCAGTTCCACTTTCACGCCGAATTTTCCCATCCGTGTTTTAAAGTTGTCGTAATGCTGGTTCGCAAGCAGGGTAGTCGGGACTAGAATGGCGGTCTGCTTTCCTTCCGCCGCGGCGGCGAAAGCGGCCCGCAGAGCTACTTCAGTCTTTCCATATCCGACATCGCCGCATATCAGCCTGTCCATCGGTTTGTCGCTGGCCATATCTTTAAAAACGTCGTTGATTGCGTTTGCTTGGTCTCGCGTTTCTATATGTTCGAAAGTTTCGGCAAACTCCTCGTTGGAGGTATTGGAAGTGGAAAATTTGAACGCCTTTCCCGTTTCACGTTTCGCGTAGAGTTCCAGCAGTTCGCCTGCCATTTTTAAAATAGATTCTTTTACTTTTCTTTTTGTTTTTTCCCATGTTTTGCCTCCCATCCTGTCTAGCTTTGGGGCAGGGCCGCCGGAGCCGGAATATTTTTCGAGCATATATACATTAGCTATAGGCATAAACAGTTGCTGGCTTTCGGCATACTCCAGCTCTAGGTATTCATTGCTGGCGTTGCCGGCGGCGATTACTTTGGTGCCGTGATAGATCCCCACGCCGTGGTCGCTATGGACGACATAATCGCCTTGAGAGATGTCGGAAAAGTCTGTAACAAACAGCGCTTCTTTTCTCGCTTTCTTTCGTTTGCCAACTACACGCGCTCTTCCGAATATCTCTTCTTCGGTTGTTATCGCAATACCTAAAGCTTGCGATATAAAACCGGACGAAAGAGCGCCGACGAAAGAGATTATTGAAGGCTCACCTCCAGCTAGTATTGTTCTTACCGTAAGAGGCATATCTTTTTCCATTACCTCTTTTATTCCGGTATCTTCCTGTTCGAACAGCTCTTCCATCCTTTTAATAGAGTCTTGAGAGCTTACAAGCACTATCGACGATATATCTTGGGAGAGTCTTTGCCTGCAGTCGTATATATACCTGTTGAACGCGCCCCTGTAGCGCGGCGGTTCGGCTGTATGTATCGTTTTTATATTTTCGTTTTCATCCTCCATAGATATTTCCGTTAGGCTTAGCACCAGCTTTTCTTTAAGCAGGCTCTCTATTTCATTTGCGTCAGCATACAGCTCGTCCGGCGAAGGGTAATACTCCCCTCTTTCTATCGCTTGGGCGTAGCCGTCGCTTATTTCAGATAGGAAAAGCTCCTGCCTTTCCTTTACTCTCTCAGGCTCGCAGATGACGGTAGAAAAGTTTGACGGCAAAAAGTCTAGCGGTTCGGAGGCATCTTTGTAGAAGTACGGCAGGAAAAGCTCCATCGCTTGGAAGAACTGTTTGTCCCTAAACTTTGCCTTTAGCTCATCAAGCGGTACGGAATGTTTTTTTTCAAGCTCCCCAAGTTTTCCGATAAGAAGCTCCAAGTCAATTCCGCCATAGCTAGCGTCTTTTACGGAAGGTATCTCTACCTCGTTCACGCTTTTAAGCGAGCGTTGTGTATCGAGGTCGAAATATTTTATTATCTCCACCTCGTCGCCGAACAGTTCTATCCGTATAGGGTTTTCCTCAGACGGCGGAAAGATATCGAGTATTCCGCCGCGAATAGCGAACATCCCCGGCTCGTCGACAGGGTCGCAAAAAGAGTAGCCGGCTTCATCCAGAAAATCTTTTAGGCTTTCGATGTTTATCTCTTTTCCTTTTGTGATTGTTCTGGAACTGCCTGCTATTATTTCTGGCGGAGCGCACCTTTGCGTAAGGGCCGCTATGGTGGTAACGCATATAAAAGGCGAGCTTCCTTCTAGTGCCGCAAGCGTTGCCAACGCCTTGTTACGCGCGGCAGATACCTCTATATGCGGGGAGAGCGGTTCGTATGGAAGGGTCTCGTACTGTGGGAGGTATATAACATCGCTACCCGCTGTAAGGAACAGCGATATGTCGTTCGCGAATCTTTCCGCTTCGGCGATGTCCGGCGTTATTATAAGAAGGTTTTTCCGTTTTGCGGCAAAGAGTTCGGCTGTTATCAACGCCTGGGCAGGGCCGGTTAGCCCCTGTAGACGCACCACCCCCTTGTTATCGAACAGCTCTCGTACAGGAATCGGCATAGGGAAGGTATCTTAGCAGAGTGGTTGCGTGGCAGGTAGCTTGAATTGTCCTATAACGGTAGGAGACCTGTTCTCGCAGGCGATAGATGTTACTTTTGAGGACTTCTAGAAGGGGGCTGTTGCCGAATGGCATAAATTTGATTTTGCTGTAAATTGCCAATCCCTAAAGCCTCTGTTTTTGCAAAGTTAGAAAATGAAATTCTCCTTGAAATGCTCAAAAAACTCTTTCCAGAAACAGTCCCTTAAAACTCGAATAGTTTTGGTAAAGCAACCGCTGTCACCTGACGGCGAGGCGCCTCTTTTCAATAAATCCTTTCCTTTGATAGAAGGGCAAGGTTGCCCTTTAAGGGGCGCCACCCTTTAGTCCCCTTTAAGAAAGGAGGGAAGCGTGCGGCCTGTTGTAATAATAGTTTACGAATAGTTTTTCTTTTTTCGCTCTCCGCGTTCTCTGCGGTTAATCTTTCCTTATGTTTCACCGCAAAGAGCGCAGAGGGGAACAGTAAGCGTCCCGCCGAAGGTGGTAACGGCGCATAAGGCAAGAGAGCCTCTGTTGTCGAAAGACTTATTGTTTACCGCTGGCGACAACCGCCTGCCGTGCTACGGTTTTGAGTACTGCCTGTTCCAGTATTCTTCGAGGTAGTCGTATGCTCCCCAAAGCGAGAAGACAACCGCGATGTATATGAGGATTGTTCCTATCGTTTGAAAGTGGATGATGCCGATATCCCACTGGAGTATGAGGAACTCCATAGCCGCTATCTCGAACCCTGTTTTCCATTTGCCTTTCCAGTTTGCGGGGATTATATGGTTTTCCGTCGCCGCCATCATCCGAACTCCGGTAACGGCGAACTCTCTCGATATTATCAGCGTGCCGAGCCATGCCGGAATATGACCGATAGCTATCATAGGTATAAGAACCGAGAGTATCAGCACTTTGTCGGCTATCGGGTCTAGCAGTTTGCCAAGCGGGGTTATGGTATCGGTGGTTCTTGCTAGGTAGCCGTCTAAATAGTCTGTAAACGCCGCCGCGCCGAAAACAAGCGCCGCCAGTATGTTGGCAAAAGAGCTTTCTTTTGTTAGGAGAATAAGGATAAGCGGCACAGCCAGAATCCGTGAGAGGGTAAACTTTGTTGGAAGGTTAAGGTTTTTCAATTTTTATTTTACTTTTTTATTCCGTCAACAGCCACGTTAAAGGTTGCTTATAGCTCCTCTTGGAGTGTCTGTAAGCAGTATATTGCCATAGCTGTCGATATAGCGGTATATTTTCATTTTCTTTTTCCGTTTTTTTCTTATAACCGGCGCGCCGTCATAAATGGCCATTACCTTTTTGACGTAATTGATAGTTTCCGGGTATGGCGGGATGCCGGAAAACCTCTTTACCGCTGTTTCGCCGGCATTGTATGCCGCAAGTGCTAGACGGAGATCCCCTTTATATATCTCCAAAAGGTCGCTTAGGTAGTTCGTTCCGGCGTTTATGTTTTCGGACGGGATAAAAGCATCCCTCACTTTGTACTTTCGCGCGGTTTTCGGCATAAGCTGCATTAACCCTTGCGCCCCCGCAGGGGAGATAGCTTTTCGGTTGAAAGCCGACTCTACCTGTATAACGCTTTTTATCAGCTTTGGGTCTATTCCATGCGTTTTGCCGGCTGTTGAAATTTCCTTTTCGTAGAGCTGGCTTCGGGCCGGCAGATACTTTTTTGCCTTTTCTCTTGGAACTTTGAGGTAAATGCTAAAAGAGTTGTTCATAGGCCTGTTGGTAAAGTGTATGGTACCTCCTTCATCGACATATTTTACTATATCCGCGTATGCCGGAAAGGCTATAGAAACCAGTACCGGCACGAAAAAAATAAAAATATTCACCCGCTTACACATATCGCTTTTAAGTTTAGATTGAAAAATATGCCCAGTCAAACTTTGAAATATGTTATAAAAGTGGAAGTTATGGGGGTAACGGGCAGGCTTTTGGTTAGTTTTGTTGCGTTACTGTTTCTTTTTCCTCTGCCCTATCTTTACGCCGCTGATAGCTCTCCCTTTGATGAATACTGGACAGTGATGGCGTTCAATAAAGGCGGCCCTATGATGTGGCCGATTCTCTTTTGCTCCATCGTTTCTTTTGGGATAATTATAGAAAGGCTGTTTCAGCTAAGAAGGAGCAAAATAATACATCCGGGTTTTCTTGAAGAGGTGCGCATGCTCTGGATGGAGCGCAAGTTCGGCGACGCACTGGAAGAGTGCGCTAAATATTCCGACACTATGTCGCGCATAGTAAGAGCCGGACTGCTTCGCGCCAACCTAGGGATACTGGAAATAGAGCGGGCGGTGGAGGGGGCCGGCAACCATGAGTCGACGGTTCTTATGACGAACCTTAGAGGGCTTGGAGTAATAGCAAACCTCGCGCCTATGCTGGGACTGCTTGGCACGGTCGCTGGAATGATAAAAGCTTTTAACGTTATCTCCACTTCCGGCGCGGGGAACCCTTCGCTGGTGGCAACCGGAATATCGGAAGCGTTGATAACCACAGCGGCGGGGCTTATTGTCGGCATACCTACCCTTGCGGCGTACCACTTTTTGCGCGGCAAGGCGGAAAAGCTTATTTTCGAAATGGAAGAGATGTCGATAACCTTTATGGAAGAGATAAGCTACGCGCTGAATAAAAAGAGAACTAATGAGGTAAAGGGTGAGATTTCTAAAAGCTGACGAAGAAGACTACTCGATGCAGCTTACGCCGCTTATCGACGTGGTTTTTCTTCTTTTGATATTTTTCATGGTCTCCACCGCGTTTGTCGATTTTACCAAACAGCTCGATATAGAACTGCCGGAGGCGAAGGCTGGTGCCGTAAGCACCGAAACAAAAGTTTTTACGATAGAAGTAAACAGCTTGGGAGAGGTTTTTATTGACGGCAAAAGCGTAACGATGAAAGAGATACCAGAAGAAATAGCTGTACGGCGGGGAGAAAAGCGTTCGGTGATTATCCGCGCCGATAAAAAGGTTCACTATGGGCTTGCTGTAGAAATAATGGGTATATGCAAAGATTCGGGAGTCAACGATATAGGGCTTGCCATTTTATGACCTTTGCAATCAGGACGGTACTTCTCTTTGTTTTTTGTTTGTCGGTTTTTATTCAAGATGCCGGTTCCGGTGTCGCTAAAAAAGATAAGCAGGGTGTCTCCGGCCCCGACGCGGTTCTCGACGAAAAGGGGATGAATATATATTTTGATAGAGATATTTTCCTTTTTATGCTGGAAAATATTCCTCTCTCTGTCAAGCTAGCGGGAGAGCTGGGGCTGACCGAGTTTACCGTGGCAAAAGGCAAAGAGGGGCATATCTTTGCCGAGCCTTGGTTTAAAGTAGTTCTAAAAAAAGCTGAAATGAATGACGGCGAGAGAGCGTTAGAGTTTAGCTACCTTATAGGTTTCGAGAGCTTACTGCCTATAAACAGTTCTGGTTACGGCGAGGCGTTTATAACCTCTATTGAGGAAAAAGAAGGACAGACAAGGGCAGACATACAGATTAGGCTTTACGCCGGCAACGGCATGCTCGACGAAGTTATGAAAAGTTTTCCAATCATTCTTAAATCGGTTTTTTCGATACAGATGGAAAAGGTTTTCAGGCAGGCAGAGGAGCTTGCCGTCTATTTTAGGGACGATGCCGGTTATATTCTCGAAATAGCCGGCGATGAGGAGTCTGAATTTACGGTACCAGAACTAAAGAAGGTTAAAAACTTTTTGAGTAGGACAACTTTATGACAACTGTCGGTAATTACGGCAAACGGTTTGAAGAGCTTGAAAAACGGCTTGAGACTTTGCAGACAGTTTCGCGCGTTGGCGCGATAATTTCGAGCAAGCTTAATTTGAAAGAGCTTGCCAGCGCGGTTGTCGAGCATCTTGGCAAGGTTTTAAAAAACGATAGGGTGAACGTCGTTATCTATCATCCCGAACCGCGGGAGCTGGAGTTCATAGCCTCCTTTATTTCCGGCGAGATAGATGGGAACGAATCCGAAATATATGCTCTCAGCGACGGCATGAACTCGTGGATAGTGAATAACCGCAAACCGCTTCTTATGAAAGATGATACGGTGAAGGAGTGCGAAGTTGCCGGCATAAGGCATGGCGGTAAGCGGGCTAGGTCGTGGCTTGGGGTGCCTATGGTGCATAACGAAAAGATAAAAGGGGTTTTAAGCGTGCAAAGCTATAATGAGCCGAACCTCTACGATGACAATTCTATTGAAATGCTCACTCTTGTCGCGGGGCAGGTTGCCGTGGCTCTGGAAAACGCGAAACTCTACGAAGCGATGGGGAAAAGAGAAGCTGAAAAACAGAAGCTTTATTTTTCACTTACGCACGACCTTCTCGGTTTCGTCAGCCCTATATCCGGCTTTGCCGAGGTTTTGCGGCATCTTGAGCCGGAAGACTTTGCCGGCAAGAAAGACGAAATAAGCATCGCTTTAAACAGTAGCGCGGAAAGAATAACAGGTTTCGTGGAAGATATACTGACGTTTTCCAAGCTTCAGTCCGGCAATCTGGAACTGAAAGAGGAAAGAGTGAACCTGTTTAAAATAATCGAGCAGTCTATAAAAAACTACCATGCCGAAATAGAGATGAGGAACCTCGACATTTATGTGGAAGGTGAAAAGACGATGTCGCCTGCCGAAAAGTTTCCCGTGAAGATTATCAGGTGCGACGCGAGGCAGATTGAGAGAGTAATGAACAACGTGGTGCATAACGCGGTAAAGCATGCCGGAAGCAAGCTGGAGATATCTACCGTTACGGAAGGCAGTTTTGCGGGGTGCAGTGTAAGCGACGATGGCAACGGAATGCTTAGCGAAGATTCTAAAAAAGTTTTTGACGAATATTATCAGGCCGAAAGGGGTAAAAAGGGAGTGGGGCTTGGACTCCCGTCTGTAAAAAGAATAGTGGAACAGCATGGCGGCAGGGTGAAGGTGAAAACGGAGCTTGGCAAAGGCTTTCTGTTCAGCTTTTTGCTTCCGATTCAAGAGGCGGAGGCTTAAATGGCTGTAGCTCCAAAGATTATCAGTATTGATGACGATATAAACAGCCTTAAGTCGCTGGAGGAGCTTCTTCATTTCCGCAAGTGTAAGGTTCATTCTTATATATCGACTTTAGATGCTCTAAACGCTTTTGACGAAGTAAAGGCGGATGCCGCGATAGTCGATTACTTTATGCCGAATATGTCCGGCGTTGAGCTTATGAAAAAACTGCACGAGAAAAGTCCCGATCTGCCGGTTATTATTCTTACAGGTTCGCAGGATGTAAAGATTGCCGTGGAAGCGCTCAAGGGCGGAGCTTTTCACTATCTCCTAAAGCCTATACAGGCGGACGAGCTTTTCAGCACGATAGACAAGATTATAGACCAGCTAAATCTTAAAGAGGAGAATCGTAGGCTCAAAAACGAGCTTGCCGGCAAGTATGGTTTTGAAAACATAATAGGCGGTTCCCCCGCGCTGTCGGATCTTTTTAAAATGCTCTCCAAAGCTGTAAAAACCAGATCTACCATTCTTATTACGGGAGAATCCGGCACCGGCAAGGAGCTGGTGGCAAAAGCTGTGCATTACAACTCGTCCCGCAAGGATGGGCCGTTTATAAAGGTGAACTGCGCGGCGATACCAGAAACGATGCTGGAGGCGGAGCTGTTCGGCATCGAGAAAAATGTCGCCACAGGAGTAGACCAGAGGCCGGGTAAGTTCGAGCTTTCCGACGGCGGTTCGATATTCCTCGATGAAATAGGCGATATGTCTACGACAACTCAGGCCAAACTGCTACGTGTCCTGCAGGAACGGGAAGTGGAGCGTATAGGTGCCGCCGCGCCAAAGCAGGTAGATATGAGGGTTATAGCCGCTACGAATATGAATCTAGCAAAAGCTGTGGAGGAGAAAAATTTCCGGCAGGACCTCTTATATAGGCTAAATGTTTTTCACCTGCATATCCCGCCGCTTTCCCAAAGGCGTGAAGACATCGAGCTATTAGCGGAACATTTTATAGACATATATTCCAGAGAGAACGGTCTGCCAGAAAAGAGTATCGACGATAAGGCTATCGACTATCTTGTTAAACAGCCGTGGCCGGGAAATATAAGAGAGCTGGAAAATGTTATCGAGAGGGCTGTCGCTGTTTCGGAAGGGGATAAGATATTGATTGAAGATGTCCGCGGCTCCACGTACAGATTCTCCGTACCGGCGGCGGGTGATGCCGATACCGCTTCTAAGGGGAGTATGGAATCTGCCGTTGCCGATTTCGAAAGAAAGCTGTTGCTAAGAGCTTTGGAAGAGAACGACTGGAAACAAAACAAAACCGCCGAAAAACTTGGTATCTCGGAACGGAGCATCTGGTACAAAATCAAAAAACTCGGCATAGAAATTAAAAAAGAGTAGCCGCCACCTGCCAGTTTTATAGATGGTTTGATCCAAATTGACAAAATCCCCCACATCCTGATACAATCCTCCGCTTATGTTTGACCAGCTGGAATCGCGTTTATCGGCGACATTAAAGAAAATACGGGGTCTTGCGCGCCTTACCGAGGCGAACATGACCGAAGCTCTAAAAGAGGTGCGTACAGCGCTCCTCGAAGCCGATGTCGCCCTTCCTGTGGTGAAAGATTTTATCGCAACTATAAAGAAGGAATCGTCCGGCAAGGATGTTCATAAATCTCTCTCTCCCGGCCAGCAGGTAGTAAAGATAGTCCATCAGGAGCTGGTTAAGCTTCTTGGCGGCGAGCTTGTGGGGATTACGAAAGCCGAAAAAGGGCCGACTGTAATATTGATGGCCGGTCTGCAAGGCTCTGGTAAAACGACGACGACTGGAAAACTTGCTCTCCTTTTGTCTAAGGAAAAGTATAGCCCGATGATTGTCTCGGCTGATGTTTACCGCCCCGCGGCGCGCGAGCAGTTGGCGGTTCTTGGCGAGCAGTTGGAGATACCTGTTTTTAAGGGTGACGGCTTGAGCGACCCGTTGAAGATAGTAAAGGGAGCGTTAAAGGAACTTAAGAAAGAGTCTTTAGACCTTTTGATAATAGATACCGCAGGACGCTTGCAGGTAGACGAAGAGATGATGGCAGAGCTTGAGGCGATTAAAAAGCTGGCAACGCCTACAGAGACTCTTTTTGTGGCCGATGCTATGACCGGCCAGCAGGCGGCCGAAGTGGCCAAAACTTTCCACGAACGGGTAGGCATAACCGGCGTTGTTCTTACCAAGCTGGATGGCGACGCGAGGGGCGGGGCGGCGCTTTCGGTCAAAGGTGTTACCGGCTGTCCTATAAAGTTTTCCGGCATCGGAGAGAAGAGCGACCAGTTTGAGCAGTTTCATCCAGACAGGATGGCGCAAAGGATACTCGGCATGGGCGACGTGCTTAGCCTTATAGAAAAGGTAGAGAAAGAAGTAGACGAAGAGGACGCGGAGAAACTTGCGAAAAAGCTGGCAAGCGGCAGGTTTGACCTTGAAGATTTTAAAGAGCAGATAAAAATGGTAAAGAAAATGGGGCCGATGAGCGATATGATGTCTATGATTCCAGGTTTCAAGCTTCCAAAAGGGGCCGATATAGACGACGGTCAGATTGTAAAAGTGGAGGCGATTATTAATTCGATGACCAAAGAGGAAAGAAGGTCGTATAATATCATCTCTGGTAGCCGCAAGGTGAGGATAGCAAGGGGAAGCGGTACAGAGGTTAGCGATGTAAACAAACTTTTAAAACAGTTTGTAAAAATGAGAAAAATGATGAAGAATTTCAAGAAACCCGGGTTTATGAATAGGCTCGCATCGATGGGCAAGCAGGGTTTTAATTAGTTTAGACCTTAAAGGAGGAAAAATGGCAGTAACTTTGAGAATGTCCCGTTTTGGGAGAAAGAAGCAACCTTTTTATAGAATAGTCGCTACAGATGAGCGCAGTTCACGCGACGGAAAATATCTTGAGATAGTCGGTACATACGATCCGTTTACCAAAGATGTAACGGTTAAAAAGGAATCGGCCGAAAAATGGATTAAAAAAGGGGCAAAATATTCCGCTACGGTAAAGAGCCTTTTTGTAAAGCAGGGCGTTTCGCTCGCTACCAAATAAGAGAGGATATATAAATGAAACCTCTTGTTGAGCTTATCGCCAAAGGGATTGTCGAGTATCCTGAGAGCGTTGATGTGAACGAACTTGATGTGGAAGGCACCACTGTTTTGGAACTGCGGGTAGCCGACGGCGACCTCGGTAAAGTGATTGGAAAGCAGGGACGGATAGCCAAAGCTATACGGTCTCTTTTGAGCGTGGCGGCAAAGAGGAAGAACAAGCGCGCGGCGCTCGAAATACTGGAGTAGTTTGCCAGCCAAACCTGTAGCCTGCGGCCGTTTTCAAAAACTTTTCGGAGTGCGTGGCGAGATAAGGTTTGAGCCGTACCTGCCGAATATCTTCGAATCAGCTTCTCCCCTTTCCGGCATCGCTTTAAAACAGGGCAGAGATAAAGAGGGGATAAAGGTCTCTATCTCATCAGCCAGAAGCATGTCAAAATTTTGGGCTGTTCGTTTGGAGCAGTTCTCCTCTCCAGAAGAGGTTTCCCGCCTTATTAACATGGAGCTTTTCGTGGAGCGTTCTTTGCTCCCAGATTTACAGGAAGGCGAATACTACGAGGCCGACCTTATAGGACTCAAAGTGCTGGAAGAGAATGGTAGTGAACTCGGTAATATAACATCGGTTATCTCTACAGGCGCTAACGATGTATGGGAAGTAACGACGGCTGAAGGCAAAGAGATACTTCTGCCTGTTATCGACGAAGTAATCCTTGATGTAGATATAGAGGCCGGCATTCTTACCATCCATCTTATGGAAGGGCTTGCCGACTGATGCGCGTAGATATACTTTCGATATTTCCATCTTTTTTTGATTCAATCTTTAGCGAATCGCTTCTCAAAAAAGCTATAGAGGCGAGGGTTATAGATATACAAGTTCACGACATAAGAGAGTACACAAAAGATAAGCACAGAAGAACCGACGACGAACCGTACGGAGGTGGCGCGGGGATGGTGATGACACCACAGCCTATAGTCTCGGCATTGGAAGCGATTACCAAAGATGCTCCGGCGAGGCGGATTCTGCTTACGCCAAGAGGGAAACCGTTCCGCCAGAGCGACGCGGTAAGGCTTTCAAAAGAAAAAAGGTTGCTGTTTGTCTGTGGCCGTTACGAAGGTGTAGACCAGAGAGTAACCGACGGTTTTATAGACGAGGAGATATCTTTGGGCGACTTCGTGCTGAACGGCGGAGAGATAGCGGCGGCGGCTCTGGTGGAATCTATTTTCAGGCTTTTGCCGGGTGCCGTCGGCAACAGCGAATCGCTGGAGACGGAAAGTTTCGAGAGAGGCTTACTGGAGTATCCGCACTACACAAGACCGGAAGATTTTCAAGGGATGAAGGTACCGGATGTTTTGCTTTCCGGACACCACAAAAAAATAGAAAACTGGAGGCGGGAAGAATCGCTAAAACAAACTGCTAAGGTAAGGCCGGATCTTTTGTCTAAAAGCGATGCCGTTTCCACTCAATTTTCGATAGCGCTTGTCCACTATCCGGTACTCGGCAAAGACGGCCAGCCGATGGTCGGCTCTATTACCACGATAGACGTGCATGACATGGCAAGGATAGGCCGAACCTATGGGGCGAGGTCGGTTTTCATCATCACTCCGGTGGAAGACCAAAAAATAATGGTAGACAGGCTCAAGAGCCATTGGATAGAAGGCGATTTTCTCAAAGGTGAGTTCGAACGAAGGGTGGAGGCGCTCGATATTATGGAGACTGCCGGTTCGGTAGAGATTATGCTTCAAAAAGTTAAAAAACGGTCGAAAAAAGTTAAGATTTTGGCTACAAGCGCAATAGAATCACCAAGTTCTATCACCCCAGAAGAGTGGAGGGCAAAAAGCTGTGAGGCAGATGAATGGGTAATCCTTTTCGGCACAGCGTATGGGCTGGCACCTGAACTGATGGAAATGGCCGACTACCAGCTATCCCCTATAGAGGGGGCGGGTGAATTTAATCATTTGCCTGTAAGGGGGGCATCTGCTATTATTACCGATTCATTATTTGGAAAGAGAAGGAGACCGGGCGATGAACGGGATAATTGATGTAGTAGAAAAAGCCTACCTGAAACAGAACCCGCCGAAATTTAATGTCGGAGATCAGGTAAAGGTTCATATGAGAATAGTAGAGGGAACGAAGGAAAGAATTCAGGTTATCGAAGGTATAGTAATTCGCAAACGCGGCACAGGCACCAGAGAAACTTTTACGGTAAGAAAGATGTCTCACGGCACAGGCATAGAGAGGATCTTTCCTCTTCATTCACCTCGTGTCGAAAAGGTAGAAGTTATCCGCAAACATAAGATTCGCAGGGCAAAGCTTTACTACCTGCGCGATCTTCGCGGTAAAGCGGCGCGCCTCACCGAAAAACATTAGCCACGCCCTTGCTTTGGATAAGCGTCGCACTATGTCGTCGCCTGAAGTTTTTTGATTGGTTACGCAGAGAGCCTGCGCTCTCTTGCCGAAAACTTTAGGCTCCTCGTATTGCTCGCTTCTCCTCGTGCAAGCTCCTTGCTTTGGATAAGCCTACGCTAATGGCGTGGGAGTGAAAGATGGCGCTGTCATTTCGATAAGCGCCCCGCAGGCGAAAAATATAGCTTATTGGCGCACTCTGGCTAATTCGCAAAATAACTTTATCTATCCGTTGCGCCTGTCATCTGCCGTACCACCGCCTCCATGCTCTGTGTTGTCTTTTTTGATTTTAGTCTTTACCAACCCACGAAGGTAGCTTTTGACCAGTTTCTAACTCTATACGTCTATAGCGTTCATCGCGTTTCTTGATTTTGGTCTCAACCAGTTCCACAGCCTCTTTATCAGTCATTACATCTATATCTAAAATATTTTTCAGCTTTTGTTTGTTGCCAAGTATTCCACAGGCTTGACGCTTTGAGTCGCCATCGGCAGTAATTAGAATAGCGGGATATTTCCAAGCATCAAATACGATATCTACATCATTCTTCTCATTAATATTTTTGGCTCCATCTGGGAAGAGTATCTTTTCAATTTTACGCAAGATATCTATTTCCTCATTATTAGGGCTAGTCGGAATTGTGAATACGCCACCAACTGCTTTTTGGGACCGTTGCCGGTTTCCTCCCTTCCGAGATTCTTCAAGAACTTTTCCTGAAATTATGATTGTTATCAGATCATCACGCTCCCACTTCTCCAGTTTATTCATATGCTCCAAGCCTCGCCTAGCGTTTATGCGGTTTGTGTCGCGCTGAAAGCTTAGATGCAGAGACCTCTCAAAAATATCGATGCAACCTCAATAGCGGTCTGTTAAATTTTCACTGTTGGAGAGTTTAACTAGCTGTTGAGAATATCGCATTACCGCCAAGCTGTGCTACCTTTTTAGCTATGAACATCTTTGTATTCGAGTATGCCTCTGCCGGCGGCGAAGGGGCGGAGCCTTTTATGGAGGAGGGTACTCTTATGCTCTCAAGCCTGCTTGGCGATTTGAGCCGGCTCGACGGCATGAGCGTTGTTGCTATTCTTTCGCCTGCGCTAGACTCAAAAAGCTTTAATGCTGATAAAGTTATCAGATGTTCCGCCGATGTTTTGCTTAAAACATTTGAAAGAGAGTTACAAAAAGCGGACGCTGTATGGATAATCGCTCCAGAGTGCGATGGTTTGCTTCACCGGCTTACAGTTATGGCGGAAGGTATCGGCGTTATGGTTATCGGCGCGTCTTCCGGCGCGGTAAAAGTGTGCGGGAGTAAGCTAAAAACATATTCGGCCCTTAAAGGTGTAGTGCGGATGCCGGATACAAAGCCGTTTGACGGAACCGTTTCCGCTTTTCCAACAGTTATAAAACCTGTAGACGGGGCAGGCTCTGAAAACCTTTTGTTGGTAAGAGATGAAAGCGAAGTTCCATCTTTGCTGAAAGGCTGTCTTTTGCAGGACTATGCCGAGGGTGAGCATTTGAGTGCTGGGATAATAGGCAGTGCGGGCGACACAAAACTGCTTGGGGTTTGCAGGCAGTTGAATGTTTTCGGGCAAGGGGCGGTAAAGCCAGAGCTTATTACAGACTATCAGAATTGGGATATGCTTGAATTTATTGTAAAATTAATTTCTAAAAAGGTGTCCGGCCTTAACGGCTATTGGGGCATCGACTTTGTTGACAGCGATGGAGATATAATATTGATAGAGATTAACCCGAGGCTTACCACCTCGTACAGGCTGTATGCCGGTGCGGCTGGCTTTAATATAGCGGAACTGGTTCTAAACCAGTTTGCCAGCGCGCTGGTAAAAGAATGACAGATATATTCGCGATAGATGTAGGCGGCGCTTTTATAAAGTGGACTTACTTTTCTAAAAAAGGGGCGAGGGAGCATGGCCTCGTTCCGTTCGAGCTTTTTCGCTATCCAAAGCTTTTAAAAAAAGAACTAAAGAAAATAAAGCCGAAATCGAAAAAGCTTTCTACTGTTCTAACTATGTCCGGCGAGCTGTGCGATTCTTTCGCGTCGCGCGCCCACGGCGTTAGGCATATAGTAAGCGAGGTAGACGCGGCTTTCGGCTCTGCCGGCTCCAGCCTTAAGGTTTTCTCAAGGAACGGCGAACTGGTGGCGCCTACAAAAGCTATTACCTCGCCAAAAGATGTCGCCTCGGCCAACTGGATGCCGGCTCCTCTATGGCTTTCAGGCCTGACGGGCGATTTTTTGTTTGTCGATATAGGTTCGACCACGACCGACATTACTCCTGTACGCAAAGGTAAGCTGGTAAACAAAGGGGACGATGATTTTAGCCGTTTAAGCGGCGGCGAACTGCTTTACACCGGCTATCTTCGCACGCCTGTTCAGTCGGTTAGCGCCACGTTTCCGATAAAAGGCAGAGAGGTGCCTGTCGCCAACGAATATTTTTCCATTTTTGGGGATATCTACCTTGCTTTGGGGCTTATAAAACCAAAGGAGTATAACTGCCCGACACCGGACGGAAAGGGTAAAACGAAAGAAGCGGCACTAACCCGTCTTGCGCGGGTGGTGCTTTCCGAAAGAAAAGAGCTTGGCGAAAAAGAGCTTATCGACTTGGCTAGCCAGCTTGCGTGGATACAGCTCCAGCTGATACTTGCCGGAATAAGAAAGTTTAATCTAGAACTGCTTGTTACCGGCAAAGGGGCTTTTATACTGGATGGGGCTGTCAGGATGGGGCAGGTGCATCTGCATACTTTTGGCAAAGGGAATGACATTAAGAATCTCGATCCTTCCCACGCGCTTGCGCTTCTTGTAAGAGAAGGCAGGCTGTAAGCATATTTTGCGGTAGAAATATTTGCGTCACGTTTCTATTTTCCCCCTCAAATACTTTTAACAGCTCCGTCTCACACCTGCTCTATAAGTGGAAAAGAGGTATGAGGGGCTATGGTCGAATGACACAAGGGGGCTGTTGCCGAATCCGATAGATTTGATTTTGTTTAAAATTGCCGATCGCTAAAACATCTATTTTGGAGAAGTTAAAAGATGAGTCTTTTCTTCAAATACTTCAAAACCTATTTCGGCAACAGCCCCATAAGCTTGGTTCTGCTACAAATTGCCAATCTCTAAAGGTTCTATTTTAAGAAATTAGAAAATACTTCCCTCTTAAAATTCTTTCGGAAACAGTCACTATGAGCATGGTGCCTGTCTTGCCAGCATGGAGTTACACAGGGTGTTTAAAATCTTCCGGCAGTTTAACCCTGTAATGCTTTTTGTCGGTGCCAAAGCGGAGAAGTGAGTACCCGATAGTTCCGGCAAACGCGGTGGCGACAAGTATTCCCATCTTTGCTAGGCGCAAAAGTTCTGGGTCTGAGCGGAAGGCTAGCCCTGCTATGAATATAGCCATGGTAAATCCCATACCGCCGAGGATGGCGGCTCCCGATATGTGGCGGGTGGTCATCCGTGACGGCATTTTAGCGAAACCTAATTTAACAGCTATCAGGCTGAACGAGAGTATACCAACGAACTTTCCTACCGTGAGGCCAAGAATTATTCCGATAGGCACGGGGTTTAGCATATCGCTTGCCAGAAGACTAACATCTATCGCCACTCCCGAGTTTACAAAGGCGAAAAGAGGCATTATGAGAAAGATAACCGGAGTTCTTATCGTATCGGCTATGTTGTGAAGGGTGCTTTTTGTAAGGCTGGTAGTTTCCTCGAACATCAGTGTTACGTCGTGCTGTTCTTCATCGTCTGGAATTTCGCGCAGACGTTTCGATTTTTTTCTCCACGCGCGAAACATCGCTTTGATTTTTTCACGAAAATATTGCGGGTTTGTTTTCGGGTAGGCCGGGATTGTTATAGCTACCAGCACCCCGGAAATTGATGGGTGGATTCCTGACAGATGTATGGTAAACCACATGAGTGAGCCTATAAGGTAGTAAGGGAGGCTATTGCGTATCCCTACGAGGTTAAGGAACGCCAGAAACAGCAAAATGAGCAGTGCCTGCGACAGATATACGGTAGATATGCTGTCGGTGTAAAAAATAGAGATTATCGCTACCACTCCCATGTCGTCCACTATCGCCAGTGTGATGAGAAATATATATAGGTTTTTAGGAACGCGGTTGCCCAAAAGCGCGAGTACCCCTATGGCAAATGCTATATCTGTGGCGACAGGTATTCCCCATCCGACTGATGCTGGCGGATAGCTGTTAATCGAATAGTAAATAAATGCCGGCAGAACCATCCCTCCGGTAGCCGCTATTACAGGCAGGGCCGCTTTCTTTAGTGTGGAGAGCTCTCCGAAAATAATTTCTCGTTTAATCTCTAGCCCTACAAGCAGGAAGAATATCCCCATCAGTCCGTCGTTAACCCAAAGGGCAAGCGACTCTGTTAGCTCCCATTGTCCTATTCTCAGGCTTATTTCCGTATTGATAAATTGCTGGTATATGGAAGCTAGCGGCGAGTTTATAGCCACAAGAGCGATAACCGCGGAGATAAAGAGTACAACGCCGCCTGCTGTTTTGCTTTTCACCAGTTCGGAAAATGAAGAAGTGATGTGGTAGAACGCTCTCTCTAATGGAGCATTGTGCCGGAGGTCTATAGGGTTCTTTTTTTTCATAACCGTTCACCACTTTCTAAATTTATCAGGAATCTTTTTAAAGCGTAGGCTCTGCATTAGGGAGAGCCTGAATATATATATAGCCTCTCGATACCAACTCTTACCGCATGAGGTTAAAGAGAGAGACCCTCCGCACCATTCTACGATAAACAGAGACTCTTTGCAGGAAGATTGGTTTTTCGGTAGTGCCTCGGTTTTTCATCCGCTATCGCCTTTGCCCGCAAAGTTGTCATTGCGCGATAACGCGCCGGTACTCTGCGGCAATCAAGCAGGTTACCATGCTGTCAACTATGTCGGCTCCTCGTGATGAGATTAAAACAGACTTATAATTCAACTAAAGAGAGTAACTGTTCTTTTCCTGTCTGCTAGGTGGATGCCTGTTCCTCTAAAATGCAATGGAGCAAAATTTTCTTGCGCTTGCTAACTGGAGAGGCGCAGGCCTTTCCTTTCAGCTCCCTTTAATGCCGCTTTAGCTAAAGCGTAGCGTCAGCGAAGTTTCCCCCGCCCGCTGGTTGAAACTCTGACAGAAGGCGGGGCATGTGCCGGCCTTCTGTCAGAGTTTCCTATTTGGTAAACGGCTTTAGCTAAAACGGTTTTGTCGGCACATCAAACAAAGCGGCATTTACCCATAGGTGCGTAAGTATCGCCGCGCCATAGCCAAGCGCGATTACCGGCGCCCATTTAAGATGCCCAAAGAATGTGTAGTTTCCTTTGGAGGCACCCATAAGCGCCACCCCAGCCGCGCTTCCCACCGAAAGCATGCTTCCGCCTACACCGGCTGTAAGAGTAACTAGGAGCCACTGTCCAAGAGACATGTCGGGGTGCATGGTAAGTACCGCGAACATTACAGGAATGTTATCTACAATGGCAGAAAGGAAGCCGACAATAATATTGGCTGTGGTAGGTCCCATCCCAACGTACATCGCTTCCGATGCCATTCCAAGATATCCGATAAGACCAAGCCCGCCTACGCAGAGTATTACGCCGTAAAAGAAAAGGAGCGTATCCCACTCCGCTTGCGCCACTTTATTGAATATGTTGAACGGAGTTTCTTTTAGTGGTTCGTCGCCGCTTCTTCTGGTCGGCACTATTTCCTGATCTTCTTCGTCGATTTTTCCGTGGGTTATCTTCAGGTAAAAGCCCATAAACTTCAGGTACGCAAGGCCCGTCATCATGCCGATAGCCGGAGGCAGGTTAAGAAACTGATGGAAGCTTACGGCGGTAATGATGGTAAGGAGAAAGAGGAGCATAATTCTCTTTCCGCCCCGTTTCATTCTTATCTCTTCTGTGGATGGTTCCGGCTGTTCGTCGTCTATCGCAAAATGCATGAACGCGGCAGGAATAACATAGCTTACTACCGATGGTATGAACAGATGGAAGAAGGTTTGAAAAGCTACTATTCCTTTTTGCCAAACCATAAGGGTTGTTATATCTCCAAACGGGCTGAACGCTCCGCCGGCATTGGCGGCGACCACTATGTTTATACAGCCGATGCCTATAAATTTTTTATTGTCTCCGCCTACAGCCATAACAACAGCGCACATAAGGAGCGCGGTGGTAAGGTTGTCCGCCACTGGCGAGATGAAAAAAGCTAGAATGCCTGTAATCCAGAAAATTTTCCTAAAGCTGAACCCTTTTTTGACGAGCCATACCCGCAAGGTTTCAAATACAAGTCTTTCCTGCATCGATGCTATGTAGGTCATCGCTACCAGCAGAAAGAAGAAAAGCTCCGAAAATTCCAAAAAGTTATGCCGTATTGCCGCTTCGGCGGTATGTTTGTCGCCGTGGGCCGCGTAGGCAAGCGCTATCATAGCCCAAATTATTCCAGCCGCCAGAAGTACCGGCTTGCTCTTTCTTAAGTGGATAAACTCTTCCGACATTACCAGAGCATAAGCAAGTACGAATACGACGATTGACGCGTAGCCTACCCAGTTTTCTGTAAGATCTATACGTTCTCCACCACTGCCAGAGGCAAAGGCCAAAACCGGAATGGAAAGAATTGATACAGCAACCGCGAAGAAAGCGACAATATTTCTGATGCTCATCTAAACCTCTAATTTAAAGTTGAACTGCGACCACCACAGAATATCAAAAACTTATAGGCTTTCCTAGTAAGATAAAAATTAATTTATAGCTCTGTATTGCACAGCTTCGGCGGTATGTTCGGTTTTTATTTTTTCACAGCCGGCAAGGTCGGCTATTGTTCTAGCCACTTTGAGGGTTCTTGTGTAGGCTCTTGCCGAAAGCCCAAGCCTTTCCATTGCCGATTTCAGCAGTTTTTCGGAACTCCCGCCGATCTCACAATGCTTTTTAATCTGCTTTGCTCCCATTTCGGCATTGCGGAAAATACTGCTTTTGGCGAAGCGGATATTCTGGGTTTTGTGTGTTTTTGTTATCCTCTCCCGTATGGCGGCTGAGGTTTCGGAGCCGGAATCTGATTTTAGTTCCTGATACTTTACAGCAGGCACCTCTACATGAATGTCCATCCTGTCGAGCATAGGGCCTGATATTTTTTGTCTGTAGCGGTTTATCTGGTGGGGGGTGCATTTGCACTCCCTTATAGGGTCTGTCTCGTATCCGCAAGGGCATGGGTTCATCGCGCATACCAGCATAAAATTCGACGGAAATGTTACAGACATGCTGGCGCGCGAGATTACCACTTTACCGTCTTCCAATGGCTGTCTTAGCACCTCCAGCGCGCTCCGGCGGAACTCCGGCAGTTCATCGAGAAAAAGAACCCCGTAGTGGGAGAGTGATACCTCGCCGGGCAATATCGGGCTATGCCCGCCCCCAACCAGCCCAGCATCCGAGACGGTATGATGGGGCGACCGGAAAGGCCTTCTTGGCAGAAGGGGGGAATCGCTCGGCAAAAGGCCAGCTATGCTATGCACCCTGCTCGACTCGATAGCCTCCTCAAGCGTCCATTCTGGCATTATGGTAGGAAGCCTTCTAGCTATCATAGATTTGCCGGAACCTGGCGGACCGACCATAAGCATGTTATGCCCGCCGGCCGCCGCCACCTCGATAGCCCGTCTGACATGAGGCTGGCCTTTTACATCGATAAAGTCGAGCTCATCCGGGAAGGTTTCGGCTGTCGGCAGTTTTTCGGCGGAGGCAGGGGCTATCTCTTTTTCGGAGTTTAGCCACTCTACTACTTCTGTAAGGTTCGCGACAGGTATGGCGGTAACTCCCTCCACCACGGCCGCCTCTCCCCCGTTGGCCAAAGGGGTAACGAGAGTTTTACCTTTCATCTTTCTTACCATTACAGAGACAGAGAGTACCCCCTTTACAGGTTTTATCCGCCCGTCAAGCGCCAGCTCGCCCATGAAGAAAAGATTTTTAAGCTTTTCCTTTGGGATGATGCCCTGCGCGGCAAGTATAGCTACGGCGATAGGAAGGTCGAAAGAGGAGCCTTCTTTTATTATATCTGCCGGTGCCAGATTTACTGTTATCTTTTTTATCGGAGCTTCGAAGCCGGAATTTTTAAGAGCCGATAAAATTCTATTTTGGCTTTCCTTTACCGCCGTGTCTGGAAGCCCGACGGTTACATAGTAAAAAGTTCCCGGCGTAAGATCTACCTCCACCTCTACCGGCAAAGCTTCAATGCCTAAATGAGACGCGCTATATACTCTGGCAATCATTTTGAAAATTAGACTCTAAGATAGTATCGCGGTCAATAAATTTTTCAATGCAAAGTATGTCGTTCTTTAGTCTTTGGGCAGTGGTCTTTTTAAGATACCGCTTAGGCGCTAGGCAAGCACCGCAACAAAGCGGTTTAAAGAGAAACAGGCTAACTACCCGATAAACTGTTTCACATGGCTTATAAAATCGGATGAGTCGACGTTTTTTGTAAGGAAATCGTCAACACCCATATCAAGAGCTTTTCGGCGGGTTTCGATGCCGGTATCAGAAGTGATCATAATCACAGGGATTGACTTGTTGGAATCTTCCGACTTAAGGAACTCTAGAAACTTGAAACCATCCATAACCGGCATGTTGGCATTGGTAATAATTAAATGCGGTTTAATGCTATCCAGCAGTTCAATAGCTGTCCGTCCATTGTCTGCTTCCACAAAACCGATATCTATCTTTTTCAGGTATTCCTTAAAAAGATTTCTCTCTGTTCTCTCATCGTCAACCATCATAACAAGCGGTCTGGCATACGGAAGCCGAATAAAAAACCTGCTCCCTTTATTTGGTTTTGATTCAATGTCCAGTTTGCCTCCCATCGCTTCTAAAATATCTTTGCAAAGCGGAAGCCCCAACCCTGTTCCTGCTTCGCCGGCGGTTCCCAGAGTGGATGTTTTTTCTTCGTACCGGAAGATAGATTCCTGCCGTTCCAGATCTATGCCGGAACCAGTATCCTCGACTACGATGGTGGAAGGTTCATTTTCGGGAATGAAAACCTGTATGGTATCCCCTTTTTTACAGAACTTTATCGAATTGATTATCAGGTTCGCCAAAACTTCCTGAATCAGCACTTTGTCTGCGTAAACTCTTGAGTTGGGAGAGATATCGATATTGATGTTTATCCCTTTTTCGCTCGCCTGATAGGCTTTTTCAAGGACAACAGAGGCAACGAGGTGTTGAACATCTATAAATGTGTTTTGAGGGGTAATTGCTCCGGTCTTAAGGCGGGATACGGTAAGAAGTTCGTTGATAAGCTCGTTCATCTTCATTCCCGATTCGATAGCGGCCTCCAGAATCAATTTTGCTCCCTCACCAACCGGCTCTACGGTATCGTCTTTGATAAGCTTAAGGTAGCCAAGCATCGCCCCTATAGGGCCTCTTAGATCGTGAGAGACTAAGGTTACAAATTTGTCTTTGAGCTTGGTTGCCTTTTCCGCGTTCTCCTTGGCAGTTCTTAACATATTTTCTGCCGTTTTTTGTTCTGTTATGTCCTGAACCGTTCCAATCATCCGAATAGGCTCTCCGGTTTGGTCGGTAATGATTCCGGCCCGCTCGCGAACAATTCGGCAAGAACCACAGGGAAGGATAATACGGTTCGTGATATCCAGCGGGGTTCTTTCGACCTTTGCCTTAATAAGAGAGTTCTTAACCCACTCCCTGTCGTCAGGGTGGGTATAGCCAAAAAAAGATTCGAAATCAGGAGCAAACTCCTGCGGCTGAAAACCGAATATCCTATATATCTCGTCGGACCAAAAAAGCTCGTCTTTCGTAAAGTCCCATACCCAGTTTCCAAGCCGCGCGATTTCCTGAGCCTGCTTAAGGCTTTCACGGCTTTCCCTCAGTGCCTTTTCGGCTTTTTTCTGTTCCGTAATATCTCTCGATATTCCCATATGCCCGAGGAAGTTTCCCCCGGCATCTATCAGCTTAGTAGAAGAAAGGTACGATAAGAAAACTTCGCCGTTTTTGCGCCTGTTATAAATTTCGCCTAGGAACAGGCCATTTTGCTTATAGCTTTCCAGTGCTTTGGCTTCATCCTCCGGGTAGGCGTAAAGCAGTCCTACATTTTTTCCTATAACTTCGTCTTTTGAATAGCCGAAGGTTTTCTCAGCGGCAGGGTTGAACTCGACGATGTCGCGGTTTTCATCCACGGTGATAATTACATCTAGCGAACTTTTAACCAAATCTTTAGAATATTGCCCAGCAAGCTCGAGCTTCTGTCCAGTAGCATGGCTGAACCAGTATTTCCAAAACGGCATCGCATCACCCCCCGCTTAGCCGAATTATAACAAACCCCAATTAGCAATACGAGCATATTATAAAGAATAAGTTACAATTTTTCCTAAATCTCCTTATTACATATCTTTAGCTACGGAGCTGGAGGAAGGTTGGCTCACGGTATCTATAAGTTTCGTTTTGCCGTCAGGCAAGACGGCAAAACCGTTTGCTGTCTTTTAAGGGGGCTGTTGCCGAATGAGATAAATTTGGTTTTTCTACAAATTACCAATCTCTAAAGGTTCTATTTTAAAGAAGTTGGGAAATGAACTTCTTCTTAAAATCCTCAAAAAACTCTTTTGGAAACAGTCCCTTAAGAACATTGAAATGGGGTAGAGAGATAGGCTTCATCAAAGCAGATTAGTGTTTGGGCAGGCTGTTGCGGTTGTTTGCACTTTCAGCAGGCATAACCGAACTTCTCACTTTTTGCCTTGCAGGTAATCTTGATGCTGTAATCCAAGCAACGAATCAGAAGTCATCCGGTTTTATATGACAAAAAGTACAGTCTTCGGTAACTGCGGTGGCACCTTCGCCATTATGGCATCCGCCGCAATATTTACCGCGAATCATATTGCTCATCGTTAAAAGCCCAAGAGAATCTGCGCTACCGAAATCCATGTCGAAATATCTATCATGGCAGTCCCCGCACTCTGGGGACATAGTCTGGTGAAGCGAGTGATCGAAACGAACGGGATCCAAGCCTTCCGTATCGACAAACCAGAAGATGCCTTTTTCCTTCGGCACCGCTAAAACTTCTCCCCTTATTTCAAGCCCCATCGCAAGGTTAAGGCTATTTTCCGCGGCCTCAAGCAGGTTAAGTGAATAGCCTACATTATGGATGCCGACACTCTGATTGACGAAATAGTAGTTATAGCTGGCATTTTCCATGAGTCGGGCAATTTTTTGATCATCCGGTTTTTTGCCGAATTTGAATTTAGCTTTCTCCATCTTACTAGCGACTTCATTAAGCCTTTTTTCTATAATTTCTTTCCACTGCTCTAGTATCTCGCCATACCGTTTGTCGTTGTTATGACATTCCACGCATCTTTTTTTAAGAGCAATTTTTGATTGGCCCTTGAAGTCAGGGTTCAAAGCAGGCCAAGCAGAATCGTGGCAGCCGATGCAGTCCACTCCCGCCTGAAACATCGGGCCGGGTCTGTCCGGCGTTCCAAGCCCGCCACGCCCGCTATAAAGGGTTTTTATGCCGGAATGTTTCGCAAGGTGGCACGATTTACAGTCGGAACCGGCCACCTTTGCCTTAGGGTCTGAGCGGTGCTTTATATCTTCATGGCAAAGGAAGCATTCTAGGTGCTTTGCTGCATGTATACGATGCAGCTCCACCCTTTTACCTTTAACCACAACGCGCTCTTCAAAATTATGACAGTTGTAGCAGGTGCTTTCCTTGACGGTGCCTCTGCCCTTCACAACATCGCTATGGCACTCGTAGCAGTTTACTTTTCTCTCGGCTATTGTTTCATGCTCTATATTTCTTTTGCCAAGCTCGATTAGTTTGGGCAATTTTTTGTGGCAGAGCGCGCATTGGGTATCGCTGTTGTCAGCCGTGGTTTTAGTAGAATCAAACTCCTGCAGATGGCACAGATAACAGCGCATTTCATTTACCGATATATGTTTTCCGATTTTTAACGGGGAATGGCAGGAGGTGCATTTAAGGTCATTTTCAAGCCCTTCCTTGAAATGCGGCTGGTGGTTAAATTCTGCTTTGCCTTTAAACGGTTTTGTTTCCCCTAATTTCTCTTTTACATGGCAGCCTGCCTGTAGACAACTGGCATCTTCTATATGGGCAAAAGGTTTAGGGCTGTATGTGCCAGTGAGATATTTAACTACTAGGGCGCTTGCCTCAAACTTGCCGCGAAGCGTGCCAACAATACCCGGGTCGAAATGACATTTTGTGCAGGTTATACCGCTATGCTTGGATTCTTTCCACGATTGGTAGTAAGGCTCCATATTATGGCAACTGCGGCAGAATGTAGGAGAGGAGCTGTAAGAAGAAAACCCTATCGCAACGAAAGCCAGCACTGCTATTCCGCCAGCGAACAGGCTAAAACGCTTTAACAATACCAGCACCCCCCGACATAAATTAACAATTCTAAAGCTTTGTCATTGCTTTCCAGTGCGGGGTTCGGCACAGCCATCACTCACCGAGACATTAATGGTTTTTCCTCGTCATGCCCCGCCCGACAAGCTCTCCTTCCTGCACTACGGCGGAAGTTATCTTAGCGTAATGGAGTTTTGTCCACTTTTTGCTCTGTCTCAGAAATGCTGATTTTCATTTCCACTTCAGTTGTAACAAGTGGCCTATACATAAAATATGTCTTGGCTATTATTTTTTTTACCTTTCCAAGATTGGAAGTAAAAAGGAAGTTTTCGATACGGGATTCTCCTGCTTGCAAACGGTTATCCGCGGCAATCCTCCTGCCATAAAGGAAAACTTCTCCATCCTCTCTAACCTCTCTGTTGTCCTTTGTCACGATTACCTTGCTGTATGTTCTTTTTTTCTTCTCTATCGTATTTCCTTTTTCATCAATCGTTCGTACTTCAAGTATCAATAAGCGGGCAGGGGTGCCTGTTGGAATAGAGTGTCCCGCTTTGGCATTCGTAATTTTTATTTTTGTTTTCAGCCTTTTCCCGTCATTGGTTGTTTTGAGAGTTCTAACGGTTACAGCATCTTTCATGCTTTCGACATTGTGGGAAAGGGAATGGTCGTGGATTTTGTTCCTTCCCCCCTCGTTGGCGGTTTTCCCACTAACTTCCGGCATATGACAGCTTTGACAATGCTTTCCTTCCTTGGCAAAAGATGACTTTTTCCACTCGCTGTATGTCACTCCTACATGCACATTGTGGCGGTTTTTAAAGTCATGGCACCCCGCGCAAAGTTTTGACGATGCAAAATCAGCCGAGTACTTAGTCTTGTGATGTTTGGAGTCGGCATTTTTTAAGACAGATATTTTTGTTTTGCCAGGCTTGTTAACGAAAGTGCTGTTTCCCCCATTAAGGTGTATCTTAGTGATGGTATGGCAAAAGTCACATGTTACCCCTTCGGCAGTTATGGGAAGATTGGCGCCATAATCGCCGGTTACCACGACCGTTGGTGCGTGACAATTCAGGCAGTACTCTTTGGCCTTGCCAGCGGTATCGGTATAGGCCTTGCGGTATGCGTTAGTAAAAATCGGGTTGGTATATGAAAGTGCGTGAAGGCTTTTTTTCCAGTTATTGTAGATATCTCCGTGGCACTCCCCGCACACTTTGGCACTTTCAAAAACAGCCTTTTGAGAAGAAATAGCAATCTGCGGTAGCACGAATGCCATTGCCATCAACAAAAGAGAGAGCCTTCTTATCATCTTAACAGCCCCTTATAGTATTACCCAGCACCCTTCGCCTATTATTCTATTCTATTTGTGAAATATTTCAAATACAAAGCGGCAGGGATGGCGCAAAGGTACAAAGCCCAAGTTTTTTGAGTTGAGCGTGAATGGTTTGGTGGTAAAGAAGCTAGAGCCAGAGAAACTTATTCCAAAAGAGAGAAGATTTGTTTTCTCAAGGACGCGGTACCTAGCAGAGAATTATCAAAGGAAAAGGAGATTGTGGAATATTACTCCGGCAAGCTGTGATTAGTCTTTAAGGTGAAAATGAATCCGTTTGACAAGATCCTCAAGATCTACAGGTTTGCTGAAAACCGCGTCCGCGCCAGCGGCGAGGAGCTTTTCGTCCATCTTTTCAACAGCGATGGCGGTTATGATTATTATTTTCACATTGGGGTTTATCTCTTTAATAAGCTTTAGCGCGTGGTATCCATCAAGCCACGGCATCCTCATATCGAGCGTTACGGCATCCGGCGGGTTATCTTTTATCATGTCCAATGCCTGCTCCCCGTTGGTAGTAAAGCTCGCATCGAAACCAGCTTTATCTAGGTATGCCTTTAGACTTTTGCAAAAATCGTATTCGTCGTCGACTATTAAAACCTTGCGCTTATCTTCCATATCGTAACCTCCGTCCACCGATAATAACATAGATA
Source organism: Nitrospirota bacterium (assembly GCA_024275955.1). Lineage (GTDB taxonomy): Bacteria > Nitrospinota_A > UBA7883 > JACRGQ01 > JACRGQ01 > JAJRYD01. The sequence goes on from JAJRYD010000007.1 coordinate 49,176, forward strand.
CCGATATATCAACCTTCCTCACGACACAAAACAGCTGATTTTTCTTTAGGCTCCCGCTGGCAGAATAATGGTAAATTCCGCGCCGTGGTCGTCTCTGTTTCCGGCGCTTATAGTTCCGCCTAGGTTCTCGATTATAGAATGAACCAACGACAACCCAAGGCCAGTACCGTCTCCGGGATCTTTTGTACTGAAAAACGGGTCAAAAACCTTGCCGATAATATCGTCTGGAATACCATGTCCGTTATCGGAAAAGATAATAGAGATATCTTTGCCGAGGTTTTTCGTCTTTACCGTGATTTTGCTTTTAACTTGTCCTTTAAGAGCGTCGCGGGAGTTATTAAGCAGGTTGAGAAAAACCTGCGCTATCTGGTCTTCATCGCCTCTTGCCATCGGCAGGTTTTTGGCGTAATCCCTCACTATCCTAATATTGTCAAGGCTGAGGTCGTGCTCAATAAGGGTCGCGGTTTTATCGAAAAGTTCATGGATGTCAAAATTGGTAATTTCCGCTTTTTTCCGGTGAGCGAACATCCGCAGATTGTTTGTTATTTTGGTAGCTCTCTTAACCTGTTTCATAATTATGCCGAGGTTCTCTCTCATATCCGGCGTAAGTTTGTCCAGTTTCATTACCTGTACCATAGTGCTTATGATGTTAAGAGGGTTTAATATCTCATGGGCTACCCCTGCAGAAAGCGTGCCTATAGAGGCAAGCTTTTCAGTTCTGACAAGGAGCCTTTGTGCCGCGTCTGCCTGCGCAATTACCGTTTTTAGTTCCTCGTTCCGGCTTTCAAGCTCCCAAAAAAGCGGGTTACTTAGCCTGACGAAAAGCATGGAGCCTGCAACCGTAAAGATAAACCCCAGTGCCAAAGCTCCTGCCACCGCTTTTTTAAAAGGGTCGTATATTCTTCCCATCTCTATTTTTGTCACGATGCCAACCGTGTAGCCGGGCCAATCGACAGGCTGGTAGGCAGTCAATGCCTTAATACCGAAATTATCAAGTGCTACCATTGTTCCTCTTTTTCCCAAAAGAGCCATCTGCATAGGTTTGGCAAGGCTACTGCCCATTTTAATAATTTCGGGCGGTTTTTTGTACTCCTGCTGGTTAGTATGTTCAAGGAGAAACTCCATCTTCCCTTCTTTTAGCAGTGCCAGGCTCATATCTGTAATACGCTTCACACCGATGTGATCATCTTTATGATGCTCCCTAATCTGAGACAATGTGGCGTTAAATGATTTTTGAGGGTCGCCTTCAACTGCATGCTTAGTATTAAATTTTGCTACTGTTTCTATAAAATGCGCGAGGCTTCGCGTGTTTTTGGAAAGTGTTTCCACATAATGGTCGTACACGGAGCGGTAAAACAGCAGTAAAGAAACAGATATGACGGAAAGAACGACAACTGTCATAACAATAAGAAGGTATTTCAGCCTTTCGCGGCCGATCTCTTTTTTCATTCTCTTTTCACTCTTACCCTCTAATATTTTTACGGTTTCCCTGCTGTAAACCACTCGTGGCTGAAAAAGCTTTAATGTGTCGGCCTAAAATTAAGTTTAACCGATATTTTCCGTCCGGCATCATCTGCCCCTCTTACTCATCGCGGGGGCAAAGTAGCCTGATACTCCATTCTATATTCTTTCCTAAATGTTTGCCGTTCGGGCGTAGAATACCGGCATAGGGTACCGGACAGCTGTTTTGCTACCTGCATATTTGCTAAAAAAATCGTGGAACAGGTTAACGACAGCTTGCTGATGCCGTAACACGAATATAAGGAACAATAACTCGATGAGTAAAAAGAGACTCTTTCTGGTGGACGGCCCCGGGTTTTATTACCGTGCCTTTTTCGGGATAAAGGGAAACCTTAAAAGCCCTGACGGAACGCCGACCAACGCCGTCTACGGCTTTACCCGCATGATGGAGAACATAAGAAAGGAACAGCCGGATTTTCTTGTCATCGCGCTCGACTCGAAGGAGAGAACCTTTAGGCATGAGATGTACAAGGAGTACAAGGCTAACCGGCAGAAGATGCCGGAAGACCTTTGCGTACAGCTTCCCATTATCGAGAAGGTGATTGACGCTCTTAACCTGCCTATCTTAAAAGAGCCGGGGCTTGAAGCCGACGACCTTATAGGGTTCGCGGCAAAGAGAGCTGTAGAGAGCGGTTTCGAGGTTCTCATTTATAGTGGCGACAAAGATATGATGCAGCTTGTCGGCGACAACGTAAAGATGTTCGACCCATTAAAGGAAAAGCTTATAGACGCGAGTGGCGTAGAGGAAAAGTTCGGCGTTCCTCCATCGGGGGTGGTAGATATGCTTGGGCTGATGGGCGATTCTTCCGACAATATTCCCGGTGTTCCAGGGGTGGGGGCAAAGACCGCGCTAAAGCTTTTAAAAGAGTACGGCGATATGGAAAACCTTCTCGCTAACGCCTGCGAGATTAAACAGCCAAAGCTAAAGGAGTCGCTCACGAAGTTTGCCTCTCAGGCAAGGCTTAGCAGACGGCTGGCGACAGTAAAGACCGACTTGGATATGAAACTCGATTTTGACAGCTGGAAACTGACGAAACCGAATAAGGCCAAGGCAGAAAAACTTTTCCGAGAGCTTGGCTTTAGATCTTTGGTAAACGAGAGCGAAACGGTAAGAGCTAAAAAGGGGAGATACAAAACTGTTTTGACGATAAAAGAGCTGGAGGCTTTGGCGCAAGAGCTTAAAAAAGCCAAAAGGTTCGCTGTCGATGCCGAAACTACTTCGATGGAGCCTGTAAAGGCGAGGCTTATCGGCATCTCCTTTAGCTATAAAGAAGGCGAAGGCTGTTACATACCAGTAGGGCATAATTACGACGGTGCCAAAGAGCAGTTGCCCAAAAGCAAAGTGATAGAGATGCTAAAGCCGTTATTGGAAGATACGAAGATTGAGAAGTATGGGCAAAATATAAAGTACGACATGATTGTGCTGGAGCGTGAGGGGGTTTACATAAACCCGCTGTCGTTCGACACGATGATAGCTTCGTACCTTTTGAACGCCGAGGAGAGACGGCACGGCCTTTCACAGCTCGCTGACAGACTGCTTGGATACACGATGATCGAGTATTCAGACGTTGCCGGCAAGGGAGCGAAAGAGATCTCGTTCAGCAAAGTGGAGATAGGCAGAGCTACAGAGTATGCCGCGGAGGATGCCGATATAACTTTTCGTCTTACCGCTATTTTAAAAAAGAAAATTAAAAAGGAAGGTTTCCAAAAGCTTTACGATGAGATGGAGCTTCCGCTGATAAAGGTACTCGCTTCGATGGAGCGAAACGGCATAGCGATAGATGCCGGTAAGCTGGAGCGCTATTCCAAAGAGCTTGAGGAAGCTCTTGGAAAGCTGGAAAAGGAGATTTACAAAACAGCAGGAGAGGAGTTTAATATAGCTTCTCCCAAACAGCTTGGCGTAATCCTTTTTGAAAAGCTGGGGCTAAAGGTTATAAAGAAAACCAAGAGAGGCCCGTCGACAGATCAAAAAGTTCTCGAAACCCTTTCGGAGAGCCATCCGCTACCTTTGCTGCTTCTTCGTTATAGGACGCTTGCCAAGCTGAATTCCACCTACGTTAAACCGCTTCCGGCTATGGTGTCGCCGGAGACAGGGAGGATACATACATCGTTCAATCAGGCGATGGCGGCCACGGGACGGCTTAGTTCATCTTCTCCAAACCTTCAAAATATTCCGGTGAGAACCGAAGAGGGGAGGAAAATCCGAGAGGCGTTCCATGCGGTAAAAGGATCGTTGCTTATCTCTGCCGACTATTCGCAGATAGAGCTTAGATTGCTCGCGCACCTGAGCGGAGATAAACTGCTGACCGAATCGTTCAATAGCGATGAGGATGTGCACGCGAGGACAGCGAGGGAGCTTTTTGGCGAAATAGCCGGAGAGTCGGGCGATATGCGGCAGATAGCCAAAGCTGTGAATTTTTCGATAATCTACGGCAAAACAGCTTTCGGCCTTTCGAGAGACCTGAAAATTTCACGCAGTGAAGCGGCTGGCTATATAGAAAACTATTTTGCGAGGTATAGCGGTGTTTTCGATTTTACTAAATCGGTAATAGAAGAGGCGAAGGCTAACGGTTTTGTTTCTACAATGGCGGGGCGCAAAAGAAACCTACCGGATATCAACTCCGCCAACAAAACGATGCGCGAAATGGCCGAGAGGATGGCGGTCAACAGTGTGGTACAGGGGTCTGCGGCGGATCTTATGAAAAAAGCGATGATTGATATTCATGCCGCCATTGAAGGGAGCGATTCGAAAATGCTTTTGCAGGTGCATGACGAGCTTATTTTCGAAGTTCCCGAAAGAGGGGCGGCAAAGCTTTCCGCTCTTGCGCGGGATATTATGGAAACTGTATGGAAGCTTTCCGTTCCGCTTAAGGTGCAGGTTAGTAGCTCCACCCACTGGGGCAATCTTCACTAAAGGGAGCTGTTGCCAAATCCTGTAAATTTGATTTTGCCTAAAAGGTTGCCAACCGCTGAAACATCTGCCTTGAAGAAGTGAAAAGATAACTCTCTTCCTTAAAATGCTCCAAAAACTATTTCGGCAACAGATCTCTAAAAGGCTATGAATTAAAGCTGTTGAAGATTGGGTTATTGTATGACAGATTACTGAGTATGCGCAATGAAATAAAACAGCTGACAAAAGAGATACTACAGCTTAAAAAAGAACGAAACGCCGTAATACTTGCCCACAACTACCAGCGTGACGAGATACAGGAGATTGCCGACCATTGCGGCGACTCTCTTGGGCTAAGCCAGATAGCGGCCCAGAGCGATGCCGACGTTATAGCTTTTTGCGGCGTACACTTTATGGCGGAAAGCGCGGCGATACTCGCTCCAGAAAAAACCGTGCTCCTTCCAAACAAAGACGCAGGATGCCCGATGGCCGACATGGTTACGGCAGAGGGACTCAGAAAGAAAAAAAAAGAGCTGGGCAATACGCCGATAGTCACTTATGTCAATTCCTCGGCAGAGGTAAAGGCCGAATCCGACATATGCTGTACATCGGCTAATGTGGTCTCCGTGGTAAACTCTCTTGAGGGTGACTCTGTCTACATGGTGCCTGATATGAACCTTGCGAAATTTGCCGCTACAAAAACCGACAAAAAAATAGACTGGTGGAAAGGCTTTTGCCCCACGCACCAGCTTGTAACCGGAAACGAAGCGAAAAAAGTAAAAGCCGATAACAAAGGCGCGCCGCTTGTCGCGCACCCTGAATGCAGACCGGAAGTTCTAGAGCTAGCCGACGAAATACGAAGCACAAGCGGAATCTACAAGTTCGCGAAAGAAACTTCCGCAAAGAAAATAATAATAGGCACCGAACTCGGGATACTTTACCGGCTGAAAAAAGAAAACCCGGAAAAGGAATTTATACTCCTATCCAAAAACTTAGTATGCCCTAATATGAAAATAACAACTATGGAAGACCTGCGGGATACGTTGCGGAGCATGGAGCCTGTGATAACGGTTAGAGAGCCTATCCTTTCCCGTGCAAGAAAAGCGCTCGACAGGATGCTGGCCGTCCCGCGCGACCGCTGATAGCAAGCCTCATATAATCGGACAAAAAAACGGATACAGCTGTTATTTGCTTCATATTCTATCCGCGTCTATTTTGGGACTGTTTTCAAAAGAGTTTTTTGAGCATTTCAAGGGAAAGTTCATTTTCTAACTTCTTTAAAATAGAGTCTTTAGGGATTGGTGATTTCTAGAAAAATCAAATTTATCTCATTCGGCAACAGCCCCATTTTAGAACAAAATCTGACATTTAATAATAGACGAATGGGAAGCACCTAGTCGAAGTAGGCTCTGTCGATTCCTCAAATAACAGGCCCTGCTGACAATGATGAACAGTGTGCGAAAAAGCATGATTCGCCAACGCAAAAAAACTGCTGGCGCCAAATCGACACTAGAGTCTTCTTTTAACACTTTGTTAAATATACCGAGAACCGCTCTAGGAATGAAGAAAAAACATGCCGGCCCGAACCGTAAAAGCTAAAAATCAGTTAGGCTTTTTTGACAGAAGTTCCAGCTCTTTGAATATAGACAGCATCTCATTATTATCGATGCTCTTCATAAAGCCGTCTCTTAAAACTTCTCTAAGCATCTGATATTCACCGGAAGCTTCGTTCTCCGCAAGCTTTTGAATTTTCTCCATCATCCCGTTTTCATTCCCAAGCCGGATAAAATTCAAAATCAGATCGGTCATGTAAATTGAAAACTTTTGCTTAGACCTATCTCTTAATAGCATTTTTCTCCATCCTTGCTCGAGTTGCGACACCTCTTAACAAAAGTGTACGGTAAAGTGGTGCGAAAAAAACAGGCCTAACTAAAAATAAAATAACTTTTTTAATTTTAGATAAAACAGTTTTTTGAGAAAAAAGAAAAATATTTCGCACAAATATAGGAAAGCTATTATAAACTTTAGCCGGTACTGTGCGAAAAATTCTGCGCATTTATAGCCGACCCTATAGCTCCGTTGAACGTCGGATTTTCAGGAACAACAACTTCCCCGTCTACGCGGCTAGCGATAAATTCGACAACTGCTTTATTTCTCGCAACACCGCCGGTGATTACATATTTCTTCGATTTGTATCTTGTAAGCATCGTTGCTACCCGTCTCGCCACAGAGAGATTTGCTCCGGCGCAAATACTTTCCATCTTCACTCCCTCGGCAAGCCTGCCTATCACTTCCGATTCGCCGAATATAGCACAGGTAGCAGAAAGCTCCACAGGCTCTTCCCTATAAGCGGCAAGTTCTTCCGGTGTAACTTTGAGCATGTTGGCAATATTTTCAAGATATCTGCCGCTACCGGCGGCGCATTTGTCGTTCATAGTGAAATCAACCACCCTGCCGCCCTCTACTTTGCTCGCCTTTGTATCCTGCCCCCCAAGGTCTATCATGGTGAAGTCTAAAAGCTTTGTCTGAAAAACCGCTCCGTTTACATGCGCGCGTATTTCCGAGATAACCTCGGCTCCTTTTATGCTTATGTTGTACCTCCCGTAACCTGTGGCGATTACAGAATCGAAGCTCTCTGGGTCATGCCCTGAGCCGTTAAAGATATTAAGCTTAGCTATATCGAGTTCACCAGAGGCTAGCCGGCAGTTTCGGTAAAACCAGACTGTATCGACCATCTCGGTAAAAAGCGGCCTCTCGCCGTCAAACCCAGCTATTTTTAGATGTCGGCTTCCTACATCTATGCCGAGTCTTCTCATACCGAAAAAGTTTCCCTATGCGAAAGCATTTCGCAAAAGCTTTCTATTCTCAGCTTGGTTCTCGCGTCAAGTTTTTGCGGTGCGTCGCCTTCTATAGTGAGAAAAGGCATTTTGGGGAAACTTTTTCTAAACATTACATCTTCCATCTGATGATGACAAAACGACTGCACATAATGGATAACGCCGTGAACTTCTCTTTTCTTTATCTCTTTTTCTATATCGTATATTCTGGCAAAAACATCATAAGGGTATGTATAAAGCGTATAGCGTTCAACAATATCATCCGAATAAGAAGGAAAAGTAAACTGTCTTTGCACTTCATTGAAAACAACCCTTGCTCCTCTTGTTTCAATAAAGTCGTAAATATCTTCGTTTATCGGCGGAACGCCGATATAGGCAAGCCGTATAGGCTGAGGCAGAGCCTCTCTCCGACCCGCCTCATCTATAAAAGCCGAAACTTTTTTAGAAAAATTTTCAGGGTCGCCTTCCATATCCGACGCGCTTACCTGAAGAAGATGGTTTTCAAACCCACTTACCCTGTTTTCCTCCCATGTGAGACGGTCTACCTCCCAAAGTTTTCGACGGATTTCATCGAGCCTGCCCATCCATTCAACAGCGGAGGAAAATGATGTGCCTAGAAAACCAGCAAACTTTTCCATCTGTTTTTTAAGAATCGCTTTGTCCCTGTCGTAAGGGTACGCGAACGGCAAAACCTTCATGCCGCCCAAATTTAGAATTTCCAGAAGCGATCTCGTGTGGCTACAGTCGCCGTCGCTTACCGCCACTACCGCGTCGATATTTCTAGCCTCTTTTACGGCGCCGTACATACCTTTAATCCATCCGCATGTGGTTCTCGGAAGGCCGTCTACCTCGGCCATTTCTATAAACCCAGAAGAATTTATATCGGTTACGAAAACATTATTAAGGTCTACCGGCACAAAACCGGAAGCAAAAATAAACTCCGACGGCACAGTGGTGGTAATACCGATTCTTTTAGATTTCATAAGCGGCAGTATAACTGATACGAAGAAAAAGAGGAAAAACACCCGGAGCCGAACGGCCCCGGGCGGTATATGTTCCTTCTATTTATCGTTTTCCGGCGGGATAACTATAAAGTTAGAACGGCCCTGCCGCTTGATTACAAAGAGAACCGCCTCGCCCTTTTTTACCTTGGCAAGTGCTTTTGAAAAAGACGGGATATCTAAAACCGGCCGACCGCCTACCTCTTCGATAATATCGCCGCGCCTTATCCCAACCTTTGCGGCGGCTCCTCTTGGGTCGACCTCAAACACCAAAATACCTTTAGTCTCTTTTAGGTTAAAGCTTCTTTGCAGTTCAGGGGTCAGCTTTCTTACGACAAGGCCAAGCTTTAGCGAACGCTCTTCAGCTTTTTTCTCTAACACCGGCTTTCCAGCCTTTTTTAAATCTCCAAGCCTCAGCTTAAACGACTTCTCTTTCCCTCTTCTTATAACCTGTACCTTTACTTTAGTACCAGGCTTGTAAGAAGCGACAACCCGTGGAAGTGAATCGTAGCCTTCTATGCTATCACCGCCGAACTTGGTGATAATATCTCCCCGTAAAATGCCGGCTTTCTCGGCAGGGCCTCCATCAGCAACATCGCCAACGAGCGCGCCCTTGACACCATCTCCGATTTTAAGAGCTTCTTTAAGTTCCGGGGTTAGTTTTTGTATCACTACTCCAAGCCATCCCCGCTTTACTCCGCGGTTCGATTTCAAATCTTCAAGAATGTCTTTCGCCATATTTATCGGCACGGCAAAGCCTATCCCTATATTGCCGCCGCCGCCGCCGGGAAGAATGGCGCCGTTGATGCCTATCACTTTGCCGTCGGCATTAATAAGCGGGCCACCGGAATTGCCGGGGTTTATAGAGGCATCGGTCTGTATATAGTTGTCATACTTGCCGGCACCGATATTTCTATGTAGCGCGCTTACCACTCCCACCGTTACGGTATGGTTAAGGCCAAACGGGTTGCCTATAGCGGTAACCCATTCACCTGCCTCAAGAAGATCGGAATCGCCCAGCTCCACAAATGGGAAATCGTCATTAGATTCGATTTTAATGAGGCCTATATCTGTTTCCGGGTCGGTGCCTATTACCTTAGCTTTATACTCTTTGCCGTTTTGCAGTTTTACCCGTATTTCATCGGCCTGAGCAACGACATGATTATTGGTAAGTATGTAGCCTTCTTTGTCGATTATGAAGCCGGAGCCAAGAGACCTTCTAGGCATCGCCCTCCCGCCGGGACCGCCGAAAAACTTTTCTAAAAACTGTTCGTAAGGATCGCCGCCATACTGAGACGGAGGCCTTTGAGGCCTTTGCTTAGGCGTTTGGGTGGTATAGATATTCACAATCTTGGGCTTTTCCCTTTTTACTATATCAACGAAAACGTTTTGAGAAGCTGTACCGCCAGAAGCGGCAAAAACGGTATCGCCATTCCCAAAACCGGCTGGCAGAGTGCCGAGAAAAAATAACAACGCGACGGCCGAGAAAAACTTGTAGCTATCTATTGCGAGATGTCGATTCACCAAATCCTCCTGAAAAGCATTTTTAAATTACCAGCCACTAATAGTAGCACACCATTTTGTCCGCCAATTACACCAGCAACAGACCGACTGCGTGTGCATTTCTGCCTGCGAGAAGCTCCTCACCAAACTAGATAGGAGCAGATACTATGCCAAGTGTAAACTATGCAAAAACAATAAGTTAAGCTACTTGGTAATATCTATTGATACGTTATCACCTCAAAAGCTAAAGCGCGGTGCTACACAATCGTTTAGATTTAAAGTAACGATTTTAAAAGCTTTGTTTCCGATATTGTTTGCCGCGCCTGAGGTATTAGTCCTTTTTTTTCAAAACATATTCGTCTATTATTACCCAGCGATGATTATGTTCAAAAGATTTACCGCCTGTTTTGCGATGTTTGCCGTTGCTATGGCAATAGGTTTCTCCAGCCCGTCCTTTGCCGAGCAGATAGACCACTCGAAACATGCAAAAGAGCCTCTTCACAACATGGAAGGGATAGAAGAGATACCAGGAACCAAGCCGAAAAAACCTGCTAACCAGATATTCCGCACGAAAGATATTGAAATGACTAGAGACGGATTTTTTCTAGATCAGGCAGGAAACGAAGTGGTGATCGAGGACTATAGGGGAAAGATAGTTTTAATGGATTTTATCTACACCTCCTGCAGGTACGGCCATTGCCAGTACCTTAATAACAAGATGAAATTCATCAGCCGCAAACTGCTGGAGAATGTAGGGAAAAATGTACAGCTTGTAAGCATAAGTTTCGACCCTGAAATAGATAGCGTGGAAGTGATGAGCGAGTATTCTAAAAAGTACGAACCGGACCCGCGAAGATGGGCATTCCTTACCGGCGGCCCGGGAGACGTGGCCGACCTTGCCGAACGGTACAACATAATCTTTAGGTGGGATATGAAAGACGACGCGTATAATCACAGCATGAAAACGATCCTTCTTGACAGGGAAGGCAACGTGGTTCGCGAATACCGAGGGATGGGCTACAAACTTCAAAAAGTGATAGACGATATTAAGATTATGCTCTCTGGAAAAACATTGGAACCGATGAACAATGCTATACCTTCAAACCCTGCAACGGGAGAGAAGATGGACCACGAGTGGCGGTAGCGCCCTCTTTTACCGCACAGCCTTTACTATTCTAGATATCGACGCTGGAATAAGATTTACGAGTTCCGATGCCGATAGCGAAAAAGCATCACTCTTTTCCAGATATATATCGGCCGCAAGCCCATGAATGTAGACCGCGGCAAAAGCCGCTTCGCTGGAAGAAAAGCCTTTAGCTATAAAGCCGGTTATCATTCCGGCAAGGACATCGCCCGTACCTCCACTCGCAAGGTTTGGATTGCCTGTCATATTCAGATACGCCTCCCCCGAAGGCAACGCCACTACCGTCCTTGCGCCTTTTAAAACTGTAACGCAATTAAACTTTTTTGAAAAATCTTTTGCTGTGCCTAGCCGATTGGAGTTCACCTTCTCCGTCGAAATAGACGCAAGGCGCGCCATCTCGCCGGGGTGCGGTGTAATAACTGCCGGCGTTTTCGCTTTCAGTAAAATATCGGGGTTTTCCGCGATGTTGTTTAGGCCGTCTGCGTCTATCACCAGAGGCAGGTTTGAACCGCGAATAATTTTATCTATAAAAGCTGTTCGGTTGCCGCCTTGCCCCATGCCAGGGCCTAGCAACAGAGCAGATTTATCGAAGGCAAACTCCAAAAGTTTATCGGCATCACCGTTTTCATAACCGCCTTTCCCAACTGGAAGCGTCATCACCTCCGGCATGCCGGCCTCCATAGAGTCGGAAAGCTCTTTTGAAACGACAGCGGTTGAAAGCCCCGCTCCAACTTTAAGGGCGGAGAGAGCGGAGAGAGCGATAGCGCCTCCCATGCCGGTTGAACCGCCAGCGACAACTGCGTGACCAAAAGTTCCTTTATGAGCCGATGGAGGCGGGGCAAAAAGCAGTTCACGCAGATACTCCGCGTCGAGAATAAAAGCATCGCATGCCGATTTTTTAAGCAAATCCAGCGGAAAGCTTATATTCACCCCTTTTAATTTTCCGACAGATTCCGCCGCAGGATAAAACATTAAGCCGGTTTTGGGAAATCCATAACTAACGGTAGCGTCAGCTTTAATGTTAAGCGGGTAGACAGCACCGTTATCCGAGCAAAGCCCGGTTGGGATATCGAGCGAGAGGCAAAATCTTTTCCACTCGTTTATCTTTTCGACAACCGTTTTGTAGATACCTTTTAGTTCAGAGCTTATTCCAGTTCCCAAAAGCGCGTCCACAATAATATCGGCATCCCTTATAAAAGATTCATGCTCTTTTATTTCTGCATCGTTTTGGAGCACCACTATTGAACCGCCGATGCTTTGGAAAATTTCCATATTAAGTTTGGCATCCCCTTTTAGAGATTTTTTTTCAGACAAAAGATAAACGATTACTTTATTGCCTTTAAGAAGCATATGTCTCGCGACAACAAATCCGTCGCCGCCGTTATTGCCTTTCCCGCAAAAAACGGAGAACCGCTTCCCTTTAAGCGAGCCAAAAATCTCTTCAAGAAAAACTATTGATTGTAAACCGGCATTTTCCATTAGAATCGTTTCGGGGATTCCGTATTCTTTTATCGCTATACGGTCTATTTCTCTCATCTGAAACGTGGAGACTATTTTTTGCATGCTAAAATTTTAACATTATTTAGAAAAGGTGAAAAAAAGGCTGGGGCTTTCCCCCCCTAAAATAGGAAACCCCAGCCTACGAGATAACTAGCTGTTTAAACTACTTCTTACCGAGAACCGCGTCTTTGCAGGCTTTGGCAATACGAAACTTGCAAACTTTCTTTGCCGGTATTTTTATCGCTTCGCCTGTCTGCGGGTTTCTTCCCATCCGCGCTTTTCGGTTCTGCAAGACAAGCTTACCAAGACCTGGAATAGTAAAACCGTTTTTAGCTTCTTTGTAGGCAAGGGTTATAAGCTCTTCCACGAACTCATTCGCAACTTTTTTAGTAACACCCATCTTCTCCGAAAGGTGATCCATTATTTTAGATTTAGTCATCGAATTACTGGCCATTTGAAATCCCCCATAGAATTAAAACGAACGCCTGTCTTAAACACTAAGGGGGACAGAGTACACAAATGCTTCACTATTGGCAAGAAAAAACTCTACTATTTCAAACCGCTACCGGAGCTCTTTTGCCATATAACAGAAGCTATAGCGTAATTTTTTTCGTGCGAAATAGAGAGCAGGAAATCTTCAGATTTTATCTCCGGCAACAGGCGTAAAAGCTTGCCGGAGAAGAAAAAGCGCGGCGGTTCTCCTTCGTTTCTTGAGACTGTCACATCGCTTAGACCAAAACCGACGAACCCTCTTCCGACAGCTTTGGCGAACGCCTCTTTGGCGGCAAAACGGGAAGCTATGAACGGAGCGTAATCGCTATATCTCTTGGCAGACTCTATCTCTCCATCACCAAAAAATTTTTGAAGAAACCTATTGCCGTACTTGGAGAGAAGATGCCGAACGCGAGCCACCTCTACGATGTCGACCCCATGACCACGAATCATTTTCTAATAAAGGGCGGCCTGTTTTCCGCCGACCGGAGCCTTGAGTTCCATTATCTTCACCCCTGCTTGAGTCTGCATTAGCGCTTTTTTAAAAATCTCTTTGGCAGGCTCGGAAAGATCCGGTATCTTTTTTAACTGCTTTATGAGGAGTACATATTCCTTTTTCAGCTTTCGCTCACTTTTTAGATGGTCATTAAATTCCATAAGCTGTTTTCTTATATCATCTTTATAAAGCGATATCTTGTGGTTGACCATTTCCAGCTTCTCCTCATGCCCCTCAAGACTGATAGAAGCCTTCTCGATATTTGCAAAGAGCTTAGACTTTGTTTCTTCCAACCCCTGCATCTTTCCCTCTATGCCGGAAAAAGCTTCGGATATTCCGCTAAGATACTTCTTCTTTTCGTCTTTTAGCTTTTCAAGAGAAGAATCGGCACTAAAGCTATGCGCTCCTGTGGAGCTTCCCTCAAGCATTTTAGCGTACTGTTTCGTAAGCTCGGCATGCTCGGCATCAGCTTGACACATTTCACTTTTTAAAGATTCTATTTTTCTTGCCGTTTTTTGAAGTGACAGTTTTATTTTTCCAGCGTTACGCTCAGACTCTTCCCTATGCTCAAGTAGCCTTTCTATCTTTTTTTCGAGTATTTCCGAACGGCTGGAAACATACGGGATAATGATGCGGTATTTGCGGAGAAGGTCTTCAAAATGGTCGGAAGCCGCCTTCTCCTCGTTCATCAAGCGCGCGACCTTTTTCAGCTGTTTATCCTCATTTTCGTCCATTCCCCCTTATCGACATAACCTTTGTAAATGTTTACCAGATTCTATCACACCGATAAACCGAGGCGATAGAAGGCCCCTCTTATCTTTTACGAAAGATGCTCCTGCCGGTTGCGGCTTAATCTTCCCTTATCCTGCAAGGGCAATATTGACAGCCGGATAAGAGAGGCTATTGCGTGCATCTTGCCGACAATGTAAAATCAGAAAAACTGGGTGAAATAGATACCATCTGGGCAATTATCCGAATTTGGAGGCTGGCATGAGTGATATTACGGCGGTAACAGGACGCGAAATTCTTGATTCAAGAGGCAACCCTACTGTTGAAGTAGATGTTCATCTGGCCAACGGCTGTGCCGGAAGGGCCGCTGTTCCATCTGGCGCTTCCACTGGAAAACGTGAAGCTATGGAGCTTCGCGATAAAAACCCAAAAAGGTACGGAGGAAAGTCTGTCCAAAAAGCTGTTAAAAATATAAACAACATAATAGCGCCGTCGCTTATCGGGCTTGATGCTATCGACCAGCTTGGGATAGACAGCCTCATGCTTGAACTTGATGGAACCGAGAACAAGAAAAAACTAGGCGCGAACGCCATACTCGGTGTTTCTATCGCCGTTGACAAGGCGGCGGCCGACCATAGCGATATGCCGTTGTACCGCTATCTTGGCGGAACATCGGCCAACCTTCTGCCACTGCCGATGATGAACGTGCTGAACGGCGGAAGCCATGCCGACAACAACGTAGATTTTCAGGAATTTATGATAATGCCTGCCGGCGCGAAAACCTTTTCCGAAGCTCTGCGTATCGGGGTGGAGACATTTCACTCTCTCAAAAATGTTCTAAAGAAAAAAGGGCTCTCCACAAGCGTCGGCGATGAAGGGGGCTTCGCGCCCGACCTTAAATCCAACGAAGAGGCGGTGGAACTTCTCCTCGAAGGCGTGACCAAAGCTGGTTTCAAGCCGGGCAAAGATATCCTGATAGCGCTAGACCCAGCCACATCCGAAATATACGAAAAAGGAAAATACAAAGTAGAAGGGAAAGCGATATCGACTGAAAAGATGATACAGCTATGGGAAAGCTGGATAAGGCAATACCCCATTATCTCTATAGAAGATGGACTGGCCGAAACCGACTGGAAAGGATGGAAGCAGATGACCGACGAACTGGGCGATAAAATCCAGATTGTCGGCGACGACCTCTTTGTTACCAACCCGAAAATCCTTAAAGAAGGTATCGACAAAGGGGTGGCAAACTCCCTTCTTGTGAAGGTAAACCAGATAGGCACCATTTCCGAAACTATTGAGGCTGTGCAGATGGCGCATAAGGCCGGATATACCACCGTTATCTCCCATCGGTCCGGCGAAACCGAAGACTCCACGATAGCCGACCTCGCCGTAGCTATGAACTCCGGCCAGATTAAAACCGGCTCCCTTTGCAGGTCCGACAGAATAGCGAAATACAACCAGCTTTTGCGGATAGAAGAGGAGCTTGGAAGCTCGGCTAGATTCTTAGGGAAAAAATCTTTCGGCAAAAAAAGCAGATAACAGGCATTAATGTCTGACAACAACCGGCCCGCAAAAAACAGGCAACGCAAAGCAAAAGAATCTAAAGAGATAAAAAGTACGCGGGTAAACCCAAGGCTGGGTTTTTTCTTATCTGTTCTTGTGGCTATCTTTTTTCTCACTTTTTCTTATTTTAAAAAAGATGGCTTTAAAAATATCTTGGAGGTAGAGAAAACGGTAGAGATTGAGCAGGAAAACCTTGAAAGAATAAAAGCCGAAAACGAAGAGCTAAGAAGAAAAATAAAAACAGCAAGAAGCGATGCCTATCAGGTAGAAAAGTTCGCGCGTGAAAAGCTGAACCTCGCCAAAAAGGACGAGCTGGTATTCCGTTTTCACGAGGCACCTCTGGGTGAAAAACGATAACCGCTCTACTCAATTAAGGAACGCTCTTTATAACGCTCTCTTTTGAATTCGAACCAGCTCCTTTATCCCTTTTTTTCCAAGCGCTATCATCTGCTCAAGCTCTTTACCGTCAAACGGAGCTTCTTCCGCCGTGCCTTGAATCTCTACAAATTTTCCTCTGCCGGTCATCAC
>JAJRYD010000008.1 GCA_024275955.1 Nitrospirota bacterium
CTTTCAATTCTACTATTGCCATCAATCTTCTTTCCGTTTACTCTGTCCATGTTGACCTCCTTGCTATTTTTTGTTCTTTCTCAAACATATCTTAGCAGGTGAGGTCATACCTTAATTTCAACTAACTTTAGGACAATTTCCTGTCTGGTGTTTGAATTGTTAAGTTGCCTATAAGTTGCCTATAGGTTGCCTACTAGGAGTGCAGCTTTTGAATGGTTTTGTAACCAATTGAAAAATGGTGCCCTCGACAGGGATTGAACCTGTGACCTCAGGATTAGGAATCCTGCGCTCTATCCAACTGAGCTACGAGGGCTTATCTAACAAAGCGACTAAGAATAGTTTATACAGACATAAATTGGAAGTCTCTCTTTTGGTACATTCTTTTGGTAAATTCCAAGTTTTACACAGTTTCGGTGAAAAGCTAGGTTACCGGCAAGGGTCCTCTAGTGCCGGTGGCAGGGTGCCGATTGTTTTTGGCACAGCCCTATGTTACGCTTAACGGACAAGTTTCATCGCCCCACAGGATGGAAGCTATTGAAAAATTAATGAATTAGAGAGGTACAACTTGACTCCTTTGCAGAAAAATACAGCTCTTTGGGTTATAGTGGCGCTTTTTTTCGTAGCGATGTTCAATATTTTCAATAAGCAGGATATGGCTCGTAACGACATAATTTATAGCGATTTTATTGAGTCTGTTCAGGCAGGAAATGTTGACGAGGTGAAAATGCAGAACAATATGCTTTCTGGTCAGTTCACCGACGGCAGTTATTTCGAAACCTTTGTACCGGATGATGCCGAGCTTCTTCCTCTTCTCCGCGAAAAGAAGGTGCGGATAAATGTAAAACCGCCGGAGCAGACTTCGTGGTACATGGGGATTTTAATTTCGTGGTTCCCTATGCTTCTCTTAATAGGTATCTGGATATTTTTTATGCGTCAAATGCAGTCTGGCGGCACAAAGGCGATGAGCTTTGGCAAAAGCAAGGCAAAAATGCTTAATGAGACTAAGGATAAAGTTACTTTCAAGAATGTTGCCGGTGTAGACGAGGCAAAGGAAGAGCTGGAAGAGATTATAGAATTTCTCAAAAACCCCCATAAGTTTACCAAGCTTGGCGGAAAGCTTCCAAAAGGTGTGCTTATGATGGGCCCTCCTGGAACCGGCAAAACTCTTTTGGCCCGTGCCATTGCCGGTGAGGCCGATGTGCCGTTTTTCAGCATATCCGGTTCCGATTTTGTGGAGATGTTTGTAGGCGTCGGAGCTTCCCGTGTACGCGATCTTTTTGAGCAGGGCAAGAAAAACGCTCCCTGCATAATTTTTATAGACGAGATAGATGCCGTCGGCCGTCATCGCGGTGCCGGCCTTGGCGGCGGGCATGACGAGCGCGAGCAGACACTAAACCAGCTTCTGGTAGAGATGGACGGCTTCGAGGGCAACGATGGAGTCATAATGATTGCCGCCACCAACCGTCCCGATGTTCTCGACCCCGCTCTTTTAAGGCCGGGGCGTTTCGACAGGCAGGTAGTTGTCTCCGCTCCCGATGTAAGGGGTCGCGAAGGTATCCTAAAAGTTCATGTTGCCAAGGTGCCGATGGCGGACGATGTAGACTTGAAAGTAATAGCGAGAGGCACCCCTGGTTTTTCCGGTGCCGATCTTGCCAACCTCATCAACGAGGCGGCTTTATGGGCGGCGCGTCTTGATGAAAAAGAAGTAAATATGGAGCATTTCGAATACGCTAAAGATAAGGTTATGATGGGGGTCGAGAGAAAGAGTGCCATCATAAGCGAAAAGGAAAAGCTGAGTACCGCCTACCACGAGGCAGGACACGCATTGGTGGCGATGATGATTCCAGATTCCGACCCTGTGCATAAGATAACAATCATCCCTCGCGGCAGGGCGTTGGGGCTTACGATGCAGTTGCCGGAAGAGGAGAAACATACCTATTCACGTGAGCATCTTCAAACACAGCTAGCGATTCTTATGGGCGGCCGTGCCGCCGAGGAGGTAGCTCTAAACGATATGACTACAGGTGCCGGCAACGATATAGAAAGGGCGACAGGCCTTGCTAGAAAAATGGTCTGCTCGTGGGGAATGAGCGACAAGATGGGGCCGCTCGCGTTTGGCAAAAAGGAAGAACAGATATTTCTCGGTCGGGAAATACAAAACCATCAGGATTTCAGCGAAGTCACTTCCGAGCATATCGACGACGAGGTATCGCGGTTTGTGAAAGAGGCTATGGATAGAGCGAAAAAGATAATCACGGACAACAGGGAAAAGATGGAGGAGCTTGTCAAAGCTCTTGTAGATAAAGAAACTCTAAGCGGTGCCGAGGCTAGAAAAATCTTGTTTGGCGACGATCCTCTAAATGACGACCGCAAAACTCCGCCGAAAAAACCTAGACCGGCCGCCAAATCGAAAAAAGATGACGGAGAGGTAGCTGGCGGTTCAATACAGGGGGGGATAAACCCGAAGCCTGCGGTTTCTTAAGTTTTATCGCCCTCGAATGTTTTATCAGTTTTCCATTTTCAAAAATATCGCGCTAAGGTTTTCTAGTTATGAAGTTTGTTGACCGTATCCGCAAAGAGGTAATGATCCTTGATGGTTCAATGGGTGTCTTCCTTCAGGAGGAAGGGCTTCCAAGTGGATATGCTCCAGATCTATGGAATCTCGAAAAACCAGATCTTATAGCAGATGTACATGCTACATATGCCTCTGCCGGTTCTCAGATAGTAATAACCAATACGTTTGGCGCTACCGCTCCTCGGCTGGCAGAATATGATGCCAAAGGTAAAGTGGCCGATGTAAACCGCTCCGCTGTAAGGAACGCCCGTAAAGGGGTAGACGGCAGAGCGTTGGTAGCTGGCGGGCTTGGTCCATCCGGTAAGATGATAGCCCCCATAGGCGACTTCTCTTTTGGGGAGGCTGTCGATGTTTTTCGTGAGCAGGTCGCGGCATTTATGGCGGAAGGGGTAGACCTTCTTATCATAGAAACGATGTTCGACCTTATGGAAGCAAAGGCGGCGATAATAGCCTGTAACGACCTTAGGGGCGACATCCCGTTAATCGCTAGTATGACATTCACCGCGAGCGAAACTACCGATACCGGCAGTACGCCAGAAGCGACGGCCGCTGTGATGGAAGGGCTTGGTGTCGATATTATCGGTGTCAACTGCTCTACCGGACCTGCCGATATGCTCAAAGTGGTAAAAAGGCTTGGCGAATGCACCTCTCTGCCGATAATGGTAGAGCCGAACGCCGGTCTGCCGGTGATGGAAAACGGGCAAACGGTTTTCAAAGAATCACCGGAGGCTATAGCCTCGTTCGGGCCTCGGTTCGTGGAGTATGGGGCGAACATAATCGGCGGCTGTTGCGGTACCAAGCCGGACTATATCAAAAAAGTTGCCAACCTAGTTAAAGGTAAACCGCCGGCAAGCCGTAAAAGTCATAGCGGGGTCGTCATAGCATCCCGCTCGCTGGCGCTCCGAATAGGGGAGGGTTACCCCTTCGTAAAGATAGGCGAAAAGATAAATCCTACAGGCAAAAAACTTTTCTCTGCTTCTATAAAAGCAGGGAAGCTGGACAAAATTTTGCTTGCGGCCAGAAAACAGACAGAGAGCGGGGCAAGCGCTCTGGATGTAAACGTAGGCGTTCCTTTGGTTGACGAGCCGGCGATGATGGTAAAAGCACTTACCGCCATTCAAAACGTTACACCACTGCCGCTTGTTATCGACTCTGCTAACGATGACGCACTGGAAGCAGGGCTGAACCTGTACGCCGGCAGAGCTTTGGTAAATTCCGTAAACGCGGAGCCGGAAAAAATGGAGAGGGTCTTCCCGTTTGTAAAACGGATGGGGGCGGCGGTAATGGCACTTGTCTCGGCGGACGATGTGCCGGAATTTGCCGACAGAAGATTCGAGAACGCGAAAATACTTTTAGACCGCGCTCTTGAGGCTGGTTTAAGGCGTGAAGATATAGTTTTCGACTGTCTTGCGGTAGTTGTTTCCGCTATGCAGGAAGGCGCGCGCCAGACTTTAATTACCATAAGAAGAATAAGGGAAGAGCTTGGGTGCGCCACCACCATAGGGCTTTCAAACTCCTCATTCGGCCTGCCGGATAGGCCTACTGTCAATAACCATTTTCTTGCTATGGCTATGGCGGAGGGGCTTGACGCGGCAATAGTAAACCCGTATTCCGAAGGTATGCACAAGGCTGTTGCCGGAGCATCTCTCTTTGTTGGGCGCGACCCGGATTGCAGGTCGTACATAGCTTTTGCCACGGCAACCGAGGAGACAAAGAAAAAAGATCTTACGCAAAAAAAGGTTCTAACCACAAGAGAGGCTATCTACGGTGCTGTTCTTGACGGCGAAAAAGATTCTATACAGGATTTAATCCACAAGGCTTTGGAAGAAAAAATACCCCCAATGGAAATGTTTACCGAAATAATGACACCGGCGATAAAACAGCTTGGCGACCTTTTTGCCGAGAAGAAGAAATTCATCCCGCATCTTGTCGCCTCCGCCGATACTATGAAGAGAGGGATGAATATCCTGAATCCGATACTTAAAAAAGAAAGCCCCGACCAGAAACCTAAAGCAACTATCATCTTTGCGACGGTAAAAGGCGATGTACACGATATAGGAAAGAACGTCTGCTGTATAATGCTTGAAAATTTCGGGTTCAAGGTTATAGATCTTGGGCGTTCCGTGCCGTCTGACGATATACTCAAAGCGGCCGAAGAGCATAATGCCGATATCGTCGCTCTCTCGGCTTTGATGACCACTACGATGATTCAGATGCCGAAAGTTATAGACGAAATAAAAAAAAGAAACCTGTCATACAAAGTTATGGTCGGCGGGGCTGTAGTTACAAAAAGTTTCGCAAAAGAGATAGGAGCCGACGCTTACGGCAAAGATGTGGGAGATGTCGTAAGCGTAGCCGAATCTCTGGTGTAGGGCGATGAAAAGATATTTTCCGGCTTTACTGTTCGTGCTGTTGGCTTCTTCCGGCTGTTCCGATTTTTCCGCCTACAGGTATCACCATACCTACGCCATGACAGCACCGATGAACCACTACAACAGAGAGCACAGAACCACGGATCTTGTGTTCCGCTTTGAAATAAATGAAAAGAAAATCTTCACCTACATAACGAATATTTCCAACGACGATATAGGGATCTTGTGGTCTAAGGTAAGGTTTATAGATTCGCGCGGCGGAAACCATAATGTGTTCAACCTAAAAACGCTTTTTACCAAAAACAAAAAGATAGAAGACGAAACGATTGCCCCGGGAAAAACCGACGAGAATGTGATAGTTCCAAAAGGTCATGTGGTAAAGCTGGAAGACCAATGGACATGGAGGGTGAAGCCTTTTTATAATCAGCGGGACGACAGGGCTATGCTTAACAAGAAAAAGAAGTTTTCCATTATTCTCCCTGTTATGGTTCGCGGGGACGAGGAAAGGAAGTACAGATTCGATTTTATGGTTGCGTCGGTTCTGCCTTACCGCTCGCAAAACCCTCAATAGATGCCCTATAAAAGTCCTATCTGAAACTTGAGCATAAGAATTCTTTTTACGCTTGCGTCTACCCGTTTAACAAGGAACGGATGTCTTTTCACCAGCCTGTGTATCTCGTCGATGTAGTCTACTCTTTTCCATTTTGTAGGAGTGGTAAACAGAAAAATATCGCTTCCGGCAAGGAACGCTTTTCGTATAAGTCTTTTGCGGTTTCCTTTAAACAGTTTGCGAAATGTTCCTATGGCAAGGTCGTCTGTCATTATTATGCCGTTATTGAACCGTGCTCTTTCGATTATCGCACTGCTGAACGGTGCCGGCACGTCGTCGATTTTTGAATAGATTTTATTCGAGAGCATTATCCCGCCAAGCCAGGGAGATGTTTTTCTGAAAACGTCTATCATTTTGTCGATTTTCTCTGTAGGCCAGTCGGCCGTTGAAAGCTCTTTGTCGGTATCTTTTTGCCCATCGCCGTAACCGGGAAAATGTTTCCCTATGGGGGCTACCCCAGCTTTGAGCAGTCCTTTTGAAAACGCCTTGCCTTTTGCTATCACCACTTTAGCGTCGCCGCTAAACGAACGGCGGCTTTTGTAGATATGCCCCTTACCGGAAACATCGAGAACCGGAGCGAGGTTCATATTAAGCCCTATTTCGCGCATAGCTTTTCCAGCCTTGTATCCAAGGCGGTAGACCTCAGCATCGCTAAGGGTTCCCATTGTTTTTGCCGATGGAAAGTTTTTAAGCTGTTTTCTTAGTCTGTTTATTCTACCGCCTTCGATATCGGCGACAAAAAAAGGGGGGATTATAGAGCGTTGTTTAAGGTTAGCTATCAGCCTCTTCGCCACCTCTTTGTTCTTTAAAGTATTTCCAAGAAAAATCATACCGCCCTCTTCGTAAGGTTCATTCTTTTTACTGCTTGCCGGCGGATGGGCTATGAACATTTGCGATATCTTTTGCCTAAGGGTTAAAGACGAGAGTATAGATTCGACTTTTTTCTGCTTTATATTATGGTTAAGGATAAACTTTCCGCCAGTATCGCCATCGTATAGACGCGCGCCGTTAGCTGTGGAGCAAAGTATAGCCGGCGATAAAAGCAGGAGCAAAAACCGCCCAAGTATCTTTGTATTGATTCGCTGTTCCTCTTTAAATGTTTTTATGATATTGCAAAAGTTAGAGACTACCCCAAAACAAGGCGGTAGGGACAGCGGTTTCATTCTGATAACGGATAAGGTCACTACGGTGTTGTTGAGATAGATGTTTTGGCCTTTTAGTGAAATTCATCGTCAACGGGCGTTTCTAACCGCCAACAACCCTCGCGTGTTCTATTTTCATGCAAAGGTTTTGCACCACTTCGATGCCGGCATCTTCCAAAGTTTTTACGGCATCGCTGTTTATAACCCCTATCTGAAACCATACAGCTTTGGGTTTCTTTGGCAGGCTAGCGATCGTTTCGGCCAGTTCCGGCAAGGCAGACGGCTTTCTAAAAACATCTACCACATCTATATCGAAGCCGATATCTTCGACACTCTTGTAGCACTTCTCGCCCAAAATTTCGTCGGCAGTAGGGTTTACCGGAACCACTTTGTAGCTATTCTCTTGAAGATATTTAGCTACCATATAGCTTGGTCTCTCTTCTTTTTTTGAGATGCCTACCACGGCGATAGTTTTGTACTCTCTTATTATCTTTTCTATAAGAGCATGGTCGTTCTCGTGTGCCGGTATCTCGCAAGCTACAGATTCTTCGGTCATATAGCTACCTGCCTTTCTCTATCTCTGCCCTTATTGTTTTATGCAGGTTAGAGCTGATATTTTTTGGGATATCGTCCTGCTTTCTGCCGCCAAAGATTTCGAGCGTTTTGCGGAAAGTGCTAAGAACAGTAAGGCAAAGAGGACAGTTGGCAAAATGATGCTCAAGGCGCGATTTGGCGCTGGAATCTAGTTCGCCGTCTACTAAATCGGACATTTTCTCAAAAGCTTCCGGGCAGTCATCACCCTCACAGCCGGAGTGGCTATCCCCATTACCTTTCTTTGTTTCCAACGTAATTACTTTGCCTTTCCGGTATTTTAGGATGCTCTATCTACCAGCATCGACTCTATCTTGTCTTTAACAGCAAGCTTCCTTACTTTCTTTAGATGCAGAATATCTGTTTCGGTTTCATTTAAAAACTTGGATTTGCTTATTTCGATAATCTCTTTTTTAAGCTCGATATGCTCGTCGCACAGTTTTCTAAAGCCTAGGTTTCCATTGTATAGAATATCGTATGAACGGTTTTGCTGTAGTGTTGTCAACATTGCGATTTCTCCTCTAATAGAAAATAAAACAAATATTTATGCTGGTACCGGCCCCCTATGGATATAGTTAGGCTTTAAAAGCGGAAGTATGCCCTGTTTTTCGTCATTTTTCTCCGCAATTTGTGCCACGCCGGCCGCTATAGACATTTTCATAGAATCTGTAAACCTTTTCGGCAACACAGAGTCCCCAAAAGTTTCGGCACTGTTTACGACAAAAAGAGCGTTCTCCATCTCCCCCCCGAGGGTCTCCTCGGCAGAGCCAAGCCTGTCTTCGGAGAGACGGTCTATATTTTGGGAGATATTAAAAATTGCCGAATAAAAGTTCCCCCTCCCAGCGTTAAGCAGTGGGATAGCTTTTGGTTCTTTCTCTATATCTGCCGCTTTGGCGATAGCCTCCAGCGTGCTGACCCCGATAACAGGCCTCTCCAACGATTGCGCTATACCGGCAATAGTGGCGATGCCTATTCGGATGCCGGTAAACGAACCCGGGCCGACAGCGACGCCGAACCTGTCGATATCGGAAATATCTACCTCGTTTCTAGCCAGAAGCTTTTCCAGCATGCCCAGAAGCGAACGGGAGAAAGAGGTCGCTTCAGCTGACGCAATCTCATCCACAATGGTGGAACTTTTAAGATAAGCGACACTTCCACGCATGGTGGAGGTGTCAATCCCGATAGTTTTCATTCGCCGCCATTCTATCACTTTAGGCCGAAATAATATTCTGGAATCTGTCAAAAAGATATCATGCCCAACCGGAGCGATAGAAGAATGCTACTGTGGGTGACTTTTGTCATTGAATTAATAGGCTATTTGCGGATACTCTTTCCCCTATGGAATCTTTTTACGATATAGCCCTTTTTCTGCATATAGTTTGCGGAGCGATATTTGCCATGACGCTTATAATAATGCAGGTTGTGGTTGGCCCCGCGCTTGCCAAACTGCCTCCCGGTGAGGGGAAGCAGGCGGCTCAGCTGGTAGTCCAGACAAGGTGGCACCCTCTGGTCGATGTCGTAATTATTACACTTACAATAACGGCGCTCTTTCTCGCTTTCAGCAGATGGGAGATGATAGCGGCGGAACATTACTTTCACCTTAAGGTAGCTACCGGAGTGACAGCGCTTACCCTCGCTAATCTTTTGCACTTTTACTTTCGCGGTAAAAAAAGAAAACTAAAAGCTGACGGCGAAACGGAAAAGTTTGACAAAATGAGCAGGCTTACCACGATGATGGAGAGAGTCGCTCTCGTTACCGGCCCGTTTGCGTTCCTTATGGGAATACTCTGGAACCACTCGCCTTTCTAACACTCCATTTGGTTCGTAGTTCCCCCTCTGCTAGACTCAGCTACAAGCGATGAGTTTTTTTTCATTGAGCCTAAAGGGGAATGCTTTAACAACCTTTGCGTTCCTTTTTCTTCTTCTAACGCCACGGCTATGTTCCTCCGCCGCAGTACCGACGACGGATATCTGCACGGCGATACTCTCTTTTACAATCGTATCGTTTATTAAGTTAGACGGTATGTTATCGGGTTTCTTTTTCATGGAAAGCTGGAAAGGTAAATGATGTATCAGGGAAAGAGTGAAGGCTTTACCCTCTTGGAACTTCTCCTACTGCTCATGCTAGCTGGAATTATTTATATCTCCGCTAGCCCCTTTCTCCGTATAGACGAATCTGGCATTCAAAATGCCGCTCTGGTAGTCGCTTCCGATATATCGCGAACTCAGCTGGATGCTATGGCTAAAGGCCGAAAGCTTAACCTATCTTTCGCGTCAGGTAGCTGTATTTATCTGTACGGGGATGGCGCGACAAGAGACCTCTCCGAGTTCGGCAGTGGAACTGTTATCTCCTCCGGTGGACCTGTAGAATTTAATTCACTTGGAGAGCCGGTGGGAGCTACCTCGCCGATTACGCTAAGGTTATCTTCCGGCTCTAGCTCGCGGTCGCTTACGATAGAGCCGTATACCGGCAAGGTGACGGTACAGTGAAGCAAGCCTCCAATAATATGGGGTTTTCTTTAATAGAGCTTGTCACAGTTATCGTTATCTTAGGGATACTGCTTCCAGTTCTCCTACAGCCGTTTATAACCTCTGCAAAAGGCGTAGGCAACGCTTCCGGCGCGGCTCTGCTTTCGTCTCTCGCGCGTGAGAGTCTTTCGCGCGAGCTGGCGTTGATAGATTCCAACCTGCCGATATCATGGCCGGCCGCTGACGGGCAAGGGAGGTATACAAAAAGCTCGGCAGTACGTGCTGTAGACGGCAAACGGTACAGCTCTATGGTAGCCGGACAGTTTGTCGACTCTGATTTTAACAATACAGACGGCGCGAGGGGAACTAACGACAGGTACCTAGTGGTTACTGTTACAACTACAGAAACCGCGACCGGCAAAACAAAAACTCTCTCGACATTAAAATCATGGAGCTACAGTGTTAACAGATAGAGGCAAAGCTTTTGGCTTTACGTTAATAGAAGCTATTGCCGTTATCTCTATTATCGGTACTCTCTCTGTCATAGGCTTTGGGTTTGTGGCCCACTCCGCTGAAATCTTTGTTATTGTTTCCAACGAATCAAAAGCCTATAACGAACTATGGGTAGCTACCGAGAAGATGTCGAGAGATATCGAAACGGCAGATAGCCTGACTGTGAGCGGAGTGAGCGAACTGACAATCATTAATAGCGGCAAAAGCGGATGCGCCAACTGTGTAGATAAGTCGCCTCTGGTTATTTACCGTTTAAACGGCACGACGCTCGAAAGAGAAACCGCTTTGGGCATTTTCCCGCTTGCTGTGAATATTACTGTTCCAACGGGGGAGGCGGCTCTTTTTGCTCTCTCTGGCAGACTTGTGAACCTCAGCCTTACAAAAACCGAAGGTGACATTTCTCTTACTCTTAGAACCTCTATCTACCCCAACCGAGATTTAAGCGAGGTGGTTCAGTAGTGATCTTTTCTTGGTTTTCCGTAATCTGGAAACGTCTCACCGCTGGCGACAGCGTTGTTTGGAGGCAAGAGAGTTTGGGCAGGCAAAGGCCAGAGTTGCCGCTTGCGACAGCTTTCTCCCGCACTGCGGGGATGACTCTTATAGTAGTTGTATTTTTTCTTATCGTTATGGGGGGGATGGGGCTGGCGGTCGGCAGAATTTCGTCTAACCAGCATGAAGCTCTGGCGGGCAGTACATTTTCCAACGATGCCTATTTTACGGCAAACGCCGGTATCGAGTGGGCGGTGCAGACTGCCGTCGCGAGCGGCTGGTCGTCGACGGTTCAGCTTAGCAGTTTGAGAGGAACATACAGGTTGCCTAATGGGAATAGTTTTTCTCTTACCTATGCCGCCGACATGTTGACATCGAGTGCTTCGGTGAATGGCAGTCAAAGAAAGATATCATTCAAAAACTTTTCTCAAAGAATCGCCCCTATCATCGGCGCGCCTTAACCACGCAGGGCGTGGAGCCAGCTCTCACAGGTGGTAAAGATAGCCTAAAAACTTCTAAAACTTTCTAGCCGATGCGCCGTTGCCAACTGCGGTGTCCCATATAGTATCTGTTGCCAAATCCGATAAATCTGATTTTGTTTAAAATTGCCGATCGCTAAAACATATATTTTAAAGAAGTTAAAAGATGAGTCTTTCCTTCAAATACCCCAAAAACCATTTCAGCAACAGTCCCGTATAGTATCTGGCGGCGGTTGTCGCTCGCTGGGGAGATCGGTTTAAAAAAATTCTAAAGTTTTTGCCAAGCGGTTCGCTGATGCCAACGGTAGTATGAAGGCGAAAATTTTAAAAAGAAAAGCTAAAGACGGCTCTAAACCTGTTTCTTTGCAATCAAGATGGCGCAGGGTGGCGCCGGCCTTTGGCATTGGCTTTACATTTCTTATGGAATGATTCAGAATAATGAACGAAATATATCTTTTGGCTTTCAAGCTGGCAAAGGCGCTGGGGCGGCAGTTTTGATTCTGGTATTTTCACCACAAAAAAGGCAGGCTTATAAAGAGGGCCTCTCCTTTATGCTAGGAATTGTTACAGTTTTTTGGCAGTAGTTTTAGCTTGTTAAGTGTATAATCATTTCATGGAGGCTTAATTATTTATGGGTAGCGATTTAGAACTTGTAGAATGTATGCACCGGGAGGAAGGGTTAAGGGAACTAAACTGTTCTAACTGCAAATACTGCTTGTCTTTTCCGATTAAAGCTTTTAGTGAGATAGACACACTCGTTTCTAAAATTAAGGATCTTATTTACAATCAGATTAATTTGGCATGGGATGCTTCGAAGGTAAGCTTTTTCCTAAAAGTTGTTCTTAATGAGGCGATACCCAATGCCGTGGAGCATGGCATTCTTGGAATAGACTCCGCCCAGAAAAAAGCGCTTCATCAGGAGTTATCTGCCGACTATCCCGCTCATATTCAAAAAAGATGGTCAGAAAAAAACAAGCCGGTTGTAGTAAGCTTGTGCCTATCCCCCAAAAGGATACTGCTTGGATGCCATGACAGCGGAGAAGGGTTTGACCCTGAACTATATACCATGAGTTCCGTTAACAAAAATAGTCTCCTCAAGTTGAGTGGCCGAGGGTTGATGCTGTTGGATTCGCTTGGCGTCAATCTGCAATGGAACGCAAAAGGCAATTCCGTGTTGTGTTCAATTTCCGATAAAACCTTAAGGGAAAGAAAACTTCAGCTTCACTTCGATAAGATTTTTCATGTTGGTGTAGAAGAATTTGACGCTCAGCATCAAAAGCTCTTTGGATTTTTTAACCTGCTTTTAAACAACCTGCAGGAATCGAGCGATGATGATACCCTGTTGGCAACGATTGTAGAGCTTACAAATTATGTTCACCTTCATCTTAGCGCTGAAGAAAAGAAAATGCGGGAATATAACTACCCCGGCTACGATAAGCATAAAAACGAACATGAGTATTTCAGTCTGCAGGTCTTATCTCTTCACGATAAGGTGCAAAAAAAGGGAGAGGCCCTGGATATAGAGGTACTCGGTTTCTTGGTTGGCTGGCTGAAAAACCATATTGCGAAAACCGATAGAGGTTACACCGCGTTTTTTAGGGAAAGAGGAGTTAGCTAGTCGTCCCTGAAAAAGTAGGTTTTTAGCGTGGCAAGGTTTTGTAACTGACCTTCCTGTTTAGTTTTCTGCCGATAAATCTTCGTAAAACCGCCAGCCAAAAAGAAAAAATAAGAAAGCCCGTAGTAGGTTTCTCCTATTATGCCCAGCACCGCATAACAC
>JAJRYD010000009.1 GCA_024275955.1 Nitrospirota bacterium
CGCCTGTTCAAATTCCGATGGAGAGCAATATCCAATGGTTGAGTGTTTTCTGACACGATTATAAAACACTTCTATATATTCAAAAACAGACCGCCTAGCCTGATCCCTCGTCAAGTATTTCTCATGATATATCACCTCCGTTTTCAAAGTATGAAAAAAAGATTCAGCAACAGCATTGTCATAGCAGTTTCCCTTGCCACTCATGCTCTGGATAAAACCGTGTTGGTCAAGCAGGCCACGGAAATCGTTGGCCGCATACTGGCTTCCTCGATCCGAATGGAATATGAGCCCTGCCTTAGGCTTGCGTTTCCATACCGCCATTAAAAAAGCGTTAATGACAATATCTTGCGTAATCCTGTCGCTCATCGCCCAGCCGACAATCTTGCGGGAGAAAATATCGATAATGACAGCAAGGTAAAGCCAGCCCTCCGTCGTCCAAATGTAGGTAATGTCCGATACAAAAACCTTGTTCGGTCTGCCACCTTTGAATTGCTGGTTAAGCAGGTTCTCAGCCACCGGCAGGTTGTGGCGGGAATTCGTCGTAACCCTGAACCTTCGTTTACTTTTGGCAGCTATGCCGTTTTGCCGCATAAGCCTTGCCGCACGGTTCTCACCGCATTCAAATCCCTCGTCTCTCAATTCATCAGCAACCCTGGGACTGCCGTAGGTCCTACGGCTTTTTGCGTGAATCTCTTTTATCCGAGAAAGCAACAGCTCGTTTTTCAATGCCCGCCTGCTTTTACCACGGCCTCTAAAGGCATAATAACCGCTTCTGGAAACCTTTAACGCAAGGCACATCTTCTCCACACCAAATTCAGGGCAGTGTTCTTCTATGAACATATACTTCATCTGGGGTGTCTCGAGAAGACGGCCAACGCCTTTTTTAAAATATCGCGTTCCTCCCTTGTATCGACCAGTTCGCGCTTTAAACGACGCAACTCTTCATCTTCCGGCTTCAAGCGTCCTTTGCCAGGAAAAGCATCGGCACCGTTATCAAGAGCATCCCGCTTCCATTTCCAAAGAAGATTCTCATGAATGCCAAGTCCACGAGCAACTTCCGTTACCGCTCTTCCTCCGTCAATAACCAGACGAACGGCCTCCTGCTTGAATTCCGAGTCGAACTTCCTACGACTTCTAATATCTACACCTCCAAGTCATAAATGATTTAACAATTCTAACCTTTCGGTGTGTCTATAAAAATGGGGGAAGATCAAGTTCCCACAGGAATGGTATTTGTTAAAGGTGGCTGTTTTGAGATGGGTGATACCTTATTTCTGAAGATAAAACACCTTGCAAAAAAAGTTGCCTATTCTCTCAACTCTCAGGTATCATGAATCGTTAATTTTTATCGTAGTTCTTTAAGATAGGTACGGAACCTTCTGAGGGCTCGAACGCTTATTAAGGAGGATCAATGAGCAAACTGTACGTTGGCAATCTGCCATATTCATTCACGGATAGCACACTTGAGGAGCTTTTCGCTCAATCGGGAGAGGTAGCATCTTCTACCGTAATCATGGATCGCGACTCTGGTCGTAGTAAAGGATTCGGATTCGTAGAGATGGCTTCTGATGGGGAAGCAGATTCTGCCATTGAAAAATTCAATGGACATGAAATCGATGGGCGCCCTCTAAAGGTCGATAAGGCCAAGCCAAAACCAGACCGCGATTCACGACCACGCTACTAAAGTAAAGTATTTTCGCCGGCTTTGGAGTAATCCGAAGCCGGTTTTTTTTTGCTCGGAAATCCGTATCAGTCAAGATCAAGTGATTCATGGTAGTAGAAGAAGCATATTTATTAGGATTAAGAGCGATAAATTTGTTGAAGAAATAAGGGAAATAATCAAAGAAAAAGATACTCATAAAAAGAAAGATATTGAGAAAGCCTCTCGACGCATAGTTTTTAGCTTCTACAATATGTTCGCTATGTTTTTTATCAACAGGATAACTGGAGCAGTTGGAACTGAAAAGCTGTCTGAAACTTATAAAAGTATCCTAAGTGAAGACAGCATGGTTTCTATGAAATTAATAGATTGGTCCATAAAGCTTGATTATTTTCACACAATCCCTTTTCAGGACATGGAAAAATTCAAAAAAGAGATTTCTGGTAATTACTTTGTTTCTGACTTGCTAACCTTGGCAGTTTTAAAGCGTATCCATCTTTTTCATGTTAATTACCGGAATAAACAAAAAATATGTTCGCTTCTAGGCATTAAAATGGAGACCCAGAGGCTAATTGAAGGGAAATCTTCAGATAAACGTTGAGGTGACTTCCATTCCCTTTAAATAAAACCATTCGTTCTGACAGCGGTTAAAATGGCTTTTCTATACAAATTTATGGCTACCAACAAAAAATAAAATTTTATGAATTTCCTGAACCGCAAATCCCATGCCAACTGATTACTATGGGGTTACTAATTGCCGTGACGAAATTCCAAGAACTGTAACTCATTGAAAATTGGCGCGCCCGGACGGATTCGAACCGCCGGCCCTCTGATTCGAAGTAAGCACAAATACCCTTTTAATGAATCCTACACTGTCCTAATAACTTGTAATAAGACTTGTATGCTTAGCTATATCTACTATAATAAATAAGCAGGACTACTAAGGAGTTTTAAACAATTTGCCTACATAGTGCCTACACGGATTGGAGAAAAGGAATGACAATATGCCGGTAATAAAGCTCACCAAGTCAGCCGTAGACCGCCTCCATTACACTGATGACGGTATCACCCTCTACTGGGATGAGAGATTAAAAGGATTTGGAGTAAGGGTCTCCAAGAGTACCAAGGTCTATATTGCCGAGGGGCGGGTAAAGAACAAGACTAGACGAGTCAAGATAGGAAGCCACCAGAACGAACTCTCTACAGAGGCCGCACGAAGGGAAGCTATGCGGCTCCTATCACTTATGGAAACTGGCACCGACCCAAATGCCCTTAAACGAGAAGCAAGAGACAAGGACGAAATCACTCTTGCAAAAGCTTTTGAGGACTATATAGAGGAAAAAGACCTAAAGCCCAAGACTGTCTACGACTATACACAGACAGTAAACCTTATTTTTGCTACTTGGAAAAGAAAACCCTTGAACGATATAACCAAACGAATGGTAGCTAAGAAACATAAAGTAATTGGGGAAAAGCGTGGAAAGGGTTATGCAAACCTCTCAATGCGGATATTGAGGGCGATATTCAAGTTTGCCAAGGCACGCTATGACTCAATAGAAGAAACCCCGACTGATGTCCTCTCCGAAACACGCTCTTGGTACAGGAATGTTAGAAGACAGACAGTTATCAGCCAGAGCGCACTGCCGGCCTTTTTTGAAGGCTTGGAAAAGCTTGAGGGTAAATCCTCCACTTCAAAAGCTCCGGTTGTCAAAGACTATCTCCTCCTACTCCTCTTTACAGGATTAAGACGCAATGAGGCGGCAACGCTTCGCTGGGAAGATGTCGATTTAAATGCCAAGACTATTAGAATAGAGGATACAAAAAATCGAGAGGTTCACACCCTACCCCTCTCTACTTACCTTTATGTTCTACTTAAAAAAAGGCATGATGAAAAGGGTAATGATGATATCTATGTTTTTCCGGGGTCAGGAGAAAAAGCCCAGCACCTTGTAGAACCTAGGCGGCAGATGGAAAAAATTACCAAGATGTCAGGCGTTAAATTTACTATCCACGACCTCCGCAGAACATTTGCAACTATCGCCCAAGGGCTTGTTTCGGCATACGAGTTAAAAACCCTCCTCAATCATAAAATGACCGGAGATGTTACGGCTGGATATATAATTACAGATATTGAATCTCTCAGGCCGGGGATGCAAAAGATTACTGATGCAATTTTGCGACTTGCCAAAAAGGCACCAGAAGGAAAGGTTATTGCACTAAGAAAAACATAAAAAAATGATTATAGACATTCTATCCTTTATTCATCCAAAACTTGGGAATAAATGGATTGATTTAAAATTCTGGTGGAACCCTGAGCCATATCGATCAGGTGGTTCAGCAACTTCTTATGAAAATATGAAGATAACAGACTATACATACTGGGATTCAATAGTTTTATTTTCTACGCATCAGGCATCTTGCCTTGTTCACGGCTTTTCACCCGGGTTTAGCAAGGGGAGCTACCCTGAATATGTCATCAGAACTGAAAGAGATATGATAGATAAATATTTTGATCAGGAGTTTGGATATCATTCTGGACGAACAGACCCAGATATCAAAAACGAGGCAGATGCAAAGCGAGCTAGGAAATTTAGAGAACCTTACATCGACTTTTTAATTGATGAAATTCAAATGTTCTGCGAATTAGAAGCTATAGATTCCGCATTTGTTTCTAGGGAGCTTAGAGAAAAAAATGAGCCAAGCGATATCGAGTTAAGCCACACAAAAGCAAAACTTGCAAAGGTAGAATACCTAAACCCCGCACATACTTATTACGCTCCCCAACTAGCAGAAGCAGTAGATGCTTGGAAAGACCTCTTTGAAAACGGAGAATTTGAGAAAATCAAAGATGGTAGAGGGCCATATAAGGCGATTAAGGCGTGGCTAGATATAAGAATGCCAGACTCCGACAATGAGCCTCGCAAACGAATTGCTAAAATGATTAACCCCGAGAAAGGAGGAGGAGCACCAAAAACTGGAAAACAATGACAAACCCCACCACCTGTTTAACTGACTGTTTTATTTATTGCTAACTTAACACAGCGACCTATTTTTCTAGTAACCCATCCACCCATTTTCTAACCCGTATATCTATTCAATTTACCTTTCCTGTTTCAGACTCGCCTCATGACCGAATTTTTATATTTTTTAGGAGGTGAAAATGAACAAGTTATTAACAACCAGAGAGACCGCCGAATACCTCGGAATGTCTAAGCAGTTTTTGGAGCGTGACCGTTGGAAAGGGGCATCAATCCCGTATGTCTTCGTCGGTACTCGCTCAATTCGATATCGAATCGAGGACTTAGATACATTTATCGAATCAAGACTCTACAAACCAGCAGAAAGGAGGGTAGGCAGATGATTGACTGGGTAACAGCATATCTGCCATGCGAAAATATAGACCCCTTAAAACTGCAAGATGGTTCTTGGTGTGAAATCTCACAGGCTGGAAATGTTATCAAGCAGGTAATGAAACCTCTTAGACTGGGAGGCTCGCATTCATCAAGCCTTGCAGTAAGCTATTGGATAAGAGATGGTCAACCACAGATAAGAGTTAGCGGAAATTTCGTTAAATGGCTTCAAGGGCATAACCTCTTTGGTACGTCAGACTTGGTTCCGTTAATTTATGCTGTCGGTTTAAAGCTCTGCAAGATTTTAGAGCTCTCCCCAACTCCGCATAACCTACAAGCATGGCAAACTGGTGATATCTGGCTAACCCGTATCGACTGTACGGAAATGTGGAAGTTGAAAAGTCAGGGTGATGTACTTGGGTGGCTTAACTCGGCACAATTCCAAGCAAGAAGTCGGCATGGCTCACCAATCATGACTGGCGGTACTCTTTACTTTGGTAAGCACTCACGCCGTTGGACGATGAAATTTTATGGCAAGTTAGAAGAGATTACGAAAAAAGGTCATAAGCTACCGTACTCAATTGATGATTACGATAAGCTATTAGAGTTTGCCGAAAGCATGCTACGGGCAGAGCTGACATTACGCTCACCGGAACTTGGTAAACTAGAGCTAAATACAGCCTCTTGCTGGAAAGCTTCCACCCCGAAACACTTCTTATGGAACATCTCAACCGATTGGATATAGCCGACCAATTTAAGCTTGCTGACGAATCTGTGCTACTTCTCCCAACAGGTTTGATTCCTGTTTATCAGTTATGGGTAGATGGTCATGAGTTAAGGAGTATGATACCCAAAACTTCTTTTTATCGGAAACGCAAACAGCTTTTAAAACATGGATTCTATACAGATTTGAACGATTTTTCGGCAGACGATATTGTTTTTTCTATATCTGCGTCGCTATGTGCCAGCGACATGAAACCAGCCTCAAACTGAGACGGAGCAAGGTAGATTCCCTCTTCCAGCATGCTGGCAAAGTAGCGCGAAAACTTTTGTGTATCACTTGTTTTGGCAGTAGCGGCATCGAAAACCTCGATACCTGTAAAGAACGAGCTAAACATCGCCCCAACCCTGTTGGCCCAGATATTAAGGCCGGCAGATTTAGCCGCTTTTGCGAGACCATCACAAAGTTTTGCCGATTTTTCTTCCAGTGCTTCGTAGGTTCCATCTTTTTTTAGAATGTTAAGAGTTGCTATACCTGCCGCCATAGCAAGCGGGTTGCCGGAAAGCGTCCCAGCCTGATAGATATCTCCAGCAGGAGCGATTCTTTCCATTATTTCTTTTTTCCCGCCGTAAGCGCCGACAGGAAGGCCGCCGCCTATAACTTTTCCAAGCGTTGTAAGATCCGGCGTAACGCCGTACCTTGTCTGAGCGCCTCCGTAGGCAACACGAAACCCCGTCATCACCTCGTCAAAAATAAGAACGGCTCCGTCTCTATCGCAAATTTTTCTAAGGCCTTCAAGAAAACCATCTTTGGGAGGCAACACTCCCATGTTGCCGACAATCGGTTCAAGAATTATGCAGGCGATACTACTTGGATGTTCATCAAAAATCTTTTCGACAGCCACAAGGCTGTTAAAAGGGGCAGTGAGGGTAAGCTTTGCGAGATCGGCCGGCACGCCGGGAGAATCGGGCAAGCCCAAGGTCTCAACGCCCGAACCAGCTTTTACAAGTAGCGAGTCGCCATGCCCGTGGTAACAGCCTTCGAATTTTAAAATCATATCGCGCCCGGTGTAGCCGCGCGCAAGCCGTATAGCCGACATAGTAGCCTCGGTACCGGAATTTACCATCCGCACCATCTCGACAGATGGAACGGCATCAATAACCATCTCGGCAAGTTCTGTTTCTATTTCGGTTGGAGCGCCGAACGATGTGCCGTCTTTCGCGGTTTTCACCACCGCCTCTATAACCGCTTCGTCGGCATGGCCGACAATCATCGGCCCCCAGCTCTGAACGTAGTCGATATAGCTCTTGCCGTTTGTGTCGACAATTTTTGAACCTTTGGCGCTTTTGATATAAACAGGATCAAGCCCGACAGATTTGAACGCGCGTACCGGCGAGTTCACTCCGCCCGGCATAACCTTTTTCGCTTTTTCAAAAAGTTCTGAAAAACTGCTCATTTAATATATTTCCCTATAATGATGTCGAGGTTCTTTTTCGTTTCGTCCGGTATGAGAGATGGGTCGGTCATAATTGCATGATTCAAAGCTTCTCTACATCCGGCCGGACAGGTTTCGCTAATAGAGCCTACCGCTTCGGAAATTATTTTTTGCGACATTTCGACATTCGCTTTTATCACTTCCAGTATCGCCTCTGTAGAAACATCTTCCTCCTCTTCGTACCAGCAGTCGTAGTCTGTAGAGAGGGCGATCGTCACATAACATATCTCTGCTTCTCTTGCCAGCTTTGCCTCGTTAAGGTTTGTCATTCCTATTACCGAAGCACCCCAGCTTCTATAAAGGTGAGACTCGGCCCTTGTAGAAAACTGCGGCCCTTCCATGTTTATATATGTTCCGCCAAGATGCACGTTCGCGCCGGCCCGTTTTGCCGCGTCCGAAACGGTGACAAGAAGGTCTTTGCATATCGGGTCGGCAAACTGCACATGACCAACTATTCCATTGCCAAAAAAACTAGAGTTTCGCGCGAAGGTACGGTCGATAAACTGGTCGGGGAAGACGATATCTCCGGGCGGTATCTCTTCTTTTAACGAACCGACAGCCGAAACCGAAAGGATTCTATCTACCCCAAGCTTTTTCATGCCGTAAATATTCGCTCTAAAATTAAGCTCGGATGGAAGCACTCTATGCCCCTTGCCATGCCTCGGAAGGAAGACAACTTCCCTGCCTTTTAACTCGCCGAGAATATATTCGTCCGAAGGGTTTCCAAAAGGAGTGGAAACCTTTTTGGTTCCCTTTGTCTTCAACTCCTTCATAGCGTAAAGGCCGCTACCGCCGATAATTCCTATTTTCATTTTTCGCCTCCAGAAAATAAAAAAGGTTCCCCTTTTTAAAAGGGGAACCATTAAATCTTTTTTGCTCTATTCTGTCGGCGTGCTACCGCCCCTTGACTGTCCTGCCGCTTTTCTCTCGACTTCGCCAAGCAGGAACCGAAGCTCCACCATCTGCTGGGATGCTTTGTCGATAAGATTTTCCTCCGACTGAAGCACCTTGAGCTTAATTTTGATATCTTCCGCGAGTATGTTGAGGTCGTTAAGCCTTTGTTCCGTTCTGTTTATAAGCACCATGCGGGTATTAAGGAGATCTATTTTCGCCTCCGCGTCACCCATTATCCCCTGCAGAGATTTTATCTTGTCCACAATCGACGAAAAGTTATCCTGATGTTTTGCTATCTGCCTCTCTTGGTCCCTTACATCCTCTATAGATGAAGAAAGAACAGCTATATCCTCCTGCACTCTCCTCAGCACAACCTCTTCCTGCCCGATATGCTCTATCTGCCTGTCTGTTTTTTCCATCATCAAGTTAAGAAGGTTAAGACGCTTTTCCACCTCAAGCAGTAACTCCTCTTCCTCGCGGACGTTAAGAAGCCTCTTTTCCACATCACTAATTTTGTCGGTAATTTCCGCCACTTTGTTCATAGCTTGGTCAAGTGCCTGACCTTTGCCGTTAACCTCGGCAAGCTGGTTGTCAACTTTTTCAAGCGCCGGCATTATCTCGTTTTTAATCTGGACTATATCTTGGAGAGTGTTGTATCCGTCCTGAAGCTCCTGCAGTTTTGATGAAACCGATTCTTCAATAACGGTAAGCTTGGAGTTTAAGGTGCTTACACGGCGCTCCTGATTGTCTATCGCGTTTCTTTCTCGTGTAATGTCGAGAATCTTTTCCTCGACAACACGGGTAATCTCGCGCAGGTCTTCAACCTTTTTATCAAGACTCTCGAGAAACTCTATCTTTTTTTGTATTCGCTCTACTTTCAGGGAGGCATCCTCAAGGTAGTAATCGAGACCATCCAGCTTTTTTTCCAGCTTATCAACAAGGTTCTTTCGCTGTAGCTGGTTTTCCATTTTTACGTCAAGGTTTATAACTGTCGAGGAAAGATCGTTAACTTTCTTTTCTACCTGCTCGACAACAGAGCGCCTGGCGGCAAGATCGCTAACCTGAATTGAGACCGACTCGTTAAGCTCGGACAGGTTGGCAAGCTTGGTCTCAACCTCTTCGCTAACCTTAACGTCTTCACGAAATTGCTGAATCTTCATCTCGATTTCGTTGGTGTCTGCCTGAAAACGGCTCATCTTTTCTCTCGCCACCTCGACATGAGACATCTCCTCTTTCAAGATTTTCATCTTGCTTCCTATTGATTCGATAAGGAAAATATTCAGCTTGTTGATTTTTTCCTCGGTGGCAAGAACGGTCTCCTTATCTTCCCGCACGCGGGCTATGTTTATCTCAAGTTCCGAGTTCATCTCCTCAAGCGAACGCAGTTTGGTGGCGATACGCTTTATCATCTCTTCTTTTTGTACGATATTGTTGGTCTCCACCCGTATCGAACTCATCTCTCTGGTAAGATGCACCACATCTTTGTTCATCTGGTTTATCACTGCGTTCTGGCGCAAAAGCTCGTCGGCATCGCCGTGGAGTTTCGAGATAAGGACACGGGTCTTTTCTATATCTTGCGTATAGCCGGCCATATCTTCTTTTTGACGAAGCAAAAGCTGTATCTTTTCGTCCATCCCTTTAGCCAAGTTGCCAAGCTCTGTAGACTTGCCTTCGTATTCCCTCATGTTCGCTTTAAAGCTCTCGATAGATTCCATCTTGTCGGAAATCTCGTCCAGCATATTTTCAAGTCTTATCACGCTGTTTTCGGTCTTTTTGATAAGCTTGCTTTCTTCGGAAAGCTTCTTTATTTTCGCTTCCATATCCCAGATAAGGATATTCAGCTTACCAGCTTCGTCGTTCGCCTTTTCAACAAGAAGCCTCTGCTGGGACAGCCCCTTTACTTTGCTTTTTATATGCTCAACAAGAAACGAAACCTCGCTGGCAGATTTTTTGTTCTCCAAAAGAGAGTTGTTGACCCCCTCCTGCGCAGAACTCGCTTCTCTAAGCCTTATCTCAATATTGCGTATTTCGTCGAACTTGCCGGAAATTCCTTCAGAGAACTCCTTGAAAAAAGGAATCTTTTCTTCAATAAGTTTCATGGAAGAGACGTTTTGGTTAAGATTTTCTATATTACTTTGAATATACTCCACCAAAAGGGTGAGGCTTTTTCGCTGAGCATTAGCCTCTTTTACCAGCTCCGAAAACTGCTCTATATCTTGCTTGGTAAGCGCCTCGCCGGACTGACCGACCTTTTTGCCTTCGGTTTCTTTAGCCATCTGAACAGTTCCTCCATCTTCTCAGATTACCCCAACCTGAGCTTACGATTATCACTGCATAACCTACGCTTTGTCAATGGATTCTTTCGATCCAATGACAGCCGAAAAAAGCCCGACCCGATATATTTAGGGGCTGTTGCCGAATGGCATAAATTCGATTTTGCTACAAACCGACAATCTCTAAAACCTCTCTTTTTAAGAAGTTAGAAAATGAGCTTTCTTTAAAATGCTCAAAAAACTCTTTTGCCAACAGACCCATTTAGAGCCTGTTTCTTTAAAGATACCTCATTATTCACCATCGCCCGCCGCCGATTCAGCCAAAGAGCCGGCCTCGACATTTTAAAGAGGCTACGCCTGCATAAATACATTACAAATTCATTTTTAAGCCTCTCTTCTCTGCTGGCGCGCCGCTTCGAGCCTAGCGCGGTAACCCGCATTTAGGCGCAAAAATATGAAAATATTGGTTTTTCCCAAAATATGGGGGTTACTTTTACTGGAAAAGTTTTGTAGAATACGAAATTATATGCGCAAAGGCGTTTTGCTAATTTTAAGGAGGGGAGTTCGTATGAAAAGATTTTGCACCATATTTCTGTCAATCCTATTGTTCGCACC
Organism: Nitrospirota bacterium; assembly: GCA_024275955.1. Lineage (GTDB taxonomy): Bacteria > Nitrospinota_A > UBA7883 > JACRGQ01 > JACRGQ01 > JAJRYD01. Next base: position 11,009 of record JAJRYD010000009.1, read on the forward strand.
GGCGAGTGTCGGGTTTGCGGCGGAGACAGGTCTCTACACTAAAGACGATGTTTCGGTAAAGTTCTCTGGGCTGATGAGAATACGGCCCGAATTTAGGAAAAATGGCGACTTTAACAGTAGCACTGCCGATTACAGAGATTTCACCGGCCAAAGAATAAGGCTTAACTTCAAGGTGAAAGCTGGCGACGGTATCGACGCGTTCGTCAGCCTGCAGGACGCACGGTTCTGGAGTGCGGATAACAGCATAAACGGCGCACAGACTAACGCGGATAACGTTAGGTCGAGCCGTGAAAACGAATCGGTTGATGTTCATCAAGCTTGGTTCAAGGTAAAAGATGTTTTCGGCGCTCCTGTAGATTTAAAAATAGGCCGACAGGAACTAGTGTACGGAAGTCAAAGACTTTTCGGTAACTTAGGATGGCAGGATCAAGCCCGTTCCTTCAACGCCTATAAGCTTATCTGGAAAATAGAAGGTGCCGGACAGGTAGATTTTATCTCCGCGAAGCTAAAAGACACCAATATATCGGCCGCATCCTCCGGTGATCAGGATGTGTACGGTCTCTACTCTATCTGGAAAGCTGTTCCGAACAACAAAATTGATGTCTACTACCTCGTATGGGCAGATGCTTCTATCGGTAGAAAGATAAATACCGCTGGCGCAAGGATTGCCGGTAAATATGCCGGCATCGGCAACGGCACTTTTGATTACACTGGTGAGTATGCCTCTCAGGGCGGCGACTGGAAAACAAATATCTCCCAGTCCGCGAGTGCTTTGGCAGTTACTGCCGGCTACACTTTCGACTATGCATGGAAAACAAGGTTTGGCCTTGAGTTCGACCAAGGGTCGGGCGGAGCCGATGGAACAACAACAACCGCCAACAAAAACTTCGTCTTCCCGTTCCATACGAACCATGGACAATACGGTTACATGGACAACTTCAGCTGGGGCAACATGCAGGATATCGTAATCAAGTTAAAGACCAAACCGGGCGGCGGCAAGACAACCGTAAAGCTCGATTACCATATGTTTAAACTGCAGGACGCTAAAGGCGATTGGCTGAACGTGGTCGGCACGAAAGCTTTAAACGGTATGGATGGTGCCAGCACCTACACCAAAACTGATGCCGGCACGGAAATCGACCTTACAGTTGTCCACCCTTACAGCAAACGCCTTAAAGTTGTTCTCGGCTATTCGATCTTTCAGCCCGGAGAAGCTGTTAAGGAAAGAACCGGCAAAGATGACAGCTCCGAATGGGGCTACGCAATGTTCATCATGAGCTTCTAGTCCAGACTTTTTACCGTTCTTTAAAGCCTCCTCCCTCGTTAAGAGGGAGGGGGCTTTTTCTTTTTCCATAATCCTCCCTTGAAAACAAGCTTCCTCAAACCCTCTTCAACAATGCGCGTTTTCCCCGCCTTTGGCTAAAGTTTAAAAAGCAGGCGGGACGCGTGCGACTGCGCCGGAGGCAGACCGAACTAAAGTGATGAATAAACCGATAACCGATTATCCTTAAGGGGCTGTTGCCAAAATAGTTTTTGGAGCATTTGAAGGAAAGATTCATCACTTAACTTCTTTAAAGTGGACATTTTAGTCGTCCCTAAAAAAGTAGGTTTTTAGCGTGGCAAGGTTTTGCTACCGGCCTTCTTGTTTAGTTTTCTGCCGATAAATCTTCGTAAAACCGCCAGCCAAAAAGAAAAAATAAGAAAGCCCGTAGTAGCTTTCTCATATTATGCCCAGCACCGCAAAGGACTGCGTTTATCTTGTCGCCCTCTTTGCCAAGCAGGCAATTCAGCCCAAGCCGTCC
>JAJRYD010000010.1 GCA_024275955.1 Nitrospirota bacterium
GACTGTAATTCCTCGTTTACCGCTTCCAGCACTATCGGAATCAGCATCTGGATAAGCGCGGCACGGCTGTCCACGTCACTTTCAATTCTACTATTGGCATCAATCTTCTTTCCGTTTACTCTGTCCATGTTGACCTCCCTGCTATTTTTTGTTCTTTCTCAAACATATCTTAGCAGGTGAGGTCATACCTTAATTTCAACTAACTTTAGGCCAATTTCAAACCAGCAAACAGCGATACCTTAGCGTCAAAGCGATAGCGGCTTTGGCATTATTCCTCTTGCTCTCTCCACGCTATGGGCCTGCCATGGCGGCCGGACCGGCGGACGGCTATGATGGGGCTTTCGAAGTTTATAGCGATTCTATCGCCTCTTCGACACTATCAACAATATTTAAAACTTTATCCAGTTGAACGACTTTGAGGGTTTTTAATACATCCTCCCGCAAGCCTGTATAAATAATAAAAAGATTTTTCTTTGACAGTTGTTTTGTCAAGAATACGATTGTTCCGATTCCGTAAGAATCAATACGGGTTATTTGATTCATGCTAAAGATTATTCTTTTCCCGCTATGTATATGAAATATATTTTCAATATTTTTTTTAAACGCCATATTGTATCCCATAGAAAACTCATTCGGGTTTTCAAACCTCAGGATTACATATTCTTTTTCCGATTTAATATCAATCATAATGTCGGCACATAGTCGCATTTCGACGTTTCTTTTTCTGTGATAATAGTCACAAAATTTATATGTGATAATAATCACATTATTACTGATGTTGCCTATGATATAAGAGCATAAGTTCTTGTGATTAATCTTGTGGGAGAGAGGGGGCGCTTCCCGCTGGCCGGGAAATGCTAATAAGCAGAGCGCTTAATCAAAGTATCAATGGAATATGTAAGCCTAAAAAATATCCCGCTTTTTTCAGGACTGGGCGGCAAAACAGGCCGGAAGCTGGTATCCATTGCCAATGAAAAGAGTTTCAAAAAGGGCGAGACGGTTTTTAACGTCTGGGATAGGGGCAGTACCCTGTTTTTCCTGCTATCCGGCTCGGTAAAGTTTTCACTTGTAGACGAAAGAGGCAGAGAGGTAATTTTAAAAATCCTTTATGGAGGAGATTTTTTCGGAGAGATGTCGCTTTTTAACGGCGGTTTCCGCTCTGCCAGCGTTGTCGCTATTGAAGAAAGCAGAGCATTAATAATTCATCAAAAAGAATTTTACAGCCTGATAAAGCATCCAGAGATCGCGATGCAGATAGTGATAAACCTCAGCATGAGAATTCGAAAACTGGATGAGAAAGTTGCCAACCTTGCTCTTTCAGATTCAATAGGAAAAGTAGCCAGCCTGCTTCTTGAGCTGTATAAAGAGATAGGAGAGAAAAAAAACGGTGAGGCGTATTTTAAGACCAATCTGACACGTCAGGAAATGGCCAATATGATCGGCATAACAAGAGAGACGTTTATCCGCTGTCTTCATACTTTTCAGGAGCGTGGGCTGATAGCCGTTTCCGGTAAAAGAATAACGATAAAAAGAGAAGTAGATTTGAAACGCGAAATATCCTGAAACAAAGAGTTGTGGAGGTCAGGCTTTAAATCGTAAAGTCCCTCATTTCCACATTAGCAACTAAGGTCAGGAAGCCAAAACTACAACCACCTTCTGCTACCAAGCGTCACTAAACAGCCCTATCTAGTCCACCCTGAAAAAGTCGTTTATTGTTTAAACGATTATAAAAACCTTTCCCTCTTTAAGAAGGGAAGGTGGCGCAAAGCGCCGGAAGGGTTACTAATAAAAACCACCCCCGCCCTTCGGGCGACCCCTCCTTGCCGCTTCGCTAAGGAGGGGATTTTTGTAAATAACCATGTTTTTGATTGCTTCTTCATTTTTCTTGCGATTGCCAAAGAGCTAAAAACCGATATTAACCTTTATTTGCAGTATGAAACAACTTTCTCAGGGACGACTATCTACCGCGTGGCGGCACCGTGCTGAGGCTGTCCCCCGCTCGCTCCATGCCGTAGAGCGGCCCAGATACCGTCAACGCTTTTCTTTGTCTCATCGTCCATCTCTATCTCGTCCGGCCATTCTCTTTTGTGTCCTTCTCCGGGGAGCTTCCTTGTCGCGTCTACTATCACCCTATCACCCCTAACGGTGATATCTCTTTTGGGGTCTGTATTATTAAAAAACTTCCACGCGACAACCGAATGGTCGCTCGGGTCTATATCGCCGTCTACTATCACCAAAATGTTAGCCATACCGCCGGCTATACCGCTTAATAGGTTTCCGCCTTTTTCAAACGCCTCCCCAGCGCGCTTTTTATCAATAGAGCAGACAACTATCCTGTTTTTACATTCAGCCCCTATAACACTAAAACTCTTAATGCCGTGAGACCTACACTCCCTGCCTATCGCATCTTCATCAACATCAGAAAGCACTGGAAACTTTCTATCAGCTTCCATCGGCAGACGGGCTGTGGCATCAAGCCCAAGCTTGGAGCCGCGCAGAGGTTTTGGGGCGGAATGATCCAGCACGTCTAAAACCCCTTGGGAGAGAAAGATATCTTCGCTAGCGTCAAAGTTATTTAGAAATGTTTTGAGTACCGTTTTGTAGTCGGTAACATCGGTATCTTCATCGACTGCCAAAATCATCTTCGCAAAGCTCATCTGCCCTGTACCCCACATAGCGTTCATCACTCTTTGCGCCCCTGCTGGAAACTCTTTTTCCACAGCGGTTATAACGCAGTTATGAAAGACACCTTCCCACGGGAGGTCGTAATCCTTCACCTCCGGCAAAACCTTTTGGAGCATCGGCAGGAATATGCGTGCCGTGGCATGCGCCATGTAGCAATCTTCCATCGGCGGTTTGCCTACTATGGTGGTAAAGTATGTGGGGGTTTTTCTGTGCGTAACCGCCGTAACATGGAAAACAGGATAATCGCTCGCAAGCGAATAGTAGCCTGTATGGTCGCCGAACGGCCCTTCTGTTCTTAAACTCTCACTAGGGTCTACATAGCCTTCTAGCACAAACTCCGCGTCGGCAGGCACAAAGAGGTCTACCGTTTTGCATTTGGCTAGTGTTACAGGTTTTTTGCGTATTAGCCCAGCGAGCAGTAGCTCGTCCACCCCTCTTGGCAAAGGCGCGGTCGCGGCGTAGGTTACGACAGGGTCGGACCCTATGCAGACAGCGACCTCCATCCTCTTACCTGCTTTGCGGTATTCGTGGAACTGGTGCGCGCCGTCTTTATGGATATGCCAGTGCATCCCTGTTTCGTTTTTATTGAAAATCTGCATACGGTACATGCCAAGATTAGTAACGCCGCTCAAACTTTTTGTAAAAACAAGCGGAAAGGTAATGAACCGCCCTGCGTCTTCCGGCCAGCATTTAAGCGCCGGCAAAATAGATAAATCTACATCGTCCCCCTCGCAGACAACCTCCTGACACGGCGCAAAACCGCCGGACTTTTTCGGCGGGAACTTTGCCATCTCAAAAAGAACCGGCAACATCTTCATTTTGTCGGCGAGCGATTCCGGCGGGGCGATATTAAGGAGCTTTTCTACCTGCTCTTTTATCTCTTCTACATCGTCAACGCCAAGAGCTAATGCCATCCTTTTAGCGCTTCCAAACCCGTTTATTAGAAGCGGAAACCTGCTTCCTACTACGTTTTCAAAAAGAAGCGCCTTGCCGCCATTTGGCAATTTGGACATCCTGTCGGCGATTTCGGTTATATGCAGTATAGGGTCAACAACATCCTTAACACGCAAAAGCTCTCCGTCAGCTTCGAGCCTTTGGATAAACTCGCTCAAGTTTTTATAGGTGCACCTGCCAGTTCCCATTACGAGATGATAAGCGATTTGCCGGTCATTTCATCAGGCTTGTTTATTTTCATAATTTCAAGAAGTGTCGGCGCGACATCGCACAGCGCTCCGCCATTATGGTTCAGCTTAGCTTCATGCCCCAAAAGGTAGAAAGGAACAAGGTTCGTGGTGTGGGATGTGAGAGGCTTATCATCTTTTGTCAGCATCTTTTCTATATTCCCGTGGTCGGCCGTAATGACGATAGAACCGCCAACAGCTTTTACCGCCTTCGCCACTTTTGCCACGCACAAGTCTACAACGGCGACAGCTTTTAGGGCCGCCTCAAAAACAGCTGTATGCCCGACCATATCTCCGTTGGCAAAGTTGACCACTATCAGCCTGTGCAGGCCAGATTTTACCGCTCCTACCACAGTATCTGTTACCTCTCCGGCGCTCATTTCGGGCTGTAGGTCGTAGGTTGCCACTTTGGGAGATTCGATAAGCACCCTCTCTTCGCCTTTGAAAGGTTCTTCCCGCCCGCCGTTAAAGAAGTATGTGACATGCGCGTACTTTTCGGTCTCCGCCGTGCGAAACTGCGAAATGCCGAGGTTCGAGACTATTTCTCCAAGAGTGTTTTTTGGAGATTCTGTTTCGAAAGCTACCGGCAGTTCAAAACTGCTCGCGTATTTTGTAAGACAATATACCAAAACCTTCGGCAGGTCGCCCCTATCTATCTCGTCAAAACAGCTCTCTGTGAGGGCGCGCGTAACCTGCCTTACCCTATCTGCCCGAAAATTAAAAATCTGCACCACATCGCCGTCTTTCATCCGTGCCAGCGGTTCGCCGTTATCATCTACAATTACAATCGGCTCTATAAACTCGTCGGTAACGCCGTTTTCGTACGATTGAAGTATCGCAGTCAGAGGTTCTTTTGCCGTCGGCTCCGCCTTTCCATGAACAACGGCGTTAAAACCTTTTTCCACCCTCTCCCATCTATTGTCGCGGTCCATCGCCCAGTAACGGCCGGAGACGGTAGCTACCTGCCCCACGCCTACATCTTCGGTCATCTTTATAAGCTTTCGCATATAGCCGATTCCGCTTGTCGGCGAGGTATCGCGGCCATCCATAAGAGCATGGATGAAGAGGTTTTTAAGGCCCACCTGTTTCGCTTTTTCCAGAAACGCTTTTATATGGTTTATATCGCTATGCACCCCGCCGTCCGACACAAGGCCGAAAAGATGATAACTGCTATCACCTTCAAGTGCTTTTCTCATCCCTTCGTCTATTACCTTATTTTCAAAAAAAGTTCTATTTTCTATCGCCTTGGTGATTTTGGGTAAATCCTGAAAAACTACCCTGCCGGCTCCAATATTCAGGTGTCCCACCTCGGAATTACCCATCTGCCCCTCCGGCAGGCCGACATAACCGGACGAGGCGTTTATAAGAATATGAGGGAACTCTTCCCCTATTTTGTCTAAAAATGGTGTATTCCCCTGCAAAACCGCGTTTCCAAGCCGGCTCTCACCGCTACCCCACCCATCAAGGATGCACAAAACCACCGGAGCGATACCATTTTCTGCCATATAACAATTCTACTTGCTGAAATTGAGTTCTACAACCAGACCGTCTAAACTTGCCGACAAAAACCGCCTTTTGCCGGTAAGCGGTTTGACATTTACCAGATTTTGGCTATAATCTCACGTTTTATTAATTGGGAATTGAAGAATTTTATATGAAACATAAATCACCGAAGAAAAGAGCGAAACAGGACGAAGGCCGCCATCTGCGAAACCACTCATACAAAAGCAGAATAGCGACCGCGACAAAAAGTATTCTGGCGCTTGTGGAAGCTGGCGACAAGGAAAAGGCAAAAGCCGAGCTTTTAAAAGCACAGTCTCTGATAGATGCCGCCGCTACGAAAGGGATTCTAAAAAAGAATACCGTAGGCAACCGTATAAGCCGCATTATGCGCCGCGTCAACTCTATCGCTTAAGCGCTCCCTTTAAGGCGGGAACCAGCAACCGCCGCGCGGCCACACGGGGGGTGTGGGGCCAGTAGTCGTACACGATGATAAGTGTTGTCTGAGTTCAGCTCTTTTCTCAAACGCACCGCTGTCGCCTAACGGCAGGATAGTGAGCCATCTGGCGTATATCCATTCTGTATATATGATCGCCGCCGAACACGCATACCTGTGAAGGGTTTTCATCGCGTATGAGGTTTAGGTTACTGTAAATTGCCAATTTCTAAAATACCTCTTTTGAAAAAATTATAGAATCGGTTTTTTTCGTTTTATGGGGCTGTTGCCGAATGAGATAAATTTGATTTTTCTACAAATTACCAATCTCTAAAGGCTCTATTTTTAAGAAGTTGGAAAATGAACTTTTCCTTAAAATTCTCAAAAAACTTTTTCGGAAACAGCCCCTTTAGGGCCTTTCCTGTAATTTTGTGCGCCTTCCAGCCTTCCAGCCTGCCGGCGCGCAACGCGAAATCAGGTGGCTGGTAGCTCTATAGCTACCTCGACCCCTCTTGGCGAAAGATTTTTGATTTTCACATCGCCTTCATGGTCGGCTACTATCCTATTAACTATCGCAAGCCCCAACCCAGACCCTTTTGGCTTGCCTGAAAAATAAGGCAGAAAAACCTTATCTATATCTTTTTCGCTTATACCCGGCCCATCGTCACGCACGTTTATCAGAATTTTTTTCCTATCTTCATCGCGAATAGTAACTATCTCCACTTCTCCGCTAGAGCCTATAGCATCGATAGCGTTTTCGATCAGGTTTCTAAACACCCGCCTTATCTGTTCCGCGTCAAGCATTACAAGGCTTATAGAGCTGTCGAAGGTAGTTTTAACCGTTATATCTTTTTTGATATCTTTAAACATATCTACCACACTGTTGATAATGTTGTGCAACGATGCCATTGACGGCTTTGGCTCCGGCAACTGGGCAAACTTCCTGAACTCGTCCAGCAATGTTCTAAGGGCATTCACCTCTTGTATTATCATCCTCGTGGAGTTTTCAAAAATCTTGTCAAAAGTCTTTCTATCTTGCCCAAAGTGACGTATCAGTCTTTCGGTATTCAGCTGTATCGGCGTTAGCGGGTTTTTAATTTCGTGCGCCATATACTGGGCTATGTCGCGCCACGCCGATGTTTTTTGCGCGTTAATCATCGTCGTAAGGTCGTCAAACACGACAGCGAGTCCCTGAAATTTCCCGCCGACATCTTTCAGGTTAGACACATGAACCAATAGCGTGCGCCGCACATCGTCGATAACTACCTTTACCTCTTTTTCATACGACTCTTCATCGCTTTTAGACATTTCGCGTATAAGCGCGCGGATAGGCTCTAGATGAACAGGGTCGAACAGATCTTCATAATAAGCACCACGAGGGTCATCCACTTTTATTTTAAGAATTTTTCGGGCGGACGGGTTAAAGGTAGTGATACGCCCTCTACTGTCTACCGAAATTACACCTGTAGCTATCTTGGCAAAAACTGTTTCTATATACTGCCTTCTTCTGTCCAGCTCTAGGTTTACCTCCAACAGCTCCTTGTTGCTCGCCTCGATGCTGGAGCGTGAAGTCCCAAGCTCTTCTATCATCCGGTTGAAGGAATTTATCAAAACGCCTATCTCATCGCTGGAGTTAGATTCAAGCTTAACGGTAAGGTCGCCCTCCGAAACTTTCTCGGTCGCCTCTGCGAGGTTTCGTATAGGAACAGTAATTTCACGCGCCAGATAAAGCCCGTACCAGATAGACGCTAAAAAAATCAATAATGTTACGAGCAAAAGCGTTACCTCGTAAACAGCCTTTATCGGAAATTTCTGAAGTTTAAGCTGTTTATAATCGTCAAAGGTTTTGGTAATCGCGCTTATTTTTTCCACGATAGGCCTATCTAGCGAATCTGTAATAAAGACCGTGCCGGCAAGAATCTTCCCCGCACCACCCCCCCCCGCTCCTAGAACCGGTGCCATTGAAAACGCTCTCGAACTACCCTTTAAAATCTCCGACTCTGTGATAGTCTCCCCTTCTTGAAGTCTTGCTAGCCTCGCGTCATCCACAAACCTTGGAAGGTTTATGTCGAATCCTTCTACCGAAACACTCACAAGCTCTTCCATATTGTTGTCGTACACTATTATCTGATCCACCGCGTACTCATCCATCGTCCGGTCCACTGTGTTGCGCAAAAATACAAGATTGTTCTCGTCGAGCATTCTCTTTTCCTTGATTAACTGCGCAAGTTTAGACGCTTTTATAGAGACTGCCTGCTCCGAACTTTCGTAAAGGCTCTCCGCCACCTCTAGAGAATCTTTGAGCGACTTTTCTACCGTTTCATTAAACCAGTTGTCGATGGCGAAGGTGATAAGCCCGCTTGCCACGAAGAAAAGCAATATAGACGGTATCGCGGTGAATGTCGCGAACGAAATAACAAGTTTGGTCTGAAACTTTTTCACTCCAGCTGTCTTAGGTCTTTCAAAAAACAGCTTTATTACGTTGCGACCGACCAGCGTGCCGACAACAAGAAGAAGAATGATATTTATATTTACAAGAAAGAGAATGACAAGGTTGTTCGCTATCGGGATATTTGCCCGAGGGCCGTAAAAAACAAGCTGGAAACTACTTCCAAGTATGAACGCGCCGGCGAGAAGCGCTAGGATTATTCTGTTTCTACGTTTTCGCTCAGGTGCTGTAGAAAAATCTAACTGCTCACGCAAAAAGGAGGCAAACCGCGCGAGCTTTGGAAATCGGGATTTTATGGCTTCGAGGAGCCGGTTCATCTACCGTTTTTGCCGAACATCCGTTCAAGAGGCAGACCTGGTTTTTCAACCACGAATGCTGTTGAATCTTCCCATTCAGTTTGGAACTCAAGAGACGATAGAAAAAAGAGTATATAGTTAAACGGTACGGAAAGGCTTGGAGATTTCATTTCTGCCTTTACCTGCGCGTAGTAGGTTTTGTTCTTTTGAAAACCGCGGGTATCGCCGACCGGAACATCCTTAAGGACAGACATCCATCCTTCCAAAGCGTTCATATCGTTTAAAACGAGATGGCGTTTATTAATTTCTATAAACGGCTCCTTATCTTCCGAAAAAAGAGTCTCACGGTTTTTAAGCTTTATAGCTTCAAGCTCTTTTTCAAAGTTTTCAGGGTCGGGCGGGGTTTCTGAAATAACTTCGATACCGTTAAACTCTTTGGTAAGGGAATCGTACTTTACAACTTTGTGAACCTTTATGTCAGCTTCTCTTTTATCCCAGATTACAGAGCGGTCTCTGCGAAGGTTGATAGAATAGGTAAAAGTAACCGGCATGCCGGACATCAAGGCTTCACGCACGTCTTTGGTAAAAACATGTTCGAGATTAGCCGATACAAGAACTTTCGCGTAACGTTTCTTGACATGGACATCGACGATATGAGCATCGTCAGCGTAGGACGATCCTGCCGGTAGGCCAACGGAAAAAACCGATACCATCAAAAATAGGGTCGAACTCCTCAAAAAGGTTCTCCTAACTCCAGATGTTAAATAATAGCGAAACCCTACTCTGGAATGTATCATTTTCAGGCATAAAATTCAAGAAAATCAAGCCTTTTCAGAATTTTATCCGTTTATTAGCTAGAAAAGAGCATCTAAGGCACCTATTGAAAGATAGAAATAGCAATTAAACATCAATGCCATATAATGAACGAGCAGTTTCGTCTTAGAAAATTTTCATTGGGGCTATATTGTGCATATTCTGGCTATGATTCTCGCGGGTGGACAGGGTGAGAGGCTTCGGCCGCTGACCGACGACCGTACCAAGCCTGCCGTGCCGTTTGGCGGAAGATACCGGATTGTAGACTTTGTCCTTAGCAACTTTATAAACTCGAAAATACTGAGGATAAAAATCCTTACACAGTTCAAGTCAGACTCGCTGAACCGCCACCTAGCGAGAGGCTGGCAACTGGCGCCGCAACTCGGGTTTTATATCGACCCTGTACCGGCACAAATGCGGACGGGAAAAGTCTGGTACCGTGGAACTGCCGACGCGATATATCAAAACCTAAACCTCATACGCGATGAAAACCCTTCACAGGTATGCGTGTTCGGCGGCGATCATATATACAGAATGGATATACGCCAGATGGTTCACTTTCACGAAAAAAAAGATGCCGACCTAACGATAGCGGCAATACCAAAACCTATCTCTATTGCCAGTCAGTTCGGCGTAATTGAAGTTAATAAAGAGTGGAGGATAACAGGTTTTCAGGAAAAACCGAAAAACCCGACCCCAATGCCGGGAAGGCCGGATATGGCGCTGGTCTCTATGGGAAATTATATTTTTAAAAGAGAGAAGCTTGTCGGCTGGCTGGAGGAAGATGCCTCAAACGACAGCTCCCATGATTTTGGCAAAGATATAATTCCAAGCAAGGTTAAGAGTGACAAACTCTACGTCTACGATTTCTCCCAAAATAATGTTCCGGGCCAAGAGAAAAAGGAAAACGGCTACTGGCACGATGTAGGAACCTTGCAGCAATATTTTGAAGCATCAATGGAGCTACTGGAAGTCTCACCGGTGATGAACCTCTACAACAACGACTGGCCTCTACACACCTTCACCGGCAACAACCCTCCGGCAAAATTCGTTTTTGCCGACGATGAAAACCAAAGGATAGGCATAGCGACCGACTCTCTGGTGTCGGAAGGATGTATAATATCCGGCGGCAGACTGCATAGGTGCATTCTTTCTCCCGGCGTTAAGATAAACTCCTACTCACACCTAGAAGAGTCGATAATTTTGGAAGGAGTAAACATAGGCAGGCATTGCAGAATACGAAAAACGATAATAGACAAACGGATTCAGGTACCGCCAAAGACGGAAATCGGGTTCGATATAAAAGCCGATAAAAAAAGGTTTCATGTTTCCGGTTCTGGAATAGTAGTCGTTTCTAAAACGGCGAAATTCTAACAGCAAAACAGCTTTATGGGCAAAATATATTTTCTCTTCGGCATACATAACCACCAGCCGGTCGGCAACTTTGAGCATGTTTTTAGCGAAGCTTACGACAAATGCTATTCCCCCCTGCTTGAAACGCTTGCGAAGTTCCCGAAAGTACGTTTCTCAATACACCATTCCGGCCCGCTTATCGAATGGATAGAAACAAACAAGCCTGAATATATGAAAAAGCTTAAAAAGCTTGTAGACGAAGGGCAGACAGAAATAATGAGCGGCGGTTTTTACGAACCTATACTCTCCATTATTCCAGAAAGCGACGCCAGCGGACAGCTGGAGATGATGAACCAGTGGGCGGAAAAAAAGTTTGCAAAAAAGCCGAGAGGCGCATGGCTGGCAGAGCGGATATGGGACCCTGCCTTGCCCCGCATACTGAGCGACGCCGGCATGGAGTATACCCTGCTCGACGATACGCACTTTAATTACGCAGGGCTATCGGAAGACGACATGCACGGCTACTACGTTACCGAAAGGCATGGCTCGGCAACGGCTCTCTTCCCTATAGATAAGTTCCTTCGCGACTCCCTGCCTTTCAGACAGCCGGAAGAAACGCTTCACTACTTTCGAGAGCTGATAAAAAAATTTGGAACCACCTGCGTTACCTACGGCGACGACGGCGAGAAGTTCGGCCTATGGCCGGAGACTTACGACTGGGTCTATAACAAAAAATGGCTGGAAAGATTCCTTAAAATGCTTTCGGACAACCGTGACGTTGTGAAAACTATAACCTACTCCGAATATATAGACCGCTTCCCGGCCAGAGGAAGAATATACCTGCCGATGGCATCGTACGAAGAGATGATGCACTGGACTCTGCCGAAAGACTCTGCTGTTACGCATACATCCATATTAGAAGAGCTTAAAAACGAAGACCGGATGGAGAGATACAAACCTTTTCTGCGTGGAGCGATGTGGGACAACTTTCTAGTAAAGTACGAAGAGAGCAACAACCTTCATAAAAGAATGCTGTACGCTTCTAAAAGAGTTAAAGAGGCTACCGCCAAAACCAAAAGCATAAAAAAGCGTGAAGAGATGCTACGCGAACTTTATAAGGGACAATGCAACTGCCCTTACTGGCACGGCCTTTTCGGCGGGCTTTACCTTAGCAACCTGCGCCACGAGGTATATAGAGGCCTTATAAACTCCGGCAAATCGGCCGATGAAATACTGCACAACAAAAAAGAGTGGATAGAAATAAACGAAACCGATTTTCACAAAGACAATATAAAAAAGACCGTGACAGAAACCAAAGACCTCTTTGTGCTTATAGACCCTAGCTACGGCGGAAGCGTGGCGGAGATAGATTACAAACCGGCCTCTTTCAATATAACTAATATAATTACAAGAACGGAGGAGGAGTACCACCAGAAGATAAGAGACGCAGGCGCAGATGAAAGCTCGCGAGACGAAAGCAAGATACTCTCCCCCCACGACAGAGTGGCGATGAAAGACGGCGACCTAGGCTATAAACTTGTTTTCGATAAATATATAAGACGCTCCTTTTTTAATTATTTTACCGAGTCGATGCCAAGTGTCGAAACATTCCGCCAAGCATCGGCAGTAGAGGCCGGCTTGGCTCCCGACCAGCCGTACAAGGTTACGCAAGTCTCTAAAAAAGGCGATAACGGCATACTGGAACTCTCGCACGACGGACACCTAAACCTCAACGGACAGCCTATGCCTGTATGGGTGAAAAAACTTTTTAAGGTAAACGCCAAAAAACCGGAGATTGTCTGCGAAATGAATGTCAAGAATAATGGCGATACCCCTATAAGCTTTTATCTTGGGATGGAATGGAACTTTACCCTTTTGGCGGCAGACGCACTCGACAGACATATAACCATAAACAGCGAGCAGTATAAGATGAACTCTACCGGCGAACATGCCGGAATAAAAAGCTGGAAAATGACAGACGAATATTTCCGTTTTTCTGTCGGCTTTTCGCTAAAAGAACCTGCCACGCTACTGCACTACCCTATCGAAACTGTCTCGCAGTCGGAAGGCGGGTTCGAGGCGAATTATCAAGGCACCTGTTTCATCGCCGTCACCAAGATGGAAATAGCCCCCGGCAAAACCGGCAAAGCTGTCTACAGGCTGAATATAAAAAGCGTTTAGTGTTGATTATTGTTTAATGGCAAGAGGAGGGATGCCGTACAAAGAATACAAAATCGTTTCAACCTTCGAAGAAAGGCTTGGCACCATATTTCTAGGGGCATCCGGCATACCAGTCAAGGAACTGGAAAGTACCCTAAATCAGGAAGCTTCAAGCGGCTGGCAGATGATATTTCAAATTATCAAACAAAAACGGATGTTCCTATTCTGGACAAGAGAAACGGTATTGCTAACCTTAGGCCGTTAGGCATTTTAGAAAAGACGAAGCTACCTGTTTTGATTACTGCCGAATAAGGCTAGAATATTCCTTATGGAAACGCTTTATACTAAACCGAAAGATTTTTAGACAGACGCTAAACCAGACGGCGTGAAACGGCACAGGCATCTATCGGCACAGATATTTAAAGAAAGGTTGAACCAATGAAGGATGAAGTCTCCATCAAGATAAAACTCCCCGCTAAAAAACGTATCGCTCTTATCGCACACGATTCGCGTAAAAAAGATATGCTCGACTGGGCGCGCTACAACAAAGATTTACTCTCTAAAAGAGAGCTGTACGCCACAGGAACAACCGGAACGATACTAGAAAGGGAGCTTGGCCTAGCTATAAGTAAGTTTAAAAGCGGCCCTTTGGGCGGTGACCAGCAGATAGGCGCGAAGATTTCCGAGCATAAAATAGATATCGTTATATTCCTCTGGGATCCACTGCAATCTCACCCGCATGAGCCGGACATTCATGCCTTGCAAAGAATCGCGACCGTATACAACATCGTTCTGGCGTGCGACAGATCGACGGCAGATTTTATTATCTCCAGCCCTCTTATGGATGAGCCGTACGAAAAGCTGATACTCGATTACGAAAAAAAACGTATGGGCCAGATAGACAGCCTCTTGTAGCGCCGGTTTGGGAAATACCGTCTCGCCTAGTACCGGCACCGCGCCTATCGACGCGGCCGATGCGAAATGCCGGATAACCTCCGCCTAGCAGGCGGGGGCGGTAGCGGCGCGATAGATTCATTTTTTTGTCATCACAAAAATTCAACGAAATTGACGATGCGGTAATCTAAAGGGGTTAGACTCCATCTTCATGGGACTGTTTCCAAAAGAGTTTTTTTGAGCGCTTTAAGGGGAAGTTCGTTTCTAAACTTCTTTTAAATAGAGTCTTTAGAAATTGGTAATTTATAGAAAAATCAAATTTATCTCATTCGGCAACAGCCCGTTCATAGCTTTAACCATGCTGTTGCCGAAACAGTTTTTGGGGCATTTGGAGAAAAGGCTCCTCTTTTAACTTTTTTAAATAGATGTTTTGGCGGTTGGTTGTTTTAAATAAAATCAAATTTATAGAATTTGCCAACAGACTATTAATGCCGGCTCGCAACCAAACGGATTAACTGCCATTTTGCCGGACAGGTTTTCATTACCTGCCGAATAAGGCTAGAATATCAACCATGAAAACTCTTGATACAAAATCGAAAGATTTTAGAAAAAGCTTTGCTCCTGTACTAAACAGAACTACTGGAAGTTCTGGCAGGGTAACCGCCAAAACTGTTGCCGATATCGTTGCGAAAGTGCGAAAGAACGGCGATAAGGCGCTCTTTGCGTACACAAAAAAGTTCGACAAGGTAAGCTTTACGCCTAGAACCATCCGCGTATCGCCTGCTAGGATGAAAACGGCAGAAAAAGATATTCCGCCAAAACTAAAGTCGGCAATAAAAACAGCTCTCGCCAACATAAAACGGTTCCACAAAATGCAGGTAGAAAAAGGATTCACGATAAAAACCGGCAAAAGCTCTAAGGTCGGCCAAAAAGTTACCCCGCTTAAGCGGGTAGGGCTGTATGTCCCGGGCGGTAGTGCATCGTACCCATCATCGGTACTGATGAACGCAATCCCCGCTATAGTAGCCGGCGTTAAAGATATCGTTATCTGCTCCCCTGCGCCGAACGGCATTACCAACCCTGCGGTAATATATGCGGCGGCACTTTGCGGCATAACCGAGTTTTACAAAGTGGGCGGAGCGCAGGCGATAGCCGCTATGGCGTACGGCACCAAAACTATAAAACAGGTAGATAAAATTACAGGCCCCGGCAACGCCTATGTGGCGGAAGCCAAACGGCAGGTTTTCGGGCAGGTAGATATAGATATGATTGCAGGCCCAAGCGAACTGCTTGTAATAGCCGATTCATCCGCCAACCCTGCTTGGGCGGCGGCAGACCTCTTGGCACAGGCAGAGCATGATATTCTTGCATGGCCTATACTTTTAGCCACTTCAACATCGTTCATAAAGAAAACCGTGGCGGAACTTTTAAGACAGGTGGAACAGCTTGACAGAAAAAATATAGCCAAAAAGTGCCTCGCCAAACGCTTTTACGCCGTCAAAACAGCTTCTATAAACGAAGCTATTAGCTTAGCTAACGAAGTGGCGATAGAACACCTTGAACTCGCCTTCAACGGCGCGGAGAAGGCTGTTAATAAGATAACAAACGCCGGAGCGATATTTGTTGGGCATTACTCCGCCGAAGTGCTGGGCGACTATATAGCAGGGCCGAACCATGTTCTGCCTACATCCGGCTCGGCACGGTTCTTCTCGCCTTTAGGTGTTTACGATTTCGTGAAGCGAACCTCGATAATCAATTATTCCAAAGCCGATTTTGCGAAACTGGCCGAAAAGACGGCAGTCTTTGCCGATTCCGAAGGGCTTGACGGCCATGCCCGCGCGTCAAGAATTCGGTAGATAAGCCTACATAAGGTTCCAGCTCTTATCTAAAGCACCCGCTACCGCCTGCGGCGATACGCTTACCTGCAAAAACTCTATGGAGTTTTCATAAATTATCTTTTCCGCGCGGGGCGACCATTGCCCCCGCCTGCAAGGTGGTTGCACAGGAGAAGCGAGCAATGCTAAGGAGGGCAAACAAAAAGCGAGGGAGCGTACGGTCAGTATGTGAGCAAGTTTTTTGTGAAACCCGACGACGCTTATCTAAAAGGGGCTGTTGCCCAATGAGATAAATTCGATTTTTCTACAAATTACCAATCGCTAACGGCTCTATTTTTAAGAAGTTAGAAAATGAACTTCCCCTTAAAATGCTCAAAAAACTCTTTTGGAAACAGTCCCTAAAAGCAAGGTTGCATCGGGTACTGTGGGTATGGTAAATTCCTCGCTTACAATCTAACCTTGCTCTGGGCAAAAGGCACAGGGCTTAACAACCGTAAGGAGGATTCGATATGGCTGTAAAGCCTAGAAAGTACGAACTTGTCTATATAGCCGAGCCTGACCGTTCCGAAACTCAGATAGGGGAACTCACCACAGAAATCAAGAGCTTCATCGAGAACGAAGGCGGAACCATTGAGCATGTAGAGCAGTGGGGCAAGAAAAAGCTAGCTTATCTGGTAAAAAAGCACCGCTACGGCCATTTTACGATGGTAATTTTTGACGCTCCGCCGGAAATTGTAGCAAAGCTTGAGCGTATGCTTAAACACCACGATAACGTAATTAAATATATCTCTCTTTTGCGCGACGCTCGTTCGACGCTTATGAAACCGCCTGCCGGGGATTCTTCTACCTTCTACAGCCACGACAGGTTCGGCGGCGGCGGAAGAGATAGGCATTAACGATGGCAAATCTTAACAAAGTATTCCTTATGGGCAACCTTACCCGCGACCCGGAGTTAAGATATATCCCTTCCGGTCAGGCTGTAAGCACGTTAGGGCTTGCGGTAAACAACAAGTTCGGCAAAGACCAAAAAGAGGATGTTCTTTTTATTGATGTAGATGTGTGGGGCAAAACCGCCGAAAACTGCACGCAGTACCTGCATAAAGGCTCTCCAGTATTCATTGAGGGGCGTTTGCGCCTGCAACAGTGGGACGATAAAACATCCGGCCAGAAGCGGAGCAAGGTGTCGGTAACAGCTAATTCTGTGCAGTTCCTCTCTTCTGGCAAATCCGGCGGTGGCGCTGGAGAAAGGTTCCCCGACAGCCAGCACGAGAGCGACTCACCCGCGGGCGGCGATGACGACGTTCCGTTTTAAACGATATGAAATTTAGGAGTTTTTAAAAAAGTGGCAAGATTTAGAAATAACGACGACGATGGCGGCGGCGGCAGAAAGAAAAAGTTTTTTACAGGCAAAAAAATATGCCGTTTTTGCGCCGATAAAATAAATTTTATTGATTACAAAGATACCAAAACCCTGCGCAACCTTATTACGGAACGCGGGAAGATTATTCCAAGCCGTGTGTCGGGAAACTGTGCCAAACACCAAAGGGCGCTTACGTTTGCCATTAAACAGGCGAGGAACATCGCCCTGCTTCCGTTCACCATAGAGCTGTAGCATTTCAGAAAAAAGCCCAAAAGGTTTTAGCATGGTTTTTCGGCTGGCGGAAGATAAATGACAGCACCACAAGAGCCTATAATCAGCAGGCCAGGCTTTAAGCAGGTCGCCCCTCCGCTGTTAAGCCTTCTCCTGTTTTTGGGGATATTTTATATCCCCTTTTTCGGGCTTATGCTCAATTTCTTCGCTCCGCTTCCGCTTATCTACTGTTTTTTTACATCGGGCCGGAAATCTTGGTTTTTTGCCTCTATCGCCGTTGCCGCTGTTATATCTCTGTTTTTAGGGCCGAAAATCGGAATCTTTTACTTATTTACCTACTCCGTGATGGCGCTGGTGATGGCAGAAACGATACTGCGGAAAAACGATATGTCGTACGTTATCGGGCTTGGTGCTATAGTTCCTTTTTTGGCGACAGGATTCTTTTTTCTTATATCTTCGCCGGTGCCGATAAACGGGCTGTACCCCGCCATGCTCGAACAGGCGAGTATTATGATAGCCGAAACTATCCAAAACTCACAAAAAGCCGGCATGCCAAAAGAGCAGACAGCGTTTATAGCTGAGAACAGTGTAGAGCTGGCCGGATGGGTAATCAAACTGCTTCCAGTGATGTTCGCGGTAGCTTATCTGAGCATCTCATTCTGCAATTTTTTCTTCTACAGGAGAATACAGAGAAAATATACTTTTTTACCTATGGCAGACCCTATGCCGCTAAAGCTCTGGATACCGCAAGATAAATTTGTTTACGGGTTTATAGGGTCGCTCGCGCTTTTGCTTTTAGGGACAGGTATTTTTAATGTTATAGGTGTAAATATCTTCATGTTCTTTGGATTTATCTACCTTATTGCCGGTGTTTCGGTGCTTTCGTTCTTTATGGATAAATTCAATGTTCCATTTTTGTTGCGAACGGTGGTCTATATGTTGATAATAATACAACCGTTTTTTCTTTCGATGGTATCTGGGTTGGGCCTTTTTGACCTATGGTTCGACTTTAGGCAGATTCGCGGTAACGGGAAAGAGAAAACCGATAAGAACAGTAAGGAGGAATAATGGACGTAATTCTAAAAGAAGATGTAGAAAAAGTAGGTAAAGCCGGCGAAAAGGCTAGCGTATCTAACGGTTATGGACGCAACTACCTTATCCCGCAGGGGTTTGCCATAAAGGCTACACCGGCGGCACTGAAGGTGATTGAAGACCATATGAGAAAGAGGGCCAAAAGGCTGGCGGCGCAAAAGGCCGATGCCGAGAAGCAGGCTGTAGAGCTTGGTAAGCTGTGCCTCTCGTTTATCCGCAGATCCGGAGAAGACGGAAAACTTTTCGGCTCTGTTACCGCCCACGAAATAGGCGCAGGAGTAATAGCCAAAGGGTTCGAGATAGACAAACGCAAAGTAAGCATGGATACACCGCTGAAATCTCTTGGAGAACACAAGGTCAAGATAAAACTGCATCCTGAAGTTGCCGCCGAAATAACTGTCGAAGTAAAAGCGGAAGCTGTGGAAGCATTGCCGGAGAAGGAAAAAGCCTCCGAAGATGAAACCTCAGAGGACACCGCGGAAAAGACTGAATAATATAGATGGTAACGGAACTTCAACCTAAACGGCAACCGCTACAGGGAAGAGTTCCACCGCACAATATCGAAGCTGAGCAGTCGGTGCT
The DNA here is from genome assembly GCA_024275955.1 of Nitrospirota bacterium. GTDB lineage: Bacteria > Nitrospinota_A > UBA7883 > JACRGQ01 > JACRGQ01 > JAJRYD01. The sequence goes on from JAJRYD010000010.1 coordinate 18,868, forward strand.
TGGCGGAATACTTTTTGACAATTCCGCCCTGCCCCGCGCGCTTGAGTCGCTTGGCACAGGCGAAGAATTCTACAAACCTTCGCACAAGATTATCTTCAACGCCTTTATAGACCTTTTCGAAAAAGGCGAGCCTATCGACATGATGACCACCAACGAATCTTTAAAAAAGAAAAAACAGGTAGAGCAGGCAGGCGGGCTGGACTACCTTGCCGAGCTGATGACCCTCTACCCGACGGCGGCTAATGTAGGAATACATGCCAAGATAGTAAAAGAAAAGGCTCTCCTTAGGAGGCTTATAAGCACCGCCGGAGACCTTGTAAACCTCGGGTTCGAAGATACCGAAAGCGTCGACGAGGTTATAGACAGGGCCGAGCAGATGATATTCGAGCTGGCTGAAGACAGGATACAAAAAGGCTTCAACGATATGAAGAAGCTGATACACGACACGAACGAGCATATAGATATGCTCGCGAAGAAAAAAGAGCATATCACCGGCATCCCGTCCGGTTTTTCAGATATCGACAGCAAAACCGCAGGGTTCCAAAAAGGCGAGCTTATCGTAGTAGCCGGACGCCCGTCGATGGGTAAAACCGCGCTCTGCATCAATATCGCCGAAAATGTGGCGGTAGATTCCGACAGAGTTATCGCTTTCTTCTCGCTTGAGATGTCGGCACAGCAGTTAATTATCAGGATGATATCGTCCCTTAGCCAAGTTCCTATGCAAAAGATAAGAACCGGCTTCGTGCCGCATTCTGATTGGTCGAAAATCACCCGCGCGTCAAGCCAGCTTTACGAATCTAGCATACATATTGACGACGCGCCGATGCAGACGGTTCTCGACATCCGCTCCAAATGCAGAAGACTAAAAGCAGAAAAAGGGCTGGACCTGATAATCATCGACTACCTCCAGCTTCTTCACTCGAGAGGACGCTCGGAAAACAGGGTGCTGGAAATAGGCGAGATGACACGCTCGCTTAAAGGGCTTGCCCGTGAGATGGATGTTCCTGTCATTCTTCTTTCACAGCTTTCCCGAAAAGTGGAAGAAAGGCCGAACAAAAGACCGCAACTCTCCGACCTTCGTGAATCGGGAACTATAGAGCAAGATGCAGATGTTGTCGGCTTTGTTTACCGTGAGGAGTACTATTACCCCGATAAGATTGAAGTGCAGAATCAGGCCGAGTTCGTAATAGGCAAACAGCGTAACGGCCCGACAGGAATATCAAAACTCCAGTTCCAAAAAGAGTGCGCGCGGTTTCACAATCTTGCCCATGGAGATGTGGTCTTTGACAAGGAAGATGACTAGCATCATATCTATTCGCGGAAAAGTTCCATGCCGGCAGGCAGTAGCGGAAAATGGCTGACCTCTTCTCCATTTTAAAAGCGACGATAGACCTCTTAGCGTTCCGCCATAACTTCCGTGAGGTGCGCAAAATCGTCGGCAAAAAACCGGCGATTCTCCCTATCATAAAAGCAGATGGGTACGGACATGGGCTAGTACCGCTTGCGAAGGAATCTTTAAAGCTTGGTGCGCCTATGCTTGGTATCGGCACGGTAGCGGAGGGTATAGAGCTTAGGCACGCGAAGATAGCTTCTCCCATTCTCGTTATAGATGGAATATTTAAAGACGAAGCGAGGGAAATTTTAAAACACCATCTTACTCCGGTAATCTTTTCGCACGATATAGCTTTGGAACTAAACCGTATAGCCGGAAAAGCGGGAAAAACCGTCTCCGTACACCTTAAGTTCGATACCGGCATGTCGAGGCTTGGGTTTTTGTTTGGCGAGAGCGGAAAAGCTCTTAAAAAAATAAGAAAGCTTAAAAACCTGCATGTCGAAGGGGTAATGACCCACCTAGCCTCTTCGCCAGACAGCTCGTCTCCGCAGACCGAAATACAGCTGGCAAGGTTTAACAAAATTATCGAGATGGCGAGGAACGAAGGTTTTAACCCGAAGTGGATACATGCCGCCAATAGTGGCGCTATTATCAATTTCCCATCTTCACGCTACAACATGGTCAGGCCAGGCATAATCCTATATGGCGCGCCGCCATGCCCTGCGCGGGGGGTTGCCTTTAAACAGGTTATGACTGTTTCCAGCAGGCTTATTTCGGTAAAAAATATTCCGCATGGCGAGGGAGTAGGCTACAACGCTACTTATGTTACCCCAAGAACCAAAAAGGTAGGTCTGGTGGTCGGCGGCTATGCCCACGGGGTAAACCGGCTCCTATCCAACAACGGTTTTGTGCTGTGGAAAAAGAAAAGCCTCTTGCCGATGCTTGGAAACATCTGCATGGATAACTTTATGGTAGACCTAAGCAAAGTGCCGACAGCAAAAGCGGGAGACGAGGTAATACTTATGGGGCCGCAAAACGACAAGGTATCGGCAAAGGGATGGGCCGACCTTACAAACAGCATCCCTTACGAAATTTTCTGCTCTTTGGGAAAATCGGCGAAAAAAGTTTGGAAATAAAAAGCTACGTTAAAGAGCTATCCAGCCTTAGCGAAATGTCGGTACTGCTTCGGTTTTAAATTATAAGTCTGCTCTAATCTCATAACGAAAAGCTAAGGAAGCTGATAATCTGCTGGCCCGCTAGGTTGTTCACGGAATACTAGTAGATTCTTAGCAATGACAACTTTGCGGGCAAAAACAACTTTTTGTCAAACTAGCGCACCGCCAAAGGGTCTGCCAGCTGAAACAGACTGATAAAAAGCACCAAAATAAAAAAGCGGGTTATGTTTTACCAAAAACCCGCCTTAAAGACTCTAAAGAAGATAAGCTTACTTGGCCCGCATTACCTCTATATTAATGTCGAGACTTCCGCCATTATCGGCAGAGAAGTTGACACGGTGTAGCCCTACATCAGGCTCTGTGGTAGCCCATCCAAAAACTGCCGAAGAGTCGGCATTATCGAAAGTGGCATACGACGATGCGCCGTTAACCTCGATAGATGTAGCACCAGGAGCATCGACGCTGATAGTGACACTGTTGCCGGCCAGAACAGATATAGTGTTTCCGCGTGCCGGCGGAGTGCTGACAAAGCTTATCTCTCCGGTCTGTTTGATGGAAGAAACGCCTGTTGATTCTGACGAGCCGCTACCAGACGAAGTAGACGAACCAGACGATTCCCCCCCATTCGCTCCATCCTTCTTTCCGGCTGTCTGGCAAGCAGTAAGCCCAAAGACCAAGACTAAAGAGAGCAACAACCCTAATTGCTTGAAATGCATATAATTAACCTCCTAATTTTCGTTTCCAAACAGTATATCAGCCTTTACGACCAATTTACAATAAAAATCAATAAGATAGGCAGTGCCTCAAATATCGGGATACCGAAATACTACCGTTTTCGGTATCGGTCTACCCTTGCTCTAGAATAGCCTTCCGTTTTCAGCCTTTCATATACCTCCTCAGCGGCATCGCGCTCTATGTAGCCTCCGATATTTACCAAATGCCATGTCCGCCTAGAGGAGGTATCTTTAAAAACGTAGGCATGATACCCCTTGTTTAGCAGTTCTGCTTTTAATTTCTCGGCATCGTCGTTCATAGGAAAAGTTTTCACCCTGATAGTGAATTTGGCATTTTTAGGTATCGAGGCAGATGAAAGAGGCTCTATCTTTTTTACTTTTGGCAATGGTTTGCTTTCAAGCTTTGCCTGCTGGCCGTTTTTAATTTTGGCTCCCTTTGGCAGTGGCGGCAGAACCGGCGCACTTACCGTTGTCTCCTCCATTTTTTCAGCTTTTGCAGTTTGTACAGGTTTGGCCTTCCTCTTAATCCTTTTTTTTCTTATATCTACCTTTTTATCGACAGGTATGAAGGTTTTCCCCCTCTCATCAAACGATTTGATTACCAGAGGTATATCGCTTTTTACTTCTTCACCTTCGGCTGGCGGTTCATCGAGCGAAAGAGCTACCACTTTGCTATCTTCTTCCTCTACTACAGGAGGCTCCTCTATTATCTCCAGCCCGCTCGCATCGCTCTCGGCTTTTGTTGACGACGATAAGCCGGCCTCCATATCTGCAAGCTCGTCTATCACATTTTCCGCGCTATCAGCGTCATCCGGCATCTCCTCCGCTATTTCGGATGACGGAGTGTTACTGCTGACGAGATGTCCAAGAGAAAACGACAAAACCGCTATGGCGACAATACAGCCAAGAATCAGGTAAACCTGAGTTTTCGTGAACGTTAGACTTTCTTCTTCCAGCTTATAGCCCCTTTTATTTACTGCTGACCATTCTAGCCTACTTTAAGCCAGGGTAAAGACGAACTTTTTATTTACATTCTGTCGGGAGCCGACACTCCCAAAAGGTCAAGCCCGTTGCTTATTACCGTTTGGAGCCTGGCGATAAGCGCGAGACGCGCGTCTGTAACTTTCTTATCATCCGTAACCACTCTATGCATGTTGTAATATTTGTGAAACATCGACGCAAGGTCGGTAAGATAATGCGTAATATGATGCGGGGCGAGAGCTTCTGCCCAGTTAGAGACCATCTCTGGAAACTGGAGACTCTTTTTCATTATCCTAAGTTCCGCTTCCTCAATCAAAACCGACCAATCGACATCAGTTGGTATATTGCCAATCCCGCTCATCGCCTCTTTTTCCACCGCCGTACGGAATATATTGCTTATTCTGGCATGCGCGTACTGGACATAGTAGACAGGGTTTTCGCTCGACTGCTCTTTTGCAAGGTCAAGATCAAAATCGAAATGCGATTCGTAGCTCCTAGTCATAAAGAAAAACCGCGCCGCATCTTCCCCCACCTCGTCTAGAACCTCTTCCAACGTAACAAAGGTAGCGCCCCTCGTAGACATCGAAACTGTCTTACCTCCCCTTTTAAGGGCGACCAGCTGGATAAGCAGGGTTTCAAGCGAGTCCGGCTCTTGCCCAAGAGCCTTTACGGCAGATTTCATTCTCGCCACATAGCCATGATGGTCTGCTCCCCATATATCTATAAGCTTTGTAAAACCTCTCTCGTATTTATCTTTGTGATACGCGATATCGGCGGCGAGGTAGGTAACAACGCCGTTGGCTCTTTTCACCACGCGGTCCTTTGTGTCGCCGTCGGCACTGCTGTTAAGCCACAACGCCCCGTCTTTCTCAAAAATCGCTCCAGATTTTTTAAGGTCGTCTATCCCCTTTTGCACTTTGCCGGACTGATGAAAACTCTTTTCGCTCGTCCATATATCAAAGTGAACCCTAAACCGCTTCAGGTTGTCTTTAATGCCGTTAAGGATCGTATCGGCGGAATACTTTACAAAAAACGGCAGAGACTCCTCTTCCGGCATATCAAGATATTTATCGCCATCTTTATCGACAACCTCCTGCGCAATATCTTTTATGTAATCGCCTTTGTAACCGCTTTCGGGAAATTCTCCGCCTTTGCCTAAAAGTTTGCGGTAGCGTGCCAGTGTAGACCTGCCGAGGTTTTCCATCTGCAATCCGGCATCGTTGATGTAATACTCGCTCGTAACGTCGTACCCAGCCTTTGAAAGAAGCCGGCAGAGAACATCGCCGACAGCCGCGCCGCGTCCATGCCCTATATGCAGTGGCCCTGTGGGGTTCGCACTTACAAACTCTATCAGTATCTTTTCCCCCTCTCTTTTGGGGTGATTGCCGTAGCCAGAGCTGTCGTCGGGGATGGCGCTGAAATCTTCCGCCCATTTTTGGGGCTTAATATTGAAATTTATGAAACCGGGGCCGGCGAGAGAAATAGAGCTAAAAAGGTCGTCTTTTTTAAGCTCCTCCAAAAGACTCTGAGCAATTTTACGAGGAGCGCTCTTCAAAGGCTTCGCGCAGGTCATAGCGGCGTTGGTAGAAAAATCGCCAAACTTTTCGTCCGCCGGCACCTCCACTTTGATGGGAGGCAGTAACTCTGTGTCTGCGCCTGCGTTTTCCAGCATAGACTTTAAAGCTTTTAAAACGCAATCTCGCACTCTTTCTTTCATGGCAGGCATTATAAGGGGGCACAGAGCGACGACCAACCATTAGTTTTTTTAAAAAGCAGGTTTTAGAAAAGTAGAGCATCTTAACAGTTGAGGAACGGCTATATATGGCAAAAGTTTTTAGAGCTTAAGAACAAAGCGGAGCGTAAAACTAAAGGGAAAAAAGCAGACTACTTCAAGAACCTTTCGAACAAAAGATAGCCTTCGCCAAAATGCTGGTTTTTGTCAGATATTATCGACTCGTCAAAGCTCTTGCCGGCGAGGCCGTCGTCGAAAGCGGGCCAGACGGCGAACGGCACAGGGTCGGTAGTATGCGTCATTAGTGCCGTAGGGGTAGCATGGTCGGACAGCACTATAGCCATGCCGTCAATCCGCTTCATCTCTTCCAACAGCGGGCCGACTATTTTGGCATCAAAATCTTCTATCGCCTGCGTTTTGTTTTTCAGCGACCCTTCGTGACCAGATTCATCCGGCGACTCTACATGAAGGTAAACAAGGTCGACTTCCTTTAGAGCGTTTATAGCCGCCTTAGCCTTTCCTTCGTAGTTGGTATCTATATATCCGGTAGCTCCTTCCACATTTATCACCTTCATACCGGCAAGCTCCGCTATCCCTCTCATAAGGTCTACGGCAGATATCATCGCTCCGGTAATGCCGCGCAGTTCTTTAAGCGTAGGCATCTTGGGTGCTTTGCCTTCTCCCCAAAGCCAGATAGAGTTCGCCATAGGCTTCCCATCCTTTTTTCTTTTAACATTTACAGGGTGATTTTTGAGAACTATCTGCGCTTCGCCGGTAAGATGCCACAACTGCTTGCCTGCGTCTGCCTTCCCATTTGTCCCCGGCAGGTACGGCTGTACATTTTTTCCTATGATATCGTGCGGAGGGGTACAGCCGATATCATCTATCCCGTTTTTCCATATCATCAGGTGCCGGTAGCTTACCCCTGGGTGAAAGAGAAACTCTTTCCCGCCGAAATACCTGTTAAGCGCGGTTATAAGCTCTAAAGCTTCTTCGCTGGTAATATGTCCGGCGGTAAACTCCTCCATCAAAAGCCCTTCGGGGCCGGCGGCGAGAGTAACTAGGTTACAGCGAAAAGCTACATCGCTTTTTTTCATCTCTATATGCATACCGGCCGCCTCTAGCGGCGAACGGCCTGTGTAGTATTTCTTCGGGTCGTAGCCCAAAAGCCCCATATTGGTAACATCCGACCCCGGCTCAAAGCCATTCGGCACGGTATTTACATAACCAACGCTTCCTTCCCCCGCCATTTTGTCCATGTTCGGAGTTTTGGCCGCCATCAGCACAGTTTTGCCGCCAAGCGAATCTATAGGATGATCCGGCATACCATCGCCGAGGAGTATCACCCGTTTTTTACCGGCCATTTTTTATTCTCCGTTTTCCAGACGGACTATAACTGTCTTCTCTCTCGTAGTAGGCAGTTCGTCTATCTTTTCTACCGCCTGTCTAACGCTCTTTTCTCTGGCGGTATGTGTAAATATCACAAGCGGCACCACACTCTCGTTCACATTTTTCTGCAAGGCAGATTCCACGCTTATACCGTTATCCCCAAGTATGCCGGTTATTTTAGAAAGCACTCCGGGCCTATCCTCTACATGAAAACGGAGGTAGTAGCCGGTTTCGATATTGTCCATCGCTTTTACAGGCAGGCTTAACCGAGCATCGAGACCAAAAGCGACAGGCGATACCCTGCCGACAGAACCAGACGCTATGTTGCGCGCAATCTCTACGATATCGGCAATTACAGCGCTTGAGGTTGGGTCGCCCCCGGCGCCGGGGCCTACCAGCATAAGGTCGTGTGCGTGGGATACCTCCAGCTTTACCGCGTTAGTAACGCCGTTTATCTGCGCCAAAGGCTCACTGCATGGCAACATAGCTGGGTGTACCCGCAGGTCAACCTCTCCGTTATCAAGACGGGCAATCGCCAAAAGCTTTATCACCTTGCCGAACTGCTTCGCGAAATCGAAGTCCTCCGGCTTTAGGCCGATAATCCCTTCCATATAAACCGAACCTAGAGCTACAGGAGTGTTGAACCCAAGAGAAGCGATTATCGCTATCTTATGCGCCGCGTCGTTGCCCTCTATGTCGTATGTCGGGTCGGCCTCCGCGTAGCCAAGCTTTTGCGCCTGCCCAAGTACCTCTGCAAAATCGGCATCCGATTCGGTCATCTTAGTAAGGATATAGTTTGCCGTGCCGTTTATTATTCCTTTAATAGACTTTATCTCTCCGCCGGCTATTCCTTCTTTAAGGGTGCGAATAATCGGCACCGCCCCAGCCACACTCGCTTCAAAGCCTATCTCTACTCCGTTATCGACAGCGATTTTGTATATGCCTTCGCCATGTTTCGCAAGCAGATATTTATTGGCGGTCACTACATGCTTGCCGTTTTTAAGAGCAGATTCTACAGCTTTTAGAGCTATCGTGTCTCCGCCTATAAGCTCGACAATTATATCTATATCGTCAGAAGCTATCACCTCGTCCAGCCTGTCGGTAAAAAGCGCGGAAGCTGGCTCCGGCACCGCCTTTTTTCTTTCAGGGTTTAATTCCGCTATAGCTTTTATCTCTATCTCTATGCCGGAACGAGCCGTAATATCACCAGCGCCTTTTATAAGGTTATTTACGGTTGCGGCGCCTATTACGCCGCAACCGAGAATTCCAACGCCTATCTTTTTCATGAAAGCACTCCTTTAATTCCACGAACCGCCTGCTTTATCCTCTGCTCGTTTTCCACAAGAGCGAACCGGACAAACTCGTCGCCCTCCTTGCCGAAACCGATACCGGGCGAAACCGCCACCTTCGCTTTAGCCAAAAGCCTTTTGCTAAATTCCATAGAGCCAAGCTTGCGAAGGTTTTCTGGTAGCCTTGCCCATACGAACATCGTAGCTTTGGGCGGCTCCACTTCCCATCCTATGCGGGAAAGCCCTTCTATAAGAACATCCCGCCTGTTTTTGTATATCCCGACAGTTTCATCTACCACCGAGTCGTCGCTTTCAAGCGCTATGATACTCGCTATCTGTATAGGCTGGAACATCCCGTAATCGAGGTACCCTTTAATCCGTGTAAGCGCCTGCACCATCTCACGGTTGCCGCAACAAAAGCCTACCCGCCATCCCGGCATATTGTAGCTTTTGGAAAGGCTGTACATTTCGACCCCGACATCTTTAGCACCCGGAACAGATAGAAAGCTGACAGGCTTATAACCGTCGAACGCTATATCGGCGTAGGCGAAATCGTGTACCACCATTATGTTGTACTCTTTGGCAAACGCAACCACCTTTTCAAAAAACGGCCTGTCGGCGCATATAGTGGTCGGGTTGTGCGGAAAGTTGAGCAAAAGCATTTTCGGCCTCGGCCAGCTGTTTTCAAACGCTTCCAAAAGGTTATCGAAAAACGAATCTTCGCTGGTAAGCGGCACATTTATAACATCGCCGTTGGCTATTACCACGGCGTAGGTATGTATAGGGTATGTAGGTGTAGGCACCAGCACAGTATCGCCAGGCCCTATAGTAGCTAGAGCCAAGTGCGATATACCTTCCTTAGAGCCGATAGTGACGCAGGTCTCCAAATCAGGGTCAAGCTCTACGGCGTGCTTCCTTAAGTACCAATCGCATATCCTTTGTCTTAGCTTCGTAATACCTCGCGACACCGAGTAACGATGGTTAGAAGGCTTTTGCGCCGCTTCTACCATTTTATCCACTATATGTTTTGGTGTCGGCATATCTGGGTTACCCATACCGAAATCTATAAGATCTTCGCCACGCCTTCGCGCTTCGGTCTTTAGCTTTGTAACCTCCGCTAAAACGTACGGCGGAAGCCTGTCTATACGCTGAAAATTAAATTTCATAATAGTGCCACCTCTTTAGCCATATAGGAGCTGCGGACAAACGGCCCTGCAAAAACTTTTGGTATCCCTATATCCTTGCCCTTCCCTGCAATATTTTCAAACCACTCTTCGCTGAAATATTCCCTCACCGGAAAGTGGCGCTTAGAAGGAGCAAGGTACTGACCGATAGTCAATATTTCTACTCCGCAGTCGTTCAGCTTTTTCATAGTCTCTACAAGTTCCTTTTCCGTTTCCCCAAAGCCCACCATAATACCCGATTTAACCGTTATATTGCATCCGGCCGACGCTCTTAAGAGCCGGCACGAACGGTCGAAAGAGGCTTGCGGCCTAACTTGCGGATATAGAGATGGAACCGTCTCGATGTTATGGTTTAAAACATCCGGTTTAGCTAGAAGCACTGTTTCCAACGCCTCACTGCTACCGCCAAAGTCCGGCACCAAAAGCTCTATTGTAGTTTTGGGAGTTTTCTTTCTTATAGCACGGACGGTATCGGCAAAATGTCCGGCACCTCCGTCCGGCAGATCGTCTCTTGTGACAGAGGTTATAACGGCATAGCTAAGGCAAAGCTCTTTTACCATCGTTGCTACGTTTTCCGGCTCCCTAGCGTCTGCGACAGACGGAATACCGCTCTTGACAGCGCAAAAAGCGCATGTACGGTTGCAGGTTTCGCCAAGTATCATCAAGGTCGCCGTACCGCTAGAAAAGCATTCGCCCATATTCGGGCATCTGGCCGACTCGCAGACAGTATGGAGCTGTTTTTCCCTTAGTACTTTCTTTATCGAAGCGGTAGCGCCAAGCGAAAGGCTTTTCCTGAGCCATAGAGGTTTTCTAGTTGGAACAGAGCTTCGCTCAGGCACCGTTTCCCTCTTCCACCATGTCAAGCAGTAACGGCAGGCTGGCAACCTGATTTATCGGCATTATATGCGCGCCGTCCACCCTATCCCTTATGCCGTTTATAAACTCAGCAGAGATTTTAAGCCCTTCCATCATCTGGTCGGAAGCAAACTCTATACGTTTCGACACACCGTCCGGTATCGGCTTGGTAAGCACGTTTTCATTAAGAAATTTCAGCATCTTCATCGACTTTATAGGGGTAACGCCTATCAGCATTTTCGCTCCCGAAGGTTTTGCCTGTTCCAGAAAAGTATCGACAGATTCGATATCAAAAAACGGCTGTGTCTGGAAAAACTTCGCCCCGGCGTTCACCTTTTTTTGCAGTTTCAAAAGTTCAAGCTCTATAGGCTCATAAAACGGGTTCACCACACCGCCGACAAAAAAATCGGGGTGGTTCTTCATCACGCCGCCCCGTATATCTTTTCCGTTGGAAAAACCATCGGTCAGTTTCATAAGCTGTACCGCGTCAAGGTCGTAAACCGCTTTTGCGCCCGGGTTATCGCCAAGTGTCGGATAGTCGCCGGTCATTACGCATACGTTTTTTATCCCAAGAGCTGATGCTCCCAAAAGGTCAGACTGGAGTGCCAGCCTATTGCGGTCGCGACAACATATCTGCCATACAGGATCGCACCCAACACCAAGTAGTATGTGCGAGAATGCCATAGACGACATCCTCATCATCCCCCTCTGGTTGTCGGTAACATTCAGACCGGCTACCTTGCCGGCAACCTTCTTTGCTACCTCTATACTTTTGGGAAACGAAACCGATTTGGGGGGCGGAATCTCTGCCGTGATGGTAAACCCGGCTTCCAGAGAGTCCCTAAACGATTTTGCCATTTTGGCTATCTCCCCGGCTCACGCTTTAATTCAAGCTTTTGCGGTTTTGCCAAGCCGGAATTATCTTTAGGGGCGGAAATTTTCAATAATAAATTCTCAAGCTTGCCGGCTTTCTTAAGGCGATTATATATATCTATCCATACACACAGGTTTTCGCTGTTCACCTCGCATTTTCCACCGACGGCACCGCCGCAAGGCCCATTAAGGAGCGATTTTGGGCATCTCGTCTCCGGGCAGAGTCCTGCTGTGTCGTTAAGCACGCACTCCCCGCAGGCGGAACATTTTTCGTAATAGTGTAGCTGTCTTTTGGAGTTGCCTATAAACAGCGAGTCGCACCCGCTGTAGGCAGGTTTGTCTGTATTATCGCCGACAGACTGCACCCCAGCACCGCATATAAGTGCCAAAACCGCTTGCGCCTTATCTACTTCATCTTTGTGCTTCCTTAATACCCTTTTGGTATCAAGCTCGTGGCAGGCGGCAGGAACAACCGCCGTGCCGGTAACCGCTATCCCTTTGGCGACAAGCTTTTGAGACATCTCCTTAAGCTCCGGCTCGCCGCCCGTTTTGCAGAGGGTCGCGCAATCGCCGCATCCAAGAAGAAACAACGATCTTGTATCGCCGATGGCAAAAAGTATCTCCTCAAAATCTTTCTTCTTCGTAATAATCATAGCCGGCGCATTATACACCACGCAACAGCGTGGAACCTGTGTGGCTGGTGAAAAAGGCTCTCTTTTGAAACTCAAAATGCCAACCGCATGGCTGTATGGCGGGGGTGCCTGCCTGCAACGGCGACAGCCGACGGTAGACAGATAATTTTTTAGGTTTTTTAAACAATCTAGCCCCAAAGAGAGCTACCGCCTCTCTAGGAGCTGTTGCCGAATAAGACAATCTTGATTTTGCTACAAATTGCCACTCTCTAACGGTTCTGTTTTAAAGAAGCTAGAAAATGAACTTCTCCTTAAAATGCTCAAAAAACTCTTTTGGAAACAGTCCTCTCTAGGCGATACTGCCGCTTGTCTATACGTTTTTAGATGTTAGTATGTTAAATGTTACTGGGGGGGCTTGCCGGACTCTGTTTTGCGATTTCATGGTTTAGTGGAGATTTTGTGAAGATTAAATCAATAATGACAAAACCTGTCATTTCTATAAAGAGAACAAGCAGTATCAAAGAGGTCGTCAAAAAGATGACCGCCAAAAAAATAGGCAGTATCATAGTGGTTGAAAAGAAAATACCTATCGGCATTTTTACCAAAAATGACTTGGTGCGCGCACTTGCGGACGATATTGATTTCAGCAAAACCACCGTAGAGACGGTAATGCGCACGCCGGTACTCCCTGTAAACGAAAACGAGAAGTTTCTTCATGCCGCGCGCCGTATGCGTCAGTTCGACATACGGCACTTCATAGTCGTCAACAACGCTGGAGCACTTGTCGGCGTAGTTACCGATATGGATATAGTAAAAAACTACGCGCTTACCTACCTCAGCTATCAGACAACGATTGTCGCTTCGGGCTTTGACGGGCTTTCGGCCCCGCCGTCGACACAGTTAAAAAAAATAGCCCAAATGATGCTGGACGGCAGAAAAGCCTCCGTAGTAATCGTAAAAAATAAAAAACCTATAGGGATAATAAACGAAGCTCTTTTGGTGAAGCTTGGAGCCCGTTACAAAGACCCGCTAAAATTCAGGGCTGTCGACAAAATGGTAAAAAAATTCTGCGGAGCGAAGCCGGAAGACTCGATGAGGGGGGCGGTTTTAAACATGATAAAAAAAGATCTTCGCAATATAGTTCTTACCGACGAAAAAGGACGGTTCGACGGAGTAGTCTCTCTAAGAGAGCTTGTTACCTACATTATCAACCAACAGCTTTAAGCATGACACCCTAAAACAGCTCTATGGCAAACCTGCTTTCCAGCGAAATTTTCGATTCGATACTTCCCCATGATGAATTTGAAAAAATAGTCGACCGCCTGAAACAAAATAAACATTCCGCGTTCGACTTTATGCCGTTTTGCGGTGAACCGCTTTTTGCTAAAACAATTTCAAAAAAACTAGAGGGAGCGGAGTTCATAGTCTTCCATCTGGACCTGCGCATGATTACCGCCCCGTGGCATTTTTCGATAGAGCTTGCCAGAGCGCTTGCTTCTGTCTTTGAAGAACCTTCAAAAAAAGCGGCAATGATTAAAAGACTCGCTGTCGCCGGCCCTATCCGCGTGGGAAGGGATGACAAAGGAAAAATGTCGCTTGATATATCGTCAAGAGCCGATATCACCCGCTTCATCTCCACGCTGTTCGACATACCCGAAGTAACCGGCATGGAGGAAAACAGCAGGTCGATAATGCTGATATCCGGCTTTGAGAGGATCGAAAAAATTCTCGGCACGAAAGGCATAAAAGCTTTCTATCAAAAAGTGGGAAGGCAGGCGGTAACTTCGTACGTCGTTACCGGCATCGGGCTTGAAAAGCAGGCAAAAAAAATGGAGGAGAACATAAGCAATCAGGTAGAAACTGTTTTTGCGAAAAACCTTTTCCCAGATAAAAGCATAGCCGGCTTTATTAAAAACCTGTTCAGTGAAAAAGGAAAAAGCCTGACAGAAAATATGCTCTCCTCGATAATGGAAATTTCCAAAGGGCGGGTGGAGCTTTCGCTTCAGCTGGCCGGCAGACTGCTTGGCTCCGGCAACGAACCGGACGATGAACTTCTGCAAACAGCGCTGAGCGAAACAATAGAATCGTCCTCCCATCCCTATAGCGTGCTATGGAACATGCTCAACAGCAGGCAGAAGTCTCTCCTTTTCGGGTTGAGCAGAGACGACGGAAAGTCGCTTTACTCCGAGGAGTTTATTACAAAATATGGTTTCGGCACGGCGACCAACCTTCAGGCGGCCCTAAGGGGCCTGAATACAAAATCAATCGTAATCAAAATTGACGGTAAGTGGTGTTTTGCCGACCCGTTTTTAAAACTATGGATACAACGCGCCAACAAAATGTCGCTACACGGTTAACGGTTAATTGAAAAAAATAGAAAATCTCTCCATATATCTCGTTTCGCTTGGCTGTGCCAAAAACAGGGTAGACAGCGAAAAGACATTGGCTCTACTTTTGCGGCAGGGATGCGTAGTAGTCGACAGCCCCAAAGAGGCGCAATGCGTAATTATAAACAGCTGTGGGTTTATAAACGACGCTCGGGCTGAAACAGTGGAAACGATACTGGAACTAGCGGAAATTAAAAAAAGGAAGCCTTCCCTCAAGCTCGCTGTTATGGGATGCATGGTGGAGCTGTTTAAAGGCGAGATGGCGGCCGAGATGCCGGAGATAGACTACCTTCTGTCGCTTTCCGACGAGTCGCTCTCGGCTGTCTACCAAACCGACAACCCCGAAAGAGTGCTGGAAACCGGTGCTGTTTCTGCCTACTTGAAGATTGCCGAAGGTTGCGGCAACTCCTGTAGCTTTTGTTCCATACCTGCAATCCGCGGCCCTCTTAAAAGCAGAACGGTAGAGAGCATAATAAAAGAGGCCGAAATTCTGATAGACAAAGGGGTTAAAGAGCTTTGCCTCGTTTCGCAGGATACTACGCGCTACGGCGCCGACCTTAAAATGAAAAACGGGCTTGTTGCTCTCGCAAACGAAATAGTAAAACTAAAGCCCGAATGGATAAGAATACTCTACGCCTACCCCACCCTCATAACCGACGAACTACTTCGGCTTATCGCTTTTGAGGAGCGCGTTTGCAAATATGTCGATGTCCCTTTTCAGCATATCGAAACTTCGGTTCTCAAAAGAATGGGACGCAGGGAAACTAAAGGCGATATACTCTCCCTTATCGAAAAGATAAGAAAGCTGATGCCAAATGGAGCTATACGCACAAGCTTTATCGTAGGCTTTCCGGGCGAAACGGAGAAAGAGTTCGAACAGCTCGAAAGCTTTCTTATAGAAGCAAAGCTTGATCATGTCGGAGTATTTACCTACTCGCCGGAAGCTGGAACAAAAGCGTTTGAGCTAAACGACGACGTGGAACAGGCGGTAAAAGAGGAAAGAAGGGGCAGGCTGATGGAAATACAGCGTCAGGTATCTTCCGAAATAACGGCAAAAAAAGTCGGCACTGTTCTGCCGGCAATTATCGAGCGTTACGATGACGGCGAGTCACTGCTTATTGGACGGCTCTCTACGCAGGCGCCGGATGTCGACGGCGAACTTATCTTAACAGAGTGCGAATCTTTGCCGGGCGATATCATCGACGTGAAGATAATAAAAAGTCTCGAATACGATCTGGTTGGTAAACCTGCGTGAAGGGGTACCTCTACTATGCCGGAAAAGCGTTCCAGATACTTGGAATGGGTACCGTTGTCGTAGCTTTCATCTCTTTTTTTGCCGAACCGCTCAAAGGCGATATGTTCAAGCTTACCTTTCTCGGGCTTATAGAGTTCTACATCGGCTACCTTGTTGTCGCTTACACAGGACAAAAGGTAGAAGAGGAAAGAAACGATGGCTAAAAACCTTGACGAGAAATATATAGCTGTTCTTATTACCGCCGCTACCGCCGAAGAAGCGGAAAAAATAGCCGGCGAACTTATACGCCTAAAGCTTGCCGCCTGCTGCAATATTATCGATGGCATCAGCTCTATTTACGAGTGGGAGGGCAGAATCGAAAAAAGCGGTGAGGCGATGATAATAGCCAAAAGCCGAGCGGAGCTTTTTCCTGAGCTGGAAAAAAAGGTAAAGGAGCTACACAGCTACGACCTGCCGGAAATCATCGCCATACCGATAGTTAAAGGCTCTGCCGATTATCTGGGCTGGATAACAAAAAGTACCACCCAAAGCTGACTTAAAAAGTAAAAAAGCATTACGGCTGGCTACTGCCCATTCGGCTACCTATACCGCCAGGGATAAACAGGCTCAATAACCCTAACCGCTTTCTCACTTTTGAACCTCTGCCGTTCTTAACACCAAGCCTGCCTATGGGGCTGTTGCCGAATGGTATAAATTGAATTTCGTGTAAATTGCCAAGCTCTAAAGCCTCTGTTTTTATGAAGTTAGAAAATGAGCTTTTCTTTAAAATGCTCAAAAAACTCTTTTGGAAACAGTCCCTCTATAGCTATTTAAAAACTCTCGTACCGATGCTTTTGACCCGATAGATGCTATATAAACAGCTAAAATAAGCCCCAAAATGCTTATATACAGGCATCTGGAATAGAGCGATAAATTCGGCTTGATTTTCGTTATTTTTTCGGTTAGTCTTGTTTCATGGGTTTGAGCAAAAGACAAAAAGAGCTTTACGACTTTATAAATTCCTTCATGAAAAGCGAAGGATACGCCCCAAGTATCGCCGAAATCCAAAAAGAGTTTTCCCTCAACTCGCCTGCTACGGTTCATCAGCACCTCAAAAACCTTGAAGAAAAAGGGCTTATACGAAGAGAAGCAAACCGGCACCGCTCTATCGAGGTAGTCCCAGCGTCGGGCGAGCGGCAGAGAGCTGTTATGGTGCCTATTTTGGGTTCTATCGCGGCTGGAAGCCCTATCGAATCATATTCAGATATAGAAACGATAGCTCTGCCGGAAGGAATGGTAGCCAACGACAATACATACGTCCTAAAGGTGAGAGGCGATTCAATGATCGACGATCATATTCTCGACGACGATATGGTTGTCGTAAGAAAAGCGAGTAGCGCCAACAAAGGCAACACCGTAGTGGCGCTGGTAGATGGAAGAGAATCTACCCTTAAGCGGTATTACCCCGAAAACGGAAAAGTCCGCCTACAGCCAGCCAATCCGGCGATGCAGGCTATGATCTTCAATCCAGATCAGGTAGAAATACAGGGCATCGTAGTAGGCGTTTTACGCAAATACTAGCTCTATCCATCGGCACGGTTTCAGGTTCTGCAAGTTTCCCTTTATAATACCTACTGTAGCCTTGTTCATTTTTTTCGTGTAGGAGAGAGTCTTGAAAAACATTCTTGTCGTAGATGACGACGCAGATACAAGAACACTCCTGAAAAAAAGCCTCGAAAAGCTTTCCTACAAGATAGATCTTGCCGCGAACGGCCTAGAGGCGATGGAAAAAGTGAAGCTGATACCTTACGATCTTATACTGCTTGACGCTGTAATGCCGATGATGGACGGATTTACCGTGCTAAAAAAATTAAGAACCGGCGGTGGCATCAACACAAGTTCGCAGGTGATGATGATAAGCGCCAAAAAAGATAGGAAGTCGGTTTTCCACGCTCTAAAGCTTGGAGCCTGCGACTTCATCGTAAAACCTTTCGATACAGGAACACTGCTACATAAGGTTTGCCGGTGGGCAAACAAAAGTTCGGAGGATGGCTGGAAATATCTGGGTCAGGAAGGGGAAAGAGCGTTAAGGCTGACGATAGCGACTCTAGACAAAGCGCATGAAGCGGTTCTAAGCGGGGGAAAGCTTCCGTATGAGGACATAAGCAACGCAAGCGGACAGATAGTCAACGTAATAAAAAAAGGCGGGATAAAAAAGGTACTAGACGCACTACAAGAGCATGACAGCTACACATTCGTTCATTCGATGAGGGTTGGAATCTTTCTCTCGGTTTTCTCGAAAAGTATAGATGGGTTTATAGATGAAGATGTCAAAACGATTACCGAGGGCGGCATAATTCACGATGTAGGCAAAGCCAAAACCCCGTTAAGGATTCTTAACAAGCCAGGCAGTTTCGTTCCCGAAGAGTGGGAAGAGATGAAAAACCATGTAAACCATGGCGTAGAGGCACTGCAAAAGACACCTGAAGTTCCAGCCGCGGTTCTTGAAATCGCCTGGTGCCACCACGAAAAGCTGGATGGCTCCGGCTATCCTCGCGGGCTTAAAGCAGACGAGATAGGCACTCTTGCTAGGATGGCGGCGATAGTCGATATATATGTCGCCCTTACCGACCGGAGGGTTTACAAACCTGGCTTTCCGCACGAAAAAAGCATGAAAATCATAAGGGAAAAACCGGATCATTTCGACATGACGCTGGTTGATGACTTTGAAGAGGTTATCAAAACCGGCAGGCTCGACCAAAGCTCTACGATATAAACCTTTTCACCCTCGGCGTAAATTCTGACAAATCTATCGGTTTTTTGATAAAATCGTCCGCGCCGAGCCTCAACACCTTTTCCCTCATTTCCATTTCATTATTAGCGGTTATCACGACAATAGGTATCGACTCTATCCCCGCGTTACTCCTTACCGCTTCGATAAGCTCACAGCCGTTAAGACGCGGCATCTTGATGTCGGTAAGAATCAGATGAGGAGGCTGTTCTTTAATTTTCTTTAACGCTTCTTCTCCATCCTGCGCACCTACTATGACGACATCAAGCTGTCTAAGGTACGCTTCCAAAAGTATCCTCATATCTTCCTCGTCATCAACTATGAGAACCCGAGGCTTTACCATAGGCAGGTTAATCAAAAAAACACTCCCTTTTCCATCGGTCGATTTAACTTCTATGCTCCCTCCATGAGCTTCGACAATATCCTTTGAAAGCGGAAGCCCAAACCCCGTTCCGGTCTCACCTCCTGTGCCGACAGTGGAGGTTTTCTCCTCGTAGCTGAAAATCGTCTTAAGAAGTTCAGGCTTCACGCCTGGCCCGGTATCCGAGACGACTATACTTGCCGGATTATCCGAAGCTGTGGAGATTGTGACGGTGTCTCCTTTTCCGCAAAATTTAACAGCGTTCGATACAAGATTTTGGAGAACTTCGTAAAGCAAAGTAGAGTCGGCGTAAATGCGCGCACCCTCTTTTATATTGTTAAGAAGGTTTATCCCCTTTCTATCCGCCATAAACTGAAAATCGAGCATAGCGTTTAAAGCAAGGTAATGAGCATCGAAAAAAGAAAGCTCTGTCACCATCCTGCCGCTCTTAAGCCTGCTTATACTCAGCAGTTCGTCTATAAGCTTCGCCATATTCTTTCCCGACTTTATGGCAGAACTGAGAAACACCTTACCCTCTTCGCTGATGGTGCCGGAAACATCTTCACTAAGAAGCTGTAAAAAACCTAGCATTGTAGATAGAGGGCTTTTAAGATCGTGCGATACCAGTGATACGAATTTGTCTTTTAGTTTCGTAGCACTCTCTGCTTCGTCACGGGCATGCTGCGCCTCCATCGTAAGGTTCGCGGAAACATCGAGTGTCTTTTTCAGCTCTTTTAGGACCTCACCCTTCTCAACGTATGACCTTTTTAATTCTTCCTCGGCTTTTTTCCGTTCGGTTACATCCTGCACCTGAGCAATCATAAACAGCGGCTCATCGTTATTGTCTTTCACTGTGGATACATCCAACAAGGCCCAAACGAGTCTTTCACTTTTATGGAGATATCTCTTGGTGAACTGAAAAGATTCAACCTCCCCGGCGATAAGCTGTTCTATATTTTCAAGCCCCTCTTCGACATCTTCCGGGTGCGTGATTTCTGTAAATGTTTTCTCCAAAAGCTCTTCGCTCGTGTAGCCGGTCATCTGGCAAAAGGCTTTGTTTATCTGGATGAAACCTGTATCGAGCCTCATTAGAGTCATGCCTACTGACGCATGCTCAAAAGCATTTCTAAACTTTTCCTCGCTTTCAGTCAGCTTTTGCTCAACCTTTTCCCTCTCGGTGATATCACGGCCGACGACCAATAACGCTTTTCGTGTTCCGTCTTCGTTGTAAAAAGGCACCTTTATCACATCGAATACTTTTGGATCATCATTCGGCTGGGGTAGCACCTCCTTGCCCCTGAAAACCACACCCCCATCCCAAGTTTTCATGTCGGATCGCTCGCAATAAAGCAACGCCTCTTTGAAAAATGGAACGCAGTCAGCCAGCTCGGAATTACTCTTGCCTTTAAACGAAACATCCTGCAGATTGAAAACCTTGATGCTAAAATCGTTAGCTTCCATCCACCTGCCGTTTTCATCCTTAAAGATTACGATGTCCGGCATAAAGTCTATAAGAGAGCGCAACCTGTTTTCGCTTTCACGCAGTGCCTCCTCTGCCTTTTTGCGCTCGGTGATATCGGTACGGACGGCAAGATATATCGCCCCATACTTGTGGTGTTCATAAATAGAAGCCGTGGCTAAAGACCAAAACGGTGTGCCATCTTTTTTGATGCTGTAAAACTCGCCGGTCCATGACCCATTTTCGGTAACAGCCTGCCGTACCTCATCAGCCGTAGCGGCATGGTCGGTACCGGGCATATTCAATATTGATATATGCACCCCCACAAGCTCGCCGCTATCATAGCCGAACATCTCTTCACATTTGGGATTGGCGTAAACTATCGTCAAGTTGCTTACTCTGGCAAGAAAAATACCCTCCGCCATGTTCGATATAATCTGAGAGACAGGGTGCAACTCCTCGCCAGAATCACTGCAGATAGAATCATCCTTCATATCGCTCATTTTACCAGCCTATCCGGCAGGGCCAAAAAGCTACAGCACCAAAAGAATCAATAGAGACGGTAGAAACAATATAGAAAAAGATGTGCCGATGGTTGCTGTATATTCTCGCCCCGTTTTTAAATTTTTCAAAATTATAACGCCTGTGCCGGCAAAGAGCAAAGAAAATATTACCGGCACCCATTAATATTGCAACCTCTTTTTAGCTGAAGGTAAATATCCAAGCTGGGTCCGACACCGACAAAGGGGCTGTTGCCGAATAAGACAATCTTGGTTTTGCTACAAATTGCCAATCTCTAACGGTTCTATTTTAAAGAAGTTAGAAAATAAACTTTCCCTTAAAATGCCAAAAAAA
This sequence comes from Nitrospirota bacterium, assembly GCA_024275955.1. Lineage (GTDB taxonomy): Bacteria > Nitrospinota_A > UBA7883 > JACRGQ01 > JACRGQ01 > JAJRYD01. The sequence goes on from JAJRYD010000010.1 coordinate 40,132, forward strand.
CTCTTTTGGCAACAGGCCCACAAAAGCAAAATTGCATAACCTCCGGCAAAATGGCAAAATCGAACAGATATGGACATCACCCTTTTCTACGCGGTAAACCAGAGCCTTAGCAACAGCTTTTTCGACTGGCTGATGCCGATAGCAAGCAACTACCGAGCATGGTCGCCTGTCGGTATCGCCCTTATCGCCTACCTTGTATGGAAAGAGCCAAAACGCGGAATACTTATAATCTTACTTCTGCTTACAGCTGTAGCAGTAAGCGACCTTATAAACCACCGCCTGCTTAAAGAGCTTTTCGCCCGTATAAGGCCGTGCAACGCCTTGCCGGACGTAAACATCCTCACCGGCTGTAGCGGTTCCTACAGCTTCCCATCCTCCCACGCAGTAAACTCGTTTACCATCGCCGTTGTCATTGGTCTTTTCGAGCGCAAACTGCTTATAGCCGCCATTCTGGCGGCGGCTACTGTCGCTTTTTCCCGTGTTTACTTGGGGGTGCATTACCCATCCGATGTGATTGTGGGGGCATTGGTCGGTAGCGGCATAGGCTACCTCGCTTACCGGATGACCTTAGGCAAAATAGAGCCAAAAGAAGAAACAGAAAAAGAGCTAACAGCCAAATAGCTCCATAAGCGAAAAAAGCTTACTCTCATCTAGGCCAGATTCGCCACGCTCCCCCTTCGCTACCGCCCCCCTAAAACCGGCTATCGAAGGAGCTACACCGTCCAACCAGCCAACATCATCGGCCAAAAGAGAACCGGCGATAGCCGACAAAAGGCCAAGCTTGTCGCACTCCTCTTTAAAAGTGAACAATTCTCTGGCTGTTAAATGGTTAATAATATTGCCATTTTCTTTATCAAAAGTATCTATAAGTGCCGCGTAAGAGCCAGACTCCGCGGCGATATATGGGAGTTCGAGAGGTTTTGAGCTTTTATCAATATCTGCGTAAACGGCTGGCACCAGCAAAACCGCCGGCGGCAATGCCCCCCTTATAGCCGATAGAAACGAGACCGCCTCCTCTTTCAGCTTGAAATCAAAAAGGCCTACCTTGACGATATCGGCGCCAGCGCGTGCCGCTTTTAAAGCAAGAGAGGCAAAATGGTTTGGCCTGTTATCGGCATCGCCTATCGCCACCGAAACCGGAACGTAGGAAGGCGTTTTTCGCCGTATCTCCATCACAGCGGCGGTATCTGGCATTCCAAGCGAGCCGACGGCAGGGTTTTTGACATCGAGAAAATCTGGAAACCGGCAGTTCCTGAGCTGGTCTACCTCGCTTGGGTCTATAACACTTATAAGAAGCCGAGTGCTATTCAGAAGGCGGGGCCGGCGTACCGACGATATGGTAACCGGAATCGACATGAAGAACCTCTCCCGTAACACCTGTAGCCATCTCGGAACAAAGATACAATGCCGACCTTCCTACTTCCTCTTGAGTTACGTTTCTGTTCAGGGGTGAAACATCGCAGTGGTGTTTTAGCATCGCCCGCATATAGTTGATTCCACTCGAAGCAAGCGTTTTTATAGGACCGGCAGAAATGGCGTTGACCCTTATCCTGTCGTGTCCGAGGTCCGACGCAAGGTAGCGGACGGAACATTCTAAGCCGGCTTTCGCCACACCCATCACGTTGTACCCTTTGACAACTTTCTCCGCGCCGTAATAGCTAAGGGTTAGTATGTTCGGGTCTTTGCGCCCCTGCATAAGAGGCACCGCTCTTTTGGTTAAGGCTACAAGCGAAAAAACAGATGTCTCCATAGCCATCTGAAAACCGGCTCTACTGGTATTATAGAAAGCTCCCTTAAGGTCGTTCCTATCGGCATACGCTACCGCGTGAATAAGAATATCCATGCCGCCGAATTTTTCCTTGTAGGCGTTGAACACTCCGTCAATCTGGGAGTCTTCGTTAACATTGAGTTCCTCTACAAAAGTGGAATCGAGAGATTTGGCAAGCGGCCTGACTCTTTTTTCTATAGCGTCGCCAACATATGTAAAGCCGAGTTCGCACCCAGCTTTTCGAAGATTTTGAGCTATCGACCAAGCGATACTTCTGTCATTGGCTACGCCTACTATGAGAGCGTTTTTACCTGCAAGCTGTGTCATTAAATATAAAACCCTCTAAAAAAAACAACAAGTTAATGTCGAAAACATGATATCTCCGACGCAGACCACTCTAACATAGCAGATTAGCGGTAGTTCGTGAACTGTAAATCAACCCCAAAGTCTTTCGATTTCAGCTCGGTCATGACACTTTGCAGTTCATCCTTTTTCTTTCCGGTAACCCTTATCTCATCTTCCTTAATCTGGGCCTGTACCTTAAGCTTCATGCTTTTTATAATTTTTACCATCTCTTTCGCTTTGTCCTGCGGAATACCTTGCTGTAGCGTAACAACCTGCCTCGCCGTTCCCCCGCCGGCCGACTCTACCTTTCCGTACTCAAGGTTTTTTATAGGGACAGACCTCTTAATCAGTTTGTTTTGAAGCACGTCGACGACCTGTTTTAGTTTAAGCTCGTCATCGGAGGTAAGGGTCAGCTTCCCTTCCTTCTGGTCGAGTTCGATTTTGCTGTTTTTACTGCCCCGAAAATCATACCTCTGCCCTATCTCTTTATTAGCCTGATCTACAGCGTTCAATACCTCCGGCATTTCAACTTTAGATACCACGTCAAAAGAACTATCGCTTGCCATCTATAACATCCCCCCAGATATACAAAAATTTAATCGGACGCGGCGGCGATTTCCGCCTGTATGTCTGGCTTTACCACAACCAACGGAACATGCTTCCTGACAATATCAAGATTATCGACCGCTTTTAGTTTTCTGAAAAGAAAATCGAACTTCGCTTCCAGTTCACCGCCTATACCGTTTCTTATATCTTCCGGCAATGTCCAAAACTCTTTTTTATAAGCTCCAAACCCTTTTTTACGGGTTTTGTAGATGAACTGATCTTCGGTCTGGCCGTCCTTTTTTTCTCCCGCGCAGTTTTCTCTTAGCCAGTTGTAAACCTTTTCCTTTAGGCCAGCGGGCAGATGCTCGCTATCGTAAATCATATTCTGAAAGCCGGTAGCAAGGTGGATTTCGGATGTAGCCGTTTCCGGAAACTTGTGGAACAGCTCGTCCGGTAAAGTGGAAGCGCCATGCTGGACAGCTCCCGAAAGATTGTATTTCTCCACAGCTGTCCTCGATATCGCCTCAAGCGTTCCAAAGTCGAGGTTCACCTCCGCTACGCTTCCGTCCGGTAAAGGAACACCGCCGTGGCTGGTTCCGGTCTGAACCGACATTTTGGAAATCCCTTTCATCCCTTCGGGAAGAATCTTTATGTAGTTATCCATATAAGCTTCCAGCTCCTCCACTGTGGAGTTCTTTTCGCCTACCTCCCCTATCTCGCCGCCGACCGATACCGTTATCCCTTCAGGCTCAAGTTCACGGATATATTCCGTAAGGATAGCCGCCTGCTCGTAGTTATCTTTCTGCTGGGAATCAAGGTTCGGCTTGCTCAAATCGACAAGCGTGGATGAATCTATATCAATATTATAAAACCCTGCCGCGATAGCCTTTTTGATAAGCGCCTTTACATTGTCGACTTCCTTTTCTCTATCTTCGCGAAAGTTTGTAGCCTTAAGCTGAAAATGATCGCCCTGTACGAACACAGGCCCTTCCCAGCCCTCTTTGATAGCGGCCGCCAAAATGACAACCGCGTACTCGGCAGGCTCTTGAAACGTGTAGCCTATCTCCGATTTGGCAATCTCGAAAATAAACGTACCCGAACTGTTTTTAATGCCTGCTCTAAAAAGCGCTCTGGCAACATCGTAGGTCATGCCGCGTATATTCACGGCCGGCACGGTAAAGCCGGATACTTCGCCAGCACCCATAGCGTCGTAAAGCCCCTGTATGGAAGAGAGAACAGCCCCTGTCTCAATTCCTATCTCCTTTATCAACGCCCTTGCAATGCCTCTTTGCTCGGCATTTTCGTGAAATACAGCGTTATATATCAAACGGTCAATCGGCTCGCCTCTTAGTCCGTTCCTATCTAGGACATTCACTTCCCCTGCTGTCTCGACATACGGTTTTAGGTATAGCTCCATATCTTCCACAGAGACAAATCTCATAACCATCGGCATCTCCTATTTTTAAGCAGGTTAAAACAAAACAAACCAAAGCCGCAAACGGGCGCTACACCCGGTGCGTCATTCTACATCTTAATGTGAAAATGGTGAACTAGTGAAATTTACCGTTTCCAAGAACCCTTTGAATATCGACAATCGAGTTCCTGTCGAGCCCGGCATCAAGAGACAAAAGCGACTGGTTCTTTTTAATAGATTTTTGAAGCTCCTCCCCTTTCAGCACCGTACACAAATGACGCACCTCCACCTTAAGGTACTGCCTAGCCATCAAGTGCACAGCCTTAAAATACCTCTCTGCTTCGGCAGGGTCATTTGCCATATTCACCACTATATACGGCTGAAAAAGCTGTAATGTCTCCCTTATTTCATTCGCCATCCCTTTACTCCTAGATGAAACCTTGTTAAGAAGCTCTCCAAGCGTGGCGATAGCGTTCCTGCGGTTAGGAATTACAAACCTGTCTAGAAAAGATTTCACTTTTTCATTTTTTGAAAAACGAAGGTAAAGGAGCCTCGCTACGCAAAACTTCATAAACTCGTTAAGATTTTGCAGTGATGTCGGCTCGGGGCTTAACACCAAGAGATGGCGGCCGGCATAAAGAAAAATATCCAAAACACTAAAAGACGACCCAGCGCCGAGGTCTATCACGATTTTTTCAGAATCAATCCTCTTGATATGGCTGATAAGCTTTTTCTTTACCGCCCATTTCAGGTTAGCCATACCAAGAACCTCGCCGGCACCGCTTATAAGGCTTACGTTTTTATCGGGAGTTCTCATCAAAATATCGTCGAGCTTCTCGCTTCTTTTAGAAATAAAATCTACAAGGCCGTACCGTGGAAATTCCATTCCGAGAAGAGTATGCAGGTTGGCACCTCCCAGATCCGCGTCCACAAGCACCGTTTTTTTTCCTTCCATCGAAAACGCCTTGGCAAGCATTATCGAAACAACGCTCTTGCCAACGCCGCCTTTACCGCCTGCTACCGCGTATATTTCAGACATCAATAATTATCCTTAGCCGCGAGAGATCTATTTTTGCAGAAATCTTTCAAAACATCTTCCCCGCCTTTTAAAAATTTTTCGAACGTAAGCCCAAATTTGTAGCGGTAGCCAAAAACCTCTATGCCGGTAGCCTGCCGAAACCAAGCAACCTTGCCGATAGCCAAAACCGGACTGTCCATCCCTCTTGCCTTCAGGTTTATAGGAACCTCTCTGGCAAGAATGCCTTTTTGATGTTCAAGGAAAATATCACCATCCATTTCAACCTTACACCCTTCCATAGAAAGATTTTTAAGAATACCGAACTGGGCCTCAACTCCACTCACCTTGCCATCCTCTAGGTGAAACTTCGCTTCTCCGTCTATATCGGGAAGAGAGTCGCGCATCAGGTGGGGCGATATTTCATTCAGCATCTCATCGAAAGTTTCGGCCTTCTCCTCGTACCTTCCATAAAGGAATTCGTAAAGGTCGCGGTTTTTCTTTAAAATAACTTCGAGATAATCGACACCGATCTCTATCAGCATCGAATCGGCAGTGGCCGAAATAGAGGCGTTTCTTATTCCGTCTGTAAAGTAGGCCGACTCGCCGAATATCACCCCTTTTTTAAACTTCGCTAGGTAACGGCGGTTCCCATCGGAGTCGTTCGTGTGGGCCGCCGCCTTTCCGGAAAGAATAACAAAAAGCGAATTGCCGTACTCTCCTTCATTAAGAATTGCCTCATCCGTAGAATACTCGGCAACAGGTACCGAATCATAAATATCCCGAAGGTCTTTCACGCTTAAAAATTCTAAGATTTCCATCGAAGCAGAGATATCCCTAAACTCTTCAAACGTAAACTTTTCTTCGCAATCCATAATTTCCATTACGGTACCTTCTCCATATGAAACACGGTGTTCATGCCGCTTGGATAATTTCTGAAAGCGGTATTCTCAAAAATATAACGGAGATATCCCTTGCCGAGAAAAGACAAAAATTTCGAGCCTTTAGGCAATTTTGGAAAATGGCTAGAACCAACAACGCCAAAAGAAGGCCTGCCGCCGGCAAATAAATCGCCACTGCCTACATGGTATTTTGCCACAAAACTCCTCCAACAGCCGGCAATAGCCCGAAAGCCGATAAAAGCCGGCCCGACACTTCGATAAAAAAACAGGCTCCGCCTACCACCTGCCATCCAAACAGGCCCATTTTATCTGTTTTTCCTTCCAAATTCCAAAATTTTTGCATACTCCCAATTCACCTTAACGGCTAAAAAGAGTAGAAATTTAGCCCCAAACCATTATTTAACACCGCCAAATATAACAACTTGCGATAAAGAGCTATCTGCTAAAAAAACGGCAGTGTATCAGTTTGAAAATTACAGTCATTATTCTCCTCCCCTCGCGAAGCTAGAGGTGAGGGTGTCCCCCGCGAGTGCGGGACGGAGGGGCTACCTTAAGGGGTACCGCCCCTCAGCCTCCTCCTTTCTCAAAGGAGGGGAACCACTGAAATTTAAACTGACACACTACCAAAAAAACAGACCAAAAAACCGTAATTCCGCAAAATCAACAGCCGGAGCATAGGTGTAGAATAAAACGATGCGGGAACTTTCACTCTTAGCCGGAATAAAAAGCAAAATCATAAAAAACCAGCTCATCTTCCGTACAAAAAACCAGACAAGGGGATGGATGCTTTTGGGGATATTGTCGATTCTGTTTTTTATAGGAGATTACCTTTTTTTCAAAAAAATGTTCGTCTACATAAAAAGCCTTCCAGACACCTTATGGGATATCTTGCTTCCTCAGTTTCTTAATGTAATCTGCCTTACATTTTTTTCGATGCTCATCTTTTCAAATATCATCGCGTCAATCAGCACCCTCTACCTTTCAAAAGATCTCGAACTGCTTATATCATCCCCTTTAAAAACAAGAAATATCTACATCTCAAGATTTCTACAGACAACCATAAACAGTTCGTGGATGTTTCTTATTTTCGGGATACCGATATTCATAGCACTTGGAACAGTATGGAACGCTACGCCGGAGTATTTTCTCGGAATGATTCTTGCCATAATTCCATTCATACTAATACCGGCGGGAGCTGGAGTATTGATCACAACCTTGCTTATGCGCTACTTCCCTGCCAGAAAAACCTATCAGTTCCTCTCTACCATCGCCATTCTTTTCATCGGCGGTCTTGTAATGTTCCTAAGATTCCTAGAGCCTGAAAAAATACTCGGCAAAAAAGAGATACCGCTGGAGCTTATAGAACAGTATCTCGAAGCTCTTAAAGTTCCTTCATACTGGTTTTTACCAAGCAGATGGATATCGGGAGCGCTGGAAACTGCAACAAGAAGCGACCATTCGGAAATGTGGTTATGGGTAGCGGTATCATGGGCAGGCGCGGTAGCCATTCTTGCCGTATGCCTCTTTGCCGCGTCACGGCTCTACTATTCAGGATGGTCGATAGCTTACTCCGGCAGAAGCAGTTCGCGCTTCCATCCGAAAAGCGGTAGCTGGAAGATAATCGAAAAGCTTCTCTGGTTCGTAAAAAGCCCGCTTAGAGCGATCCTCTTAAAAGATATGAAAATATTTTTCCGCGACCCTTCCCAATGGACGCAGGTTTTCATACTTGCCGCGCTGGTAATCATTTACATATTCAACATACGAAACCTTCCTATAAACTCTCTTTTTATTAAAAACTTCGTCTCGGTGATGAACATAGCATTAGCGGCGGTAGTAATTTCCGCCATAGGGGTGAGGTTCGTCTTCCCCACTACATCGGTAGAAGGAAAATCGTTCTGGCTCATAAAATCTGCGCCGATAAATTTCGACAGATACCTATGGGGTAAATTCTTCTTCTACCTCTTCCCTCTCATCTTCCTGTCAGAACTGCTGATAATAGTCTCCAACCTGTTTTTAGATGTCGATTCGTACCTAATGCTTATATCTGCCTTTGGCATCTTCTTTCTAACAATAGGGCTTACCGGGCTTGGAATAGGGCTTGGAGCTATCTACCCTATCTTTAACCACGACAACATAGCCGAACTCGCCACATCGACAGGCGCTATCTACTACATGATAGTAGGACTTGCGTATATAGGCATCACGGTAATGTTCGGCCTGCGCCCCGTTTGGGCGCATTTCTCGCAGAAGTTTTTAGATAAAAGTGTCGGAGGAGTAGAAATCTATATCTGCTACGCGGTGGTGCTTATTCTAACGGCGGCGGTTACATACATACCGATAAAGATGGGTGCAAAATCGCTAAGAGAAGCCGAAGCATAACGCATGCAACGCCTGCTAGTGGCTGTCGCCGTGCAATCACACAACGACGTAGAGACCGCAACAGAGCCGCGTAGCGCTAGCTAGCGCTGAAACATCTATATGCCCTGCCAAAATTGTCAGACAACTACGCCGCTACCGCCTACGGCAAGACGCTAGCAGTAAAAGAGGGGGACTGTTTCCAAAAGAGTTTTTTGAGCATTTTAAGGGGAAGTTCATTTTCTAACTTCTTAAAAATAGAGTCTTCAGGAATTGGTAATTTGTAGAAAAATCGAATTTATCTCATTGGGCAACAGCCCCAAGAGGTATTTCCCCCCGCGACACAAGCGTAGCGGCCAAGCCTTCGCAAGCGGTAAACAGTCGTCCCTCTTTTCTCAGGCTATAGCCCCAATTCTTGTGGTAGTTAAAAAAGGATCGACGATAATCAGAAAGACCGGAAGCAAAGCTGTTCATAAGAATATCTCATTTTTTAGCGGCAAGTGCGAAAACCAGATAGACACACTTTCTTTACATTTCAATGCTCAGCATAAACGTTGACGGAAGGAGGACAGCATTTCTCATGCGGAACCACACCGTCCCGCTTTTCGTACCAACCCCGTGTTCTGCCTATCACCGCAACGGCAACAAGCATGACCGGCACTTCTATTAATACCCCTACCACAGTGGCTAGGGCCGCTCCCGATTCAAAACCAAACAATGATATGGCGACAGCAACTGCCAATTCAAAAAAATTACTCGCCCCAATAAGGGCAGATGGCCCAGCTACGCAGTGCGGCGACCGCACGACGCGGTTTAAAAAATAGGCGAGGCCGGAGTTTAGAAAAACCTGAATTAGAATCGGCACGGCGAGAAAAGCTATAACCATAGGCTGCCGCAAAATCTGCTCTCCCTGAAAACCGAACAAGAGAATAAGCGTTACCAAAAGCGCTCCGAGCGAGATGGGGTGAAGAACCTGTAGCGTCCGCTCAAAAAGTTCTTTGCCCGAACCGCCTTTAAGAAGCGATGCCCGCCAGACGTTGGCCACGATTAGAGGAACTACAATATAAAGAACGACCGAGAGAAAAAGCGTGTCCCACGGCACGGTGATTGACGAAAGCCCAAGGAGAAGCCCGACAATAGGAGCGAAAGCAAATATCATGATTGTGTCATTCAAGGCAACTTGGGTCAGCGTGAAATGCGGTTCACCTTCCGATAGATTGCTCCATACAAATACCATGGCGGTGCAGGGGGCGGCGGCAAGAATGATAAGGCCGGCGACATAGGAATCTATCTGATCTGCCGGAAGCCACGGCCGAAAAAGACTATCAATGAAAAACCATGCCAAAAGCGCCATCGAAAATGGTTTTACCGCCCAGTTGACAAAGAGCGTAACACTCACCCCGCGCCAGTGCGCCGCAACGCCCTTCAGAGCCTGAAGGTCTACTTTGAGCAACATCGGAATGATCATCACCCAAATAAGCAGAGCGACCGGAATATTCACCTTGGCATATTCCATAGTACCGATCGCGTGAAAAGGAGCTGGCACAAAATGCCCCGCACCAATTCCGATTACGATGCAGATTCCTACCCACAAGGTAAGATAACGTTCAAAAAAACCGATATCTTCTTTAGCCGCTTTCTTGGCGATATCTTTAGCTTTTTCGTTCATAATTATAAGGTTCCTTCAACTTCCTGTTTCACCCGCTGTATTAACCCAGCGACTCTATGCCGAATCTCATCTCGTGTTGCCCGAAAAACATCCATGATATATTCCTCGCTTCCATCGGCCTTGGCTGGATCCGCAAGAGGCCAATGTTCTTTACGGACCCCATGCGGGAGGATGGGACACTGCTCGTCGGCATCCCCGCAGACGGTAACGACATAATCGGCCCGTCCCAGCATTTCATCAGTCAGTTTTGTCGATTCCTGACGCGCTATATCAATCCCAACTTCGGCCATAACCTTGACGGCGCGGGGATTCTTTCCGTGGGCTTCAATTCCGGCCGACTCGATGCTGAGCGATGAACCGCCTAGGCTTTTCGCCCATCCTTCGGCCATCTGTGACCGGCAGGAATTTCCGGTGCAAAGGAAAAGTATTTTCAGACTATCGCCCATACCAATGTTCCCCTATTTTTTCGAACAGCATCTTTCGCCTCTTTGTTTCCGGCAAATTTCTTCGGGATTAAGCTTCATTATTTTCTTCAATATCTGCCTATCCGCGTTCGCAGTGTCCGATGCTACCAGTCCGCGTTTAACCCATCCGAGAAGTGAACGATATTCATTGCCTTTCTTGAGCCGGTAGTATACCCAACGCCCCTCTTTACGGCTTGCCACGATATCGCTTTGAACAAGGAGTGAAAGATGGCGCGACGCAGTGGCTCCGCTGACCTTTAATAATTCGGTAATCTGACAGGCACACATCTCTTCCCAGTCCAAAAGTGCCGCCACAATCCTCAGCCTGTTCCTATCGGCAAGGGACTTAGCCGCGTTTAATATTTTATCCATATATTTATATTTGCATATTTAGCTATTTAACTAAATATACCTGCCAGTGGCCCTGCTGTCAAGAGTGTAGAAATGGAGCTTTTACGGGGCTGTTCCCAAAAGAGTTTTTTGAGCATTTTAAGGAGAAGTTAATTTTCTAACTTTTTTAAAATAGAGCCTTTAGAGATTGGCAACTTTGTAGAAAAATCAAACTTATCTCATTCGGCAACAGCCCCTTTATCACCTTCTCAGAAACTGGCCACGACGATAGCTGACAGCCTGAATCTGTCGAGAAAGCGGGAAACCCTACTTTCATATAACAGCCTTGTGAAAAACACTCAAGCCTTGCCCCCTGTTTATTCTTTAGGGTTCCTCTAAAAATAAGTGATTTTCTTCATCGGTTTCGACAATAGCACTAAATCCCCATCTATAATTCGACCAACCAAAAGTCAGAACTTCAAAAATAGATTTTAGAGCCTCCCTTAAAAGAAAAGGTGCCGTTTCTGCCCCCCATCTTCCCTTATCGTATTTAATAGAACTACCCCAATGAAAATGGTAGAATGTAACGATATGGAAAATATCAGATGAATATAAAAAATCTTTTTCTCTTAGTCTTTATACTGGCAATGTTTTTTAACTTCGAGGCGAAAGCGGAAGAACCGCCAGCTGGTAAAAACGGGGCGAATACTGTTTCAGCCGTTTCAGAAAAAGTTAATGACAGTATCGGCAACGGCGGTGAGCTAGGCCTTAAAGGCTCGGAGAAAGAAGAAAAAAACCAAAAACATGAGAACAGAAAAATGCACGGCATGATGATGCATGGCGATGGGGGATGGGGAATGACTATTGTAGCAGTAATGCTTGTAATGATGGGAGCCCACCTCCTGCTTCTCTAAAAGCAGATGCCATAACACCTCTCTACGGCGAGGCGTTTTCCTTAAGCATCACAGACACTCTCCCTGTCTTGCGATGGCAAGCCGTCTTTTAAAACAGAAGCGAAATGATAAGAATAAACTCTGCTCTCTTCATGCGCCTGAGGTTGAGTGCATCTCAAAGGGCAAAGCTCATAAAAAGTATGAGTTCGGGTGCAAGGTTGGCGTGGCGACAACTTCTAAAGATAACTTTGTTGTTGGTGCTATGGTGTTTCATGGCAACCTGTATGATGGCCATACCGCCTGTGAGAAGCAGACCGGCTAAGGACGGTTTTGGTAGTTTTTATCGGATTTGCTAGGATCACGCCAATGGAGAGCAGTAGAATAAAGTCATCTGGGAAATAGTTACTGCTTCATATCTTTTGGAAAATTTAAATTATGCCATCTTAAAAAGGTAGCCCAAAATAGCGATTGGATAAGCCGACTTTTTAGTATAGAAAATCTACAAGGGCAAGGCTTACGAAAGGAAAATAAGTAACAAAGATAAGCGCGACAATCATCACCAGCATCCACGGAAGAGCGGCGCGCATAACAGCGGTAAGACCAAGCCCAGATATCCCTGCCGCTACGTAAAGGTTTAGCCCTACAGGCGGTGTTATCATCCCTACCTCCATATTCATCGTCATAATAATGCCGAAATGTATAGGGTCTATCTGCATCTGCTCCAGAAGAGGAAGAAATATCGGCGCGAGAATAAGAATAATGGAACTTGGCTCCATAAAGTCGCCGGCAAACCATAAAAGAATGTTCACCAAAGCTAAGAATGCCCACGATGGAAGCTCCTTGCCTATTATAAAGTCGGCAAACTGTTGCGGAACATCCTCTGCCGTAAGCACGAAAGCAAATATCATCGCGTTGGCGATTATGAACATCAGCATAGCCGACATTGATGCCGACTCCCGTAGCACCAAAGGCAAATCCCCCCACTCCAATTCCCTATAGGCGAACTTTGCTATTAAGAATGAATAGACCGCCGCCACTGCCGCCGCCTCTGTGGGGGTAAAAACGCCGGAGTATATCCCCCCCATTATAATGACAATAAGAATAAGGCCCCATACAGCATCCAGCCCCGATTCGACAAGCTCCTTTACCGAAAAAGGGGTGGTACTGCCGATACCTTTTCTTCTTACCACTATGTAGGTAACCGCCATCAATGTGATGCCAAGAAGCAATCCCGGCACGATACCGGCTATAAAAAGTTTGCCGATCGACTGCTGGGTAGAGACTCCATAAATAATCATTATTATACTTGGCGGAATAAGTATCCCCAGAGAACCAGAGCATGCCATAAGGCCTGTGGCAAACCGTATGTCGTAGCCGTTTCTAACCAGTGCCGGTATCATTATCGAACCGATAGCGACAACTGTAGCTGGAGACGAACCGGAAACCGCCGAGAAAAAAATGCAGGCAAGTATCCCAGCCATCGGCAGACCGCCTCTTATCCAGCCTACCATAGCGTTGGCAAAGCGTATCATCCGTCCAGCCACCCCGCCACTTGAAAGAAAATTACTGGCCAAAATAAAAAACGGAATAGCCATCAGCGGAAACGAATCAAGACTTGTAAAAATCTTTTGCGCTATCACCATGTCCGGCATGTCGGTAAGGAATACGATGTAAATCATCGAGCTAAGACCAAGCGATATAGCTACAGGAACCCCAAGCAGTAAAAAAACCAACAGTGAACCAAAGACTACGAGGGCGGTCATTCCACTCTCCCCTTTTCCTCAATTACTTTGCGAAGGAGGGGCGGCATCTCTCCGCTTTCACTCCTTCCCCTCTTTAGCGAGCTGTTTTGCATCTCCGCGATAAACTGCTGAACAAAGCGGACAGTCATCATCGCGTTGCTAAGCGGGACGATGATAAAAACTGTCCAGATAGGCCATTCAAGGTCTGGCGACAACTGCCCTATATCAATAAGAAAACCTACAAAAAGAATACCGAACCAGCAAAGACCGGCGGTATAGACGATGCTTACCAATATGGATAAAAGCAAAGAGTAACGGTAAAGCCTGTCCGGCAGCATATTGATAAATGTATCGACACCTATATGCACCTTGCGGCGGATTCCATACGAAGCGCCTATGAACACAGCCCATATAAGAAGAAAGGTAGAAGCCTCTGCCGCCCATGTTATCGAAAAGGAAAAGCCATACCGCAACACCACCTGCAAAAAGCTTATCAGCGTGGCAAGCGACAGGAAGATAGAGATTACAATCTCCTCGAACCTGCTTAAGATGCTATCAAGTTTTTTCATATTCCGGCTTAAAGAATATTACATAAATCAACTCTCCGTTGCTATTATGTTCGGGATGGTCTGGATAAAACTTATTGCGGCGGCAGGGTTAATCACTGCGTCGGGCGTGGTGCTTACTATTTTCGCCGACAGGCTTGGAGACAAGCTCAAAATTTCCGGCGCTTTTATAGGGCTACTGATACTTTCTACCGTAAGCTCGCTACCAGAGCTTGGAGCTACCGTATCGGTCGTAAGCTACATAGGCAAGCCGGATCTAGCCGCCGGCAATATTTTCGGCTCTAACACCTTTAATATGCTTATCCTCGCCATTCTCGATTTCATACTTATCGGCTCCGCCTCGATATTTTCCATCTCCAAAGTTTCGCACAACAAGTCGATAATGCTGGCGGTACTTATGACCGCTGTGGCGGTGATCGCTATCTGGCTTAATGGGCTTGGTGCGCTTGGCTCGCTAACGCTTGAGATGCCGCTATTGATAGCTGTATATTTCATCGGGATTTTTTACCTCTGGCTGGAAGAAAAAAAAGTGTTCCACCCGTCAGCAGGGGGCGAGAAGGAAAGCGCTTGGCTAGAGCTTATTGTAATTATCACCAGCGGCGTGGTGGTCGTCGCTTCCGGGTACTGGCTCGCGAACATATCGGATGAAATAGCAATCTTAACCGGCTGGGGAGAATCTTTCATCGGCTACTTATTTCTTGCTATAGCTACAAGCCTGCCGGAACTTGTCATCACCATATCGTCGCTTAAACTCAAAGCGTACGATATGGCTATAGCCAACACCATCGGAAGCTGTTTTTTCAATATCCTGATGTTCGCCATAGCAGACCCGTTCTACGATGGGGATCTGTTAAGAGACACCTCTGCCCCCAACATATACCTAGCCCTGACATCTATAGCTATGTTACTGCTTACCGCTTTCGCGCTCTTCTTGGGGAAAAGAGGCAAAGAGACAAGGTTTGCCAAATATGCGTTGCTAGCGCTCTACCTTATCGGGAGCTTGGCGGTTTTCTCGCCCTCTGGATAAATTGTATAAGATACAAGTATGAAACTGTTTACAACCGCATCCGCCTGCATCGCCATCTTGCTTCTTTCACCGTTTAACAGTAGTGCCGGTATCGGCATCGCAAAGCAATACCGCCAACAGTCTAAGGCAGATTCACGAATCGCCGCGAACGAGGAAGGCAAAAAGAAAAAGAGCGAAGAGGAAGAGCTCGATATCGACCCCGCGGAAGTAGAAAAAGAAAAAGAGCAAAAAGTAGAAAAAGAACCAGAAAGAGTAGGCGAAGCAGAAATATCTACCGAAGAGCAGGTAGACAGTGCTCTAAAAGGGATAGACTTCACCGACAAACAAAAACTACTCAAAGCGCGAAGGCTGGTTGTAAAAGGGATGCGGGACATCGGTGAAAAAGCGAAACACGACATCGAAGATGAAGAAAAAGACCACAAAGAACGGGAAGAACTAAATAGATCTGTCAACGAATGGATGAAACGGACAAAGTAGATTTAAAAAACTTTTATCGCCTCTCTTTTACTCCCAGCTTTTTAAGCATAAACACCATCGGACATCTGTTGGTAAAGCCGAACTGCAAGAGGTTAAGCCCCACAAACATCGTAAAAAAAAGCCACCGCTCGCTATGAAGGTACCCAAGCAAAGCAGAGGAAAAAACAAACGTGCCGGCTATCGACCTTAAATAATTTTCCATTTTCATATTAGCCATCCTTTTAAATGTTGTCCGCTGAATTTTAAGAGACAACAGAAACAAAAAGGATTCAACATTTCATCGCAAAGGCCGGCAAGCTGGTTTTCCGTAGCCTTTAGGCATCAGTTTAGACCAAATAAAGTTCGTCCCAGGCCGCGCCATTGCGCAGGTGTGTATCGTTTTGCATACCAAATGTCTGAAATAGTTCATATCAATTAAACCATATCAATCTAACACATTGCTTTCACTATCTTTATACTTGGCATGTTATGTGCGACACAGTGTAATACCGAGGTATAGTAATTATACTGAAGTCTAAAAAGCAAGGCGTTGATTTGAGCAAGAGGAGGAGTGCAAATTGAATAAAAAACTTAAGGTTCTTCTAATCGAAGATAATTGGGCGGAACTTAAAATTTATCAAAAGATGCTAAGGGATGCCGGTTTTATGGTTGTTCCCGCGCGAAACGGTCAGGAGGCTATAGATATTCTTGACGAAGGCGATAAGCTTGATGCCATTGTGACAAACCTTTTTATGCCTAAGGTAGATGGCCGAGCTCTTGCTAAGTACAACTTCAAAAACCATCATCTTCCTTTCATAGTTTTGCCGAAAGAGCAAACTCTGAAACCGCCTTGGATATGCTCGGGTATGGCGTGAAGGATTTCATAATAAAACCGCTGATAAAAGAGACGTTCATCGAGGTTCTAAAAAGCGCGATTATGAGGCAGATATTCCATACGCACGGAATAGAGGAGCATGGCCGGCTTACCGGAAATGTCGGCTCTAAAACCATAAATGCCTGCGCCAATGAGCTTGCAATGATGCGCGGGTGGGTAGAGGGCGCGGTGGAGCCTGTTTTAGGCAGAGATGAATCTGCGAATTTCGCCAACAGCGTTAACGAATTTTTACAAAACTCGTTTGAGCATGGAAGCCTTGGAATAACTGAAGAGACCAAGACCGAGCTTTTGGAAGCAGATACATTCGACGAAGAACTCCACAAGCTTGAAGCTAACTGCAAGGCAAAAATAGACCTAAAAATTTCTGTGCTTGAAAACGAGATTACCGCCAGAGTGACAGACGAAGGCAAAGGTTTTGATTATGAAAAGTACTTAAAGAAAACAGAAAAAGATATTTCTAACATGACATTACTGCCGAACGGCCGAGGGATATACATAGCAACATTGTATTTTGACTCGGTCAAATATTCCAAGGGGGGGGCCTCTGTCATTTTAAAGAAATCGCTGGCGGGAAAGGCTACTAGCAATAGTCCTTTTTCACTCCAAGTTTCTCAAGCATAAAATGCCATCGGGCATCTGTTGGTAAAGCCGAACTGCAAGAGGTTAAGCCCCACAAACATCGTAAAAAAAAGCCACCGCTCGCTATGAAGGTACCCAAGCAAAGCAGAGGAGAAAACAAGCGTACCGGCTATCGACCTTAAATAATTTCCCATTTTCATATCAGCCATTCTTTTAAATGTTGTCCGCTGAATTTTAAGAGACAACAGAAACAAAAAGGATTCAACATTTCATCGCCACGCAGAGCGTGGAACCAGCAACTGCATGCGGTAGATAAAGGGACTGTTTCCAAAAGAGTTTTTAAGCGTTTTAAAGGAGAAGTTCATTTTCTAACTTCGTAAAAACAGAGGCTTTAGAGATTGGCGATTAACAACAAAATCAAATTTATGCCATTCGGCAACAGCCCCTTTGGTAAGACCAACTCTCTTGCCTGTGTGAACCACTGTCATCTGATGCCGCACCTTGCAGGTGAGGCAATAGTCGCACGCTCCAAATCTAATCTATCGTTTGCGGTGGAATAGGTGGCAATCGTCTGTTGGTCGTGCGTAAGCATGACGGCTTGAACTCTATTGTCCCGTAGGGACAATCCACAGGCAAAAGGTGCCTGTGCCACCAAAAAACTTTCCCTCCTTCACTTAAATGCAAAAGCTATCTTTTTGAAGTATCATTAACAAATGGCAAAAGACAAAGACGACAGCAAAGAGCTTAAGGCTTCGCTGGTTCCATCCATCAGCGAAATGTAAAAACGCCTAAAAGAAAACCCTTGGATGGCTTATACATTCGAATCGTTCCGCTTAATAGAAATGTGCGCCCCAGTCGTAGGAGGCTCTCTCGGCGAGCTTATGAAACAAGTGATGCCAAGCACTGAAATGAATTTGCTCATTGAACACTATAAAGATTTGAGTAAAAAAATAGATGTGTTAAGCATAAAGATCGATAGTGAGGTTAACAAACCTCAAAACCTGCTCTTAATCCATAAAACAATAAAAGACTCCACAGAGGATGAGATTGGCGGAAAGTGGAAGTTCTACCGAAATGTTCTACTGCATGGGTTTAGTGGCAGTATTCAAATGTAACATGTTGCATACTATAAAGAGCAAATGAAGCTCCCCGCGGCAAGCCGCGAGGTATCAGGGGTCAGGGCTTGAAGAGCCTCAATTGACCGGCTTCGCTCCGCTCCTTCTTCCCTTGCCCTGCAACATATTTCAAAATTATATCTCGACTGCCGCCCTCTCCTACA
>JAJRYD010000011.1 GCA_024275955.1 Nitrospirota bacterium
GCAAAACTCGTTGAGTATTGCTGATTTGCCATCAATACCGGCTTGCCTGTATCTCTCTCGTATCTTGTTTAGATACTCCTTCTTCGATTTCGTACCCATATTCATCCTCCATTAACGGGTTAGATGAAATATGAGGCAATTTGTAGGCGATATATACCTTTACCATTTCTCTGTTTTTTGCTATGCTCCTGCTAAAGCCGAAGTTTATGGGGGTAAACAACCTAATGTTTTTTAGGTGTTTCGTCACTATTTTTGGCATCTTGATAGGCACATCGACAGCGTATGCCGAATTCGGCAACACTACCTGTAGTGGTTTTACGTTTAAAATTTTAGACGAGAAACAGCTTGGCGCCACTTTGGGTATTCTTAGCATGCATGGTCGGTATAGTGTATCCAACGGAGACAATATCTGTCTTGGCGGGAGCTACAAAGGGACGAAAAGACTATACCGGTACCGATGCTCTGACGGCGAATGGGAATTCGTAAAAACCGTGACAAAAAGTTCTGCCAACTGCAGTTCTGATGGAACCATCGAAATGCGGGCTTATTCTACCGGCAAGATAGTAAAGCAGGTTAACACTATGCAGGTGGATATGCTTTGTAGCCGTAAGTCCGACGAAGAAACCGAGGCGGAGTACCATAAGCGGCTTTTTGAGTGCGATAAAAAATATTATCGTTTTAGCTACAGTTTAGTAGAGCTTAGATAATCTCGTTAAGGTACAAAGCAAGAAAAGCTGTTCCAAGCAGGTATAAGATGTTTATTCCGTACAGGAGATACCGCACCCATTTTTGGGCGTAAGTTTTTAAGGCAAAGATAGACGCCGCTAATACCAGAACTATCTCCGCCCCCGCGCCGATGATGCCGTAATGCTCCGGGTTCCAGTATGAAACCGGCGATTCGAATTTCCAACCGCTTACCGGGAAGAAATGCGCGTGCGCGTCTTCGCTGTGTACAGGAAAGTCAAACATTGAATGAAGAATCATTCCGGCAAAAAGAGTTTTGAACCATTCTTTTTTTAGTTCATCAGCAAGAAAATAGAGCAGAAAAATAATGATGAAAGAATGAAACGTATTAAACAGCGTTTGCCATTCCGGCAGGTAATAACCTATTCCCCATATAAAAATTTCCGGCATTTTAAGCACGAACTTTTGGTACAGGTAGTATAGGTATATCGGTATGTCGGGCAGAACCGCGCCGATGACGAGCGGCAAAGCATACTTGGCATTTTCCTTTCTGCCGAGTATCGCAAGGTTTATCGCTATATGTCCGAGGGTATGCATAGCCTGTATGATACCGAAGAGTGCTATCTTTTACTTAAAGGTTTTTTAAAGCCTAGCCTAACTTTACGGCGGGAATAAATAAAAAAAGCCAGCCCGCTTTTAAACGGGCCGGCTTTTTGCTTTGGTTTTTTCCTTATTTTTCTAGCGGTGGCACTTTCTTTTTGCTTGGAACAGCGTAGTTCACAAGGTAGTTGAATATCCTTATAAGCCTTCCGCCGTTTCTTTTTTGGTCGGCCCAGTGGCCGATAAGCCCGATTGTTCTTGCCAGTATAAAGAAGCCGTTGAGCGACTCATTCGGGAAGCCGAGGTCGGTAAGTATCGCCGCCATACATCCATCGACATTAAGGATAAGGTTATCTTTTTTCGCCGTGGTGGTTGCTTCTACTTTTAGAGCAAAGTCGAGACGCGGCGTATCGAGCTTTGCCTCACGCACATGCCTTATAAGTTCCTGCACCCGTTTATCGGGGTTTTTAACGCTTTTAACCCTGTGGCCGATACCCGGCACCGGCCCTACGTTCTTTTTCATCCAAGCAAGGTAGCCCGGAATATCGTCGTTAAAATTCTTACAGCCGTAGTCGAAGTACTTGCCTGCGTCGGTAACAGCTCCACCAAACCTAGGGCCTATCATTATCATGCCTGCCGCTACCGCCTGCGAAAGCCCTATACCGGCGCAAGCCGCCATGATGGTGGCAAAAGCGCCGGAGACGCATGGCCCGTGATCGGCGGAAAGCATGATGATTCTTTTTACAACTTCCGCTTCCTTAGGGCCTATAAGCTTTTTCGTCCATAGAAGGCCAACGACATGCGGTATGTCGTAGCCGTTGTTAATAAGTTCCGATGCCGGGTAGCCGCAGTATGCCGGCTCCTCGCCTCGGTCGTCAGCGATGGTAGATTTAATAAGAGGCTCCACAAGCATATCGCCCTGCTCGACGAAATGCTCTACCTTTTTTGGGAGGTTAGGAAGTTCGTCAACCGGAATTTCCTTTTTTTCTGTTATCTCGCCGGATGTAATAAGGTCTTCGTAAACGGACTTGATAGCCGGCCCAAGCGCGCCGAAAGTTTCTGGAACTATTGCTCCTGCTTTTTTTAACGCTTCGGATTTACCGCGCGCGGAGCCTTCGCCATGTTTTCCTTCTTTCGCTCCGGCATGACCGAACTTCATGCCGGCAGGGAGCGCTTCCTGACAAAAACCTGCTATAACGCCGATAAGTTTAATCCTTCGTTTTTTTGCTCCGTACCATTCCGCCGCCGCCTCTTCGAGGTTGCCACCCATCTCGCCGACTATTACTACAGCTTTGGTTTCTGGGTCGTTTTCGAACATTTCAAGGTAGGTAACAAAATCGGAGCATGGGTAGGCATCGCCCCCTATTCCGACAGCGGTTGTAATGCCGTCGGCGAACTGGGAGATAATCCACATTATTTCGTTTGAAAGCCCGCCGGACTTTGTAAGAACGCCAAAGGAGCCGGCTCTATAGAGCTTGGAGAGTTTCAGGTTGTTATACTCTCCGCCAATAACGCCCATCCTGCATTGACCGGCAGACATAACCCCGATAGCAGACGGCCCGTTCATTATCTTTCCGGTCTCTTTCGATTTTTTAATAAGAAGTTTTGCGTCTTTTTCCGGCACGCCCTCGGTAATCATCGAGAGAGCCTTTATCTGCGGATTGTCAAACGCTTCCATAGCCGCCTTAGTGGCACGGCTTGGTGCCACGAAAACCAGCGCCGTGTTTGCGTCGGTTTCGTCGGTTGCTTCTTTAAGGCTTTTGTAAATAGGAATGGAAACTATCTGGTTGCCGACAGAAACATCGGCACTTTTCCCCGCGTCTGGCGGAAAGACAAAAGCTCTTACATAAAAAGGCTTGTTGTTGAGGTGAGAGAACTCGGCCATCCTCTTGGCGGCGCTTATCCCCGCCGGACCGCCGATTATTACAACGCTTGTGTTTTCATCTACGAATATAGCCATCTTAAATCCCCCCTACTTTCCCAGTGCCATATTGACTATGTCGGTTAACGGAGTGTAGCGGTCGAACACTTCGATATCGAAGCCTTCGTTTTTCAACTCCCTCATCGCTTCCAGCCCGGCTAGTTCGTTAGGGCCGCCTCGGCGAACCCATATTTTCACTCCATCCATTTTTCCTTCTTTTCTCACTTTACGAAACCCCGCGATAATTCCAGCAAAGGTTGCTTTAACATCGGTAAAGTTGGCTATAGCGCCGCCCACGATTATGTTTTTGATTCCGGGAAGAGAGGCTACCTCGATGGTAAGTGCCTCGACAGCCCACGATGGCGGGTCGCCGGAGTATTCGGAATAGTTGGCAAGCGTGCCGCCAAGAGTAACAACAGCGTCGGAATAGAAAACCGAAGCGCCGCCGCCGGCAGGCAGTAGAGCGGTAGTGCCACCCTGTATCTCTATAAGCTTTACAGAGCCTTTAACTTTGCTGTCTATCTCCATTATCTCTTTTTCGGAGCGGGTGTACTCGCGCCCGAAATCGGCGGAGAATGTAAAGTTCCAATCAGGGTGGCGGAACCTCGCGTCACCGTCAAGGTTTGTTACCGCATCGAGAGCTGTCAGCTCGTTATTTTTAGGGTTAACGATAAGCGGATTTATTTCGATATACTGCCCGTCTTCGCTGTCGTAACATTCGAAAAACTTCGCCGCGAACTCGGCAATCTTTCCAACAAGCTCGCCGTCGAAACCGGCCTCTTTTGCCAAGTCTTGAAGCTGGCTGTTTGTAGGCTTTTCGCCCACTTCCACGAATGTCCGTTTTACCTTGTCCCAGTTCTCTTCGACTTCGATACCGCCGAACTTTGCGAGAAGTATTTCGGCTCCTTCACGGGTCGATTGAACGGCGATGTAATACTCTTCATCGTGTGGAATCATCTCCGCTATAATTACCTGATTGATTTTAAGGCCTTCAACCTCGCGCGTGAGTATCTCCTCGGCCGCCTCCTTCACGCCTTTTATATCTAGGTCTATCTTCACAAGCCCAAGCTTAAATCTGCCGCCGAGTGCTTCATGGGCTTTTACTACCATCTTGCGGTCGTTCATCCATTTATTCGAGTCGATAAGACTGTCGATTTGCGACGCGTCGGAAATCACGATCTTGTATGGTGTCTTCACACCCCATTTTTCAAACAGCCCCATAGCCGGGCCTTCAAGAAGTTTTGCCACTTTTTTCCTCCATATAACGCCAAAAGGGAGTCTCCCACATCCTCATTGATACTAGGCCTCCGTCAAGCCTCAAACCGTGTTAGTTTATGGTTTGGGAAAAAGTCTGTCAATTAAAAAAGGGCCTTACTTACAGGGGCTTTAGTCTTTTTTTTGGGGGATAGGTTGGAGTTTTCTAACAATCTGCAGGTAGCTGTTTTTTTTGGGTTTCCCAGTGTAGGTTTAGCTATAAAGGGGAGCAGGTGAACCGCTGGTTTGTCTATCTTCTTGAGTGCGCTGACGGCAGTTGGTATTGCGGGGCAACTTTAGACATCAGCCGGAGGCTAAAACAGCACAACGAGGGAAAAGGAGCAAAATATACAAGAGGGCGGCTACCTGTAAAGCTTTTGGTTAAAAGCGGGAAAATGAAAAGAGGCGATGCGCTTAAGCTTGAAGCGAAGGTAAAAAAACAGAGAACCAGAGAGCTGAAAAAAGCGCTCGTTTTACGCTCCTAATCGGGCTGTTACCAAAAGAGTTTTTTGAGTATTTTAAAGAAAAATTCGCTTTCTAACTCCTTTAGAAATAGAGCCTTTAGATATTGGCAATTTGCTACAGAACCAAGCTTTGTGTCATTCGGCAACAGCCCCCTTATGGGGGGGGGCACCCCAATACCTATGATCAAGAGGCTATCTAAACGACAATAATCTGGCTTGTTGCGTTGTGGCGATTAAGTAACCTCCAGCAGATACGATGCCCCCTTTCGTCAGGGGTAAGGGGGGTAAAAGGGGGCATGGAAAGAAAGTGGAGATACCTCTAGGAAGCCTCCTCCATCTCTTTCATTCTTACGCTGGCATCTTCAAAGCTTGAATAGCCACACTCCACTACGGCAAGCTTTGTCGACTCTATTTCTTTGGATAAATTGCTCTCGCATACTATAAGCCGATTAGTTTGCTCATCTTTGTAAATGCAGAACCTAGAAGATATCGTTTTCATAGCAATCCTCCTTTATCGCATGGTGGTTTATCTTCAAGTTACGCCACTATCGCCACCTCTATTATACGGCTTAAAGTCGATAGGCGGCACGGTTTCTAAGAGAGTTGGCGGTCCGCGGCACTAAGAAAAGATGCGCTAGAGCGCGCGCAGGGGGATATCCTTGCTAGTCCGTAGTCATTGCCGTAAGTGGCCTGCGCTAGAGGGAGCGCAGGGGGATATCTATATTTCCAAGCTTACCGCCAAAATTTGCCGCCCCGATTTTTAGCACCCCGCTTGTCGATGCCGCTGTTATCCCTTTTTTCATCGCTGTTTTGGCAATCTCTAGCGAGGTTGCGTTTATCACTATTTCGAAAATAGCCTCTACCCCCTCTGGTATTTTTCTGTTTTTGTTGTTGGTGATTGTGGGGCAGTAATCGGCCTGTGTAGATGCTTTCAGGCTTGAATAAGCCGAGCCTATTCTGCTTGGCGATGCCACCACCCCGCCGGCAAACGGTAATATAAGCCCTTGCATTTCGGCTATCGCTTCGGCTCCATGCTCCGCCGCTTTTAGGCCGGTTTTGTACGATTTTGCAAAGACCCAAAAGTTGGCTCCGGCGATGCCACGCCCCATCTTCACGCTTTTCTCCATCATAAATTCGCCAGAGGTTATAGGCACCGAAACAAGGTCGCGGCCGAATTTTTTTCTGCCCGACTGATAGCTGTCGCCAAACATCGCAACCTTCTCCCCAAGCGGAAAATCTTCTCCTTTTGCAAGCCCGCTGAAAACCGTTACGGTAGGTGTCGGTAGGCAGACCTGCCCCACCCGTTTTATAAGCTCTTTTTTCAGCCTTTCTTTTGTTCTTGCAAAGAACAGCAGTTCATGCCCCGGCCTTCCATCTGGCGTGCTGAATGTTTCGCTTCTCGCTTCTATCCCTGCTTCGCACCCGCAACCGATTATAGAGGTGGCGCAACCGACAGATTTTACCGCCGCTTCGTATGCCCACTTTGCCGAGCGGGCGGTTATGACGAGCCTTGCGTAAAAAGCTTCAAACGCCTCTGCCGAAACGTCGTCTATCGGAACGGGGTTATTATGCATCACCCTGATTTTACATCATCATGGCGTAAGCATCCTGTTTTTAAAGGGGCTGTTGCCGAATGGGATAAATCCGATTTTTCCACAAATCGCCAATCTCTAAAACCTCTCTTTTAAAGAAGTTAGAAAATAAATTTCCCTTTTCAATGCTCAAAAAACTCTTTTGGAAACAGCCCCTTAAAGTATAATCAAGGGCTATGGGGAAATTTCGCACAGCTTTGGCCGTATCTTTTTTATTTTTGCTTGCTTTGCCAGCTTTGGTGATGGGAGCCGATTTCCGTAATACCAAATGGGGTATGTCGAAACGTGAGGTAAAAAAAGCCGAGAAGATTCCAAAAGAAGCGAAGTACAGTAAAAACAATATCTCGACACCAGAGAAGCTTGGGGGGCTTCCAGCGATACTTGCCTACGATTTCAACAAGAAAAAGCTTGTGCGGGGCAGATATTCGTTTGCCGCAAAGCATCTCGACGCGGTTGAATACATTGACGACTATAAAAAGCTCAAAAAAATGCTGACCATAAAATACGGCAAGCCGAACGCCAGTTTAAAGAACTGGACAGACAGGTCTATGAAATCGTTTCCGCACCAGAGGGGAATGGCTGTAAGGCTCGGGCATTTGACGCTTCTTTCCATTTGGGATAGAAAAAGAACAAAAATAATGCTGGCACTCTACGGAGAAAAAGAGAGAGTAAAAATGGTGCTGACCTACGAAAGCATGAAGCTTCTCCAATCTAGAGAAAAGTTGGCGACAAAAACAGGCTCGCCGCGAAAGCCGAACCTGAAAAAATATAGAAAAAATAAGCTTGAAGAAGATTTAAAAAAACTTTAGCTCTCCTAAAATGGGAGAAGCATGCCCGAAGAGAAGGCTGGAAGCGAGCCGATTACAAATTGCTAAATTCTTTCTGGTTTGGCTTGTTAAATGGAGTTGCCGAATGGTGCAATCTTGATTTCGCTTAAAATTGCCAACCGCTAACCGCTCTATTTTTAAAGAAGTTAGAAAATAAGCTTTTCTTTAAAATGCTCAAAAAAACTCTCATCGAAAACAGTTCCTAGATGAGGGGAGTTTTGTCGCTACTCTTCTTATCTAGGCTAACTTTGTAACAGTTTTTATTTTTCGTTTCACAATGTCTCAACTTTTCCCAAGTGAGAAGCTTGCTTTATTTTCTTAAAAGGTAAACTTGCTATTGGTTGGGCCGGTTTTAAAGTAGAATACCCAATTGGGGAATTTGGATTAAATAGTACGGTGGGGTATGGCTAGGTTAAGTATTTTATCATTTGTTGCTGTATGTTTTGTCGCGCTCGTTCCCGGTATTGCCGACAGCGGTGATTTTCGAAAAGCTACATGGGGAATGACCCGGCACGAGATAAAGAAGATGGAGCTTTTCCACCTGCTTTCGGATATCGATAAGAACAGCCTTACGTTTAAGGGGAGTATCTCGCGTCTGCCGGTAAAGCTTACCTACGAGTTTAAGGATAAAAAACTTGTCCGCGGTCTTTATGTTTTTGATCCGGGCAAAAAAAATGAAATTCTATATAAGGAAGATCTCAATAAATATATAGAAGACTGGAAGACGATAAAGCGAAGGCTTGTTAAAAAATACGGCAAGCCGTTACAGGATTTGGAATTTTGGAAAACGACAGCCTACAGGGATCAGCCTTCCGAATGGGGAACGGCGGTGCAGGTAGGGAACCTTAGTTTTTTTGCTATGTGGGAAACAGATACAACCCATATCATTTACGCGTTGTACGGCGAAGACTTTAAGCCTACGCTGGCTATTACCTACGAAAGCAAACGGTTCAGAAAAGCTTACGACGAAATGAAAAAGAAGCAGGCTATTTTGCAGAGAAAACTGAAAGAGGCCGAAGAAAAGGCTCTCGAAAGATCCGACCTTGATAAACTCTAATCAATACTGCTTTTAAGCCCGATTGCCGTTTTTATAAACAATTCTCCCATCCTTTATCACAAATTTAGGCTTTCTAAACAGAGCTTCAAGCTTTGACGAGCTTATGCTTCCGATATCTCCTTTCGGAATTGGGTAGAGAACGATATCGGCTACCGAGCCTTCGCTTAGGTTTCCTCTTTTTTTCAGGCCGCAGGCGTTGGCGGGCGAACTTCGTGTAATTTGTGCGATTTCATCCAGCGAAAACTCCCTTGTTAGCGATGGAAGCCTTGAGTTTTTCAACGCTTCCTTGTTTAGCTTGCTGGCAAATTTGTCTCTTGCCTCTTTGGAGATGAGACAGGCGATGATGTTTGGGTAGCTTTCTATCCCCCCCCCCGACGGAAAGTCTATCGAAAGCGAAGCGTTGGAAATATCTTTTAGCTCAAGCAAAAGCTCCATGCCGGCCAGCCAGAATGTCGCGTCGATATAGCATTCTTTAAGAAAATTGTATTCCACCGCCATATAAGGGGAATTTTCAAGTTTCCTTAATTCCTTCTTGTTGCTTTTGGAAATCCTCTCGGCAAGCTCCGCGTAGGCAGTTAAAGAGAAGGTCTTTCCAAAACCTACAGGCCCGAGGTCGAAAGATACGTTTTTATTTTTTTCAAGAAGCTTTACAGCTTTTTTTGCCATCGGCACAGGCTTTCCATCTTTTTCGCTAAAGATGTAATAAGCAAGGTGGGCTAGATGACAGTTTCGTCCGTCTGCTTTTTCCAAAAAATTTTCAAAGGTTTTTATGTTTCCGGGCTTTGCCAAGTGCGGAAGATGAATATGCGGCGGTATTGTATCAGTATGATTTTTTGATTTCAGGAAACGCTCCACGCCGCTCTCACCGACATATTTAATGGTAAGCGCATTTTCGTGAAGCGGTTCGTTACTGTCTAACTGCATCAAAGAGAAGTCTATCGGCAGTTTTTCTAGAACTGCTTGGTCTATCTGCGGTCTTGTCAGCCCTGCTTCTACAAAAAATGTTATTCCCTGAGAAAGATACCGGCTCGTAAGGCTACGAAGGCTAAAAAGATTGCGCCAAAAACTATTGTGGTTTCGGGCAAAACCGGACGCGCCGAAGATATGCGTATGTATCTCAATAGCTCCCGGCATGGCAGTTAGTTCCGTTCCGTCAATAACAGCATCATCTGCCGAAGAGTTCACTATCTTCCCGCCTACAATTGATATGTCGCCGGGCTTTTTGTGCATGCCGCCGCTTGGGTCGAAAACGGTAACGTTTTTTATCTTCACAAAAAAACTACCTTCGGGTTTTTATCGGGTTGAACGTTGGTGAGTAATTGAAATTAGCGGTAATATGAATTTTCTTTTTCTTGAGCGTCTCTGGAAATGGGCGAAACGGCACCGCCCGTTCGATAGCTTTTGCCGAAGCGTCATCAAGTACTTTTTCCCCTGACGAGTTGACAATAGTAACCTCTTCCAGTTCTCCGTTTGCCAGCACGGTAAACCTTATAAAAGCATTGCCTCCTATGTTGTTCATAATCGCCATATCAGGATAAAACTAGACAGCCTCTATCGCTTTTCGTATTTCCAGAAAGTAAGAGGCATACTTGAATCTCTTGGTATTGAGCGACACCACCGCTTCATCGCCTGTTTCATAAAAGGCATGCCTGTTGTTTTTTATCATAATATCTACATCGGCTCCCTTAAGAAGCGGCACTCCCGCTTGCTCATCATCGACAAGAGGGTTTTTGTGCCCTTGCTCAAGGTCAACTACAGGGCTTACCGCACTCTTTCTAGATTCTTTTATGTTTTTTACGTCAGCTTTCGGCTCTCTCTTCTCAACGGTAAACCTTGATGTTCCAAAAGCATCCTGAAAGTTATCAGAAACTTTTTTTTCGACCTCTTTTACCTCAGGGCTTACCCTCTTATCCGGCAGTTTGGTTCCCGCTTTTTTAACCTTTATCTCTTTTTCGGCGTCTCTGCCGCTTAACCTTATTCGTTCAATAGGAACTTGCTCTTTTTCCCCCGTTTTAAGCTTTTCGTTACCTTTCGTTTTTGTGCGCGAGTTAATAGCCGCCAGCATAGTTGCGTCGCTGGGAGCTTCTTCCAGCTTTTCCGCAGAGCTGTCAACAATTTCACCTGCCGGCATATCTTCGTTTGGTGCAATTTTATCTATGATAAGCGATACGGAAATCGGCACATGGCGGTAGCTGGAAACTCCGATTACAAGCCCGGAAAACAAAGTGAAAACAAAGTGTATCAAAACTGACAGTAGAATATATCTCGGCAGGCGGTTTATGCTTTTTGGCAGTCGCTGGAAATAGCGCGGCAAAGTGCTGACATATTCCATCGGCTTAATTTTACTTTCTTTATGGTGGTTCGACAATCCGGAACTGCCCTGCCGGCTCTTTTTTATCTATTTTTTAACTTTTTTAAATAAATTACAGCGATAAAAGTTAAAATTAATCGTGCCTGCCGCCTATTTTGGCTGTTTGGCCGGAAAGTGAGGTTCTTGGGTTGAGAGTCGGCTACCTTAGATATCTTTTGACCGCCGCGGTTTTTCTTGTCTACTGGCAGGTTCGAAATTTCGAGTTTGTGACATGGGACGATAATATCCATATCTATGAAAACAGCTTCCTTTTGAACCCCAGTTTTAATAATGTTCTCTTTTTCTGGAGCAACTTTTACGAGCTTTTATATATTCCAGCCAGCTACACCGTTTGGTCGGGCTTGGCGATGCTTTCCCAGATGCTTTCTCATGGCGAGGAAGCTAAGAGCCTTAACCCGATGGTTTTCCATCTTGCTAACCTATTCTTTCATATTGTCAATACGCTTCTGGTTTTTGGGTTATTGAGGTCGCTCTTGCGGTGCAGGTTTGCTGAGCGTAAAAGGGAAGCAGTTACCGCCGGCCTAAATGTAGAATATGCCGCTTTTGCCGGCGCGCTCTTTTTTGCTTTACATCCGATGCAGGCGGAATCTGTCTCATGGGCGACAGAGATGAAAGGTCTTCTGTGCGCCACTTTTTCGTTTCTCTCTATCAGGCTTTATCTTCGCTTTGTAACGGGGCTGGATGAAAACGGCGTTAAGACCGCTCGGTCTGGCATACGCTATTATTTTTTGGGTTTTTGCGCTTTTGCTTTCGCGCTTCTTTCAAAACCGACGGCGGTATCCCTGCCGCTGGTTATTGTCGTTATAGACACCTTTGCGTTAGGCCGCCCTATTAAGGATGTTTTCCGCTCTACGGCGTTATGGTTTGCCCTTGCTGTAGTTTTTGTATTTCTAACAACCATCGCACAGCCGGGCGAGCTGATAAAGTTTAACTCGCCTTTGTGGGCGAGGCCGTTTATTGCCGGCGATGCTCTCGCATTTTATTTTGGCAAAGTGCTGTTGCCTACCAACTTGACGATAGATTATGGACACTCCGTGGAAGCTACTTTAGCGAAGGGACAGCTTTACCTCACGGCGCTTGTTCCGTTACTGCTGGGGCTGTTTATATACCGCCTAAAAGATAGGAACGTATGGTTTACCACGTTTGGAATTATGACTGCCGCGCTTTTACCTGTGCTTGGTTTTATTCCTTTTGCCTTTCAGTTTTTCTCTACTGTTGCCGACAGATATGCCTATATAGCTATGCTTGGCCCTGCGCTAGGCGTTTCATCAATATTTCTCACAGTTCAAAAGAAGCAGGTTAAAGTTCTTCTGGCGCTGGTGATTCTTTTGCTTGGTGCCGGCTCTTTTTTACAGGCGAGGACATGGAAAGACGGAATGTTTCTTTACCTTACCAACCTTAGAATTAACCCCGACAGCTTGGCATGCCGCATAAATTTTGGGCATCAGCTTGGCAAGATGGGACTGTTTGACAAAGCATTGAGTGAATACGAATTTGTTCTTAAAAAAATTCCAGACGCGGCGATAATCCATTACAACGTCGGTAACATCTACTTTGAGAAAAATGAGTTCGAAAAATCTTTGGCAAGCTACAGGAGGTCTCTGGAGATAGACCCGGCTAATGGAAACGCGCATAATAATGTCGGCATTCTATTTTTGGAGATGGGAAGGTTTAAAGACGCAAAGGCAAGCTTTGAAAAGGCGGAAAAGATACAGCCGTTTAACGCCGCGGTAAAAAGAGGGCTAGGGGTAGCCTTTATAGAGCTGAACAGACCGGAAGAGGCGATAGTCTGGCTAACTAAATCTCTGGAGATAGAGCCGGACAACGCCGCTCCGTATTATCAGCTCGGTCTTGCTTGGCAGGCAAAAAATGAAGAGGAGAAAGCGTTGGAGTTTTTTACACTGTCGTCAAAAAAGGACCCATTGTTCATGCCGGCAAGGGAGGCGATAAAAGAGATCATGGCAAAACACGACTCAGGGAAAGAGTAGCTTTTAGCTTTTCCTCCGGCAGTATAGATAGAACGGCAGGTGACAGGCTTTTGTGGCACGAACGGCACTCCGCGAGCAGTGCTTGCATATTGATGAAATAATATTCTGGGTCGCCCTCTTTGTGGGATTGGTGGCAGAGAATACATGCTGTTTTTATTGCCGGCATATGGGCCGAGGTGGTATGAAAACTTTTCCTGTCGCCTTTTGTTTTAGGTTTGTGGCAAAAAGTACAGTTACTATCCGGCATTAGTTTTGGGTTGAGATATTTTGGTTCCTTTCCACCTGCCAAAAGATGGTAGAAAGTATTATAGATTTCCAGCGATGTAACGCGAACCTTAAGCCCAAAAGTTCTCCCTGTATGGCAATCGCTACACGCAAACCGCCTGACTGCCTTTTCTCCAGCGGCTCTATGCGCCGCGCTCATGTTTGAGGGGTTTTCGCTGGTGAAAGCGTTGTATTTTTCTTCGTGTAGAGCTTTGCCGCCGCCAGCGTGGCACTGAATGCAGAATGAAGTGGTTTCTTTCAGCTTTTCCGATAACAAAAAGATAGTTGGAGCGGCGATAAAAGTAAGAGCTACGAGAAAGTAGATTTCTTTTTGGGTCATAGTAAGGCAACCTTAAAGAGCTGTTGTGAGCACGCTGGGAAGCGGAAAAATTGAAAAAAAACGGGGTATGGGTTTTACCCCATACCCCGTATAGAACCGAATCAAAAACCTGTTTACTGTAGGCCGCCCTGTGCAGAGTCCCATGTATATGTTTTCGAACCACCAGTATGGTAAGCAGTAGCTACAAAGTGGGTAGCAGTCGGGGTACCAGTAATCGCTACGACGGTACCGGTGGACTGTTTGTAACCGTAGGAACCAAGCGTAGTTGACAATGTTCCCGTCGCGTAGCTGCTGTTGGAAACGTAGTATGCCTCCTGCGAAACAGCCATGTTCCTAAGGTCGGACGAAGCTGCGGCATCTTTACCTTGCTTCTTGTATGCGGCGAACTGCGGAATCGCTATAGCTACCAGAATACCGATAATCGCAACAACAACGAGAAGCTCAATCAGTGTAAAACCTTTTTCATCTCTTAATTTCATCATTTAGTATTCACCCCCTTTCAAAATATAATAAACTTTTTTCCAAACTTTCTTGATAACCTATGGTGGCAAGAACGATGCCTAACTTAACGCAATACTCTAACAGATTAAAAAACAGAGATATAATAATAATTCAACATCAAATTTATCTATATCAGCACAGTTTTACCAAGCAAAAGTGACAAAAATTGTCACTTTACGACAATTTTTTGTAACTCCTAAAAAACTCCGAGACTCAATTATCCCACACTAAAAAAGAGTAGCCAAACTTAAAAGTTGCTATACTTTCTTCTTTCGCACGTTTTCTTTCGAGCAGTTTTTACAAAACCTTCGTTTCCCAACAATATTTTTTATAACCGATCTCTGTTAATATCTGCGTATGACTGCAATTTGTGCCGGAGCTGTGTTATGAAAGCTCCTCTAAAGCTTACCTTGTATACAAAGGCAGACTGCTCACTTTGCGAAAAGATGGAAGCGGTTATTGACTCTTTGTCTAAGCAGATGCTTCTTAGCCTCTCCAAGATAGATATTGCCGGTGATGAAAAGCTTTTGCTGGAGTATGGGGAGGATATACCTGTTCTTTTTTGCGGGGGAACTCGGCTTGGCAGGCACAGGCTCGATAAAAGTGTATTGCAAAAAAAACTTGAGAACCTGTTGGCGGTAAACAGGTCGGCGAAAATCTAACATTTGCTGGGTAAATTGTGGTCAGCAGATTAGTACGGCCGTTTAAAAAAATTACGGCAGTTTTCTTTTTCATTAGCTTTGCATTTGTATTGTCACCTCCCGCCGCCAATGCCGACAACCTATTTACCGGACAAGAGGAGATACTAAAAGGCCTTTCGCTCTCCTACCAGCTCAAGCTCGACGAGGCGGTAGAGGTTTTTTCCACTATAGAAAAGAAATATCCGCAATCGCCAGCAGGCACTTTTTATGTAGCGGTAATGAAATGGGGCTACATAGAGTCGGGCGCGCGGTGGGGTAAACTGGCAAAGCTGTACGCCTCTAGCCAACCGCCGAGACCGGAATTTCCCCAAGCTAAAAATCTTTTGCAAAAGATGCGCGACACGATAGATAGGTGCGAAGAGATATTAAAAAGCGAACCGGATAATTTCGAGGCGATTTTTTATATGGCCGGCGCTTATGGCTTTGCCGCGCGGATGGAATTTTATCAAGGGTATTATATTTCAGCGATGATGAACGGCAAAAAGTCGGCCGGCTATTTTGATAAACTGCTCGTCGCCTACCCCGACAATGGAGACGCTATGCTTGGGCCGGGTGTTTATAAATATTATGTCGGCCGTCTTTCTCCGCCGATGCGCTTTCTCGTTTCTCTTCTTGGCCTAAAAGGAAGTAAGGAGGAAGGTATTTCTCTTATTCAAAAAGCGAATGAAACCGCCTTGCTTTCTTCCATAGAGTCGGCCGATTTTCTAGCGAGGATATACAGCCGGCACGAGAACGATTTTGAAAAAGCGCTTCTTTGGGCCGATAAACTGGAAAGTAAAATACCGCAATCTCCTCTGGCCGACTTTCACCGGCTGATGGTCTTTAACTCTAAAGGCGAACTGGAAAAAGAAGAAGAAGCGCTTAAAAGCCTTCTGGGCAAAGCTGAAAACTTTCAACAGGAATTTCGGGGGAACTGGAAGTCGCTATTTTTATTTTCTATCGGTGTTATTCGGGACAAAAACAAAGACCATGAGTCGGCGGAACATTATTTTAAAAAAGTGCTGAAAACCAAAGGGGTAAACGATTGGCTGAAAACAGAGATTAAAGCAAGACTAAAGCGGCAAGAGGCGATGCCTTGAGAATACTTATTGTCAAAATAAGCTCACTCGGGGATATCGTCCATAGTTTCGCGTTTATAAACGCGCTTTCGCGAAGCAGGCCGGATATCCAGATAGACTACTTGGCGGGAGACAGGTACGCGGACATTGTAAAAAATGTCGGCGGAGTTAGAAAGGTCTACCAATTCAAGAGAGCAAAATGGGGGAAAGACTGGTGGAGGCTCTCTGTTCTTAAAGAGATGCTCTCGTTGATAACTGAAATAAGAAAAGAGAAGTACGATATTTGTTTGGATATGCAGGGACTTTTAAGAAGCGGCTTGATTACATTGTTTTCTGGAGCTAGTGAGAGGGCAGGCTTTGCCGACGCGCGCGAGGGAAGCCGGTTAATGTACAATAGGCCGATTGATGCCGGAGCGATGACCCATGCGGCAGATAAACTTTTAAAAGCGTTAAAGATTTTTGGTGTCGCGGTACCCAAAAAACCCGACTTTTCTTTTAGCATACCTAGAGATACAGGGAAAAATGTATCGGAACTGCTGGCCTCTGCCGGTATTAAGGGAAAGTATCTTGTCTTTCATATAGGAGCTAGATGGAAGACCAAACTATGGCCGGAAGAATTTTGGCAGACTGTTGCTGAAGATATCGAAAAGGAAACGGAGTTCTCCATTCTCTTTACAGGTTCGGCAGACGACTACGGGATGGTGGAGAGGGTAATAGGTTCCGGCGGTAACAGGCTTTTCAATTTTGCCGGCAGGGTAAACCTTACGGAGCTGGCTGTGGTATTGAAAGGTGCCGAGCTTATGCTCACCGTAGATTCCGGGCCTATGCATATCGCCGCCGCGTTCGGGACTCCTCTTGCGGCGATATTCTGCTCCACCTCGCCGGAAAAGACCGGCCCGCATTCGCAAGGTTTGGTGAAACTGTTCCAGCCTGTAGCTGCATGCGCGCCTTGCTTTAAAAGAGAGTGCGCACAAAATGCTGAATGCGCGGGCGAAACGTCTCCAAGCTTGGTGAAAAGCACGATATTCGACATCATAAGAGGCTAAGCAAAAACAAACAGCTTATATTTCCAAATTTTTACCACTCATGCTAACCTAAAGCGAAGTATTTTTGGATTAGCCGGAAATATGTAAAGCCCAAATCGGAGATGGAGGACAATGGGTAGTAGCTCTAGAGGGAAATCTGTCCTTATTATTTCTGGAGATGCTAAATATCGAGAAGTAATACAGGGTACTCTGCGTCGTAGCGGAATGAATGTTGCCGAAGCGGCAACGGGGCAGGAAGGGCTGGATCTTTATAATTCTCCCGACCATACGTTTGACCTTGTTCTCTCCAGCCTTACGATGCCGGGTATCAGCGGCGGCGACATCGCGCGCTATAATTTTAATAATAAAAAACTTCCGCTAGTTGTATGTTCAGCTTTTTCGGACTCGAAGTTTGGCTTAAAGCTGTTCGATTATGGAGTATATCGCTACATAGTCAAGCCGGTAGATGCCGAAATATTCCCCCAAGTGATAAAAAACGCGATCGCCTCTAACTATCTGGAGGCAGATTATGACGGCGGGAAGGACGATGGAAGAAATATGAGCAGGCTTACTATCGATACGAAATTTTCCGACCTTATCCGCATCAATAATTGGATAGCGAGTAAAATTGGGGATAACCTTTCCAGCAACGAGCGTAGATCGTTTCTGAACTATGCCGGCGAATTTCTGCTAAATGCTCATGAGCATGGGAACCTCGGCATTGGAGAGGAGTTAAAGGGAAAACTTTTAACCAACGAAACTTTTGACATAGAAGTGGGGCTGAGGGAAAGCAGTTGCGGTAAAAAAATTACGGCAAGCATCTGCTCCTTAAACGGCGAGGTGGCTCTTTCGATTATGGACGAGGGCAACGGCTTTGACCATGAAAAATATACGCAGATGACGGAAGTTGATATTGCCAGCAGAATAGAGATGCTTAACGGTAGAGGTATCTTTATGGGGAGGAACTTTTTTAACTCGGTCGAATACTTTAACGGCGGAACTAAAGTTGTTCTCATAAAGAGAACAGGCATCTCTTACGGCTCTGGGCTTGGAAAAAGCCTAACTGACTAAGTCACTATAAGCGTTTATAAGTTTCGACTTATTTTCTTTGAAGATGAGTCATGGCCTCCCTGTTAGAATTGATTAACAACAAACAAATTTTAACCAAAAGGAGAAACCATGACCCAGCAACAGCATATCATCAGGCGCAAATTGAACATTGTAGACCTCTCTTCCCAGCTTAGAAACATCAGCGAAGCATGCAGAAAGTTAGGCGTAAGCCGTCGTCATTATTACGATATTAAGACTGCCCTTGAGGAAGAAGGCGTAGAGGGGCTTCTAGAAAAAGCAAGAGAAATTCGTCTTCGCCTGCGAGGTTATGGAAGTTATAGAAAAGTGCCTCGAAGCTTTGCCACTTTCCCAAAGAATGGCATTTTCACTACGGGGAATAGAGCATTTCAGCAATAAGGAAATCTGCGAAATTACAGGCGTAACGGAGTCCAATCTGGGAGTGCTTCAATACCGCGCGAGAAACAGGCTACGCGAATGTATAGAGAAAAAAGTAAGTTCGGATGGAGAAAAATAGAATGCTTACATGTAAAGAAGTGTAAAAACATTAAGCTCCAGAGAAGAGCTTAGTCTGGTAAAATGTATCAATGGGCTGTTGCCGAATGAGATAAATTTGATTTTTCTATAAATTACCAATCCCTAAAGACTCTATTTAAAATAAGTTTAGAAATGAACTTCCCCTTAAAATGCTCAAAAAAGCTCTTTTGGAAACAGTCCCATCAAGCTAAAGGCACACCTGTTTATCTGCGGACATTGCTCACAATACGCCGAGCATTTAAAAATGATGAGGAGTAACCTGAAAAGCTTGCTTACCGCGAAAACAGAACAAAACAAAAACCGTATAGAAGTGCTTGAACTGAAAGTGATAAAAACTCTGCGGAACAAAAGCTAAGCTCTACTAAGTTAGGAAACTCTGATTGCAAACAGACAATGCCCAAATAAAAATCTTTTTCTTGTGCGGTGGTAACTCATCCTGCAGGCAGATGGCGGAAGGCTGGACAAAATAGCTTAAAAAGCGAAGCGGTAGAATCGTTATCAAGGTGCAGGAGCTAGCAACATGCGTCGATGGATGAGCTGTTTTTACCGCCGTTAGAACTTCCGCTGTTACAGTCGAACAGGCCGTAATGAGTAGCGGTGTCGCCAACAACGTCAAAATGTCCGGCATACCTCGTCTCTGTAATCATCGACGCGGTGTTACTGCAAACCGGCATAGGCATCCCTGTTCGAAACGTATGATGGTCGTCCAGGAAAAACATGTGCGAAGCTTCGGGAACGGTTCCTTTGTAGTATGCTACCTGCCCGAAATCTTCGCATCTGTCTTCCAGTCGCGGAAGTTTAAAGACCCTTACCGTATTTGAATAAAAACCTATCATCCCGACCTTCGCTTCTATTAGAGGATTATCAATAGGAACGCGCCGGCTAAATACCGTCCTTACATCATTGCATCCAAGCTTCATCAAAAGCCTTCTAAAATCTTCTGTATAAAGAGAACCGCCAAGACATTCCCCAACAAGAAGCGGGTCGGCAGAGAGCTCTTTTGGAATACGGCGGTCTGCAAAAACATCGGAGAAATAAAGTTCGCCGCCAGGTTTTAAAACCCTCAGTATCTCCGAAAACACCCTCTCTTTATCAGGCGAAAGATTTATCACGCAGTTGGAAACAACAAGGTCGATAGAATTGTCTTCTATCCCCGCCGACTTGAGATCCTCTATATACCCTTTTAAAAAAGTTACGTTAGGCTCGGAGTAGCCAAACGCTCCGGTATGGTGGTCTACAAACTTCCTTGCCACTTCAAGCTGTTCGTCTGTCATATCTATGCCTATCACCCTGCCTTTCGGGCCGACAAGCTTGGAGAGGAGATAGCAATCCCGCCCGGAACCGCACCCGAGGTCTAGCACCGTCAAGCCTTCAAGTTCGTAAGGGAGGGTCGCCCCGCACCCGTAAAACTTTTCGACAACCTCCCTGTGTATAAGCTTAAGTACTTCCTTATGGCGGGGAGCCATTCCGTTGGAATCGCAACAGGCTCCTGTCTGCAAATCGTCATTGGTTTTAAGAATCTTGCCGTAATACTCCCGTATAGCTTCCGGAAGGTTTTGCGATGCTTTTAATATTGAGCCCATCTCTCTCCCCGATATTTAAAATAAATTCTGTGAAAGACCTAAGTGTACTGCCAAGCAGTGCTGAAAAACAATTATCAATTATTCGAACCTAAAAAAGTCGTTTATTGTTTAAACGATTATAGAAACCTTTTCCTTTTTAAGAAGGGCAATATGCTCACCCTTCATGAATTTAAGTTAGCGGGGGATTATCTCAGTAGCGCAGACATTCCTGTCTGCGACTCAGGCTGGAAAGCCTGAGCTACCGCAAGCGCCACGCAGTGCGTGGAGGACATATTGCGTAATGCTATGCATACCAACAGGCGGTGCCGCCTGTTCCACCGCAAGCGTTAAACCTGCTGTGTCCAATTGTCCAGACCTGGCCTCAACTCCCCGTTACAGCCACTTAACGAGAGATTGCTTCGTCACTTCATTTCTCGCAGTGATGACAAACTGTCGCCCCTCTATCCCCTTCTGCTTCGCAAGGAATCAATCATGAATAATTCGGGTTCGGCGTTGTCGCCTCCTCTTTTTTAGGAAAAGATTCCTTTCTCGCACAAAAACTCGATTCCTTTAACAGCCTCTTTAAGAGTAACTCTTCTATTAAGCTCCATTACCCGTATCTCACATAGCTCCAGATAACGGTTTACCATATCAAAGTCGATATCGCCGCTTCCCGGAGCGTTGTGGTCTGTATACCCGCCTTTTACATCGTGCAGGTGGATGCCGAGTATTTGCCCACCAAAAGTTTCGAGCAAAAGCTCTTGAGCCACTCCAAAGAGCGACTCCTGCACATGCGCGTGGCCGGTGTCGTGCCAGTAATAAAGAGCGCCGCCCTCAAACCTGTTTAAGATTATTCCGATCTCCTCTAAGTTAGGCATTTCAGAAAAGTAGTAACGGTTTTCCAGCCCCACTTTTATTCCAAGCTTATCGGCTGTGCCGTTTATCTCGTCCAAGCTTTTAAGCATCGACTGGAAAGACTTTTTCCCGTTCGACATTCTCGCAAGAAGAGCTTTGTGCAGTTCGTCCCTCGATTCATCGCTATTGATTAGCCCAGCGTCGAAAAGCTTCATCATTTTGTAAATCGGTTCTTCCATATCGACTCTACCGCAATGAAGAACAACAGCCTTCGCGGAAAGCTCTGCCGTGTTCCTGATAGTTTTTAAAACATCTCCAACGCCTGCTTTTCTTTTGTCCTCATCTTCATCGCTTATAAGAAACCGCTCGGCTCTCACTTTCCCGTCTGTAGCGGTTGACGGGCAGACGGCGTGAAGGGAGGATATACCGATACCGCTACTTTCTATATTGCTTTTAATCTCATCAAAGGCCGAGCCTAACAGCCGAAATTCTAGCTCCAGCATTTTCATGCCGGTTTCCTTCATCGCCTCTAAAAGAGGCAAGCCCTCCTTTATTTCAGCCGAACGCCACGACGTGGAAATAGAGCAAACATTCATAACCGCCTTTAATCCTCCATAACAGCTGTTTTACCAAGATTGAGCTTAACTGGTGGTTTACGCCTCAAAAGAAAATAAAGGCAAAAAGGATAGCTTAAAAATTCTACCGCGACAGTGAGCGGTTGGCTTAAAAGGATGTAGTAACTGTAAATTTTCATCCAAAGACCAAGATGCTCAACCTCCGGCCACGACCCAAGCAGGGGCCAAAAAATGAAGACCGGCGAGGCAAAATCCTCGGCAATGTGTAGTAACGCCCCTGCGAAAACCGTCATCATAATTTTCCTCTTGGAAGAAAACAGCCTTATCAATAAAAGCGAAAGAGGAGCCATTATTACCAGCGAATGGGCTAATCCGCGCCCGGGAAGGCCGAAGAGCATCGCCAACGGTTTGTCTATAATATCCGGCAAAAGCGCGCCGAAAAGCAGAGGCAAAAGAGGCAAGAAAACCGGAAATTGCTGTTTTAACGGTTCTCTCAACGCGTATGTTGCCGTCAGGTGTCCTAAAATCATATTTCCAATAGTACACGACCCTGATGTCTGGTGAATATCGGAAAGATACTATAGAATTGTATCGCAAAGCTATAGTAGTTACTCGGGCCAATTCCAGATGGGGGCAAAAACGAGCAAACAATGCCACAAATAGAACAGATACTTGTGGTCGACGACGACAGGGAGATGTGCGCCGCGATTTCCGAAGCACTCGCACGTTCCGGCTACGGGGTGGAAACCGCCCATAACGGGGAAGATGCGCTTAGCCGGCTTGAGAACGGCAGTTTTTCCCTTGTGGTAAGCGACGTAAAGATGCCGAGGATGGACGGCCTTGAACTGCTTGAAAAAATTAAAGCCTCATCGCCGGAAATGCCGGTAATACTTGTTACCGCCTACGGCAAGGAAGCCGAGACAATGGAAAAAGTTAAACATCGGGCCGATGACTACCTTTTAAAACCTTTCTCCGCCGAAGAGCTGGAAAGCTCCATAAAAAAACAGCTCAAAGAAAAAGAGGAAACTACAAAACAAAAACCTGTTCCAATGCCTAACCCAGCTCACGGGGCATCAAAAGACAGGGAAATAATCACTAACGATTCAAAGATGCTTGAAGTTCTCGACATTCTAAAAAGGACAGCCGCCTCGAAAGCTTCGGTGCTTATACAGGGGGAAAGCGGAACAGGCAAGGAGCTGATAGCGAGATATATCCATAATAAGAGCGACAGGGCAGATGGGCCATTCGTGGCGGTAAACTGTGCCGCCCTGCCGGAAGCACTGCTTGAGAGCGAGCTGTTCGGGCATGAAAAAGGGGCATTCACCGGAGCTATTTCCAGAAAAATAGGGAAATTCGAGATGGCTGACGGAGGGACGATACTCTTAGACGAAATAACCGAAATGCAGGTGGAGCTTCAGGCAAAACTGCTTAGGGTTATACAGGAAAAGGAAGTAGACAGAGTCGGCGGAGGGGCGGCTATACCTATAGATGTCCGCGTGGTGGCAACCACGAACCTCGACGCGCAAAAAGCGATTGCCGACGACAAGTTTAGAGAAGATCTCTACTTCCGCCTAAACGTAATCCCTATTCTAGTGCCGCCGCTTAGGGAACGGCCGGATGACGTTACCCTGCTTTCAAAGTATTTCATGCTTAAGTTTTCCAACGAGTCGGGGAAAACCGTTACCGGCATAAGCGCGAAAACCGAAGAACTGCTAAGAAAACTAAAGTGGAGAGGCAATGTAAGAGAGCTTGAAAACGTCATGGAAAGAGCTGTACTGTTATGTCGAGACGACATAATCGAGCAGGAAGACCTTTTCCTTACATCTACATCGCCGGAAACCAAAGAAACAAAAGATGAATCAATATTCGACAGTACATTGGAAGAGATGGAACGCAAAATGATACTCGGCACTCTGGAAAAAGTAGAAGACAACCGCACCAAAGCGGCGGAGATTCTTGGCATCTCCATAAGAACACTGCGCAATAAACTTAATATCTACAAAGAAGTCGAGCCTAGATAAACCTCGGCGCTTATGAAGGAACATTAAATATGGAAGACAGATTCAATTCTCTGGGAAGGTTTCTTAAAAAAACGTTCGGAGAAAGAGTTCATAGAGCAAATATAAACATACCCGGCAAAAAGTTTGAAACAGAGGAAACGCCGGAAGGCTACGCGCTCTGCCTGGGAGGCCCTCTGGAAGCTCCTGTATCTACAGGAGAAACATTATCCGTAAAAGAGCAACTGCGAAAAGCAAAGGAAAGAATAAGAACCAAGTTCAAAATCGGTAAATACATCATACATTTCCATTCGCGTACCGGCGAATATCTAAGCCTCAAGACGATAGAAGATACTATCGAAACAACCCTTCAGGATAACGAAATAATAGGCCTGAACTTCACTGTGAGGATGAATCATCTCGATAATGATATGACAAGTCTCCTCTCCAAAACTTCTAAATATATATATCTATGGCTTGAAACCGGCATATACACGGCAAACGATTCGACGCTGGAAAAGCTCGGCGCAAACTTCAGGTTTAGCGATGTGTTAGAAAAAATGGAAGCTCTAATGAGAAAAAACATACAGGCCTCCCCGCATATAGTTTTAGGTCTACCGGGTGAAACAGACGAAATGATGCGGCAAACGATGGAAAAAGTTTCGACCATGCTTGTAAAGGGAGTGAACATGCAGCATTTCTGCATGCACAACGGCTCGCCATTCGCGCAAGCATACAATAATAATGAAATAAAACTGCTGTCGCAAAAAGAATATGTTTCATTAGCGTGCGATTTTATAGAAATCCTGCCTCCGAAAATTGTCCTGCGCAGAATAGTCGGCGAAATGCCTCACCAATCTCTTCTTGGGCCGGAGTGGACCAAAAACAAACGGGAAAGCATTACCGCAATAAGCGAAGAGATGGAAAGAAGAAACAGCCGTCAGGGATGCAAAAACCGATTGTACGAGTACGAGGTTATGAACAGCTATCAAAACGGGGAGCCGGAAAAAAAGGAAACAGTTTTAGAAACAGCAAAGCCGGCGGCGAATGACTAACCTGCCGCCTGCTATTATCCTAAGCATATACAGCACTACAAAGGAACTCGCAGACTGCGGAAAACTTTTCAAAATCGACTCGGAATAAAAGTGACTAGGAAAATTTTTCTGTCTCTAGCTGTTTTTTTCATCACCAGCATAACTGTTCACGCTCAAGCAGGCCTGACAGAAATAGACGTACTGCTTGACGGAGAGGCCCCCGGCGCGAGGCTTTCATCCTCGGATATCATTATCGTAAGGTTTCTCAAAACCGGAAAAAGATTAAACATCGGCAAAGTGAAAAAAATCTCCGTAAAATATCACCCCAAAGGAGTAATGGTAAACGGTTTGGTGTTTCCGGTAAGAAAGATAAGGGTAGATTCTATCAACAGCACTATCTCTTTTAAAGGAAAACGATACGGAGGATATTTTATAATACGCCCTTCCGGAAAAAGACGGGTAGATGTATTAAACCGTGTTGATTTGGAGACCTACGTTAAAGGAGTGGTGCCGGGTGAAATGCCGGTAAAATGGCCTCTTGAGGCTTTAAAGGCTCAGGCTGTCGCGGCACGGACATACGCCCTTTATCAAAAAACGCAAAGAGATAAAAGCAATTACGACGTTATGCCGAACACTAACGACCAAGTTTACACAGGGCTGGAAAAAAGAACCAAGCTTACCGACAAAGCTGTCGACGAAACAAGAGGTATGGTTCTTACATACAAAAACAGGCTTATCAAAACCTACTATCACTCAACGGCGGGAACGAGAACCGAAAACGGCGGCGCGGTCTTCAAAGACGGCAACGTCCCATACCTCAAAAGCGTTGTCTGCCCCTACAGCAAGGAATCGCCAGCCTATAGGTGGACAGAAAAAATCCGCTACACCGATATAAAAAAGGCTTTCACTAAAGCAGGAATAAACACAGGAACTATTACAAAAGTATCGGCTAAGGGGCGCACAAAGTCTGGAAGGCTAAGGCAGATAATTCTGCACGCCAAGCCGCGCAACATGAAAATGCCGGCCACGGAGTTTAGAAAAATAATCGGCTCCCAAAAAATAAAGAGTACATGGTTCCGTGTAAAAAACGCTGGCGGCAAGCTGTTGCTCGCGGGAAGAGGGTACGGGCATGGCGTTGGCATGTGCCAGTGGGGAGCAAAAGGAATGGCGGAAAAAAAATGGGGCTTTAAAAAAATCCTCCACTACTACTACGCCGGAACGCAAATTAAACCTGCAGAGTTTTTAAGCGTGCGGGGTTCGACATCTCGCTAAAGCTGTCCGACTACCGCTACATGCTTCCAAAGGAAAGAGTAGCTATCTACCCTGCGGAAAGGCGGGACGACTCTCGCCTTATGCTACTTCGCAAAGAAGAAAGCTTTAATGCTTTGGATTATTATTTTAAAGACCTGCCGTCGCTCCTATCAGAAGGAGACGCTCTGGTGCTTAACGAAACAAAGGTTAAACCGCTAAGGATTTTCGGCACCGCCGATAACGGCACTAACGTAGAACTGTTAATCGCAGAATATTCCAAAGCGGGGCAGGCAAAGGCGTTGGTAAAAGGCTTGAAAAAACTTAAAAAAGGGATGTTGGTGAACTTTGGTGACGGGTTGAGCGGAGAGTTTCTCCATAGAGATAACGTTTTTGGAGTTTTTTCTTTTAACATAAAAGAAGAACCGCTAGAAAGATGGCTTAAGAAAAACGGCCATACGCCTTTGCCTCCATATATAAACAGAAATGATGAAGAGCTGGATAAAGAACGCTACCAAACCATTTTTGCCAAAAATGGAACCTCTTGCGCCGCTCCTACCGCGGGGCTTCACTTCACCGAAAAGCTTTTTAAAGAGCTTAACGCCAAAGGAGTGAAGATACACAAGATATCTCTTCATGTAGGGCCGGGGACATTCCGCCCTGTAACATCGAACGATATCACCAAGCACAAGCTTGACGAAGAGGAGGCAGACGTTCCAGAAGAACTTTTCCGTAAGCTAATGAAGACAAAATCAAAAGGCGGGCGGGTGATAGCTGTCGGCACCACGACAACCCGCGCTCTGGAAACAACCGCAAGAAACGGCGGAAGCTTTAGAGGGAAAACAGGGCTTTTTATATATCCCGGTTTTGAATTCAAAATTATAGACGGGCTTATAACAAACTTCCATCTGCCGGAATCATCACTCCTAATGCTGGTATCGGCACTTGCGGGGCGTAAGAATGTTTTAAAAGCGTACGAGGAAGCTGTAAGAAAGGAGTACCGTTTCTATTCCTACGGCGACGCGATGCTGATAATCTAAATCTCCATCGTCTCGCCGAACCGCAGTACCCTCCCCATCGCGCCATTCGTCTCTATCTTTTTCACAAACTCCTTTGGGTCGGCCTGTATTACGGGGAATGTACTATAGTGC
This sequence comes from Nitrospirota bacterium, assembly GCA_024275955.1. Taxonomy (GTDB): domain Bacteria; phylum Nitrospinota_A; class UBA7883; order JACRGQ01; family JACRGQ01; genus JAJRYD01. The sequence continues at coordinate 26,675 of JAJRYD010000011.1, forward strand.
ATCGGTATAGTAAGGGCTGGGCTTAAAAATTCTACAGCTTTCACAGCGTCGTCTATCCCCATGGTAAAGTTATCGCCTATCGGAAGGAGGGCAACGTCGATATCATTCCTCTCGCCTATCAGCTTCATATCTAGGAACAGGCCGGTATCTCCGGCATGGTAAACGGTTTTGCCGTCAGCGGTTATAAGGAACCCGCATGGGTTGCCGCCGTATTCGATACCATTATCTCCCGGTAGGCCGGAGCCGTGATGGGCAATCGTCAGCTTCACCCGCCCGAAATCGAAGCCGTACCCGCCGCCGATATGCATAGGATGTATCTTTTTTACCCCTTTCGACTGGGCCAAAAGAGCTGTCTCGAACGGAGCTATCAGTGTCGCGCCGTTATTCTTCGCTATCAACACAGAGTCGCCAAAGTGATCTGCGTGGGCGTGGGTAAGGAGGATGTAATCTACCTTTATATCTTCCGCTTTTATAGCGGCATTTTCGTTGCCTGTAAGGAATGGGTCTATAATAAGGCGTGCCTTGCTGGTTTCTATCTCAAAAACATCGTGGCTATGGTAGGTTATTTTCATTTTGAACCGCTCCTCTATTATTTTTACACCTGTAGGCATATATTAGCAAAAAAATGGCAAAATTACGCCCTTTGGCATATAATGCCTCCCTTCTCTCGGCGATAGACAGCTGGGCCGATTTTGTAATGTGTAAGCACTCGGAGGAATTAAAATTGAAGACAGACCTAAAAACAATCGAAGAAAAGCTTGGAAAAGCTAAAGAAGCGCTGAAAGGCAAAGAAAAGAACGAACTAAGGGATGCCCGCAAAAGGGTTAAAAGGCTTCAAAGAAAGAAAAGCAAGAGAGAGACTGCCGTCAAAAAGGCCGAAATAAAAACCAAAGGCAAGAAAAAAGCGCCGGAAGCAAACGCAAAACCTGCCGAAGCAAAAGCAGAATAACCCCACGCAGGGGCGTGGAGCCGGTTCTCACAGGTGGAGAATAAAACTTTTGGCAGTTCCGAATATATTTCCACAATAGCCAAAGGCAAGCAGACACGCAATGCGTGCCACGCAGGGGCGTGGAGCCGGTTCTCACAGGTGGAGAACAGCGTAATCTGCAATGACGAGGCACGACATTAAACAAGCAACTACCCTCAAGCAGGGACTGGAAAAACTTTACAAACTGTTCGACCGCTCCTTCATCTCCCCCGACCCGCTTGAATGCGTTCCATTAAAAGGAAATTTTAAAGATAAAGAGCTCTCCGCGTTCATAGCGGCCAGCTTCGCCTACGGCAGGGCGGAGCTTATAGTTAAAACTGTCGGCTATATTTTAGGCGAGCTGGGTGGCAAACCGCACGCGACACTGATGTCGGGCAGATACAAAACGAAATTCAAAAATTTTAAATACCGTTTCCATAAACGGGCCGACCTCTTATGGTTTTTGGGGCGGTTAGCAAAAATTTATGCAGAGTATGGAACATTGGAAAAAGCTTTTCTTAAGGGCGGCGATAATCAAAAAGATAGGCTCAGAAATTTCTCGCAGTTTTTTAACGGTGCTGGAAAGCTGACGCAGGCAAAAAAGTTCCTCGTCCCATCCCCTGCCGGCAGTTCGGCATGCAAACGGCTAAACCTATTCTTAAGATGGATGGTACGAAAAGATTCGCTCGACCTCGGCCTATGGGAAAAAGCTAGTCCGGCAGACCTTATAATCCCGCTTGATGTTCATGTTCATAGGATAGCTACTAGGATAGGCTTAGTGAGCGACGGCCCGGCAAACTATAAACGGGCCGAAGAGCTAACCGCCAACCTTAGGCTTATGAACGCTAACGACCCTGTGCGGTACGACTTTGCTATCTGCTCGCTTGGCAAGCTTGGGCATTGCGGCAAAACGCTGGTTAAAGAAAAATGTATTAAATGTGTTTTACGAGGGCATTGCTCGGAAATCTAGTAGGTGAGGGGAAATGCTATAGTAACTTTATCTCAAATTTGAATCAATTAGGGCAATGATCTCTTCTGTACGTTCAGAGAGGAAGGATTCATAGTTGTCATCCCTATATATCTCCTTTTTTGCCGGTAGCAAGTTACTTTCCAGAATATCAATAAACTGACCCTGTGGAACGATGTTTGTAAAATAATCAGATGGCGCTTTATCAGAAATAATTTTATTTGAGGCTGAAGGTAAGATGCAAAAGTTACACAAAGAACTTCTCTTAGAGGAATCAACCTGCTTTGAACGAAGAAAGCCATCTGGAAATACATGGTGATATTCTTTCTTATTGAAAGAGGATAGGGAATCTCCTGTATCAACCGTTGAGCCATTCACTAAATCTTTAGACTGTTTACTTGCAAGGAGAACGATAAAAGCTCTAGAAAATGGGTTACCTTTTAGAAATTTAGTCTCCTTCAAAATCTCTACTGTAACCGAGTGTTTTAACTTGTAATTCCTCGCAGCTTGCTGCGGGGTGAGATTCCTTATATAAGGAGTGGATGGGAACGCTCCGGCGAAGTAGACATAATGTATATCAAATTCACTATCATTTTGTGACCCCTATAAAGTATCGCAAAGGGA
>JAJRYD010000012.1 GCA_024275955.1 Nitrospirota bacterium
CCGTCCTTAAGAAAGGTAAACGGCTATAGACATCTCATAGAATTAAGGAGCATTATGAAACGTATCCTGAATACCGGTAAAGTTGCAAAGGTAGCGTGACGGTCATGCCGGAAATTTCAACTAAGAAAGGGCTTGATTCATTGATAAATCGGAAAGCATGTTAGCAAAATTTAAAGAAAAAATCACTAAATGCCAACTTTTTAAGAAAGTTAAAATCAATCTAGATACACCAACGGATGTCAGGGATTTTCGACCTAACAGCGGGAAGTATGATGTGCTTATGTCGCATTGGGTTTTTCATCTTATTTCTGACTGGAAACTTGCATTAATTTCATTGGAACGCTGTCTAAGTCGTAAAGGATTGGTTGTTGTTCTTGAGGAAACATCAAGTCTATACGATGCAATAGATCAAAACCTTGAGACTACTCCTAATGGAACTGCTATGGATTTCTGGAAGGCATACCATGGCAAAAGAAGAGAAACTATAGGAAGCATTACCGGCACTCCGGCAGTTGTTCCTAGGTACAGGCTCGGTTCCATGGTAGTTGATGAAAGGGTAGAGCATTTATTTAGAGTTTTAGGGTGGCACCCTAAAGAAAGCATGAATCATCCTGTCGATTCTTGGACTGTGAGAATGACAATAAAAGACATACTTGATAACATTATAAAAAAGCGAGCTTTCTCTAATATGAGAACTTCCTCTTATGAGAATAGCCGAAAAGTTAGTAGCAAGATATCAACTTTGCTAGAAGAAGAGTTTAGAAATAACCTTGGAGTTCAGCTTAAAATTGATTGCAAATTAAAGGGCAAAGTTTTGTGCTTTGACGAAACAAAAGCTCTACCAAAGAGAGCAGGTACCTTGCTTTTGTATGTAGCCAGAGATTCAGTCGGTAGCCGCTGGAAACGTGAAATTGACTTTACATACAATAAAGAAAAATTGTGGACAAGATTGATTGAAAATTTTTGGATAAAACTTAATGAAAATGATGGATTAAAAGGTCCTTTTCGTGGAACTGGTTTTGAAGTTGCTGACATGATTTCAGGACTGTTAGTTTCTGCCTTCTGGAAATCCGAAACAAGAGGGAAGCCTGCAATAAAGGTTATCGCATCTCAAGAAAAAGATTTTTGGGAAGGTGAGTCAAAAAGATGTTGGAATGAGATAATTAGTCAAAGTGAGGTGAGAGAGCCAATTCATATCGCATTTTCATGTGACAACAAGGACAGTTGCTCCGCCTTCGATGAAAGCAACTTTCATTTTCACCTAATCCCTATCTCTAAAGAGGCCAAAAGTAAACTTGCAAGCTTGCATGATGAAATCAACTTCTTGACAGATGATATCAGCAATATAGATGACATCATGTCGGATGTTGAAAAGGCTAGCCAAGAGGATGATCTTTCCTTCCTGCTAAAAAGAGCAAAAAATATAGGTTTATTACCTTTAGAAAACCGGCGGGCTGATGCTAAATTCATTATTGGCCTATCCCGGATGGCAAAGACGAATGAAACAGAGCATTTTTACTTTCTTCCCTATTATGATGATTACTTTGTTTCGCCAATTGGGTTGATATTCGGCGGGAAGGAGCCTGTAACTTTTGAATTTATTGAATTCATTACGACATTATCTTTGCTTCTTTTTCAGGAATATATAGAAAGTTGCTTTAAGGAAAGGAAGGAAAACACAGAAATAGTACGAATTTTACCAACTGGGGAGAAACTTTGGGGTGCATCTACTAGCAAAGGAGTGATCCTAAATAACCCTTATATTGTACTTCTAACATCAGCAGATGTTGAATGGGTAACCGCCATGAAAATACTTGAGAGCCACGGTGAAATGACTGGCGAAAGTAGCATCACATTAAATTTTTCTTTTCCAAAACTTAATGTTGTTATTGCAAAAAGTTCGATTGGTTCTAATTCCGAAGGAGGCTCCCAAGAAAAAGTGGGTGAACTAATTACGAAATATAACCCAAAAGCGATAATAGCCCTAGGAATCGCATGCGGTATGCAAGCTCAAAAACAGTTTTTTGGTGATATTTTAATATCTAAGCAAATATGGGACTATTCTTCAATAAGGCGTGAGACAGAAGGGGTGAAATACAGAGGTTTCAAGGAAAATGTCCCTGCAGACTTTCTTAATTCCTTTATCCAGCTTGCAAAGGGGATATTGCCACCGGCGGGGGGGGGGGGCGGTAACACCCCTAATTGCATTGATGGTTTAATTGCTTCTGGTCCAGAGTTAGTTGATAAGAAGGAGCGGATTGTTGAGCTTCTTGATAACGAGCCAGAAGCAATCGGCCTAGAAATGGAGGGTGTAGGACTACATGTCGCGTGTGCCAGGAGCAATACTCCACACCTTATTGTTAAGTCAATTTCGGATTTTGGCTTTAAAAAGCATAAAGATTTTCAAAGTGTCGCCTGTGAAAATGCTTTTGAACTCGTTCTGAGGGTTATAAGCCAAGAAGCCTTTCAAGACTATATAAACCAAAAGGCTTAGCTTAAAATCTTTCTATTTCTCTTTGCTGCAATCTGTCCATAATGCTTCTTTGTGTCTCTGGTGAATGGTCTAAAGCGTTGGCAAAAATCTTTTCAAGTGCATTATTGCTAACGCTCTTCCTTGCACTGAATGAATATAGAGCTAAGGTGACTCAAGAAAGCCAAAAGGTCGCTTGAAGTATGGGTGTAAAAAAGGAATTCCCCCCAGCTTAATGGGCATCAAAAAGCATAGAGTGTTGTTTTGAAGTTTGAAATGCGTCAGACTAGATTCATGTTAGGAATATTTTTTTAAATGCTAGCCAAAACGCTAGCCATAGCTGTTTTTCACTTAGGCCTCATAATTAACCTATTGTAAATAAAGGTTGCGCCCGTAGCTCAGCTGGATAGAGCATCTGACTTCGAATCAGAGGGCCGGCGGTTCGAATCCGTCCGGGCGCACCATTTTTTCAATTTGTTATAATGATTAACTTTCTTGATACCTGACTGTGTAGGCACTATGTAGGCAAATTATTTAAAACGTATTAAAAGAAACTTCAGATTAGCTTCATCTATAGGACATTGAATTTATTTAGTACTCGATATTTTTTGAATAAAACAGGTTTGGTGGAATGGGTGTCGATGGTCTTCTAATCCGTAGGTCACAGGTTCAAATCCTGTCGGGCGCACCATAAACTCAATGAGTTAGAGTAAAAATCCAGCCTACTAAATTCTGCGGTAGGCGTATGGTAGGCGGAAGGTTGCCTAGTTGAGTGGTTCACGTTTTGTTGATAAGCGCAAACGATCAAATGAGGCAGGCTAGTGATGCTACTTATAGTCTGTAGACGGATAGGCATCATCACGTTGAAATTATAGTCAGTGATATGTGGAACAAAAATGCGAAAGCCTAGCTCAGACATAACGAAAAACCTTTCTGAAAATATTAAGAGCCTTCGCTCTGACTTGAGTTTGTCACAGGAAGAACTTGCAGACAAGTGCGGACTTCATCGTACTTATGTAGGGGCCATAGAGCGTGGTGAAAGAAATATAACACTTAGTTCTCTTGAACTACTTGCTTCAGCTTTGGATGTTGATGTTCCAACCTTACTAAGCAAAAGTTGAGCTTGAACGTACATGGACGATAAATTAAAAGTCCCACCTAAAAATAAAAGTTTGTTAACTCCTCCAGTTATCTTTCGCATATCGGGACTGTTTCCAAAAGAGTTTTTTGAGCATTTTAAAGAAAAGCTCATTTTCTAACTTCGTAAAAACAGAGGCTTTAGAGCTTGGCGATTTACACGAAATTCAATTTATACCATTCGGCAACAGCCCCATATCCTCCTGTTTGGCATCCGTTCCCTCCAAAAAAAGGGTACAGAATAGCCAGTTATCGTCTATCCAGCGTCGCTTTATCTCTACTCCTTCACCAATCGAGCAACCCGCCGATTTGCCTCGGAATACGCATCTTTCTTTTTGGCTGGCGGTTTTACGAAGATTTATCGGCAGAAAACTAAACAGGAAGGTCAGTTACAAAACCTTGCCACGCTAAAAACCGACTTTTTCAGGGACGACTAAATAAGAACCGGCAACTTTGGAAGAGTTAGGCTATGCTCGGCCGGATAGAGGGCCGATAAGGCCTGCTATAGCCTCTTTTTCGTTTTTAAAAACTTTTAGCACTTTATCAAATTGGATGAGCCTCAATCCCTTGAGCGCCCTTTCGGTAAAGTTTATATAAGCAAGATTGATATTCAGCTTGTAAGCTTTTCTCGATATCATCAGGATAGCCCCATACCCGCTAGAGTCTATATGGTCGATATTGCGCATACTTAAAAGAATAGGACGGTCGCTTGACTGGGAAAACAACTTCTCTACATCTTTAATGACAGAACTAGAGAAGGAAGCTTTAAAGCAGTTCACATTGTTAAACTCGACCGATATGAAATTTGCCTCCGACCTTACATCAAGCATACCTGCATCCCCATAAAAACTACCTTAAAGCCACATGCTAATTGTACCACAAATTTACACTTTTAGAATAGGCGCAGTCGGCCCCAAGCTGTCGGCAAAAGAACCGGCGGCAAAGCCTCTATATCTATGCGGTAGAGAAGCTAAATGACTATCTTTTCAAGGGTAGCGGCATCTTTTTTGTCTATTACATCTACCAGCATCTCTATTACGGCGGCATCATCTGCCTCGCTGTTGTCTCTCTTGACCATTGCCATCTCTTTGCCGGCGACATCCCACAACCCGGACATAGCAAGCGCCACCGAGTAGTTAAGCCTTATCCTCTGGTTGTCGGGCGCAAGTTTTAACGCCTTGCCGTACATTTCCATCGCCATATCGTAGCTTCCGGTTCTTCGATAGGTGATGCCTATCTTGTTGAAAAGGTCTGGATCGTCCGATACCTTTTTAGTCAGCTGTATCAATACCGTTCTTGCCGTAGCGTTATTCTGCTTTAACGTTCTTACAAGCATATACTCGATGGAACCGACACCTGTTTTGCGTTCGGTATAGCTTGTAAGGTTCATATCGGCCAGCATCTTTTTAGAGGCGTCTAGCGAGGCGTCTACTATCTCCATAACGTCGTTCATGTTAAACCCGGAAACACCCTCCTCTATCATCGCCTGCGCCGCGGTAAGGTACTGCTTTACCGCACTGGAGAAATCTCCCTCCAGTTCGTTGAGCTTACCCATCCTGTACGAAAATTTGGCATGTTCTGGAAATATCTCTATAAGAGTTGTGAGATATTCTTTCGCTTTCTTTATCATGTTCTGCTCCATATAGAGCGTGTAGAGAGAGAAAATGGTCTCCCAATGACGTGGGAACCCTTCGTGTGCTTCTAAAAAAGCGTTTTCGGCATCTTTTAAAAGTTCTTCATTCTTCTTGCCGCCGCTCTTCCATAGCTCGTAGTAAAGCCTTCCCTTGAGAAGCGCTACTTTCGCTGGGTGAAGAACTTTTCCATACTTGCTTGCGTGCTTGTCTATCAGATCGGTAGTTTTAGAAAGCGATGATCTGTCGCCCGAACCTGCTACGGCGAGAACTTTTGCCTCCAGCTCGATGTAGTATCTATTTTCGTCTTTGTATTCGAGAAGCCCCTTAATAACATCCATTACCTGTTCTTCATCTAATGTTATCGGAAGTATGCGAAAAGGAAGATGGACTATATCTTTTCTTATTTTGTTAAACATTTCTATATCCGGCGCGTGGGTATAAACGAGCAGAGGCACGTTCCAGTACCGCGGGTCGGCTTCCATCTCTTTTATGAATGTGAAGATATTAAAGCTGTTTTCGACGAATGTGTCTGTCGCAAAAAGGTCTATCTCGATTCCAGAGGAGATTATCGACTTTAGCTCTTCGAACCCTAGCTGAATGTTTTTAAAGAAAGATATATCTTCCGGGTTATCAGTGAGCTTTGCTATCGACTTTCTAAGCGTAATTCGTGCCTGCGAATTTGATTGCGCTATTATTATCGGGTTGCCAGGGTCTGACCTCTTCACACTTTCCTTTCTCATTTAACTATCATAGCTTTTGCTATACAAGCATCTTTGCTAGTTGTTCTGCTTTCTTCTTTGTCATAACTTTATCAAGGCTCGTAAAAACAGCCTTTTCTTCTTTTCCGGTATCGGATCTTTCTGCTTTTGCCAGCTCCTTTTTAGCTTTATCCCACGCGCCAAGCATAGCCAGCGCCACCGCGTAGTTTATTCTTATCCTGAAATTCTCCGGCTCCAGCTTTAACGCGCGAACATACATCTTAAGTGCCATATCGTAATCACCTGTTCTACGGTAGGTAATGCCTATTTTGTTAAAAATGTTCGAATCGTCTGGAACCTCCTTGGCTATCTGCACAAGCGCCGTTCTTGTCATTGCGTTGTGCTGTTTCATTGTTCTTATAAGAGTATATTCTCTCGATCCTATATCCTGATTTGCCGTGGTGAATTTTGACAGTTCCATCTCCCTTAGCATTATCTGCGACGACTCAAGCGACGCGTCGATGATTTCCATAACTTCTTCCACATCGTGCTGGCCTATGCCGTCTTCGGCGTAGCTTTTCCATGCTGAGAGATACCCACGCACCGCGCTCGAATAGTTGCCCTCAATCTCATCTATCTTTCCCATTTTGAAGGCGTATTTACTCTCCTCTGGAAAAATCGCTATAAGTTTTGAAAGGTACTTTTTCGCCTCTTTTATATCGCCCCTATCCATGTAAAGGCTGTAAAGCGAGTTGAGTATGTGCCAGTAGCGGGGCGACGTTCTATGCCCCGCAAGAAAAAGCTGTTCCGAACTGCTTTCAAACTCCTCGCATTCCCTTAAGAGAGCGTCCGCGTCGTCCTTGCGCCCATCTTCCAGCATTTTTTCCGCTTCCAGCTTTTTTTGAAGATTGAAATCGTAATAAAGCTGTCCTTTGAGGTGATTAACCTTCGCGGCACTCATAGCTTTTGGATGTTTTTTCGCGTACTCGTCTATCATTTTAAGGCTACCCGGAATTAGCGATGGATCGCCCACCTTTATCAGCGACATGATTTTGGACTGAAGCTCCTGCGTGTGGCTGTTATGCCTTTTGAATTCTATAAGACCGCTTATCGCTTCGGTAAGCGTCGTTTCCTTCAGCGGCTGTGTCATCACCCTGAAAGGTATGTTGGAAATAAGTTTTCGGATTCTATTAAACATATTGAGATCTAAACCGCTTGTATAAACGAGTAGCGGCGTGTTCCAGTACTTTGGCACCTCTTCAAGCTCTCTGATAAATGAGAAAAGGTTGAATTTCTGGTTTAGAAAAACATCGGTAGCGACAATATCGATATCCGATTCCGCGAACATAAAATTTTTATATTCGTCGTACCCTGCTTCTATATTCCTAGCGAAGATAATGCCGTCTTGGTTTTTGGTAACTTTCGTGATGCTTCTTTGAAGAATCTCCCTAGAGGCGACATCCTTCCCCGCAATAATGCAATATTTTTTGCTCAATATTTTACCCAGATTTAATTAAGATTGCCCAAGTACAAGAGGTAATAATACATTAAAACGTGACAAAAACCGTAGATGGAAATAAAAAGAATCTGCCGTAACATCTGGCTCTTGCCAGCAGTTATACAAGCATTTTGGAAAGCGACCCGCCATCCTGCCTTGATACGGTATCTATAAGCGCGGTTATCACCGCCTCGTCTTCTCTCTCGACAATAAGCTGTCTAACTTTCTCAAGCTCGATCCCTGCTTCACTCCATGAACCGGCAAGAGCGAGCGAAACCGCAAGGTTCATTCTTATTCTATAATCGCTCTTATCCAGTTTCAGTGCGCTTATATATGCCTTTACCGCCGTCCCGTAATCGCCTGCTCTCCTGTATGTCAGTCCTATTTTGTTAAATACTTCCGGGTCCTTTGGCGCCTCTTTAGCTAAATTTACAAGAGCCTTTCTTGTTACCGCGTTAACCTGTTTTAGCATCCGCATAAGACCGTTAGCCATAGAGCTGGAGTCTTTAACCTCGTCGTTAAAATTCGACACCCCTACTTCGTTCATAATCGCCCTAGACGCTTCCAGAGTTGAATCGACTATATCCATTATATTTTTAATGTCGTATCCGGTAACTCCTTCTTCGAGCAGTTGCTTCCATGCAGAATGATAATTGCCAACAGCGCTTGAAAAGTTGCCTTCCAGCTCCTGAATTTTACCCATCCTATAGAAATATTTGCTTTGCTCTGGGAATATCTTTATTAGTGCGGAGAGATACTTTTTTGCCTCATCCAGCTTATTCTGGTCGATATATAGAGTGTAGAGGGAGTGAAGCACCTCCCAAAAACTAGGGTTCTTGCGGTAGGTAGCAAGAAAAAACCTTTCCGCATTGTTGAGAAACTCAGACGTATCTTTAGACAGATTTTTAATTTCCTGTCGGATTTTTTCGAACTCTTTGTCGGAGGGCGCGAATCTTTCGAGCTGACCAAGGAGAGGCTCCAGTTCGGCTGATTTTTGCTTCCAGAATTCGTAGTAAAGCCTCCCTTTGAGATGCTCCACCTTCGCCTTTGAAACAAACTTGAAATACTTTTCAGCCCTTTGGTCTATCATCTTAAGCGTGCTGGGGATTAGCGTATCCTCACCCAGCTTTGCCATTGACGCTATCTTTATCTCTAAATCGAGGTAGTACCTATTTTCCATCCGGTATTCCAAGAGGCCTATAATCGCATCGCCCACTACCTTGCTTTTCATCGTTTTTGGCATAACCCTGTAAGGAAGATGGGCTACATTCTTCTTTATTCTGGCCAGCATCTCCTCGTCGGAACCGTTGGTATAGACAAGTAGCGGAATGTTCCAGAATTTCGGGACGCGCTCCAGTTCGCGTATAAGGCCGAAAATGTTGAACTTGTCGGAAATGAAAACATCGGTAATCATCAGGTCTACTTCGTTTCCATCGTCGATTATCTTTTTGAGCTCTTCAAAAGCCGCCCCAAGCTGGTTAAAGAAAAGAACGCCGTCCTCATCTTCCGTAATGCGGATTATCGCCGTTTTAAGCGGCCCCCTTACCCTTGCGTCTTTTTCGACAACAATAACGTAATTAGACGGTTCCTTGCTTTCCAACGCCCCCCCCCACTCTAAAAGGTAATACTAGCATACAACTACCGCTCCCAAAGACCGATCGTTACAGATTATGCCAACTATTTGATTTTATTTAAAAGCAATCTTTTTATAAAAAGCTACAAAGCATTCGTGCTTATCTGAGGTTTTACCTATGCGATTTTGCCAAAAAAGGTAGCTTTTGTCAGATGCACCACCCTAACTGATTGATAATAATATAATCAAATGCGGGATAGGAATTGCTCCCATTACTGCTTAAAACCTTAACAATCTACCGTTTATTAACTCTAGAGAACTCCCGACAGGCGGCACGGGAACTTTAACTGAGAGACCAAAACCTGTCGAAGCTAAAAGAATATAGAAGCTTGACCGTTTGGGAAGAGGAAAGAGTTTTTTAATAAAGCCGAAGGTGGCGTTGCCCCTACTTTCTGGGACTGTTTCCAAAAGAGTTTTTTTGAGCATTTTAAGAGGAGGCTCATTTTCTAACTTCTTAAAAATAGAGTCTTTAGGGATTGGCAATTTGTAGAAAAATCCAATTTATCTCATTCGGCAACAGCCCCTTTCTGCGAAACTGCAATTAGTAGCAGCAAATTTGCTATAGATAGCGGTAGAGCGTAGCAAAAAACGTCGATAAACGAATTGCGTACCCCCGCGAGGGCCGGATGCGGTTAAAATACCGGCTATGAACGGAAAGTACGGCGGTTTTAAAATAACAACTCTTGACCGCTATATATTTAAAGAGCTGTTCGGCGTTTTTATCGTAGGTCTATCTATAGTAATGTCGATACTCCTTTTGGAGAAAATACATTTCCTCTCACGCCTAATACTCAATAAGGGAATAACGCTAGACGAGTTCGGGAGACTGCTCCTATACATCTCTCCTGCGTTCCTTGTGGTTGCGATACCGTTGGCTATGCTTCTTTCTTCTCTTATTACATTTGCAAGGCTCTCCACAGATAACGAGATAACAGCTATGCGGGCGTGCGGGATAGGCTTCCACCGTTTTCTTTTGCCGGTGCTGGTGCTTTCGCTTTTGGTTTACGCCGTAAACCTGCATCTTTCGGTAAACGCCCAGCACGCTGGAAACTATAAATATATGAAACTGCTTCGCACTATTCTCACCGAAAAGCTGGCGATGTCGCTGGGGGAAAGGGTGTTCTTCGACCAGATGAAAAACACAGTAGTCTATGTAAACGAAAAAGAACTCGACTCCGACTTGCTAAAAGGCCTTTTTATTTTTGATGAACATAACCCTAAAAAACCGAAATATATAACAGCCGAAACGGGAAGATTTGTAAACGTAAACGATCAGGTAATTTTACAGCTCCATAACGGAACGATTTATACCGGCGATTACGGCGCGTTCCGCACCACGGGGTACGGCAAGTACGAACTTGTGTTCGATACCAACCCGGAGAACGGTTCGGAATATGTTATTCAACCGCGTGAAATGTCGATAGCCGAAATGAGAGAACGGGTAGAAAAAAGGAAAAAGGAAAAAACCGATTACCACGGCGACGAAGTAGAGATATACAAACGTTTCTCTCTTCCGTTTTCGTGCATCGTTCTCGCTCTTCTCGGCGCGCCTCTTGGCATACGCTCACAGCGGGGAAGCAAGTGGAGCGGTATGAGTACCGGCATAACGATGATAATAGTCAACTACCTTTTACTAATGCTTATGGAAGGGCTTGGACGCGAAGGCACAGTAGAGCCTCTGCTAGCTATGTGGGTACCAAATATCGTTATGGGTTCGCTGGCACTATATCTCATATATATAACCTCAAAAGAGATTACCCCTATGAAACTCTTTGGGTGGATAGAACCTTTGCTAACGCTTTTCCGAAGAAAAAAAGCTAAGGCATAGCAACAGACGCATGGCATTTCTAGCAGAGCTTAACGAAAACCTGTTCTGGGGTCTAAACCAGCCGCTCGGCACTACGGCCGACTACATAATGATAGCTATCACCTGCACCGGCTACACTATACCTGCCGCCATCATAGGTATTGCGGCTATGAAATTTTACGGCGGACTAAATAAAAAAAATATCTGGATGCTTACGCTTACGCTCATCATAGGCGGAATAGCGGTGCAGGGCATCAAACAGGTTTATATAAAAGATAGGCCTCTTGGATATTTTGGAGAACAGTCGGCGAAACTAAAAGCAAAGGTACACGCGCCGTTCAAACAGCCTCATCATAGAACTTTCCCCTCCGGCCATTCGCAAACAGGCTTTAGCGTAGCTATGATGCTGATTCTTATTTTTAATAAGCATAGGCCGGCATGGCTAATATGGGCATCTCTTATAGCGCTTTCAAGGGTTTATTTGGGCGTACATTTCCCTGTCGACATTGTTTTCGGCTCCCTCTTCGGCGCTGTCTCTGCCTACGCCGCCTTTAAGATTTTGGGGGAGAAAGCTAAAGAAGCATAAGTGATAAATAAATTCACCTAATAAACTTTATTAACTATCTGGAGAGGAATATGAAAAGTTATCGCAAGGAACTATGGTTCAACACACCGAAGCGTAGAGCGTTTATCAATATCACACGAGAGGTTGAAAAAGCTCTTTCAGAGAGCGGAATAACCGAGGGACTACTTCTATGCAACGCTATGCATATCACCGCGTCAGTTTTCATAAACGATAACGAATCGGGCCTGCACCACGACTATGAGCAGTGGCTTGAGAGGCTGGCACCCCATGCACCGATATCACAGTACAGACACAACGACACAGGAGAAGATAACGGAGATGCTCATCTAAAAAGGCAGGTTATGGGCAGGGAGGTGGTTGTGGCCGTCACTAAGGCCAAGCTGGACTTTGGAACATGGGAAAGAATCTTCTACGGGGAGTTCGATGGCCGAAGAAAGAAAAGGGTGCTGGTAAAAATCATCGGCGAGTAAGAGTTGAACCTGGATGGTGGTGGTAGAATATGGCTAATTTTAGGAGAGAGGTAACTTAATGAAAAAACAGATAATCGAATTCGTTATTTCAATCCTTGAAAAGAACAGCATTACTCAAGGACTGGACTATGCCACTGACCAAAAAATACCATATTTTGGATTTGCATTCTCAAAAGGCCAAAAGAACCTTATTGACATGTTTTTTCGCACTCGAGAAGAACAAAGCTCTCCAGTAAAGGTTCTAAAAGGTTTTATTAATCTGGAATACTTCGACCGAGAGGCAAAATCCGATATCGACTATCTCACAAGACTCGAAGAAAAATATGTCTATAGACGAATGCTCTCAAAACCATATCTTCTATCCGAAGGAGAAAAGGAAATGATGGGACTGTTTCCAAAAGAGTTTTTTGAGCATTTTAAGAGGAGGCTCATTTTCTAACTTCTTAAAAATAGAGTCTTTAGGGATTGGCAATTTGTAGAAGAATCAAATTTATCTCATTCGGCAACAGCCCCATGATATGTAAAGAGGTGATTGCGGCTTGGAAGAACCGAAAAGATGGATAGGTTGAGCCATATATGTTCCGTAGTTGTTTTCATTTTTTGCCCCCCTCTGCCCAGACTATTTTATGTTCCCACAGATGGTTTTTTGCCTTTGGCATATTGGGGAAATGGACAGGCCCCCCAAACTCCCTCACCTGCCCCAACGGGATTTTGACAAAAACCTTTACCTCTTCTTTGCCTATCAGGTCGCACTTATCTGTAATCTTAGTTTCGGGGCAGTCGAATGCTGTAATTTCTATCCCGAATGATGAGGCGTTGTAGAGCGCCGAAAGGTTTTTCACTCTGCCGGAAAACTGTAGAGAACCGCCGTACCCGCTTTTTATGTTAAACCCCGAAACCTCCAGCTCGGCCGGCTTTAGAAGGTTTTTTCTTTTGCTAATCTGGGCATCTTCGTACTGTATCCAAGCTATCACTAGAGCGGTTATCAGTGCCACCGCTATGATGGCCGCTTTGCGGAACTCCTTTGAGAAGACGATAAGGGCCAAAAGCCCCAAAATGAGAAACACTCCTACAATCCATTGCATCGGCTAAGTCTACCAGTCTCTACGCAGAGCGCAAGCGTATGTCGGTTTGCCGGCACAGCCGCGGTAAAAAAATAATGAACGGCAGTTTTTGGCCGATATATCAAAAGATGCCGTACCGATTGCAGGGATGGGTAATAAAGTGATTTAATGTATGGTCTGTTAGATTTGAATATAAGAGGAGAGAGTATGATACCGATCAAAGAAGTTCTCAGCGGAGCCTTAAGATCGGTGCACCTCGATTCGCTGGCGACCCTTGCCGAGATATCCGGCAGGTGGACGGAAATAATGGGGGAACAGCTTTCGCAGGTTACAGAGCCGTCACATATAGCGAAAAAGGTTCTTGTAATCAGCGTTTTCGATAACGCCTTTCTTGAACCGCTTGAGTACCAAAAAGAGGTAATAAGAAAAAGGGCTGTAAAGGAAGCAGGAAGGAAAAATATCGTCGATATAAGATTTCAGTACAGGCGTAAAGGGGGGGGGGCGTAGCCGATGCAAAATTCTCTGGCCTCTATGCGGACTGTTTTGGGCGCGTTTCTTTTGCTGTTCGCCATTTTCCTATCGTCTTGCGCCACTAAGTACGATGGCTATAAAACCAAGCAAGCCAAAGCCGGAGCGAAGACAGAGATAAACTCGAAAGCGTACTATTACTTTCTTAGCGGCGAAATGAAAATGAGAAACAACCTTGTAAACGAAGCGCTGGCCGACTACAAAGAAGCTATTAAGCACGACCCTTACGCGATGCTTGCCTACCTTGAGGCGAGCCGTACGCTTCTGCGAACCGGCAAGTACGAAGAGGCAACAGGGATGGCGCTCAACGGGCTTGCCTTTGACCCAGAATATATGCCTCTTCATATTCTGCTTGGAGGGATCTACTCCAGCTCCAGAAACTATCAGCGCGCGCAGATGCATTTCGAGAAAGTTATAGAAAAAGACCCTTCCAGAGTCGACATTCGGCTCTACTTAGCGCTCAACTTTATGGAAATAAACAACCATAAAAAAGCCGAAGATGAGCTACTGGAGGTACTTCACTACGAACCGCAAAACCAGATGGCAACCTTCTACCTAGCGAGAACCTATGTTTCGCTTCGCCAATATTTAAAGGCGGAAGAGTTTCTTACAAAAATCATCTCCGAAAGCCCCAATTTTTTCAGAGCGTACGAGACTCTCGCGTGGGTTTATGTAGTGCAGGAGAAATACAATCTGGCGATAGATATCTACAAGCGGTACCTTGAGATAGATCCGGCGAACAAGGAGATACAAAGCAGGCTGGCCAACGTATACCTTCTCAAAAAGTCGTACGGCAAGGCATTAGATGTTTACAAAGAGCTGGAAAAAGACAGCCCGAATACTGTAGACCTTGCCACCAAGATGGGACTACTCCACTTTCAGCAAAAGGAATACCGCAAGGCATTGGAAAAGTTCCAGCTTGTGAGACTAAAAGACCCAGATAATGCGACCGCCCCTTACTACATCGCCAGAATTTATGAAGAGCTGAAAATGTACGATGCCTCAATCGTGGAGTGGAAAAAACTGGCGAAAAAGGGTACCAGCAACGATAGCGTGGAAATATACATCCATATCGGTTCTATATACGAAAAGATGGGAAAACTTATAAAAACAGAGCAGATGCTTCAAAAGGCGATAGCGCTAAAAAAAGACGACCCCAACCTCTACTACATGCTTGGCGTAATACAGTCGAGAAAAGAAGAGTTTAAGGTGGCGCTTGTAAATATCGAAAAAGCGATAGAACTCTCCCCAAACGACGCGAATTATATTTTCTATCTTGGAGCGACTTACGAGAAACTAAAAAAATACGACCAGAGTATCGACGCGATGAAAAAAACCCTCAAAATAAACCCGAAACATGCGGATGCGCTCAACTACATAGGGTACCTATATGCCGAGCAGAACATAAATCTGGATGAGGCGCTCACTTTCCTTAAACAGGCTCTGGAGATAAACCCGAACAACGGCTACTACCTTGATAGCTTGGGGTGGATATATTACAAGCAGGGAAAATACCGGCAGTCGCTTAAAGCGCTCAAAAAAGCGGTCAAAAATCTCGACAAACCTGACGCGGTGGTGCTTACCCATATGGGAGACGCCTACTCCGCCCTTAAACGGTACGAGAAGGCGGCAGAAATATATGCCGACTCTCTAAAAATGAAACAAGACCCCGCGGTAGAAAAAAAACTTAAAGAGGCGAAAAAAAAAATTAAATCCCAAAAAAGCGGCGGGGGTAATTGAAGCTCTATAAACTGCTCCCGCTTACAGCTCTGGTTATGCTTTCGGCCTGTGCCTCCCAGCAGGCTGGAAAACAGACGAAAAAACCGGAACATAGCTCTCTGGAACGCTATCTGCAGGCCAACCGATACAGCAAGGCGATGAAGATATCCGGCATTGTGAAGATAAAAGGGAGCAAAGGGTGGAGCAGTTCGTCTGCCTCCCTGTTATTCGAAAGGCCTGATAATTTCAGGCTGACATTCCACAACCCGATGGGGAGCGTATGGTTTTTAGCTGTCGCCAATGCCGAAACGATCTCGCTACTGATACCGGCTGACAATGTAAAAGAGATAATCGACCGTAAGAAAAAACAGATTATAAAAATCGGCCCGCTAAAAATCAGCCCAGAAGATTTTCTGCGTATCATTCACCCCGGGCTTGAAAAGGAGTGGGTAGAAAAAGGTTATCTGGGCCACTCCAAAAGAGAGATACAAGTGAGTAGCGGCGATGCTATCTACCGTTTTAAATTAGACACAAGTGGAAAAATAAAAGTGGCAAGTATTGAGAGGAAAGGCGGCTCAGTGTTAATAGCTAGATACCAATATACTGAAAATAATGGTGTTATCGTTGTAATCGGTGATTTCCTAAAATTTGAAATGCAGAACTTGAAGGCTGTAAACAGCCTGCCGCCGGCACTCTTTGCCTCTTTAAAACGATAGAAAATTCTAGCTTTTCCCCCCGTTTTCGTTTAGTCTGAAGCTTAGGGGTGTGGTCTAACAATACCACTCGGATACAAGAAAACATTAACTTAGGAGGGGTAAATGAAAAGATTCTTGGCTGTAATGATGACTCTAACGTTCGTACTTTCTTTCGCGACTGTATCTCAGGCTGGCGATGCCGGCTCGGGTAAAGGTCTCTTTAAAAGCAAAAAATGCGCTACCTGCCACAAGGTAGATACGGAAAAAGCGAAGATGGGGCCTGGCCTTAAAGGTATCGGCGGACGACGGGGCGAAGCATGGATGACAAAATGGATGGCAGACCCTAAAGCTGTATGGGCAGGGATGGATGACAATGTCAAAGATATGGCCGCTAACAGGCTTAAGAAGAAAAAAGATCCGGCAAAGTATAAGGTTAAAATGCCGTCAAAAGTTAAAAAACTTTCTGACGGAGAAAGAGCTGACTTAGTCGCCTACCTGATGACTCTGTAATTTTTTTTTAAAAGACCATTGTTACGGGAGACACGGGGGGTTTTCAGCCCTCGGTGTCTCCTTTTTTTTTGCAACATGCTTTGGGCTAAATATACAAAATGAAACCGTGGTTCCTCTTTATAACCGCTATACTGCTTACCGGCTGTTCTGGCATGCCGGTTTTTGAGCTTGGCGAAATTAGCGGGAAAAAGATTTTTTATAGTAAAGCTAAAGGCGGATGCTCTAACTGCCACAAAACATCTAACGAAAAACTGGTGGGCCCGGGGCTTGCCGGCATATCCAAACTGCACTCAAGAGAATGGATAAAAAAATGGGTGGCAAACCCTGTAGAGATATGGAACAGCGACCACCCTGAAACTATGGAAATGAAAGAACGTCTGCACGTTATCGAAAAGCCTATACCCGGCATGAAAGATATTCTTGAGCTTAGCGAAGAAGAGATTAATGCCGTAGTCGATTTCGTTATGGAGCTTTAGCAGATAGAATGAAGAGCTATATCCGATACAGCCCCCTAAAGGTAGACTATTCCCAAAAGAGTTTTAAAAGAAAGTTCGTTCTCTAACTTTGTAAAAGCAGAGGCTTAAAGTGGGCTGGTACCGAAATGGTTTTTGAACTATCTAGTCGTCCCTGAAAAACTCTATTACCCCTATAGATATTGAGTGAAAGCACTTATTCAGCCTGTTATAATTGCAAGTAATGAGTGATTAACCTTAAAAAGCTGGGGATTTTAGAGTTTTTCAGGGACGACTATTTAGCGGGCAAAAGATTATTTTGCTTCATGGTTTTATTAAGAAATCATCCAAAACTCCTGCCAAGGAAATCGGCACGGCAGTTAAAAGGATGAAGGAGGTTATGCAATGGCTAAAATAAAAAGTTTTCGAGACGTAAAAAAGAAGTGGCTCAAAGACCCTAAGGTAAGGAAAGAATATGAGGCCTTGCATGAGGAGTTTCAGGTTGCTGAGGAGATAATCAAAGCTAGAGCTAGGGCGCATATGACTCAGGCCGAACTTGCAAAGAAAATCGGAACAAAAGTGCCGGCAATTTCAAGGCTCGAATCGCCGGGCTATGGTAAAGCTTCTGTTGCGGCATTAAAAAAAGTTGCTCATGCCTTAAATTGTGAACTCAAGATAAAGCTCGTGCCAAAAAGCTGATTTGTAGACTTCGCCCTATTTTACTGCATATCCGATAGCCTTATATCCTTTCAACCTCTTTTCATGCATGCGGCGTAGCACCGGCATACTGGTATCTGCATAATCAAATACTTTCAAAACTTTTTTGTCGTGGTGGAGGCGGTGTAGCCTGCCAACATACTGCTGGAGGGTTCCTTTCCAAGATATCGGCATTGCTAGAAATAATGTATCCAAACGGGCATCATCAAAACCCTCACCAATGTATTTCCCTGTTGAAATGATTACACGTTCTTCATCATCGGGTATTGAAGCTAATCTTTCCGCCAGTTCTCTTCGCTTTTTCACACCCATACCACCCTTAAGAACGATTACATTTTTTGCGAATTTATCAAGCCTCTGCTCAAATTCCAACAGATGCTCCTTACGTTCCGTTAACAACAATGGTGAACGCCCATCAACCAAAGCTTGAACAACATCGTTAAAGATTAAATCATTCCTATCACTATCTCTTAAGAGGGCAGTGTATATATCATGGATTGTGTAATCTGTTTCATTTTGAGGCATTCTAAAATTTGTAATTCGTGGAATAACAATATGCTCATAATCGGTCAGATGTTTCAACCTCCCTTTATTAAAACGATAACGAATCGGGCCGCATTGCATGAAGATGATCGGGTGGTGTCCATCTTTGCGTATAGGAGTTGCGGTGAGACCAACAACAAATTTTGCATTTGAAAACTTTAACACCTGCTCAAAGCTGAAGGCTGAAATCTGGTGGCATTCGTCAACTATCACCTGCCCGTACTCTGCAACCAACTCCTTCACCTTGCCTTTGCGATATAAACTCTGGATCGTTGCAATATCTACTTCAGATGTCCGGCTCATTTTCCCGCTTCCGATCAAACCTATCTCAACATTAAGAAATAGGGAGAGTTGTTCCTTCCATTGATCCATAAGCTGGCATCTGTGAACAAGAATGAGAGTGTTTACCTTTCTTAATGCGATCACTTTTGCCGCAACAACTGTTTTGCCAAAACCTGTTGGGGCGCTTATAACTCCAAAATCGTGCTTCATCCCTTCGCTTACAGCTTCATCCTGATGTTCTCGGAGCGTTCCCTTAAAAGATGCGTTGATGACTTTCCCTGATGTCCTAGTGTCAGAAATATCCATTTTGGCATTATGCTTTTTTAACAGTTCAACAGTGCCAGCATGACAACCTCTCGGCAATCTTATATGGCTGTCATCGCTGTCGGCACAGCATATTATTCTCGGTTTGCCATAGGTCGAAAACCGCATAGCCTGGGCTTTATAGAACTCTGGATTTTGAAAAGTTGCTAGCTTGATCAATCTGCTTTGTAGTAATGGGGGTATATTCTGTTTTTCGATTAAGAGATGACTTCCCAATTCAATTTTCACTTTGTATGGTATTTCTGGAATGGGGAGCATCTCCGCTTGTTCCCTGTTCGCCGAAAGAGCAAGAGGCCTACTTTCTTCATCTTCATTCATTGATATGAGACGAACGCCCAACAGTTCGCCGCCATAGGAAGTCTTTGGAACTATCTGGTTAATATCTTCAATAGTCATTTTCTTAATGCTAGAAATATATGCCCGTTGGTCTGAATGTGGTTTTAGATCGTTATCAAGAAAAACGCTGTTACCATATTTTCTCGGTTCGTGTTGAAGCGGTAAAGCTATCAAGTTGCCAAAGCCGCCTTTCGGCATCGTATCTTGGCTTGGGAAAAACCTGTCATATGAGCCAAAGCCTACTTCCGGTCTACTGTCAATCGATTTTGAAAGGATGAATGCACCTAGTTTCCTTGCAAGGAAAGCCTGAATAGGATGGTCGAAGAAAATCCATACATGCCCTCCATTTCCTGAACGAGAGCGCTCAAGTGACGCATCGACTCCAAGCTCCTCACAGGTCTGCATATAGGTTAATGCATCTTCTTTCCATGAAGACTTATCAAAATCAACCGCAAGAAAATAGCAACTCTCATCAACAAGTAAAGGGTATGCACCTATAATGCATTTCCCCGTTAAGTGGTTTCGAATTACCATATCAGTAACAGGTGCAAATTTCCGGTTCTGACAATCAGGGCATTTGACCCTCGGCTTATCACACAACCCTGTAGCCCATTCGTTAGAACAGACCGGCGAATACCCGGATTTACCGTTTTTACCTTCCCACCTTATGGGATAAACATCTTCGCGACCGCGAAATAGACTCTTGAATAATTTTATCTTTTTCTCTGGAGAGAATGCGGCTGAATCTGAATAAACTCCTTCTGGCTCTATAAATAACTTTTGTTCTTTCGATTGATCTTCCCCCGAAAAAGTGGACACACAGTTAAGCAACTTTTGCCGCCTGTTCAAATTCCGATGGAGAGCAATATCCAATGGTTGAGTGTTTTCTGACACGATTATAAAACACTTCTATATATTCAAAAACAGACCGCC
>JAJRYD010000013.1 GCA_024275955.1 Nitrospirota bacterium
GTGATGACCGGCAGAGGAAAATTTGTAGAGATTCAAGGCACGGCGGAAGAAGCTCCGTTTGACGGTAAAGAGCTTGAGCAGATGATAGCGCTTGGAAAAAAAGGGATAAAGGAGCTGGTTCGAATTCAAAAGAGAGCGTTAGGGTGAGCCTGTAAATTAAATTGTGTAACTGCTCATAGTTCTTTAACCTTTGAGAAGGAGGATTATGAGCATGTTAGGGTAGAAACTTAATTCTCGATTTTCTCGAAGGTCACCTCCCCCGCCGACTCTACCGTTTCTACCGCACCGCCGCTTTCTTCTGCTTCCATAGCTTCTGCTATTTTGGCCCTTCTTTCCGCTTCCATTCTTTTGCGGGTTTCTTCTTCAAGCTTAGCCTGCGCTTTTGCTTTCGCCTTTGCCCTTATTTTAGCCTCTTCCTCCGCCCGTATTTTTTCTCTCATCTTCGCTTCTGCTTTCGCTTTGGCTCTAATCTCTCTTTCCGCTTTTCTTCTAGCCTCTACTTTGGCTAAAGCTTTTTCCTCAAGTTCTTTTCTTACTTTTTCTTTAATCTCAGCTTCCATTTTGGCCTTTTCTTCGGCTTTTAATCTTAGCAAGGTCTCCTCCTCGGCTTTAGCTTTCATTTCCGCCTCGATTTCGGCCCTTAGCATTTCTTTTAGTTTTAGCTTTTCCTCCTCTTCGGCTTTCGCTTTGGCATCGGCTTGAGCTAGCTCGCTAGCTTTAGCTTCCTCTTCGGCTTTTGCCTTTGCTTCGGCTTTTGCCTTTGCTTCCTCTTCAGCTTTTGCCTTTGCTTTTGCCTTTGCTTTTGCGTCGGCTTTTGCCTTTGCTTTTGCGTCGGCTTTTGCCTTTGCTAGTACTTTTCGGTTTTCCTCTTCAAGCATTTTGATTATTTTGCGCCTTTTAGAGGTTCGTGCCAGTTCTAGAGCGTTCTTGCCCTTTTTGTTGACGATAGTGATGTCGGCCCCTTTAGAGATAAAGAGCTTTACCATATCTTTGTCTTTATCTTTTACAGCATAGATAAGAGCCGAACGGTTTTCTCTATCAACATCATTTATCTCGGCCCCCCTTTCAAGTAGAAGTTCCGCCATATCGTCCTCGTCCTCAAGCACCGAGTGCATTAAAGGAGTTCGCCCAAGGCTATCGGCCTTATTTACATCGGCACCGCTGTTTATAAGGTAATCTAAAATTCCCTCTTCAGAGCCGATAATAGCAAGAATCAGCGGGGTTCTGCCTTTCTCATCCTGATAATTGACATCTGCCTTTTTCTTTTCGACAGTGTATCTAACGGAGGATATACGGGCACCTTTTATATGCGACATAAGCTCCTCTTCGGTGCTCCTTGCGTCGGCGGAAAAAGGAAAAAGTAATATCATGGGAAAAAGCAGAGTTAAAAACTTTCTATATTTCATCCGTTCCTCTTTAAGGTAAATTAAGCAAACCGATTTTTTACAAGACAGCCTCATTTGACCATCTTCCACCAGCGCAATTCTAGCAAATACTATAAAAATTTTCAAAATAGTTTCGTTTATAGCTATTTTCGCAAGTTTTTTAGCGAAAACGCTGTCTGAAGGCAGGTGGAAGGATATCTGCTTTGATGCCGGTTTTAGAATCTCCACAGCCAGCACCCAGCGAGCAAGGTGGCAGTGGTGCGGAGAGGTTTATCTGCCATCTCTCCACGCACCGTACACTGTAGCAAGCCCCCACACACCGGAGTGCGTGGTTATTGTTGAATCTTTCCGGTCATAGGGACGAAGCGGACGATGTCGAACTCTTTTAGTTCCAGCTTCCCGTTCTTTTTCACGCCGAGGGTGAGGGTTTGGAAATTCGTCACAGCTCCAAGAGGCAGGATTATTTTTCCACCTTCCTTTAGCTGGTCTATCAACGGCTGTGGTATCGTTTCGGCGGCGGCGGTTATCATTATAGCGTCGAACGGCGCATGCTCCTCCCAACCTGCGTAACCGTCTCCATATTTTGCGGTAACGTTTTTGTATCCGAGTTTTTCAAGCCTTTCGGCGGCGCTTTGGGCTAGCTTTTCCTCTATCTCTATCGTGTAAACCTCTCGGCACATTTTAGAAAGAACCGCCGCCTGATATCCCGAACCTGTTCCGATTTCGAGCGTCTTTTCGTTTCCTTTAAGGTCTAGCAGGTATGTCATTATCGCGACGACGTACGGTTGCGATATCGTCTGCCCCTCGCCTATCGGTAGGGGCCGGTCGCTGTATGCCATACTGCCAAGAGCTTTCGGCACGAAAAGATGCCTCGGAACCTCTCGCATAACCTTTAGCAGTTTTTCGCTATCAATCCCCCTTCCGGCTATCTGGGTTTCGACCATCTTCTTTCTTTCTTCGCCAAAATCGTCGGCGGAAGAACAGGCATAGCTAAAGAGGAAAAGCAGAATCAGTAATAGAACGCCCCTGATATTTATAAGCTCTAGCATACCTGTATTCTACCGCTTGTCGTGAGCGTAGTCGAAAGGCACTCTTTTTGAGGCGGCGGTACGCATTAAGGCTGGGAGTAGGGGGGGGGGAGTGCGGTTCGTCTTACCGCGGAGACGCGGAGAATGCAGAGGGGGAAGAAGATTCTGTCAGAATTTATACTTTAAAATCCGTAAAAAATGTTTCTTCATCTATTTTATAAAACTCTAGGTCTGTCCTGCCATAATTTAGTAAATCTTCTTTTGTAACAAATGAACCAGAGGAAAGGCCAAGCCTTCTTCTAAAGTATTCCCCCAATGTACTATTGTTAAGCGGAGTCTGAATGGCCTTGCCATTTTCTTGAGCCCGAACGCAAAGTAATTGAAGGCCGTCATCTGTCAGGACTGTAAAATGCTCGCCTTTTGGAGGGAAGAAATTAGATGAATATATTTTCGAAACTAACCTAATATATGCTTGATTTGGGTTACGGTTTAATTCAGGCCGTTGCCCCCAATTAAGTCCAGACCGTTCAGGCAGGCTTCCATCATCGGCAAGAAAGCTAATTTTTACACTTTCAAATTTTTCTGATATTTTTTCTTTAGAGGCTTCGTCAAGTGTGCCTTCTTTATTTTGCTTTACAGCCTCATTGCTATCATAAAACTGAATTATTTCTTCAACTCCTGAGTCTCTGCAGTCGAGAGTATCGGGAAGCAGGGCTTGAAAGTAATCTAAAGCATCTTTACCAGAAAATTTGAGCATTTGCTCTCGTTGGGAACTGCTAAAGGCTTTTTGGGTGTAATTAGCAGAACCACTAAATGAACAAAATGGAGTGTCACTTTTAAACCATGAATATACTTTTGAATGGACCGACGGGGATTTTACTAGGTAACGACAATCAAAATTTTCTGGAAATTGTTCGTCCGTCAGTTTGCAAAATGAAATATGATCTTTTCGCAGAATCCCGTTTGTCGGACACATGCCGATTAAGAGTTCGATTTTAACATGCTTGTTAAGTTTGTTAAGCATTTCTAGATGCTTTGATGCCATAGTGGCAGAGGCAAAACCGGATACTATGTATAAATGGTCACAACCTTCTATGGCTGGCGAGGAAAGAACTGTTTTTGTTAAATTATTGGTAAGAAACATTTTCTAAAAGGTTATGTTGTTGAGAAAGCCCAGTTTTTATATGGTTATTTTTGCTATGAAACCCTAAGCTTGGTGGGATAGAGGCATACCTTACGTTCGCGAAAGTTTTTAAAACAGCTTTAAAGATTTCCTTCGCCCCTACAACCGGCACGACCATGCCAATTTGTTTTCTAACACTTTCCTTAGAACCCATAAAATGGAAATTGTCAGGAAAGGTTTGTAACCTTGCTCTCTCACGGTTTGTTAACGCACGGTTTTCCGACCAGTGGTAAACATGTGTGCCGCCCCCACCGCTTCCGGTAAGGGTGTACGCCGGTTTCTTAGGGTCAAGCCGTTTGTAAATATGGCTCATTCGTGCACCTTTTACATTCAAGCGAAGGTGATCTGGTAAATTGGAGTTGAAAGCATTTTCACCAGGCTTAATATGTTTAAGTCTCTCAATTACTTGTGTGCTTTGCTTTGTCAATTCGCTATTCGTAGCATTTTTAGGTATTGGAGGGTTGTAAAGTGCTTCTTTGCATGTAATCGGAATTGGAGTAGTTGGTGCTGGAACCTGAAATGTTAAGCCCAAATCATTTCGTATACCTATAATGACGATTCTTCTCCGTGCCTGAGGTACTCCATACTTCTCCATGGGATATAAATGAACCGTTAGATTATATTCAGTGCTAACTAGCTCTTTTATAATTTGATTAAACGCTTTTCCACTATTTGAACTTTGAAGGCCTCCAACATTTTCGGCAAGAAACCACTTAGGTTTAAAAATATCTAAAGCCTTTACTCCGTATGAATACAGGGAGCCGTAATTTCCATCAGTTCCTTTTTTCTTTCCTACAGCACTAAAGTCATTGCAAGGAAACCCAAATGATAGCGCGTCAATTTTTCCAAGTTTTTTAATATTTAATAACCTGACATCTTTGCAGATTACACTTTTAGGTTTGTCAGGGCATATATTCTTGCGAAATGTATCGCAAGAATCTTTATCGTAATCATTTGCCCAAACATGTGTGAGCGAGTATGTTTCGTTGGATTTTTTTATTTTTGTTTGAAGAGCAGCCAAGCCGAGCCCCCCCGGGCCGCAAAACAGTTCCCCAAGTTTAAAATCCATATTTCTTGTATAGACAGTATCACTTCTGTCAGGAAATTTCCAGAACCGCCTCCTCACGCTATGGTCGGTTAGCTACCGGAGCTTTGGTAATGGTCTACGCCGCTTTTCCACGCGAGCAAAGAGAGGGCGAAAACGACAACGCCGACAAGCGGCGTGCCGAACTGCAAGGCAGGGTGGAAAAGGTTATCGCCTGTACGGTCTAGAAAGTAGTATGCCGGATAAAAGTTTATAAACGCTATAGGGAATACGAACGTAAGGAAAAACTGCACTCCAGTGTTGTATATCGTCACCGGATAGACGACGAACTCTCTGCTGGAAAAAACTACCGTATGCACTAGCGATTCATTTTTAAGCGTCCAAAAAGCAACCGCCGTGACCAATAGCCGGATGCCGCCCGATATCATCACACCGCCGATAATTACCAACGGTAGAAAGAGAGCTTTTTTAAAGGTCCACTCCAGCCCCGACATCTGCGAGCCGACTATAAGCGCCGCCCCGCCCAGTATAAAGTGCGCCGCCGTCGATGCTTCGAACCGCGAAAAGATAATCTGCAAAAGCGGGCTTAACGGCCTTACCAGATATCTGTCGAACTCTCCTTTTATTATCATCTGGTCGAAATGAACGAGCGAACTAAAAAAGAGGGTGGTAAACCCCTGCGCGAAGGTCATCAGCCCAAAGAGAAACGCCACCTCGCCTATCGACCATCCTTGTATAGACTGGAAGCGTGAGAGAACGATATACAAAAGCCCTATCTGCCCAGCATAGAAGCTTAGTATAGCGACAAGATAAAAAAGGAAGCTGGTTTTATATTCCATCCTCGCTCTTATAGAGGCGTTTATAAGCTCTAGATATATTTTTGCCGTTTCCATCTATCCGCCCTGCACAATAAGCTTACTGCGCCCTGCTATCCACATCATGCGGGATATAAGTAGCATAAGGATTAGCCATACAGCCTGTCCCGCCATCATCTCCGGCACTGCCGTCATATCGGCGCGCCCCATCAGTATTACCGTAGGGGTGTAGAGGATATATTGGAACGGCAGAATTTCCGCCATCACCTTTAAAAACCCGGGGAAAAAGTCGATAGGAACGATAGCCCCGCTAAAGAGCGTAAAGAAGCCGTACTTTAAAAGCATGAACGGGAAGATTTCCACGAACCAGAAAGCAAGAAGGCCGACGGAGAAGTTGATCATAAAAAGTATCAGGTATCCCATAACCGCCGAGAGCAGGAAGGCGATAAACCGTATAGGGTCGAACGGTATGCTTATGTCGAAAAGAAACACGGAGATAACAACTATCGGCATGGTGCGCGCCATCGTATGAAACAGCGAATAGCCTATCGACTGCGATAGGTTCATAAGAAAAAACGACACAGGCCGGATAAGATCCATAGATACCGAGCCGTCCTGCACTCTTTTGTAGATTGCCGAATCGTCCATAGAAAAAGCTATCCGCACAGCCATAGCCATCACCGCGTATGTAATTATGGCGGTAAGCGTGAAGCCGCTGTGGCTCTGTATTTGCGTCTGCGAATAGAGGGCGCGCCAGAGCGATGTGAATATAAAGACGTATAGGAAGCCGTTGGTGATTCCCATAAAATAATCGAAGCGGTATGTAATCTGTTTTTGCAGTGTAACGGAGATGAACTTTATGAAAAGCTCCAGATTCATTTTTTTTCTTCCATTTTGGAGCCACTGCCGTACGGTTCGTCGTGTTTCGGCAATGCTATCCGGTTGTCGTAGATGTTTCTTATTATGTTTTCTACCGACGGCTCTCTTACCGAAAGGTCTTTTATCTTGTAATGCTTTGCCATCAGGCTTATCAGCTCGCCGGTGTTGCTTACGTTGTTGTCGAACGTCAGCCACTTTTTGTTTCCCTCTTCGCGGGTTATCGACAGCCCCGGCAGGCTTTGCAGGTTTTCCACATTCTCGTGAAACTCCACCATCACCTCTTTTTCGTTGAGGAACTTTTTCTTTAGAAGCTCCGTTTCGTCGTCGTATATTATTTTGCCGTCGTCGAGTATTATAAGCCTTTCACAAAGCTGTTCTATATCGTTCATATCGTGCGTGGTCAGTATTATGGTGGTTCCTCCTTCCCTGTTTATCTCTGCTAGAAAGTTGCGTATAGATTCTTTGGCTAGTACGTCAAGCCCTATGGCCGGTTCGTCCAGAAAGAGAACTTTTGGGCGGTGTATCAGCGCGGCCGCTATGTCGCATCTCATCCGTTGGCCGAGGCTGAGTTTTCTTACAGGCATTTCCATTAGCGGCTCTAGGTCGAGAGCTTTGTCCAGCCGCCCCATTGAGTAGTGGAACTCCGTTGCCGGAACACGAAAGATAACCCTCAGCATTTCAAACGATTCCCGTACAGGCAGATCCCACCACAACTGCGTGCGCTGGCCGAACACTACGCCGATCTTAGCGGCGTTCTCTTTGCGGTTTTCGTAAGGGATTATGCCGTTTACGCTAGCGCTCCCGGATGTCGGCACCAGTATTCCGGTAAGCATTTTAATGGTGGTAGATTTGCCTGCCCCGTTTTCGCCCACATAGCCGACGAACTCTCCCTGCCGGATGGCAAAATTGATGGCATCCACCGCCTTTACGAGCCTCTTCCGACGGTGAAAAAGAGCTTTCATAGAGCCGAGAAACCCACGGCCGGATTTGTCTACGGTAAAATGCTTTACTAGGTTTTCTGCTTTTATTGTAGGTTCGCTGGATGCCATCGCTTCAATATACTCCACGAAAGGTTAAAAGAGATATCTCCTTGTCAGATTTACCGATGTTCAGGATAGAATTTCCATTCTATCTCCAAAAATGGTATTTTAAGGAATCACCAGTTGCGTCCGGCTTGACACTATAAAAGCCGGTGTTGTTTAAAAATCGGTGTAGCTGTTCATTAATTAGCTTTAGAGCAAGGAGAAAAAATGGCAATTCAAAGTAACGACATAACTTCCAATAAAACCGTTTCAGACGACGCTGTGGGAAAGGTCAACCTCATCAAAACCGATGCCCTTACTCTTGATGTTTACTACTACAAGGCCGGACAGGCTCTTGGATATCACCGCCACCCGACCGGCGACCAGATTTTCACCGTAATAGAGGGAACGGGAACTTTCAAGCTGGACGACGGCACGGAGGAGACTCTCGAGGTGAAAGCAGGCTCCACTTTTCTGGCACCAGCCAACACATGGCACGACCTTATAGACAGCGGCGACGGCAAGCTTGTGGCTCAGCAGGTAACTAAACAGCCGGCAGGAATGGAAAAACGCGAAGGTTAACAGTACATACCTGACAAAAGTTCATTACCGAGGCGGCCCTTGTAAAAAGGGGCCGCTTTTTTTTGTCTTCATCCCTGTAGCAGAATTTAGACTGAATATTTTGAAGCTTTTCGGTAGATGGGCTACTGGGGGAATTTTCAAATGTAATGTAAGGAAAAAAATTATTATAAGTTTGCTTGCTAACCCTGCGATAAACTGCAGAAGATATGCCCGCGATTGTATTTTTAAACTTTTTAAAAGGCGGTTTTGATGTCTGGAAGGTTTTCATCTCTAAAGACAGGCCTGGCTCTTGGAGGCGGTGCCGCGCGCGGGATGGTACACCTCGGCGTCTTGCAGGAGCTGGAAAAGGCTAACATACCGATAAACTATATAGCAGGCACCTCTGTCGGCTCTGCCATAGGCGGCCTTTACGCGCTGGAGCCGGATGCCCAGATGGTAACGAGGAAATTTTTAAAATTTCTTCATGGCGAAGATTTTAAAATGGCGAAGATGGATTTTCTTAGTTCCGCCGAAAAAGATAACGCTAGTATAGAAGGAGTATGGAATAATCTCTCACGCAAGTTCCGGCGTTCGGTTTTCTACGGTATATCTCTTGCCAATATCTCTTTCCTGCCGGAGGAAATGCTAAAGAAAAATCTCGAAGGTCTTATACCCGATGCCGATTTTAGCGACTGCAAAATCCCCTTCTCATGCGGAGCGACGGAGCTGAGAAGCAAGAAAGTGGTCTACTTTGACAAAGGGCCGATGCGGCCGGCGATACTCGCTTCCAGCTCTATCCCCGGGCTGTTTCCACCTGTAATTACGGAAGAATCTATCTTTATTGACGGAAGCTGGGCAGAACAAAACCCTGTAAGACGCGTAAGAGAGATGGGGGCCGACTTCGTTATAGCGGTAGATATAATGCTGGACGACCAGCGCGAACCGGATTTAAGCAACAGTTTCGATGTGCTTATAAGCGGTGGTGTAGTGACTAGGGGGGTGCTGGCAAAACTCCAGCTAAAAGATGCCGACGTTGTAATTTCTCCAGATTTAAAAGATATCCACTGGGCAGATTTTTCCAGAGCGCCGTACTGCATCCGAAGAGGCGGCAAGGAAACCAGAAATATGGCTGAAGGAATAAAGAGTAAAATACGAAATGCCAAGTTCAAAAAACTGATTACCGGCTAGCTCTCTTAAATTTTCTTTAAAAAAAACGCTTACTTAAAACAGTTTTTCCTTTGCCGAATTTAGCGGTGTATAATCAGGCTATTCAGACTAAAGGGGGTATCAAAGGCTATGAATAACAGCTTGAGTGGGCAACAGGTGAAACTTCCCGATGAGGCTCAAAACTTTCTTAAATATGTTTCTATCGAGAGGAACTACTCAAAGCGTACCCTCAAAAGCTACAGGTCGGATATTGAGCAGTTTGTTATTTTCGCAAACGGAAGCAATATGCCCGGCACTTCCCCTCATGGACGTTTCAACTTCCGGCAGATGAAACCGTTAATAGTCCGTTCCTTCATGGCACACCTGCATAAGAGAAAACTCGCGCCATCCAGCATCGAGCGAAAGCTAAGCACTCTGCGGTCATTCTTCCGCTATCTGGTGCGTGAGGGCTGGATGGATAATAATATCGCCTCGATGATACCGGCACCTAAAAAACCGAAGAGAATCCCGCGTTTCCTTTCTGTTGACGAGATGTTCAGTATTTTGGAGAACCGAAATAGAGATGATAAAAACTACCTGCGCGACAACGCGATGCTGGAGCTTTTCTACTCGTCCGGTTTGAGGATTTCCGAAATAGCCTCCTTGAGCATAGGAGACCTGAACCTTGAAAACAAAATGGTGCGGGTAATAGGCAAAGGGCGCAAGGAGCGTATACTGCCGGTTACTAAAAAAGCGGTAAAAGCGGTAAAGGCACTGCTGGAAGATTGCGGACGCACTGCCGGCCCGCTCTTCAGCTCGCGCGGAAGCAAGCGGATATCGCTAAGAACAATATTCAACATTGTCGTAAACAGCGGCATAAAGGGCGGAGTTTTTAAACGTGTAACGCCCCATATGCTTCGTCATACTTTTGCCACGCACCTTCTCGACGGCGGTGCCGACCTGAGGGCGATACAGGAACTGCTGGGCCATTCCACTCTCGCCACTACACAGAGGTATACCCATATAGCGCTAGACCACCTTATGAAGGTTTACGACAAAGCCCATCCCCACGCCCATCAAGCTGGCGGGGGTAGTGGTCGCAAGCGGTAGTATATAAAAATACCTACACAGCTCCGCTGTCGTCTTACGGCGGGGCGCTTGCCGTCTGGCAGGGTAAAACCGGATAATTCCAACCACACCAGCCAAACATAAAACAGGGAACGGTACCCTTTTAAAATGCTCTGTAGAAAAACCGCAGACTAAAGGCCAACACTGCCAAGAGATAAATTAAAGGTACCGTCCACGTTCATTAGGCTGTTCCTATTCAAGCAATCCTACTTGCAATCGCTCTCTCTTTTGTCTGTTAAACCAAGCCTGCTCGGCAATCTCGATTGCTTTGCGGTAATCTTGCAGGCTTTCCAAAAACTATTTCGACGCAGTAAAAGCAACCCTCCACCGGCTGACTTGAGCGGTTTTTAGTGAAAAAAATTACGCAAAAACATTCGGAAAGCTTCTGCCGAGCCAAACTATTTTGAAAATTTTCGCGGTATTTGCTAGTATCGTACCAGTTGAGGACGGCCGAATCTGGTCATCTGGAGAGAGTCAGTTCAGTTGGTTTATTGAAGAGGCAGGTATGGGGTATAGAAAGTTCTTAATTCTACTTTTTCCAATGATGTTATTTTTCCCCTTTTCTGCCGACGCAAAGAGCGCCGAAGAAGAGCTTATGTCGCATATAAAAGGCGCCCGCATATCCTCCGTTAGATACACTGTCGAAAAGAAAAAAGCCAACATTGATTATCAGGATAAGAAAGGCAGAACCCCGTTGATTCTCGCTATTATCGGTTCTGAAGAGACAATCGCTGAGTATCTCGTAAACAGTGGTGCCGATATAGATAAGGCCGACAATCTTGGGCTAACACCTTTGATGCATACAGTGCTTGAAAGAGAGGAAGATATCGGGAAATTCCTTCTAAAGGTTGGGGCCGATATTACTATCGCTGATAAAAACGGCAAGAACGCTCTAGCTATGGCGCGGGCTTCTGGAAAGCGAAAGATAATAAAGGCGCTTGAAGAGGCAACCAGAAAAGCGACAGCCAAAGCTAAAGCTGAAAAAGAGGCTAAGGCAGATGAAGGATCTAAGGCGGAAAAAGAGGTGATAGCAAAAGATAAAACGAGAGAGAAAGCTCAAGCCAACGCAAAATCTAGAACGAAAGAGGAAGAGAAGCTAAAACTAAAAGAAAAGCTAAGGGCCGAAATCGAGGCGGAAATGAAAGCTAAAGCAGAAGAAGAGGCTCTGCTAAAGGCAAAAGCCGAAGAAAAAGCCAAAATGGAAGCTGAGATTAAAGAGCAGATAAGGAAGGAACTTAAAGAAAAGGCTTTAGCTAAAGCTAAGGCTAGAGAAAAAGCTGAAAGAGAGATTAGGGCCGAAGCAGAAGCGAAGGTGAGAGAAAAAATACGGGCGGAGGATGAGGCGAAAACCAAGCTTAGAGAAGAGGCTCGCCAGAGAATAGAAGCAGAAACAAGGGCAAAATCTATTGAATCTAAAGAAAGTGAAAGGTCATCTGGTATAGGTGCCGGCAGAATTATAGAAGCTGTTGGGGCTGGGGCTGGAAGAGTGATAGAAGGTACCGGCAAAGCGGCAACTGCTCTGGCGACAGGGGTAGCTACAACGACAGCTATTAAAGCAACCGCGGCTGGCAAGGCGGTAGGGGTAGCTACAAAAACCGGAGCAAGCCTAATTAAAGGAGCGGGAGATATTACTACCGGCAGTCAGGCTGGAAAGGCCGTTTCTACAGCTGAAAAAGAAATAACAGAAAAGCTGCAAGACGAAACTGAAAGCAAGCTTGGAGACAAAGCCAAAGAAAAGCTGCAAGACGAAACTGAAAGCAAGCTTGGAGACAAAGCCAAAGAAAAGCTGCAAGACGAAACTAAAAGCAAGCTTGGAGACAAAGCCAAAGAAAAGCTGCAAGACGAAACTGAAAGCAAGCTTGAAGACAAAGCCAAAGAAAAGCTGCAAGACGAAACTGAAAGCAAGCTTGGAGACAAAGCCAAAGAAAAGCTGCAAGACGAAACTAAAAGCAAGCTTGGAGACAAAGCCA
>JAJRYD010000014.1 GCA_024275955.1 Nitrospirota bacterium
CTGCATAAAATCACTCGCATTTTTTGGGAAGTTCTGTGGAGGCAAATACAAGCCCCAGCTTTTTAAGGTGAATCGCTCATTCCTTGCAATTATAACCGGTAGGAAAGGCACTTTCACTCAATATCTATAGGGGTAATAGAGTTTTTCAGGGACGACTAATTAAGTATAGGGCTGGTTTTTTCAATCCTTACGGATAATATCAGTAACAGGTGTGCCGGCTTCTGATTGGTGCAAAATGGCCGTAATCTGTTCGGCACTAAAACCTTCTTCATGGCAAAATCTCTCCAAATGAGGTTACATCCTGCCAAAAACTCGCTTTCGGATTGACCAGTTTTACTGGAAAACCTCATTGTAGTACAACTTTTTTCAAGGTAGTGCGGATTGGAGCCTTAAACCTCTAATATTTTCGGTTAAAGTGCCAGCGGTAGGCAGACCGAATAATATCTTTTATATTAGAATTTACAGGTTTCCAACCCAGAATGCGTTTGGCTTTTTCATTTGAGGCGATAAGTTGCGCCGCATCGCCCCTTCTTCTAGGATTTTCTTTAGTGTCTATTTTTCGACCAGTGATTTTGGATATAATGCTGATCACTTCCTTGACGCTTACCCCACTATTGGAACCGAGGTTTATAATTTCAAAAATATTTTTTCTGGAAAGATATTCCATCGCCTTAGCATGTGCCTCGACAATATCCTCAATATGAATATAGTCTCTGATGCAGGATCCATCCTCTGTATTCCAGTCAGCACCAAAAATGCTTGTTGTGCGGTTGTGTTCAAAGTTATCCAAAACGATAGGGATAAGGTTTTGTTTTTTGATCTGCACTTCACCTACCGACCCGTCAATAGCGGCACCTGCGGCATTAAAATACCTGAGAATTATACAATCCATATTAAAGGCCTTATGATAGTCGGCAAGAATGCTTTCCAACATTAATTTGGACGAACCGTATGGGTTTATCGGGTTTACGGGATGTTGCTCGTCTATCGGCAAGTACTGAGGTTCGCCATAGACTGCAGCAGTCGAAGAAAAAATAAACTTTTTGCAGTTATGCTGTAGCATCGTCTTAAGAAGATGCAAAACTTTTGCGACATTATTACGGTAGTATAAATCTGGCTTTCTGACTGATTCGCCAACCTGAATTTTTGCCGCAAAGTGCATGACAATTTCAATGCTTTCTTTCTGGAAGATATCATTCAGGATTTTTTCATCACCGATGTCCCCCTCATAAAATGTGACGCTTTTCGGTAGTGCTTTTTTCTTTCCAGTAGACAAGTTATCGAACACGACAACATCATGCTGTGCATCATGCAACTTGGATGACATTAAGGAGCCTACATAGCCAGCTCCTCCAGTCACAAGGACTTTCATAATTAACCTCGAGAATTACTCTCTGATGCCCTTACACTCAGCTGGAGAGTACAGCAGACAGCGTGCAAATAGCCTTTGCCGGACGTGATTGCCTATCTGCTTTCTTAGTCTGCTATTCACAGCACACTCTAAGAATGCTACATGACTAATTCGATTAGAGCCTACCAGCATCTTTAAGTTGCATGGAAATCCATTGGTAGGTTACTTCCATTCCATCCTTCAGTGTTTGGGAAGGTTTCCATCCAAGTTTTTTTTCTATCAAGGCATTATCAGAGTTTCTGCCATTAACCCCTAACGGTCCGTCAATATGTTT
Organism: Nitrospirota bacterium; assembly: GCA_024275955.1. Classification (GTDB taxonomy): domain Bacteria; phylum Nitrospinota_A; class UBA7883; order JACRGQ01; family JACRGQ01; genus JAJRYD01. Next base: position 1,686 of record JAJRYD010000014.1, read on the forward strand.
TTTGGAGAGATTTTTGCCGGCAATTTCCATAACAAGATCAGCTAATCCGTTTATGGATATCATCTCTTCGGAACCGATATTTACCGGACCAGCAAAGTCTGAGCGCATAAGCCGTATGGTACCCTCTAGGCATTCGCTAACATGTAAAAAAGATCTTGTCTGCGTACCAGGTCCCCATATCTCCAACTCTCCCCCATCAGAGGCTTCTCCAACTTTCCGGCAAATAGCTGCGGGGGACTTTTCTCTGCCGCCATCCCATGTTCCTTCCTCACCGAAGATATTGTGATACCTAGCAATATGGACATTCATCCCGTAATTCCTTCCATAAGCCATATATAGTCGTTCACTGAAAAGTTTTTCCCATCCATACTCAGAATCAGGAGCGGCGGGGTATGCTGAATTTTCTTCACAGTTAGGATTTTCAGGATCTAGCTGGTTATGTTCAGGGTAGATGCAGGCCGAAGAAGAGTAAAAGATTCTTTTTACCTTTGCTTCTTTGCACGCCTCCAACATATTAAGATTTACTGTGGCCGAATTGTGCATTATCGCGGCATCGTGGTCTCCGACAAAAACAAAACCGGCCCCACCCATATCCGCGGCAAGCTGGTACACTTCATCAAATGGCTCGTCAGTAATGCCTTTGGCAAACTTCGGATCTCTGAGGTCACCGATAATAAAATCGTCCGCCGCAGTTTCGGAGAACTCTGGATGCTTCAAATCTACGCCCCTAACCCAGTTACCTTCCGCCTTAAGCCTTTTTACAAGGTGGCTTCCTATAAACCCACCAGCACCACAAACAAGTATTTTCATATTTATTCTATTGCCCCTCTAAAATCTTATACGGTTTTCCCTAAGTTCTTAATAATTCTCCTTTTTCGAGTAATCAGGAAAATACTACCAAAGCGGGCATGTCTTATCAACAGCTATGAGGAGCAGGGTGGTTCCTTACCGCAAAAATATTTCAGAAATGCTTGCCGTTAGTATTTTATCGCCTTTTATTCTTATGTTGAGCCTGCCAGATCAACTCCTTTGGGAAGCATAAACTTTACGATCTTTTTATCAGATGAGGAATTGCCAAGCCTCTGAAGTTTAAATTGTCTGCCTGTGCTATCAAATGCCACGCATGAAATGCTAAGGAAAAATACATGCTTTTCGCTCAGCACGATATTCAGGATCTCCTTGTCGGGAAGGATATTTTCATTAAGGTCAGTCTCAAGACCTATATCCCGAGTATTATAGAGTTGTTGAATAAATATATACTTCAAATCACTACTGTCCGGTTAAAATAGCGAAGCTTGTCTAGGCTCCATCTCCACATCTTTAAGTCTGTCCGGCTTTAGGGTCAGAATGTCGACCAAAGCTTTTCTGTCCAATAAGAGTTTCCCGTATTACTCTGCCCAATTCAAGCAAGGAGCCTGCATATTTTATCTGATATTTAATATAGGCAAGCAAAAGGTAGTAGCACATGGCAACCCATATCTGGCTCATGACTGCATTTTTACTAGTTCCAAGGAACGATTTTATCTTCAGGTTCTGCTTTATCCATTTGAAGAAAAGCTCGATCTGCCACCTCGCTTTGTAGATTTCAGCGGTGGCAGATGCCGTAAATTTGAAGTTGTTGGTTAAAAAAACAAGCTTCTTTTTCTTTTCCTCTAGTTTTCCTAGAGGTATTATTTGACTGGTGTTGGGCAGTTTATTGCTTCATCCTTCGAACATCAATATTGGCAACACTTTTGCGGTCAACCATTTTCCAAGGGGTGGCGAAAAAAATGCTGTAGCCCATATGTTCTTAATCTAAACTCTTTTTCTGCGCGCAGTCCATACTGTGCCGATATTTTTAGGGGACTCCTTATGTTAAATTCAGGTATACTTATCCGGCAGTGGCTGAGTGTAATTTAAAAACAGAGGGATCTAATGCTAAACGGTAAAGTTATTTTAATTACTGGAGGTACCGGATCATTTGGCAAAAAATGCGCAAAGATCATCTTAGAAAAGTACAAGCCGAAAAAGCTTATAATTTTCAGTCGTGATGAGCTTAAGCAGTTTGAAATGGAGCAGGAGATTTCCGAGGCCGATTATCCATGTCTTAGGTATTTTATCGGAGATGTGCGTGACAAAGAACGTGTATACCGTGCGTTCCAAGGTGTGGAGTTCGTTATTCATGCGGCGGCCCTTAAGCAGGTTCCGGCGGCGGAATACAATCCCTTTGAGGCGATAAAGACAAACGTAATAGGTGCAGAAAACATAATCAATGCAGCGATAGACCAAGGTGTTAAAAAGGTAATCGCACTAAGTACAGATAAAGCGGCAAACCCAATAAATCTCTACGGTGCGACTAAACTATGCTCTGATAAGCTTTTTATAGCTGGTAACGCCTATGTGGGCGAGAGGGAGACGCTCTTTAGTGTTGTCAGATACGGAAACGTGGTAGGCAGTAGAGGCTCTGTCATTCCGTTCTTTAAAAAAATATTAAGTGCTGGTGAAAAGGTACTTCCAATAACCGATCCACGAATGACACGTTTTTGGATTACTCTTCCTGTGGGTGTGCAGTTTGTCCTGGACTGTCTGAAGAGAACCATAGGCGGTGAGTTATTTGTTCCTAAGATACCAAGCATGAATATTATGGACCTTGCCAAGGCGATGGCACCAAATTGCGAAACAAAGGTAATAGGGATTCGCCCTGGAGAGAGACTCCACGAGATAATGATTTCCAGCGATGATTCGAGAAGAACACTAGAGTACGATGACTTCTACCTCATTAAGCCGGATATGCCTTTCATGGCCGAAAGATTTAACAATGACAACGGTGGCAAATCTGTAAAAGATGGGTTTGAGTATAATTCTGGAAATAATACCAGATGGCTCACGGCGGATGAGCTAACCTCAATGCTTGAATAGAATATAATTTTTTAAGGTTCTCTCTTTTGGAATTTGGAATTGGCACGGCTCAGTTTGGCATGGACTATGGCATCTCAAACGCCGGAGGCCAGACCCCGCTTGAGGAGGTTGAGGCTATACTGAATGTGGCCTCTCTCTCAGGTATAGAAGTGCTGGATACCGCTTTTGGCTATGGTGAGTCGGAGGATAGCCTTGGGAATGTAAGCACCGGAGTAGATGGTTTTAAGATTATAGCCAAAACTGTTCTCATAAATAAAAACAGCATCTTAGAAGAAGACGTGAAGAAATTAGAATACTCTTTCAAGGAATCACTTGCGAGATTGAAAGTTAAATCTGTTTATGGACTTTTGATTCACAATGCTAATGATCTCCTTGTTGAGGGCGGCAGAAAACTGTTTGCCGCGATGAAAGAGCTTAAAGAGGAAGGTTTTGTGCAAAAGATAGGGCTATCTGCCTACTACCCGGAAGAGCTAGATAATGCATGTAATCTCTATGATATAGATATAGTACAATTTCCACTAAATATTTTGGATCAGCGAATGGTAACAAGCGGGCAACTGAAAAAACTTAAAAGTGATGGGATAGAGGTGCATACCAGATCGCTTTTTTTGCAGGGGCTACTTCTTATGGAGGTTGAGCGGTTGAACCTCTTTTTTGAACCGCTAAAGCCTTTGCTTAAGAGGTTGAGGGATTATATGAATAAGAATTCCGTTACGCCTCTGGAGGCCGCCTTTGCCTTTATTAGGTTATTTGAGGAGGTTGATTGCGTGGTGATAGGTGTGAATAACCAGAAGCAACTAAAGAGCAATTTGGAAATACTTAAAAATGGGGCGAGTTTAAGCTCAAAGTTGGATTTTTCCAGCTTTGCCATTGAAGATCCACTCTACCTTGATCCTTCAAAGTGGGAGCTGATATGAAATACGAAGATATATTTCTAAAGACCGAGGGCGATAATTATTATAAGCGAAACAAGGGAACCAGCTTTGCCATTGACCATGATGTGCCGTTAAAGCTACTGGATATCTACGGTATAAAACCAAGGCACGTTGCGGAGATAGGAGCAGCTAACGGGGCAAGGCTCCACGAAATGAAAAAGATATATGGCGATGACCTTTACACTGTAGGAGTGGAGCCGGGGCAAAAAGCGGTGGACGATGGCAATGCCATGTACCCTAATATTAATTTAAAGAATGGGGTCGTCTCCCATTTGCCGATTGAGGAGAAGTTCGACCTTGTAATCGTTAACTTTGTTATGCATTGGATAGAAAGAGACGAACTGTTTAAATCACTGTCAGAGCTTAATAGGATATTGGACGATGGTGGATACCTTATAATCGGCGACTTTTACCCGGACTATCCGCAAAAGAGAAGATACCATCATGTTGAGGAAGATGTTTTCACATGGAAGATGATGTACAATCAGCTTATGACCTCTACGGCGCTTTACAGAGAGGTCGCTTTCCTAAGTTACGATCGCGACGATAAATGTAAATTGGTACCTGATGTCGACCCAATCAATAGAGGTTTTGCGTCACTTCTAAGGAAATCGAGTTCTGATTTTTATCACGAGAAATAGATAGGTGATACTTGCTGTTATACAGGCGAGGTTCTCATCCAGGAGACTTCCTGGCAAAGTTTTGCAGAACCTTGGCGGTAAGCCGATGCTCGCGGTAATGATTGAACGACTGCTTCGTTCTAAAAAAATAGACAAGCTTATCGTCGCCACAAGTCGCGAATCCTCAGATGATGGGGTGGAAAAACTTTGCAAAGAACTAAACCTTGTCTGCTATCGTGGCTCTCTTGACAATGTGCTGGCACGTTTTTACAACGCGGCCTTGGCTGAAAAGCCGGATCACATTCTCAGATTCACAGGCGATTGTCCTCTTATAGATGTGGAAATAGTTGATGCTCTGATAGAGTTTTACATGGAAAATGGTTTTGATTATGCGTCTAACAATCAGGTGCCAACCTATCCTGACGGTATGGATGCGGAGGTCTTTAGATTTAGCCTCTTGGAAAAAGCCTTTAACGAGGCAACCCTGCCCTCTGAGAAAGAGCATGTAACACCGTTTATGTACAAAGAGGGCAATCTCTTTAATACAGGTATCTATAAATGTGAGAGCAACTTGTCTCACCTAAGGTTTACCGTAGATGAACCTTCCGATATGGAACTTGTGAGGGCCATCTATGCCGATCTGGCAGTAGAAAAACCACATTTTGGGTTAGGCGATATCTTGTCGCTACTAGAAAAAAAGCCCGAGCTTCTAAAACTCAACTCTATGTTCAAGCGTAACGAGGGCTACCTTGAGTCGCTTAAAAAAGATGAGATTTTTTTCGATGACACTAGGTAGTAGATGAAAAAGATATTTGTAGCGGGCGTGAACGGTCTTCTTGGACAGGCATTTTTGCGTTACGCTAATAAAAGAGGTTTGGAACTGCTTGGTGTTAGCCGATCTTCATTTGAGATGAAAAATCATATCGTGGCCGATGTTCTCGAGCCGAAGACCTATCGCAAAGAGCTGGAAAGCTTTAACCCTGATCTGATCGTTAACTGTGTTGCGCTTGTAGATCTTGGGCAGTGCGAAAAAGATCCGGAACTGGCAAATGCGCTTAACGCGGAGAGCTCGAAAATTCTTGCCTCTATTTCAAGAGAGCTTGACGTAAGATTTGTGCAGGTATCGACAGATCATCTTTACGATGGATCTTATACCTCATATGCAGAGGACGACCCGGTAAGCCCCATGAATGTGTATGGAAAATCAAAGCTACTGGGTGAAGAGATGGCCAGCTTGTACAATCCGCAAGCATTGATCGTAAGAACCAATATTGTTGGCCCACGCGGTGATGCTAAGCGACCTACATTTTCCGAATGGCTTAACACCTCCCTAAAAAATAGAGATGCGATTACACTCTTTACCAACTTTATAACCTCCTCCGCTCATGTGGACGATGTCGTAGAATTATCCATCGTCGCGGCTGATAAAGGTGTTACAGGCATTTTGAATATTGCCGCAAGAGACTCTACAAGCAAATACGAGTTTGGGATGTTGTTTGCCAAGGCGATGGGTTACAACACTTCCAATGTATCTAAGGGTGAGATGATGGGTGGCGAACTCTTCCCACCAAGGCCGTCAAACCTCTCTCTTAATTGTGAACTGGCAGAAAAACTTTTATCTGTTTCATTGCCGACCGTTGGTGATACAATAAAGCGGCTAAAAAGCGACTTTGGCGGCTAAAAAGCTATAATTTCAAGTAGTTACCAAAAGGAAAACAAAATGGGTGATGTTATTAAGATAGGGCATCGGAGCATAAGTGAAAAACACCCAACCTATTTTATTGCGGATATTGCAGCAAACCATAACGGAAGCTTGGAGAAGGCGAAAGAGCTGATAAGGCTGGCAAAGGAGGCTGGTGCCGATGCGGCAAAATTTCAGCATTTTCAAGCCGAAAAGATAGTTTCTGAATGGGGCTTTAACCATATGGATGGGCAGGTGTCTCATCAGGCAAAATGGGAAAAATCTGTCACTGAGGTTTACAGGGATGCCTCTGTGCCATGGGACTGGACACCGGAGTTGAAGGCGCACTGTGATAAAGTTGGGATAGATTTTTTTTCTGCTCCTTATGATTTGGGGGCGATAGATTATCTGGATCAATTCATGCCTGCCTATAAAGTAGGCTCTGGCGACCTTACATGGCACGAATCGCTTGAGCGAATGGCGTCTAAGGGTAAGCCTGTGATACTTGCCACCGGCGCATCACGGCTTGGTGAGGTGCAATCTGCCGTCAATGTTATAAGAAAAATAAATAATGACTTGATCCTTTTGCAATGCAATACAAACTATACTGGAAGCATAAAAAACCTGAAGCATGTATCTCTTAATGTCTTAAAAACTTACCGCGCCATATGGCCGGATATGATTCTTGGAATATCAGATCATACTCCCGGACACGCAACCGTCCTTGGAATGATTGCGCTTGGTGGCAGAGTGGTGGAAAAACATTTTACCGATAAGAGGGATCAGATAGGGCCAGATCACGGTTTTTCAATGGACCCAAGGGGCTGGAAAGAGATGGTGGATATATCCCGCGAGTTGGAAGCAGCCATGGGTAACCACGAAAAGATTGTAGAGGGTAATGAAAAAGAGACGGTTATCATACAGCGAAGGAGTTGTCGTGCAGCGAAGGTGTTAAAGGCCGGAACAGTTCTTAAAAGGGACGATATTGATGTACTCAGACCTGCACCTCTGAATGGTGTTTCGCCTGCCGACATACAAAAGCTTATTGGTATTACTATAAAAAGAGAGATGGAGCTGGGCGAGACATTCGTTTGGGAAAACCTTTAATGCCAAAATTCAGTTTCATTGTTACTTGCTATAACTACGAAAAATATCTTAGGCAGTGTATAGATTCCATCCTAGCTCAGGAAGAGATAGATGATTACGAGATTGTCTGTGTTGATGATGGAAGTGCCGATTCCACACCCAAAATCCTAAGTGGATACGCGAAGAAGGACAGCCGCGTAAAAGTGATTACGCGCGAGAACGGCGGATTGGAGGTTGCGTGCAATACAGGTATTGAAGTAGCCTCTGCGCCTTACATTATAAGAGTAGATGCTGACGACTTTATTAAGCCTAATCTCCTTAAGGTTATGTACAAAGCGATAGCCGATGATCCCGGTTATTCTTTTTACTATGTGCGTGAATACACCGAGTTTTATGACGATGGAGAGGCAATAGATAAAACGTTACCAGATTTTGACAAGGACGAGATCTTCGAGCGTGGCGACTTTTTTGCGACCTCTACAGTCTATACCAAGGCGCACCTTGAAGAGATGGGGCTTTTTCCAACGGAGATTCCTAATTGTGGCCTTGAAAACTACACGATAATCCTTGCACTTATAGCGGCAGGGTATGAGGGCTTACCTGTTTCAGGCAGTGGGTTTAGCTACAGAAGGCACAGAGTGAACATGAGTAAGGTTAAACGAGGTAAAATAATCGAATATGGCAAAAATTTGCTTGGCAGGTACGGAAAAGAATTCAAGACAAATCAGTATCATCCCTACAATCTGGTTCTCTAGAAAAGTTTATGCAAAATTGAAATGAATTTTGTTCTAATTAAAAAGATAATAAAAAAACAGTTTCCACTTCTGTTTTCCTTCTATCAGAAGATGTTCTGGTTTCTAAGGCTGAACATCCCTACTTATTACCCACAGATATTTAAAAAGTTAAAAGAACTTTCCCGCAAGGAAGGTCTGCCGGAAAACGGAAAAGAAGATGAAGGTAAGAAAGTTTTCTTTTTTGCCATACGACAGGATGCGCTACATATAGCATGGGAGTTTACTATTGCCCAGGCCCTTAGGCTTAGGGGGTGCAAGGTTGATTACCTTAGTTGTGATGGTCTTGTTATGGATGCCTGCAATGAGAGTTCTTATCCAAAGCTTACGCAGGAAGATTGCGACAGGTGCCGGAAATTCGCGTCACTTTTTTATAAGTCTGCGAGTATGGAGATATCATGGCTTAATAAGTTTTACGATGAAAGTTGGCTAGAAGAGGGGAAGGGGCTTATCTCTGACCTTGAGTTATCTGATCTTGTAACCGTCAAATACGACTCACTTTCCATCGGTGAACTGGTAAGGCCATCTGTCTGCCACTTTTGCAGACTGGAGGATATAGAGAAATATGGCGCGGACGACCCGAGGGTTGTGGAGATATACAAAAACTTTCTTATTTGGGCTGTCGTGATGATAAATGTCTGCAAAAAGGTGCTTGATCATTACAAACCGGAAGTAGTTGTAATGATCAATGGCCTTTTTATGACCGAGCGGATGATGTTTGAGCTGACAAAAAGGAATGGGATCAGAAGCGTTATAATTGAAACAGGTTATGCCCCGGATTCGCTGGTTGTCTTGCATAATCAGTACATCAGCTATGGGCAGATAGACGGTTGGGACAACTATAAGACTAAAGAATTAACAGCAAGCGAAAATCAGCGTTTGGACGATATGATGAGTGACAGGCGGCATGGCAAAGGGCAGGCGGTAGATTACTGGGCAAAGGTAAAGGACAACAAGCAGTTAATCGTTGATGAACTGGGGCTTGCGCCATATAAGTCTGTTGCTGTCCTTTTTCCAAATATTACATGGGATTCTGCCACCTACGGGCTGGAGGTAATGTTTAAAACCTTACATGACTGGGTTGAATCTACCATTGCTTACTTTAAAGCCAGAGAAGATATTGTGCTTGTGATTCGTATTCATCCGGCGGAGGCCACATGGTCAGGGGCGATGCGTGACTCTGTGATGCTATGGCTTAATGGAAAGTATGGTAGCGAATTGCCCCAAAACGTAAAGATTGTTCCGCCGGAAAGTGAATTGAGTTCCTATGCCTTGATGGAGCTTGCCGATGTGGGGTTGGTTTTTTCGTCAACCACCGGTATGGAGATGAGCCTAATGGGAAAACGGGTAATAGTTGTTGGGAAAACCCATTATTGGGGCAGAGGTTTTACATTCGAACCTTCAACCGAGAGTGAATACTACGATATGATGAGCGATTTTCTTTTGAGGGGACTGGGTAACGAAAAATACAAGGTGGATATTGAAATGGCAAGAAGATATACTAATTTTATTTTTTATGTCGCTTCTTTGCAGTTAAAGCAGGTAACTGCAAACAATTTCAGGACGGTCCCAAGCCTTTGGCTGGATTCATACAAAGATTTGGAGCCGGGAAAAGATAGGGCAATAGACACTATTTGCGATGGAATAATTGACGGCAAACAATTTGTGCTTTAGCTAATTCCCTGTAGAATACCTAATTGTAATTATTTCGAGATAGATTCAAAGAAATATGCTGGAGGAAGTAGTGGATCAGAGAGATAAGGATGAGCTCAAAAAAGAGATTCTTGAGAAGGTAAAGCAGTACTACAATGTAGCTCATAAACCGGGACAGGATGCGGAATATGTTCGGGGTGAGACAAAGGTAAATTATTCGGGGCGCGTTTACGATTCTGACGAGCTTGTTAACCTTGTTAGTTCTTCTCTCGATTTCTGGCTCACCGCCGGGCCGTATGCGTCTGACCTTCAGGGGAAATTAGCAGAGTTCTTTGGGGTACATAAGGCGTATCTGGTTAATTCCGGTTCTTCCGCAAACCTTATTATTATATCGGTGCTTAGGTCTAAGCAGTACAGAAACCAATTACACCCGGGCGATGAAGTTATAACACCTGCCGTTACCTTCCCAACGACACTTACACCGATTGTTCAAAACGGGCTTATTCCTGTTTTTGTAGATTGCGAGCTTGCTACATACAACATAGACGCATCTCAGGTGGAGGCCGCCATAGGGGAAAAGACAAAAGCGATTTTTGTTCCTCACACCCTTGGTAACCCGGTAGACCTTGATATCTTGCAAGACATTGCCGACAGAAAAAGGCTTGTTTTGATTGAAGATTGTTGCGATGCCTTTGGTGCGACCTTTGACGGGAAACCTGTCGGCTCTTTTGGCGTGATGTCTTCGCTTAGTTTCTATCCTGCCCACCAGATGACAATGGGAGAAGGCGGCGCAGTGATCGTTAACGAGCCTGAACTTGCAAGAATAGCCCTTTCCATAAGAGACTGGGGACGTGACTGCTGGTGCGAACCAGGAAGTAATGATACTTGCGGAAATCGATTTAACTTCCAGTATGGCGACTTACCTTTTGGTGACGACCATAAGTACGTCTACTCTAACCTTGGCTATAACCTAAAAGTTACAGATATGCAGGCAGCCATCGGTGTTGCACAGTTTGAAAAGATAAACGGCTTTGTAGATGCAAGGCGTGATAACTTTAACTTCTATTACGAAAACCTAAAAGACCTTGAAGAGTTTTTAATTCTTCCAAAATGGTCAGACAAAGCAAACCCGTCATGGTTTGGCTTTCCACTTACCGTGCGTGAAGGGGTTGACTTTGATAAGTTGATTTGTAGCCTAGAGGGTGTGAAGATAGAGACAAGAAAAGTCTTTGCCGGTAATATTTTAAAACACCCGGGCTTTAAAGGTATTGCAAATAGAGTGCATGGCACACTCGAAAATACTGACATCATAATGAATAGAGCGTTTTTTATTGGCGTGTATCCCGGTCTTAAACCGGCGATGCGTCAATTTGTGCTAGAGCGTATCAGGGCATTTTTCGGAAAATAGTAATGTGAAGTATCTTATTACCGGTGGTTGCGGCTTTCTTGGCTCCAACCTCGCATCAGAAGTGCTAAAAAACGGGGAAGATTTGCTTATCTTTGATAATCTTTTACGAGTAGGCTCTGAACAAAACCTAGAATGGCTTAAAACTTTGGGCAAGTTTCAATTTATGCATGGCGACATAAGAAACAACGACGATGTTTTAAGAGTGACTAGAAACTTTAAGCCGGATGTTGTCTTTCACCTTGCTGGGCAAGTCGCGATGACCACCTCCGTTGACAGGCCAAGAATGGATTTTGAGATAAACGCACTTGGAACCCTTAACGTGCTTGAAGCTGTAAGAGAGTACTGCCCGGATGCAACAGTTCTATACAGTAGCACAAACAAGGTCTATGGCGATATGGAGTACATAGGGTACACAGAGGGTGAAACCCGCTATAAGTGCGACGGCTATCCACACGGTTTTGATGAATCGTTGTTGCTCGACTTTCATTATCCATACGGTTGCTCTAAAGGCGCTGGCGATCAGTACATGCTTGATTACGCGAGGGCTTTCGGCCTTAAAACTGTGGTTTTTCGGCATAGCTCTATCTATGGAGGTAGGCAGTTCTCTACCTCTGATCAGGGGTGGATCGGCTGGTTTTGCCTAAAAGCGTTAGAGTCTAAAGATGGCATTAGGGAGCCATTCACCATTTCTGGCAACGGTAAACAGGTGAGAGATGTCCTTTACTCTGAGGATCTTAAAAATCTTTATTTTCAGACCGTAAAAAATATAGACACTGCAAAGGGTAACGCCTTTAATATCGGCGGAGGTATGAAGCAATCCTTAAGCCTTTTGGAACTTTTTGAGGTATTAGAAGCCTACATTGGCTGTGAAATGAAGTACAAAGAGCTTCCGTGGAGAGAGTCGGATCAAAAAGTTTTTGTCGCTGATATTGCGAAGGCAAAAAAGCTGATTAATTGGGAGCCTAAAATAGGTATGATTTCAGGCATCCAAAATATGGTTGATTGGGTTAGGGAATCTAATGAATATTAATAAGTCTTTGAAATTGTTTGAGGAGGCTAAAAAGGTTATTCCATCGGTTACACAGACCTTTAGTAAAGGCTGGACTCAGTATCCGCTTGGCACATCACCAATTTTTCTGGAACGTGCCGATAAGGGACATGTGTGGGATGTAGATGGCAACGAGTATATAGATTGGCCGATGGGGCTTGGTCCTATAATTCTGGGGCATAATTACCCGACCGTAAACGAGGCCGTAAGCAGACAGATGCGAAATGGTACGGCCTTTTCTTTGCCGCATGTTTTGGAACTGAAGCTTGCCAAAAGGTTGAGTGAATGGTTTCCATATGGCGAGATGTCGCGCTTTGGCAAAAATGGATCTGATGCTACTGCCGGTGCGGTGCGTGCCGCCAGAGCATATACAGGTAGAGAGCTGGTTCTTTGCTCTGGTTATCATGGCTGGCAGGACTGGTTTATTGGTACCACCACTCGCTCTGCTGGTGTGCCGGAAGCGGTGAGACAGCTTACTAAAACATTTCCCTATAACGATCTAAAGTCGCTGGAAATTCTACTAGAAGATAATTGCAGTAAAATTGCAGCGATTATTATGGAACCTATTGGCGTAGAGTTTCCGGTAGATGGCTACCTTGTGGGTGTAAAAGAACTTGCAAAAAAACATGGAGCGGTACTGATTTTTGACGAGTGCTGGACAGGCTTTAGGCTAGACAAAAAGGGGGCCTACGGATATTTTGGCGTAGAGCCTGATATGGCATGCTTTGGCAAGGCTATCGGCAATGGGTATCCAATATCCGTTATTACAGGCAGGCGGGAGATAATGTCTATATTTGACAAAATATTTTATTCTTTCACTTTTGGGGGCGAAACCTTAAGTATGGCTGCTGCCATGGCGGTAATGGATTGCTTAGAAACTGAACCTGTTTTTGAAAGAATACAGGAAAATGGAACAGTACTTTTTGACGGAATAAAAAACCTGATAGATAAACATGACCTAGATGGAAATATTAGAATTAAGGGATACCCAGCACGGAATGTTATGGAGTATTCTGGAGATGCTCATGATGGGCTTTTGATAAAGTCTGTCATTCAGGAGATGGCAATAGGGAGGGGCATACTTTGCGGCGGATATCATGTGGTGACCTATAGCCACACAAAAGAGGACGTGGATAAAACACTTTTTGCCTACGACGAGATATTTAAAACCATAAGTGAGCAGATGAGGCAGGGTAAGCTTAAAGAACTTTTGAAGGGCAAAATGGTTTCTGCCGTCTTTAGGAAGGCGTAACCAACGTTGGAGAGTATGGGAGGGAACGAAAAATTACCAGTAACGATTGTCATCTGTGCACTTAACGAAGAGGGACGAATTAAAGATGCAATCGAATCTGCTAGAAAGAATAACCCAGCAGAGGTTATTGTCGTGGAAGGTGGTTCTACCGATAAAACGCTTGAAATTGCAAAACAGTGTGCAGATAACGTATATGAAGTAGAGCCGTTTAACCTTGGCAACAAACGCTATCAGGGTGTTTTAAAAGCGACGCAACCCTACATCCTTAATATGGATGCCGATCAGGTAATAGACCCCGGCCTCCTTGAGGTAATGCTAAAAGAGTTGCAAAGCACCGGTTGGGTTGGAATTCAGACACAATTGAAAAGCTACACCAATGAATCATGGTGGGAAGAAGGGATGGAAGCGACTCTTGGCCTGACGCATGGCGGTTTTGGCGAGCGAACGATGATAGGCACACCTGCACTTTATAGAAGAGATATTTTGCTGGAAAATAATTTTAATCCCGCTATCTCTGGTGCTAGCGATGACACCGACCTTTGTTATAGGCTTACAAAAAAGGGTTTTAAACTTGGTATATCAAGCGTGGTTTGCTTTCAGAAACATAGGGTGAGCTTCACGGCTGTTTATAAAAAGTTTTACTGGTATGGCCAGTCTGATTTTCAATTCGGAAACCTGCACCCTGAAAGAATGCTAAGCATTTTCACGCACCCGATAAGAAATTACATGTTTTTTAAACCGTTGCACCTAATAAAAAAAGGGCAGGCCAAGTATGCGCCTTTTCCTTTTATTGCCGGTATTTTTCGTCATGTCGGGTTTTGGAAAGGTTTTATAAATTACCTGCAAAACAAAAATACCGACAGCCGGATAGAGAATAGCGAAGATTATGATTACTAGGGGAATAATATGAAAGTAGTGCTTTTGGCCGGTGGACGAGGAACAAGAATCAGTGAAGAGACCGACATGAGGCCAAAGCCTATGGTAGAAATTGGGGGCAAGCCTATTCTCTGGCATATCATGAAGCTCTATTCCCATTATGGGCATAACGAATTTATTATCTGTCTTGGGTACAAAGGCTATCTGATCAAAGAATATTTTGCCAACTACTACCTGCATATGAGTAATGTGACTCTTGATCTAACCAACAATAGCATGAAGGTTCATCAGAACTTTGCGGAGCCATGGAAGATTACGCTTGTTGATACTGGGCTTCATACTCTTACCGGCGGTAGAATTAAAAGAGTTAAAGAGTTTTTGGGCGACGATGACTTTATGATGACCTACGGTGACGGTGTTGCCGATGTTGATGTAAATGAACTTCTGGAATCACATAGAAAAAGTGGCAAGCTTGCCACCGTAACATCGGTTCAACCATTCGGAAGGTTTGGCTCTCTTACTATTGACGATGAAGGGCTGGTTGAAGACTTTTTGGAAAAACCAAAAGGTGACGGCTCTTGGATAAACGGTGGCTTCTTTGTTCTTAATCCAGAGGTGATTGATTGCATAGATGACGATGATACTATCTGGGAAAAGGGGCCGCTGGAGAATCTTGCTAAGCAAAAACAGCTGAATAGTTATCAGCACGAAAATTTTTGGAAGCCGATGGACACTCTAAGAGACAAGCTGGAGCTGGAAGAACTTTGGAACGAGTCCGCTCCTCCTTGGAAAGTTTGGGATAAGGACTAATGGAAATTCTCGTCACTGGAGCCTCTGGTTTTCTTGGCTCATACGTTTTAGAGAGGTTATTAAATAATGGGCATTGCGTCTCTATCATTAAGCGTCCCGGCTCTGATATGTGGCGGGTTGAGCATCAGCTTAAAAAGATAAGAGTTTTCACCTGTCAAGGCCAGCCAATGAATGAGTTGTTCAATGGAGCCAAGTTCGACTCAATCATTCACCTTGCAACCGCATACGGCAGAAAAAATGAGAGTATAGAGCAGATGATTAGCTCTAATATTTTATTTCCGACAGAGCTTTTAGAGTACGGTGCAAATAACGGGCTAAAATCATTCATTAATGCAGACTCTTCCATGCCAAGTAGCTATACTTTTTACGCCGCCACGAAAAAAGGTTTTCTGGAAAATATGAAATTTTATGGTTTCGAAAAAGGTATAAAGGCAGTTAATTTGGTGGTTGAATATATGTACGGGCCGAAGGACGATTTAAATAAATTTATTCCGTTCATAATGGAAAGCATGATGCGGGGGAAATCTGTGGACGCATCACCTGGTGAACAGAAACGCGACTTTATATATGTAGACGATGCCGCTACAGCCTTTGAAGATGCAGTAGCGGCTACTGATGAGATTGAACGGCCATACTCTACCTATGAAGTTGGAACGGGACTGAAAACAAGCCTAAAAGGTTTTGTTGAAAAGGTTGGATTAGTAGTAGCGGTTGAACCTTTGGTTAAATGGGGTGCGCTCCCTTACCGGAAGAACGAGCTATTAAGCGCAGTAGCAGACCCAAGTAAAGCAAAAGAAGATTTGGGATGGACTGCTAAAGTTAGTCTCGAAGATGGGATAGATAAAACAGTAAAATGGTACAAGGAAAACAGAGGCGATTAGCCTTTTAAGCTGGAGGGATGAGAACATGTCAGCAGAGCAGGTAGTGGCTAACGATATGGAAGAAATAACAGGAAAGCTTGATGGGAAGTATCAGGCATTTGATGGGAAGACAATACTCCTAACAGGTGGCGCAGGCTTTTTGGGTTACTACTTCATTCACTTTTTTTTAAAACTTAACGACGGTCTTTTAAAGAATAACTGCAAAATTATCTGTATGGATAACTTTATGAGAGGTGTGCCAGATTGGCTTGGGAACCTTAAAGGTCGGGATAGCCTAGAGCTTATAGAGGCAGACATCATAACACTCGATGTGAACTCCTTGCCGCCTATTGATTACATAATTCATGCGGCATCAATTGCATCGCCCACCTTTTATCGTCAGTTCCCCATAGAGACTATGGATGCAAATATCATTGGGCTAAGAAATCTGCTTGATTACTGCGTAACTAAAAAAAGGGAGAGTGAGCCTGTTACCAGTTTTTTGTTTTTCTCTAGCAGTGAGATATATGGCGACCCTGTGCCAGAACAGATTCCAACACCGGAAAAGTATAGGGGCAACGTCTCTTGCACAGGGCCACGCGCATGTTACGACGAATCTAAACGGTATGGCGAAACCTTATGCGTGAACTTTCAGCAGATGCACGATGTACCCGTGAAGATGGCAAGGCCGTTTAATAACTATGGGCCAGGCCTTGGGATTAACGATAGAAGAGTTATTCCAGATTTTTGCAGAAACATTTTTGATATCGAAAATATTATCATGCTTTCAGACGGTAGCCCGACGAGGACATTTTGCTATGTAGCCGATGCCATTTATGGATATTTGCTTATTCTTCTTTCAGACGAGCAGGGCGAACCGTTCAATATAGGAATAGAGACGCCGGAAATATCTATGAAAGATCTAGCCCGCAAGCTGGTGGAGTATGCAGAGACAGAGGTTGGCATTAGCGGCCTTGAAGTGATTACCAAAAAGAGTGAAGATGGAGCGTATTTGGTAGATAGCCCGATACGCCGTTCCCCTTCTATCAAAAAGGCAAGAGATGTCCTTGGTTATGTACCAACGGTTTCTATCGACGAAGGGCTTAAGCGAACACTGAGATGGTATGCAGACCATAATTAACATTAGTTTTCTTAAACTTGGATAGAAAGTGCAAATAGCAGTAGCCGGGACAGGATATGTGGGGCTTGTTACCGGAGCATGCCTGAGTGAATCTGGGCATGATGTCATATGTGTAGATAATAATAGCGCTATCATAGAAAAAATTGCGAGCGGTAATTCACCAATCTATGAACCTGGGTTAGACGAACTTCTAAAAAAAAATCTAAAAAGCAGTAACCTCTCCGTCTCTACAAGTCTGCATGAAGCAGTAAGCAAGGCAGAGGTTATTTTTATAGCTGTTGGTACACCGTTTGACGGAAAAAGAATAGACCTTTGCTACATAGAGCAGGTCGCTAAAGAGATTGGCGAGGCAATTAAAGAAAGCGACGGCTTTCCAGTTGTTGTTGTGAAAAGTACGGTTGTGCCTACTACAGCAGAGAACGTTGTACTGCCTATATTAGAAGAAGCATCTGGCAAAAAAGCTGGAGAAGGCTTCGGCCTTTGCAGTAACCCAGAGTTTTTACGAGAAGGTTCTGCCGTTGACGATTTTTTAAGGCCAGACAGAATTGTAATAGGAAGCTATGATGATAAAAGCCATGATGTATTAAGAAAAGTTTACGGGTGGACAGACGTGCCAAAGGTAGAAACAAACCTTCGCACCGCCGAGATGATTAAATATAGCTCTAACTCGCTTCTGGCTCTTCTTATCTCTTATTCCAACGAGTTGGCGAACCTAGCTTTTGAAGTTGGCGGCATAGATATAAAGGATGTTCTTGGCGGGCTACATCTTGACTACCGTTTAAACCCACGGGTAAACGGTGAGCTGGTTGACCCTAAAATCCTTACTTACCTAGAGGCTGGTTGCGGCTTTGGCGGAAGTTGCTTCCCTAAAGATGTGAGGGCACTCATCTCTTTTGGAGAGCAAAATGGCCTGAAGCTTGGTATCTTGGAGCAGGTGATGAAGATTAACTCTTCTCAGCAGGCAGAGGTGATGCGCCTTCTAAAAGCGAAGTACACTACGCTGGACGGGTTAGAGGTTTCCGTTCTTGGACTTGCCTTTAAGCCAGATACCGACGATTTAAGAGAATCGCCTGCTATTATTATTGTGGACGAACTATTAAAAGAGGGTGCAAATGTCACGGTTTACGATCCAGTAGTTAAAGGAGAGTTTAGCAAAACCTTAACCGCTGGCGATGTTAGTTATGCAAGCAGCTGGGAGGAGTGCCTTAAAGATAAAGACGCAACAATAGTGGTTACACGGTGGGATGAGTTTAAAGAGATAAATAAAACCGTACTAAAAGAACTAATGAAAAACCCCGTACTGGTTGATGCACGCAGGATGTTTGATAAAAACCAGTTTAAGGGG
Source organism: Nitrospirota bacterium (assembly GCA_024275955.1). GTDB lineage: Bacteria > Nitrospinota_A > UBA7883 > JACRGQ01 > JACRGQ01 > JAJRYD01. The sequence continues at coordinate 20,090 of JAJRYD010000014.1, forward strand.
GTTGACTATCTTGGCATAGGGTATCGGCCAGTCTGAATTAATTAAAACGTGCTAAACAATAATGAAAATAATTCTATTAAACCCAATTAAACGTGGCCAGAACTTTAATGTGAACGTAGATGCAGTTATCGCACGGCATACTGGTTCTCGCTCGAAGGGTGGCGACTTCTCTCCGCTGGGGCTTACATATATTGCCGCACTTCTAAGAGAAAATGGTTTTGATGTAAGAGTGCTTGACCCATACCCGGAAAGGATAGGTTTCGATAAGACTATTGAAATTTGCAAAGAGTACGACATGGTAGCAATGCCACTTGCCACATTGAATGCAAGTGGTGCGTTTGAACTTTTTGAAAACCTAAAAGATAAAAATCGTGTTTTCCTTGGTACATATGCGTCATCTGTTGCTGATTTTCTGCTTGCAAAAGGTAGATGTGACATTGTTGCAATAGGTGAGCCTGAAGAGAGCATGCTTGAACTCTGCAAAAGCGGCGGTAATCCTGAATCTATCAAGGGTCTTTTTTATTATGATGGTAAAAATGTAGTCAAGAACCGAGCACGGCCATTAATTGAAAACCTTGACCTGCTCCCAGTACCCGCGAGAGATCTTATTCGTAACGAGCTTTATTCGGAAGTAATATTCGGGAAACCTACGGCCTTGCTCTTGGGTGCGCGTGGATGCCCTTTTCCTTGCACTTTCTGCGCCACGAGGCTTATGTACGGCAAATCTGTCAGGGAGAGATCAGTCGAGAACATAACAAAAGAACTGAGAGATATTATTGAGAATCACCATTTAGAGCACATTTTTTTTATTGATGATACTTTCACTATTACTGAAAAAAGGGTTGTGGAGCTTTGTGATGCAATTATAGCTAGTGGTCTAAAGTTCAAATGGGTGTGTAACGGTAGGGTTGACAGAGTCACACCTGTAATGCTACGGGCAATGAAGCGTGCTGGCTGTATAGAGATACGCTATGGCGTTGAATCTGCATCTAAGGAAGTTCTGAAAAAGATCAAAAAAAATATATCTCTTGATCAGGTCGACTACGCGATAAAAGAGACAAAAAAAACTGGTATTGCCCCATCATGCTTTTTCATGATTGGGAACCCGGGAGAAACAGTGGAAGATATAAGAAACACGGTTAGCTACGCTATCAAGTTAAAACCTTATTACGCTGTATTTAATATCTCGATTCCGATGCCAGGGTCAGAACTCTTTGATAGTGGAACAGAGACGGCTCTAAAGGGGTTGGACGAAAAATATGACACTGTGAACTCAAGTGGAGCCTCTGGCGCTCTAAGTGGTGAGGTTTTAAATAAAGAGCTTTTAAGGTCATATTTAAGGTATTACCTGAACCCAAATTATCTTGGACAGCTGTTTAGCCAGCTTATACAGTCTCCATCTGATGTGGTGCCAGTTTTTAGAATGCTACTTAGAGGAGCAAAAGAGATACTCTTTTAGACATTATGGCTGGACTTAGAGTAGCGATAGTTGGTTGCGGAAGTGCCGCTGAATATCATGCCGCCGCCTATAGAAAAAACAGTGATGTAAAACTTGTTGCCGTATTTTGCCGACGTGAGAATAGAGGTGATAAATTTGCGGCGAAGTATGGCAATCTGAATATCTATACAGATATTTCAGAAATGTTAGGTGTTGAAAAACCGGACATTGTGAGTGTCTGTACTCCAGCAGGTAGCCATGCCGAGTTCGCTATTAAGGCAATGGAGGGAGGAGCCAATGTATTATGCGAAAAACCTTTTGCATCAACTATCCAAGAAGCCGATATGATGATAGAGGCAGAGAAACAGACAGGCAAAGTGCTAATGCCAGGATTCACGTTACGATTCTTTAATGAAATGCGCAAGGTGAAGAGACTGGCGGAAAATGGAGAACTTGGTAAAATAGGCAACTTATGGTTTAGAAAGGGGAAATGGATGCCGGAGCAGAAGTGGTACTCGGACCCTTCTAAGACGGGTGGTGTGGCCATGGATCTGGCTTCTCATGGCATTGACCTCCTTACATGGATAACAGGCGCTAGAGTCACCAGTGTTTACGCTTCCTCTACAGGCATTTATGGCAAGGAAATCGACGACAATATCTGGATAAACATGAAGTTTGACAATGGTGCTATTGGTGTTGTTGGAAGTTCTTATAGCTACCCTTTCTTTAGCTATGATTTTGGGCTTTCCGGAGAAAAGAAAGCTGTTAGGCATTTTAGAGGAAAGCTGTTTATCGAGAGCGTGGAAGCTAATCATACGCTTGTCTGGAATTTCTTTAATTACTGCCTAGAGACTTTTGTGCTGCCGCTTAGACATCTTGTTGACGACCCCTTTGAGAAAGAGATAAACCACTTTGTGGGTTCTATTAAAAATAATAAAAAGCCACTCATAGCGGCAGAAGAGGGAAGAGAGAATTTGAAAATTGTGCTTGCCGCAATCGAATCTGCCAAAACAGACAGGGCAGTTAACCTTTAGGTTTTTAGTATGCCGACACTAACAAGCGAACATAAAATATTGATAGGGATTCCTGCCTATAACGAAGAAACTGCGATATGTAAAGTGTTGGAAGATTTGATAGAGCTTACTAGTAGCATTGATGCAAAAGTTGATATTACTGTTTTTGATGATGGTTCAAAGGATAAAACATCAGAGGTTGCAGGAAGTTATGAAAGTGTTGTAGTTAGTAGGGCTGAAAAAAATGGCGGTTATGGTACCAACCTTTTTAGGATATATGACTACGCTAAAAGTGGTGATTACGATCTTTTAATTGTTCATGATGGCGATGGTCAGCATGATGCTGCTAACGTCATTTCTTTGCTGTCTAGGTGGGAAGAGTCAGGGGCAGATGCCATAATAGCCTCACGCTTTAAAAACGATGAGCATAAATATTCCATGCCTATTTCAAGGAAGACGGGTAAGATTATTTGGCAGTTCTTACTTAAGGCTGTGTGGGGCGCAGAGATTGGAGACCCTTCGTCAGGCAATGTATTGCTTGATAAAAAAGTGATTGCCGATATTTCGATGCTACCAAAAGAGTATCACTGTATTTTTTTTAACTTTTTTATGCTAGCTTATTTTTGCAAACGTGGCAATCGGTTAACGGAGTGCGTAGGTGTCTTTTACCCAGCAGAGAATTGTAGCATGCATTCAAATTTATTTAAGGCAACGACCTTTTTTATTAAAAATACTTTTTATGGTCTTTTTCTTTAACCGACCGCTATTTTTAGTATGAATCTATCTTTGTTTGTGCCAGCACTGCTTATAGTCCTCAACATTCCAGGGCTCTCGTTACTCATTGGCCTGCCACCAATAGTTATTTTTGTTGCCTCATTTTTGTTTTTTAACCTTCTCCCTGGCTGGCTTTTTCTGAAACTTTTAAAACCAGGCGAAAAGTATGAAAACTCCTATGCTATTTCTTTTGCCATGTCACTTGGTTCTCTTAGTGTTATTTCCATCTGCGCCTACGTCACACATATGAGCATTAATAGCTTTATCTGGCTTGTAGTTGCTTATTGTTTTGTGCTGTTTCTCTTCTATGCATATAACCTGCAAGCAGTTGGGTGGCCCGCTACAAGGGAAGGTTTTTTCGATTTTAAGACCGAAGACCCATATTATTTTAAAAGTGCACTTTTACTGCAAATAGGTTTTGCGCTTATTCTTTTATGGGTATCGAGGTACGCAATATTTGGAATGGATACCTACTCTCACATTGCCAGAGTGAAAGATATTTTAGACAGTGACACACTTCCTACATCCGGAATTATTATGCATAATGTATTATTTGATCCTGTATATTCTGCTAATCAGATATATCTTTCTTGGGCATCAATATGTAAAAGCAGTGGGCTTCAGCCATTCAAAGTATATGTATACCTCCCTGTCTTGTTGTCATTTTTAAGCTTTAGTGCGATGCGATTTTTTATTTCGTCTGCTGGCCTTGCGCGGCACGAGGGGAAGACTATGCTTGCTCTCTTTTTTTGGGAGTATGGGCTTAAAAGCATAGAGTACAATTATTCGCCGTTGGTCCACTTGGCTCAACCTGCATCTCAATTTATTTGGATACTTGTTCCGCTTATAACCGGCCTCTTCCTAGAGGTTTTATCAGGAAAAGGAAAAAGCTTCAAAGAGGCTGTACTGCTTGGTCTAGCACTTGGCTCATCCGCCTCGGTGCATCTACAGTTTACTATTTACTATTCCATAGTGATGGCTTTCTTGTTGTTAGTGCTTTATTTTTTTAAAAAAGATAATAGGCAGAGCTTTAGCAAGATTTTTGCCAGCTCTGTCCTATTTGGTTTTTTGACACTGCCGTACTTTTTTTTAAAAATATCTCAGATGGACGGCTACGCTAAAGAAAAAGATTTGTATTCTGCCTTCAAGGCAAGGTTTTCCATGTTTCCATTAGGTGACTGGACCTTCTTCAAGCCGGAGATATATATAACACCAACAAACATTTCTGTGATTATTGCACTCATCTATTTTTCCATCCACATTTTAAGTCGAGATAAAAAGAAAGAGATTGTTGTATTTTCTGTAATTCTGCTTGCACCTTTTTTGCTTACTGTGCCAGCGTTTTCCGGTCACTACCTTTCCATGAAAACATCTCTTTTGCTAGTTGGTCGCTTTGCTACGCTCGATAATTTTACTTTTATCCTGCCTGTTGTTGCGGCCACCTTTTTAATTAACAGGGTCGACATCTATTATAGATACAAGAAGATAATTTTAACGTTTTTTTTCTTGGCCTGTTTTGTCGTTGTATGGATAGTTATTTCTCTTATTATTTTAGTGTTTAGCAAAGATGTAGACCGTTTTAATATGTTTAAGGTTAGTGAGCTGAAAGTTCTTAAAAAGCTTGATTCTTATAGCGGCAATGCAAAAAGTTTTATTTCTAACCCAATGTACGGTGATGTCTTTTCTGCTTATGTCTCTATCCCCCCAATGGTTGGGCGGTTCTGGCTCGCCCCTGATGGCTATGAGCGACATCAGGATTTTCAAAGGTTTTTTAATCATCGAGAGGTCGATAGTGCCAGAAATAGAATAATTGAAGATAGAAGTGTCGCTTTGGTTTTGATTGACCGGCAGTCTTACGCTGAAAGTATTGCGGAAAAACTTATCTTTTCTAAGCAGGACAGGTATGAAGAGGTGCTACATGACGACGGCGGCAGGTTTGGATTATATGAGGTTCAGACTGGCACCGATGATAGTTCGTATAAGCTCAACCTAGAAAGCTACGAGGAGTACGAGAACGAATTTGGCGGCAATATCAATAAGATTGCAATAAAAACGCTGTACGATTTGCCGTTTGAGTTTAGTCATCAAAATCTTCTTGATGATAATCAGGAGACTTTCCTTACATGGATGCATGGTCAGGATGTTCTGTTTGACATAACGCTAAATGCAGATGTTGGCTCTGATAGCCGTAGCTTCGAAATTGATTTTAGCAGAAAGCACAGGTACTATTCCAGCATCAGATGCAAAGCAATAGACGCGAATGGAAAAACCTATGAGCTTAATTCTGACTACCATGGAAGCTTTGGACAAATGACTGTTAAGTTTGAGATTCCAGATGGCATAGATGTTCGCAAGCTCTCATTTCAGATCAAAGGTGACAAGATGTTGATGATAAGTATTTCGGAAATAAGAGTTAGATAAATGTCGCATGCTGAGTTAACCGTTAATGGTTTGTTTAGAAAACTAGCCGGCTCAGTATTCACATATGGTACAGGGATGATGCTTACCAATGCTGTCGGCATTATTTTGTTGCCTGTATTTCTTCGCTACCTTTCACCGGCGGAGTATGGTGTATGGGCTTTAACAAGAATAATACCGCCGTTTATTGGTTCTATTTTGTCGCTAGACCTGTCAGGCGCAGTTTTACGGCTATATTATGATTGGAAAAAAGAAGGGAAAGAAAAAGAATCTCTCTTTACCGTTTGGATGTTTACACTTTTATGGGGCGGCATCATCACTGCTATCTTTGCCATATTTGGCGAGATGGTTTTCTCGCTTATATTCAATCAGGTAAAATTTTACCCACTCATAAGATTGACGATAATCGCAGAAGGAATCAACCTTACGTCACTACTGGCGCTAAAACTACTTCGGATTAGAGACGAGGCGAAACTGTACGTCGTGTTAAATTTTCTTCAGGTTCTTTGCACGTTGTCGTCCATTATCTTTTTTGTGGCTTATATCGGTTCTGGTGTTGAGGGCGCTCTTTACGGTGTTCTTTATGCTAACGCATCTATGTTTTTAGTATTTTCTGCCGTTATGGCTAAAAACTGCAAAATAGGGATAGAGATAAAGGGGCTTAAGGAGGCTCTCTGGTATTCTGTTCCACTTGTTCCTGGTAACATCGTAAACAACGTCTTCAATGTTCTTGACCGGTTCTTTCTCGATAAGGTCTTGCCGGCGTCACAGATAGGTATCTATTCAGTCGCGAGGACAATTGCCAACATCCTTATGATGCTGGTGTCGGCATTTCAGCTTGCTTTAATGCCATTTTTTATTAAAGTAGCATCGGAAAGAGACGATTTCAAAGTTGTGATCAGTAAAGTCTTTACCGGTTTATTTGCGATTTTTACATTTCTTACCTATACAGTCGCTGTCTTCGCCCCCGAGGTGGTTTTGGTGCTGGGGAAGGACGAATACTATGAATCCTTCAAATACGTTCCCCCTCTTTCATTCGCTTTTATGCTTGGATCTTTTGCCTTTTTGCCAGAGACGCAGGTTTTGCTTGCTAAAAAGACGATGTATTCAAGCTTTGTTTACAGCGTTAAGTTTGTTCTTTTCGCGCTTCTTGGAATCGTTCTGATTTGGCAGATGGGGATAGACGGAGTGATACTAACCTATATTCTCACCAACCTGGCGGCCTTGTTCATATATTTGAGGTTGGGGCAAAAGTTTTATCCTTTGGACCTGAGAATTGGGGAATTGTTATTTTTTATAGCTATCGCGGCACTTTTCTGGTTTGGGGCAATGACACTTTTCCCACCTGTTCCGCTTTTAAGCGGAACCACGATCTTCTTAAAAGGACTATTGTCAACCGCACTGCTAGGCGTGATAGTATTTCTTTATGTTTATTGGGACAACTTTTTGTGCTCTGATAAAAGTGCGAAAGTCTGACTTGGAATATAGGTATTATAGGAGAGTTTGATTGCAAGAGAATAATAAAGAGATATTGACCATCATTACGGCAAGGGGTGGTTCTAAGGGTGTACCAAGAAAAAATATTAAAGAGCTTTATGGGAAGCCTCTTGTTTCGTATGCCATAGAGGCGTCACTTAATTCCAAGCTCTCTACCAGGACAATGGTATCTACAGAAGATGAGGAGATTAGCGAAGTGGCAAAGAGCCTAGGTGCCGAGGTTCCATTTCTACGACCCCAAAGCCTGGCAGAGGACAACATACATTCGGTTTTTGCCATAATTGACGCTGTTGAAAAGCTACGAGAGATAGAAGGGTACTCTCCTGCTGGTGTTATTATGCTGTTGCCAACAGCGCCTTTTACAACGTCAAAACATCTTGATGCCTCTATAGAACTATTTTTTAGAAATAACAGAGAGAATGTAATGAGTGTGATGCCTTTTGGCAAGCCTGTTACAGGCATCAGGATTATAGAGGATGGACTTTTGATACCATTAATAAAGACAGATAATTATAACCTGCTTCGCCAGCAGTGTAATTACTATTATGTAAATGCCGCAATTTACATAGCGTCGCCTGAAAACTTAACTAAAGATAGAACCTATCATGCTGGCAGAATACACCCGTATATGATGACTCAGCACGAATCTGTAGATATAAATACACAGATTGATTTTGATTATGCAGAATTTCTAATGGCCAAGGAGTATAAATAATATGTCAGCTAATATTATGTTTATTAATCCTGTTTCATCAAGAAACCAATTTACTGGTGAGGATAACTATTTTCCTACTGGCATACTGTCGCTTGCCACGGTGCTGAATAGAAGGGGCGACAGTGTCAGAATTCGTGATGTTAATAATGATTTTTTTAACTCCCAAGAGGTCAATCATGAAATCATCGAGGATTACATTGATAAAAATATAATACCTGATGCGGTGGAATTTAATCCGGACATAATAGGGCTTGGCTGTATTTTTTCTGGTGCATTTCCCTATTTGCTACTTATTTCCAAAAAAATGAAGAGTTTGTTTCCTCAGGCATCGATAGTCATAGGTGGAATGCATCCAACGATTTTTGCAAAAACGATAATAGAAAGGTACGACTGGATAGATTACGTTGTTGTGGGTGAAGGTGAAATTTCTTTCCCTCAATTGGTTGATTACATAAAAGATGCTAAGGGAGATTTGGCAAAGATAGATGGTCTTGCGTACAGGGGTGCGGGTGAAGTTAGGCTTAATGAAAAATCTCAGTTTTATGACAAATTGGATGAGCTTCCAGCTCCTGATTATAGTTTACTAAATGTTGATGAGTATAAAATGGACACTTCCAAGTGGTATAATCCTCTCAACATCCCAGTTGGCCAACCGTTTCCTATACTCAGTAGCAGGAGCTGCCCGCTGAGATGTACCTTTTGTAGCATGTGGCTTGCTCATGGCCCAACAATCAGATATCGCTCACCTAAATTGGTGCTTGACGAGATGGAGCATGTTTACAATAAATATGGCACTCGGTATTTTCAGTTCATGGATGATAACCTTACCTTTGATAAGGGCAGGACGCTTGCCATATGTAATGGAATAAAAGACAGGGGAATGAAAATTCAGTTTGATACACCCAATGGTGTTGCTATTAATAAGCTGGACCAGGAGATCATAGATGCAATGGTTAACGCAGGAATGATACGAATAAGCATAGCTATTGAAAGCGGTTCTGAATATATCCGTAACAAGGTGATGAGAAAGGGCCTTCGCGATCATAAGATATACGAGGTAGTGAATGCCTGCATGAAGCACCACCATCTCTATGTAAACGGGTTTTTTATAATAGGTATGCCTGAAGAAACGCATGAGACCCTTGAAGAGACATATAAGATGATAGAGGAGTTACCGCTAGATAAGTACGCACTCAGCTATGCGACGCCATTTCCAGGTACGTTTCTTTTTAACTATTGTGCGGAGCATAATCTTCTTCCCTTTCCAAAAGAAAAGTATGTGGACCTTGATAATCTACAAGCACGAGTTGATTATCCACACTTTATACCGCACGCTCTGGAGGGAGAGGATCTTGTTAAATTTCGTGAAAGAGCCTATGCCATTGGTGAAAGAAGAAGGGCAGAATCAAAAGTTCCTGGAAATCATCCACTGAGGTTTAATATGTCGGAACCGATTATCTTGGCTAGCGGTGAGTAAAATGCAAGGCAATAAATTACTGGATAATGATTCTATTCACCTTCTTGTTTATGACTTTGACGGTGTGATGACCGATAATCGGGTGCTTGTTAGCGAGGATGGTAAAGAGGCGGTAGTAGTGAATAGGGGGGATGGTCTTGGTGTGTCGTATCTCAAAAAGGCAGGTTTCAAGCAAATAATTATATCTACAGAGGAAAATCCTGTTGTTGTAGCCAGAGCTAAAAAACTCAAAATACAGGTTATCTACGGAGTTAAGGACAAGAAAAAGCGATTGGCTGAATATTGCAATGAGCAGAATATTGATCTTAAGTCGGTTCTTTACATTGGGAACGATTTGAATGACTACGAAGTAATGAAATCAGTTGGGATAAGGGTTGCCCCGTCGGATGCCCATAGCCAAATCCTTGAAATAGCTGATATTACGACAAAAGCCAAGGGTGGTTATGGTGTGATACGAGAGTTGGTTGATATTCTGGGAGTTGTTTGGTAGGCTCTACTTGCTTTGCTTGTCTACAGCGAAATGCTGTTGATCGGTCGTTCATCGTATCATTTTTGTGCATATGGGGGCGTTAACAATTTTAGGAGAGTATAGATGCTGACAGAGACTAAAGAACCTTACATTATTGCTGAAATAGGCATAAACCATAATGGGGATATGGAAATAGCTAAAAAGCTGATTGATATTGCTGTATTTACCGGCTGTAACGCCGCAAAATTTCAGAAAAGAACACTGGAAGTTGTTTATTCCAAAGAAGAGCTTGATAAGGAAAGAGAAAGCCCATGGGGTACCACCAATAGAGAACAGAAAGCGGGGCTGGAATTCAGCATAGGGCAGTACGACGAGATAAATGCTTACTGTCAGGAGAAGGGAATAGACTTCATGTTTTCGGCATGGGATATTGAAAGCCAAAAGAAGATGGCCAAGTATAACTGCAAGTACAACAAGGTGGCATCTGCAATGATGACTCATTACGACCTAGTTGAAGAGATAGCTAAAGAAGGAAAGCATACATTCGTCTCAACCGGTATGACCAAGTACGACGAAGTCGATAAAGCTGTCGAGATATTTAAAAAACACAACTGTCCAATAACGCTCCTGCACACCATTTCCACATATCCATGCACTGATGAAGAGTGCAACATCAAGGCTATGATTGCGTTAAAAGAGCGTTACAATCTTCCTGTTGGTTACTCCGGTCACGAAACCGGCATCCTGCCTACCATTATTGCCGTTGTTCTGGGCGCAACCGTTGTCGAAAGGCACATTACCCTCAATAGAGCCATGTATGGGTCTGATCAGGCGGCATCTCTGGAGCTTAAGGGGCTTGACTACATAACCAAATACTCCAAATCCATTCACGCTATAATTGGGAACGGAGAGAAATCTATATCTGATGGTGAGCAAGGGGTGGCAAAGAAACTTCGCTATTTCGTTCGGCATTCACACGATAAGTAAGGTTTGACTGAGTGAGCTTTAATGACGTAAATCCTTATAAAAGGAGTCCGCTTGGTAGTGTGGTTTTTAGCAAGAAAAGGTTCAGGCTAAGCGATTTCTTTGACTCAGAGAAGTATTTCTTCTCGGGAGATATAATGTCTAACTGCAAGACTGTATTAGACGTTGGATGTTCTTCCGGTGGCCTTGGGGCCGCCTTAAAGGAAGCGTTTGGTAGCTCGGTGCAATATACCGGAATAGACGTAGATCAACGTGCCATAGGTTTTGGTTTGGAACACTATAAGAATATTAAACTTATCAGTGGTGTATTCCCTGATGATCTTGACGACAAAAAATACGACATGGTTACTGTGTTCAATCTTTTTGAGCAGATTCCAGAGTGGAAGCCTTTTCTGTCTACCCTGGTTGCACATTCCAACCGCTACCTAAACATTGGGATGGTTTTAAGGTTGAACGGTTTAACAGTTATTGATAAAGATAGCTCATACGGGTATTACTACGATTCCGGTTTAAGGGTTTATAAGATAGTTCATAATATTTACGAGATTGTAAATTACTGCTGTCTGGAAGAGTTAAACGTAAAAAAAATATCATTTTATGGATATACGGTTGACCGTTCATGGAATCAGGCATCCGATTTCAGGCCACTTCCACAAAGAGAGCAGATTAGGGGCAACCTCCTTTTAGAATTGCATGACAGTGAGACGACTGTTAAAAGATATGGAGGGTTTTCACAAAACGAGCTAACTGAAAATGTTACAGAGGGTATAGAGCTTGTCGAAGGTAAACCGGAAGTGAACCTAATCATTAATGGTGAGGAGTACGACCTTTAACAGATTAGAGATTGCCTTAATATTATGAAAGTAGAATTTCTAACTCATAAAAATATCTCTGAAGATCTCGTTCTGGAAACTCTTATCGCAAGTGAAAAAACGATTCTGCTTGAAGGAGACAGGGAGATTTTGAGTGGGCTTCTAAAGGAATTTAAAAGAAAAGGCAAAGCTATGTTAAATTCCCAAGAGGTTAGGTATCTTTTGCTTCACCATAGATCGACTTGGGCGGATTACCTTATTTACCGATGGAAGTTCACCAATTATTGCGAAAAAAAGATTGTATCTGCTTTTCCTTTGTACTTACTTATCGAGCCTACATCCATATGCAATGTCCGTTGCGTTATGTGCTTTCAAACGGATAAAACCTTCTCCTCAGATAAAAAATATATGGGGATGATGGACTTGGACCTTTTCAAAAAGATAATAGATGAGGCCGAGGAAGGTGGAACCAAGGCTATAACTTTGGCATCAAGGGGTGAGCCTATCTTGCACCCTAAGATTAAGGAAATGCTTGCTTATTGCAAAGGGAAATTCCTTGAGCTGAAACTGAACACGAATGGTACCAGGCTGGATAATGACCTGATCCACGCTATCCTTAAAGCGAATGTTGATATTTTGGTTTTTTCGATAGATTCATATATCGCGTCTGAGTATGAAAATATTAGAAAGAAAAGCAGTTTTGATACGATTGTTCAAAATATCAGAAATTTTAAAGAGATCAGGGATGTGGAATATCCAAACTCTAAATGCGTAACACGCGTAAGCTGTGTGCGGATGAATGATGACCTTAATTACGATAAGTTTGCGGAATTTTGGGCCGAACTGGTGGATGACGTCGGCATCATAGAATGCAATGAACGATCGGATACATACAATAATAAGCTAAATGAAAAGCTTGGCGACCCGTGTCTCCTCCTCTGGAACCGCATGTATCTTTGGTACGACGGAGTATGTAATCCCTGTGATATTGACTACAAGAGCTATCTGGCTTTAGGAAATGTTAATGACCAATCTATTCGGGATCTTTGGCATGGCGAGAAATATAATGAAATGAGAAAAGTACACCTAGCAATGAACAGAAACTCGCTTGAACCGTGTGATCGTTGTTTCATATGAAAATAAAGATAGGGGTAATCGGATATAAAAATCATGCCCTTAGAATAATTGATCTTATAAATGAAAGGGAAGATGCCGAGGTAGCCCAGATTTACCATCCGGAAAAAAAGATCAATAACAGCTTAGGCACCAACTCTATAGAGGATCTGTTCGGTTGTGGTGCTGTAATCATTTCCAGCCCGAACCAGACACACTTTTCCTATATACAAAAGTTACTAAAAGAGTACAGTGGATACATTTTTTGTGAAAAACCGCCGGTATCCACAATGGAAGAGATTAACTTTCTTCTAAAGTTAACGGAAGAAGAAAGATCTAGAATTTATTTTAATTTTAATTTCAGGTATTCTTATTTCGGGGATTTGCTTAAAAGTGGCCTTGTGAAAAAGCACCTAGGTGAAATCCTTAACATTAATATCATAAGCTCGGACGGGCTTGCGTTTAAGGAAGGATATTCTAGTTCGTGGCGTGCCGATGGAGCCACGAATAAGCATTCTATAACAGAGACAGTAGGTGTGCATTACATAGATATTTTAAGGTTTGTCTTTGGTAGTATTGAAAACTATTGCTATGCCCCTGCAATTATGGCAAAAACAGGTACGGCATATGATAGTAGCACCATTTCTTTCACTTTCAAAAGTGGGATGACAGCGACAATTTTTATCTCTTATGCTGCGCCGTTAATAAACCGCATAATGATGGCTGGGGTAAACGGATATCTTGTTCTCGACGAAGAGGGGTTAGAGCTGTTTGGACCAAGAGATTCCTATACAGATAAAGGTTTTTTCAAAAAGCCTCCATCTATTCTGAAGGAGACTGTAGATAAGAGCAAGGATTACGAAGAATCGCTTGCCAAATCGATTGAAGTTTTTATAGATTTTGTAAGGAATCGCAAACCGATAGATACGCGATATTTTGAGGCAAGCATGGATACGAATAAACTTCTGTTAGAAATTACCGCAAGCTAACCGGTGAAAACGATAGCATTGACCTGCGCCAGAGGCGGATTAAAAGGCCTTCAGGGTAAGAACCTGCTTGATTTGTGCAGTTAAACCCTTACTTGCCAGAACGGTGAGAGAGGCGCTGACCTTTCCCCAATAAAGTAGGCGGTTTTTTATGTGACCGTCACGCTACCTTTGCAACTTTACCGGTTGTTCAGCGTCAACTATAATTCCCGCTTGGCGACAATCATAATTCCCGTTTCTAATTGGAAATTGTCCTAAAGTTAGTTGAAATTAAGGTATGACCTCACCTGCTAAGATATGTTTGAGAAAGAACAAAAAATAGCAAGGAGGTCAACATGGACAGAGTAAACGGAAAGAAGATTGATGGCAATAGTAGAATTGAAA